>NZ_MIYM01000015.1:0-65585 GCF_001777155.1 Hydrogenophaga sp. PML113 | reverse complement strand
GCCCAGCGCCACGCCGCCCTGCAGCCCTTCATTGACCACTACAACTGGCTGCGGCCACACTCCGCTCTGCACCATCAGCCGCCCATGACCCGCATCCCGGGCATGAACAACCTCCTGAGACTCAACAGCTAGCCCGACGCCAGCCAGCGCCGTCGGCCGGCCAAACGCTCCACGCCGCGCCAGTTCCGGCACTCGACCGCCACCGCCGGCCATATGCGCTGCAGCAGCTCGCACTCAGCCAGGGTGTCGGCCGCCGCCTGGTGGCGCCGGGGGCAGGTGATGCCGAAATGCGCCATCCACTCGTCCAGCGAGCGGGCCCGCACCTGGGGGTGCGTCACGGCGCAGAGGTGCTCGATGTCCACCCAGGGATTGGCTGGGCGCCGCCCCAGGTGCTGGCGCGCGTGCCGGCCGATCAGCGCTTCGTCGAAAGCGCTGTGGAAGGCCAGCAGCGGCGCCGCGCCGGCGAAGGCTTCGAAGGCCCGCAGCGCCTCGACCGGATCCCACCCGTCGCGCTGGCTCTGCACACCGATGCCGTGCAGCAGGATGTTGTCGCGGCTGGAGGCCCGCTCCTGGCGCAGCACCACCTCGAAGCTGTCGCCCAGGCACACGTCGAGGCGGCGGCGCGACCAGTCCACGCGCAGGCCCACGGCGGCGATGGCCAGCAGGCGGTCGCGCGCCACGTCGAGGCCGCTGGTTTCCACGTCCAGCACCACCCAGCGCTCGGGCGCCGCGGGCGCCGCGTCGCCGCCGCCGAACCAGGCCGACCACCACGCGCTCACCGGTCGTAGTCCAGCGTGAGCCGCTGCTGCAGGGCGCGCAGCACGCGCAGCGTTTCCTTCAGGATGCGGCGGTCGATGTCGTTGAGCGTGTCCACCGCGATGCGGTTCGGGCTGTCGCCCACCGTGGTGCCGTCCAGCTGCGCGTGCAGGCGCAGCAGCTGCAGGTAGTCAAAGCCGCCAACCCAGGCCTGGGCCTCGTGCGCCGGTACGCCCAGCAGCGGCCCCACCGCCTCCAGGCGCTCGCGGGTGTTGGTGGCCGGCACGCCGTGCGCCAGGGCGTACAGGCGCGCCACGTCGACGAAGATGGCCGTGCCCTGCAGTTTGAGGTCCAGCGTGTCGTGACCCTCCACCGCCTCGGTGTCGATGTTGCCCAGCCAGTTCAGCGGCACCGTGCGCCCCAGGCCATTGAGCGCGAGCTGCTTCAGGAAACGCGGCGTGGTGCGCGCGTGCGCCAGCACCTCGTCGTGCAGCGCGCGGGCCAGGGCCTCGTGGCCAGCGAGCGGGCGAAAGTCGAAAAAGATGCTGGCGTTCAGCAGGTCCTGGGGCGAGCCATGCTCGATCCAGTTCGCGAAACGCTCGCGCCACTGGGTCAGCGTCAGGCACAGCTCGGGGTTACCGGCCATCACGCCGCCCTTGCACAGCGGGTAGCCGCAGTCGTCCAGCGCCTGGTTCACCTCACGCGCGAAGGCCAGGTAGGGCGCGGCCTCGCTGCCATCGGGACGGATCAGCGCGTTGTCCTGGTCGGTGGCGATGGTTTGCTCGCCGCGGCCCTCGGAGCCCAGCGCCAGCCAACAGCAGTCGGCCAAGGCGATGCCATGGCGCTGCGCCAGCAGTTCGATCAAGCGCGCGCCCAGCGCATCGTTCAAATGGCTGATCAGCGCCGTGAGCTGGCGCGCCTGCACGCCCTGGCCCAGCAGGGTGCGCGCGAAACGGCGGATGTCGTGCGCCACCACGCGCAGCGTGTCCACGCCCGTGGCGTTGCGGATGCTGGAGCTCACCTGCTTGAGGCTGAGCCGCTGCAACGCGAACAGGTCGCGCTCGGAGACGATGCCCACCAGCCGCCCCGCGCGCGTGATGGGCACGTGGCGGATGCCGTGCGTGGACATGGCGAGCGCGGCGTCCTGCGCGCTGGCGTCGTGCGGCAGGCTGTGCACGGGCCGCACCATCACCGACGACACCGGCGCGTCCAGCGGCACCTGCGGCAGCACCACACGGCCCAGCACGTCGGAGCGCGTGAGGATGCCCAGCGGCGCGCCCGCGCCGTCCACCACCAGCATGGAGCCGATGCGCCGCTCGTGCATCTGGCCCAGCACCTCGCGCAGCGGCGTGTGCGGCGCGCAACTCACCGGCGCCTTGTGGCCCAGCTCGCTCAGTGGCGTCTCCAGCGACTGCTCGGCCAGCGCCTGCGAGGAATAGGCCACCTGCAGCGCCGCGCGCGACAGCTCCAGGAACTTGAGGATGCGCCGGTTGAGGAAGTCGCCGAACGGCGGGCTTTGCGCCGCCAGGGCGCGCATGTCCTCGGCGCCGATGACCAGCACGAAAGTGTCTTCGGTGGCGTGGTACAGCGTGGTGGGCGCGCGCTGCGCCAGCACCGCGCTGATGGGAAACAGATCGCCCGCCTCGTACTGGAAGGCGCCGCCGGAAACCTCGGACAGCCCGCGCTTGCCGGTGACCGCGCCGCGGCGGATGAAGAACAGCTCGCGCACCGGCCCGTCCTGCGGGTCCACCACCGGCTCGCCGGGCGCGTAGTAGGCCTGGCGCGAGGCCGCCACGAAGGCGGCCACGTGCGCCGCCTCCATCTCATCGAAGGGCGGGTAGCGCCGCAGTTCGTCGCTCAGGTTGGCCAACAGGCTGCCCGAGGGCCGCAGCGCGTCCGGCAGGGGCGCGGGGTCGGTGGGGGTTCCGCCGCGCGGGGCCATGGCGGGCGGCCCTGGGCCTCAGGGCGTGTCGCCCGGCGGGGCGGGCAAGCTCAGCTCGAAGCCCTGCTGGCCGCCGCCGGCCGGTGCGAGCCGCGCCGAGCGGCGCTGCACCGACTGGAGCACCACGCCGCCGTCGAGCTCGGCGCCCACGCGGTAGGGCTTGGGTGGTTGTCCGTCGATGGCGATCAGCGCGGCGCCGTCGGCGCCGCCGGCATTGATCACACCCAGCAACTGGAAGCGCGAGGACAGCGGGGCGGGCGCGCTGGCCGGGGTGTCCACCGCAACGGCCTGCACGGCGCCGAGCACGCGCGCCACGGACGCCGTGTCGGGCGCGGGCGCCGCCACCGCGGGCGCGGCCACGGGGGTCAGCGGCGAGCGACCCATGGCCTGCAGCACCCAGTAACCCACGCTGAGCCCCGTTGCCAGCCAGAGCAGCACGGCCAGCGCGCCCGGCGCGCGCCGCGGCGCGCCGCCTGGCGCCGCTGCGCCCTCGCCCAGGAAGACCGAGTGCCCGAAGGTGGATGCCCGACTCATGCGCGCATTATGATCGACCGACCCCCGCGCGGGGCGCCCGACGACCCGGTGCCGGAGACTCCCTTGACACGCCCCCTCTTCCCCTCTTACGCACCCACCCGACGCGCACTGCGGCGCGGCTTCACGCTCATCGAGCTGATGGTGGTGCTGGTCATCATCGGCGTGCTGGCCGCGCTCATCGTGCCCAACGTGCTAGACCGAACGGACGATGCGCGCATGACCGCCGCCCGCACCGACACCCACAACCTCATGCAGGCGCTCAAGCTCTATCGCCTGGACAACCAGCGCTACCCCAGCGCCGAGCAAGGCCTGGGCGCGCTGGTCAACAAACCCACCGTCGGGGCGATTCCGCCCAACTGGCGCCGCTACCTCGACAAGCTGCCCAACGACCCCTGGGGGCGACCGTACCAGTACCTCAACCCCGGCGTGCACGGCGAAGTCGACGTGCTCTCGCTGGGCGCCGACGGCCAGGCCGGCGGCGAAGGCGCCAACGCCGACATCGGCAGCTGGCAGTAAACCGGCCGGCCCGCCGACGGCCCGCCCCCACCATGCCGCACGGCCGCCCACGGGGCTTCACCCTGCTCGAACTGATGGTGGTCGTGGCCATCATCGCCATGGCCACGGCGGCCGTCAGCTTCGCGCTGCGCGACGACAGCGGCACGCGGCTGGAGCGCGAGGCCCTGCGCCTGTCGGCCATGCTCGAATCGGCGCGCGCGCAATCGCTCACCAGCGGTCTGCCGGTGGTGTGGCGCCTGCGGCCCCATGGTTTCGAGTTCATCGGCCTGCCGCGTGCGCGTGCCGGCGACGGCCCCACGCCCTCCGAGGGCGCGCACCAATGGCTGAACGCCGACACCGGCGCCCAGGTGCTGCAGCCGCCCGGCGCCACCGCCCTGGTGCTCGGCCCCGAGCCGCTGATCCCGGCGCAGCGCATCGCCCTCGGCCTGGGCGAGCGCCGCCTGGTGCTGGCCACCGACGGCCTGGGCCCTTTCCGCGTTACCCCGGACGCGCCCTGACGCCCCTATGAAAAGCGCGCGCGGCTTCACCCTGATCGAGGTGCTGGTGGCCCTGGGCGTGGTGGCGCTCGCCCTCACCACCGGCCTGCAGGCCAGCAACGCGCTCACACGCACGGCCGAGCGCCAGACCGAACAGTGGCTGGCCACCCTGTGCGCCGAGAACACACTCATCACCCTGCGCCTGCAGCGCCAGCTGCCCGGCACTGGCAACAGCGAATCCACCTGCCAGCAGGCCGGCCACGACTTGCGCGTGCGGGTTTCCGTCCTGCCCACGCCCAACCCCAATTTCCGCCGCATCGACGCCACCGTGCTGCGCGGCGCCGACGGCCCCGGGGTGCGCCTGCTGACCCTGTCCACCGTGCAAGGGCGCTTCTGATGGGCCAGCGGCGCGCGCGTGGCTTCACCCTGATCGAGTTGCTGGTGGCCCTGGCCATCCTCTCGATCATCGCCGTGCTGGCCTGGCGCGCCATCGACGGCATGGGGCGCACGCAGAGCATCACCCAGTCGCGAGGCGACGAGCTGCGCCGCCTGCAGTCCGCCCTGGGCCAGTGGACGGCCGACCTGGACGCCCTGGTCGACACGCGCGAGGTCGCGCCCATCGCCTTCAACGGCCAGGTGCTTCGACTCACCCGGCGCGACCCCATGGAGACCGGCCTGGACAGCCGGGGCGTCCGCGTGGTCGCCTGGGCCCTGCTCAACGGCCCCGAGGGCCCGCGCTGGTCGCGCTGGCAGTCGGGTCCGCTGCGCCAACGCAACGAGCTCACCCTCGCCTGGCAGCGCGCGGCCGACTGGGCCACCGGCCGCGTGAACGCACCCGGCAACGCCGCCGGCGACGCGCTCACCGCCCCCACGGCCGACAGCGCCATCGCCCTGGTGCCGGCCCTGAGCTGGCAGCTCTACTACCACCGCGGCGAGGCCTGGACCAACCCGCAGTCGGCCGCCGACAGCCCGCCCCCCCGCGGCATGTCCTACACCCCCCACCTGAACATGCCCAATGGCGTGCGCCTGCTGCTGGAACTGCCCCCGGCCGGCACCGCCCTGCACGGCGTGTTGCAGCGCGACTGGGTGCGCCCCACGCTGGAGCCCTCGCCATGAGCGCGGCCGGGCCGCTCCCAAGGCACTCCGCTCCGCCGTGCACAGCATGGAGGGCCGTCCCGTGACACGCACCCACCAGCGCGGCGCCGCGCTGTTGCTGGCCATGCTCACCGTCACCCTGGTGGCCGCGCTGGCCGCCAGCGCGCTGTGGCAGCAATGGCGCGCGCTGGAGGTCGAGCGCGCGGAACGCCAGCGCGCCCAGGCCGCCTGGATCCTGACCGGCGCGCTCGACTGGGCGCGCCTGATCCTGCGCGAGGATGGGCGCGGCAACCAGACCAATGGCAACCCCGACCACCTGGGCGAGCCCTGGGCGCTGCCGCTGGAAGAGGCCCGGCTGTCCAGCTTCCTCGCCGCCGACCGCGACAACACCGCCGACAGCACGCTCGAAGCCTTCCTCTCGGGCGAAATCACCGACCTGCAGTCGCGCCTGAACTTCAACAACGTGGCGCGCCTGACCACCGTCCAGAACGGTGCCGTGCCGCTCAAGTACGAGCTCTCCGAGCCCGACCTGGACAGCCTGCGCCGCCTGTACGAACTGCTCGGCCTGCCGCGCAGCGAGCTCGAAGCCGCCGCCAAGGAGCTGCTGGCCAGTGCCCAGCAGTCCTTGAGCGACCCCCTGCCCGCGGACGCGGCCTCGCTGCTGCCGTCCAAGCTCTCGCAGCTCGCCTGGCTGGGCATTTCGCCCAGCAGCCTGGCGCGGCTGGAGCCCCACCTCACCGTGCTGCCGCTGCGCACCACGCTCAACCTGAACACCGCCAGCGCCGAGGCCATCGCCGCCTCTCTACCGGGACTGGACCTGGCCATGGCGCGCCGCCTCGTCTCGGCGCGGGAGCGCACGCCGTTTCGCAGCATCGCCGAAGCGCAGCGCCTGCTGCCCCAGGGCCCGGCCGTCCTCAGCGACCAGTACCACGGCGTGCGCAGCAGCTTCTTCGAGGTGCGCGGCCGCCTGCGGCTGGACGACACCATCATCGAAGAGCGCTCCCTGGTGATGCGCCAGGCCCTGGACGCGCGTATCGTCTGGCGCGAGCGCTTCACGCGCCGCTGAGACGCCCCAGGGCACCGGCCGCCACCCTGGCGGGTGGCCACTGAAGCCGCCACGCAACGCCCTAGGGCACCTGGATGAGGCTTTGACATGGTCCCTCTCTAGAATGGCCGGTCCCATCTTCTGAAATCCCGCCTGTGCTCATCGTCACGCCCGTCGACTACCTGGCACCGCCCTCGGCCGCCGCCGCGCTGATGCGCTGGGTGCGCAGCACCGACGGCCAGAACCCGGTCGAGGACGGCGAATCGGCCCTGTCGCTGCTGCCGCGCAACGAGGAACTGGTGCTGGCGCTGCCGCCGCGCGCGCTGTCCTGGCACCGACTGAGCCTGCCGCGCGTGAGCGGCCCGCGCCTGCGCGCCGCGCTCGACGGCCTGCTCGAAGACCAGGTGCTCAGCGACGTGGGCGCCCTGCACCACGCCCTGGAGCCCGGCGGCCGCGCCGGCCAGACCGTGTGGGTGGCCTGCACCGACCGCGCCCGCCTGCGCGACTGGCTGCGCGCGCTCGAATCCGCCGGCCGCCCGGTGGCGCGCATCGCGCCGCTCATGTGGCCCCTGGTGCCCGCCCGCGCGCCCGGTGCCACCGGCGCCACGCGCAGCTTCGCCATGGACTCGCCCGGCCAATTGCACTGGGCGCACATCGACGGCGATCAGGCCTGGCTGGCCAGCGCCAGCCTGCTGGGCGTGAGCTGCGTGCCCCTGCGCGACGACCAGCCCCTGCCCCTGGACGCCCTGCTGCCCGGCGCCACCGGCAACGACCTGCGCGCCACCGACGCCCTGGACGTCTGGCTGGCCGACCCGCTGGTGGCCGAACTCGCCGAACGCGCCTTGCAGCGCCCCTTCGACCCGGTGCCGCCGGCCCGCTGGCTGCTGCGCGCGGGGCAGAGCGACTGGAACCTGGCCCAGTTCGACCTCAGCCTGTCCTCGGGCGCGCGGCGTGGCCAGCGCTGGCGGCGCGCCTGGCGCCAGTTCCGCAGCGGCCCGCAGTGGCGCGCGGCGCGCTGGGGCCTCGCGGCGCTGGTCGCGGCCCAGCTCTTCGGACTGAACCTGACGGCCTGGCAGGAGCGCCAGAGCCTGCAGGACAAGCAAGACGCGGTGCGCACCACCCTCACCACGGCCTTCCCCCATGTCAACCTGGTGCTCGACGCCCCGGCGCAGATGCAGCGCGAAGTGGCGCGGCTGCAGCAGGCCAGCGGCCAACTCTCGGCCGGCGACCTGGAAAGCCTGCTGGCCGCGGTGGACCGCGCCGCCGGCAGCGAACCGCTGTCGCCCACCCGCATCGGCTACGACAACGGCGCGCTGCGCCTGTCGGGCTGGCGCACCGGCGAGGAGCGGGTGCGCGCGCTGCAGCAGGCCCTGCAGAGCGGCGGCTGGCGCGCGCAATTCGACGGCAACGAACTGGTGCTGCAGGCACCGCAACCCTGACATGGCCGCCGACCTCGACACCCCTTCCCCGACGAGCGCCCGCGCCGCCCTGGCCGGCTGGTACGCTGGCCTCGCCGCACGCGAACGCCGGCTGGTGCTGGCCGCCGCGCTCATCGTGGGCCTGGCCCTGCTGTGGTGGCTCGCCATCCACCCCGCCTGGCGCACCCTGCGCGAGGCGCCGGCCCGCCACGCCACGCTGGACGCGCAGCTCGCGCGCATGCAGCAACTGGCGCAGACCGCCGAGGGCCTGCGCGCCGCCTCCACCGGCCAGCCGCCGGGCCGCGACGAGGCCCTGCGCGCCCTCGAGGCCGCCACCGGCGCCCTGGGCGGCACCGGCCAGATCAACGTGCTGGGCGACCGCGCCACCCTCACCCTGCGCCAGGCCGAAGCCCTGGCCCTGGCCGGCTGGCTGCAGCAGGTGCGCGTGAACGCGCGGCTGCTGCCGCTCGAATCCCAACTCAACCGCGACGGCCCAGGCACCACCTGGAGCGGCTCGCTGGTGGTGAGCGGCCCGCCGCTGGCAGGGAATTGAGATGAACGCCGCCCGGCCGCCCGAAGGCGTTCGCACCGCAGCGCCTTGCGCGAAGGTGTTCCGAGTCCACGCCGCCCGGCCGCCCGAAGGCGTTCGCACCGCAGCGCCTTGCGCGAAGGTGTTCCCACCCCGCACCGCCGCATGCCACGCGGAGGCTTCTCCATGAGCACCACTGCCACCGTGCGCCGCCTGGCCTTCGCCGCCGCCGTGCTGGGGCTGCTGCTGGCGCTGCTGCTGTTCGCCCCGGCGCGCTGGCTGGCCAGCGCACTGGACCGGGCCAGCGGCGGTCAGGTGCAACTCGTCAACGCGCGCGGCAGTGTCTGGAGCGGCCAGGCCGATCTGCTGCTCACCGGCGGCGAAGGCAGCCGCACCAGCAGCGCCCTGCCCCAAGGCCTGCGCTGGCGCCTGCGCCCCGCCTGGCAAGGCGGCCCCGCGTTCTCGCTGGCGCTGCAGGCGCCGTGCTGCACCCCGCAACCGCTGCAACTGCGCCTGCACCCCGGCCTGAGCGAAACCTCGCTCAGCGTCGCCGGCTTCGACAGCCGCTGGCCAGCCGAACTGCTGGCCGGCCTGGGCACCCCCTGGAACACCCTGCGCCTGCAGGGCGTGCTGGCGCTGCGCAGCGAGGGCCTCACCCTCACCCTGGCCAGCGGCCGCGCGCGGCTGCAGGGCGGGCTGGACATCGACGCCCTCGACATGGCCTCGCGCCTGTCCAGCATCCGCCCCCTGGGCAGCTACCGCGCCACGCTGCGCGCGGGGGCCGAGGGCGACACCGCCCGCCTGGACCTGAGCACCCTCAGCGGCGCCCTGCTGCTGCAAGGCCAGGGCCAATGGGTGGGCGGGCGCCTGCGCTTCGCGGGCGACGCCCAGGCCGCGCCCGGCAGCGAAGAGGCCCTGACCAACCTGCTCAACATCGTGGGCCGCCGCCAAGGCGCCCGTTCGGTCATCACCATCGGGTGAACCTTAGACGTAGGATCGCCATCATGTTTGCCCTCCCCCCCCTGGCCGGCCGCCGCAGCGCACTCGCGCTGGCCTGCGCGCTGGCGCTGAGCCTGCCCGGCGCGCCGACGGCCACCGCGCAGACCCGGCCGACCGAGCCCGTCACCCTGAACTTCGTGGGCGCCGAAATCGAGGCCGTGGCCCGCACCATGGCCACCATCACCGGCCGCAGCGTCGTCGTCGACCCGCGCGTGCGCGGCACCATCAACCTCTCCACCGACCGCCCCGTGCCGCCGGCCGCCGCGCTGAACCAATTCGCCGCCGCGCTGCGCCTGCAGGGCTTCGCGCTGGTGGACACCGGCGGGCTCTACAAGATCGTGCCCGAGGCCGACGCCAAGCTGCAGGGCAACGTGGTGAACGCGGGGGCCGCGTCCGCGCTGCCGGCGTCCAACACCGTGGTCACGCAGATCTTCCGGCTCAACCACGAGAACGCGAACAACCTGGTGCCGGTGCTGCGCCCGCTGATCCCGCCCAACAACACCATCAACGTCAACCCGGGCAACAACTCGCTGATCATCACCGACTACGCCGAGAACCTGCAGCGCATCGGCCGCATCGTCGCCGCGCTGGACGTGCCCGGCGCAAGCGACGTCGAGATCATTCCGCTGCAGCACGCGGTGGCGGCCGACATCGTGCCGCTGATCCAGCGCCTGATCGACCCCACCGCCACCGGCGCCGCGGCCGGTGGCGCCGCCGCGGGTGACGCCTCCTTCCGCACCACCATCGTGGCCGAGCCGCGCAGCAACGCGCTGGTGCTGCGCGCGGCCAATCCGGCGCGCCTGGCCCTGGTCAAGTCGCTCGTGGTGCGGCTCGACCAGCCCTCGGCCAGCGTGGCCAGCGGCAACATCCACGTGGTCTACCTCAAGAACGCCGACGCGGTGGCCCTGGCCACCACGCTGCGCGCGGCCATCGCGGCGGGCGACGGTGGCGGCAGCGGCGGCGCCCTGGGCGGCGGCGGCAGCGGCGGCGCGTCCACCGGCGGTGGCCTGTCGCGCGCCAGCACCGGCGGCCTCAACCTGGGCGGCGGCGCCACCAGCGGCATGGGGGCCAACAGCGCCGCCAGCACGCCGGTGGCGGCCAGCGCCCAGCCCTCCACCGGCGGCATGATCCAGGCCGACCCGGCGACCAACTCGCTCATCATCACCGCGCCCGAGCCGCTGTACCGCCAGCTGCGCGCTGTCATCGACCAGCTCGACTCGCGCCGCGCCCAGGTGTATGTGGAAAGCCTGATCGCCGAGGTGAACGACGACAAGGCCGCCGAGTTCGGCATCCAGTGGCAGGGCGCCTCCGGCCAGTCGGGTGACCGCGTGATCGGCCTGCTCGGCACCAATTTCGGCGAGGGCGGGCGCAACATCTTCAACCTCGCGCAGGGCGAGACGGCGCCCGCCGCCGGCCTGAACATCGGCCTGGCGCGCCGCACCGGCGGCGTCTACGTGCTGGGCTTCCTGGCGCGCTTCCTGCAGGAGAACGGCGCCGGCAACATCCTGTCCACGCCCAACCTGCTCACGCTGGACAACGAAGAGGCCAAGATCGTCATCGGCCAGAACGTGCCCTTCGTCACCGGCCAGTTCACCAACACCGGCGGCGGCAACAACGGCTCGGTCAACCCCTTCCAGACCATCGAGCGCAAGGACGTGGGCATCACCCTGCGCGTGAAGCCGCAGATCAGCGAGAACGGCACCATCAAGCTGACCATCTACCAGGAGGTGTCCAGCGTCGCGCCGGCCTCGATCAACTCCAGCACCGGCCTCATCACCAACCTGCGCAGCATCGAGAGCACCGTGCTCGTGAACGACGGCGCCATCGTGGTGCTCGGCGGCCTGCTGCAGGACGAGTACGCACAGAACCAGGACAAGGTGCCCGGCCTGGGCGACGTGCCCGTGCTCGGCGGCCTGTTCCGCAGCGAAACCCGCAGCCGCAAGAAGACCAATCTGATGGTGTTCCTGCGCCCCGTGGTGATGCGCGACGAGCGCGACACCGCCAACCTCGCGCTCGACCGCTACGAGCAGATGCGCAGCATCCAGCGCGGGCTGCAGCCCGAACGCAGCAGCGTGCTCAAGATCAACGAGTCCCCGGTGCTGGGTCCGCAGGCCCTGCCCTACGAGCGCCTGGCGCCGCGGCCCACGCCGCTGGGCGCGCCCGAAGGTTCACCCAACGCCGTTCCCGCGCCCACGCCGCCGGCGGGCGCCCCGGCGCCCGCCCCTGCCCCGCAGCAGTGAGGCCGCGCCCATGAAGTACCCGCTGCCCTACGCCTTCGCGCGCGAGCACCAGTGGCTGCTCGAGGAAGACGCGGGCCGGCTCACCCTGGTGGGCAGCCGCACGCCCGCGGCCGATCCGCAGGCCCAGTCCAGGCGCCTGTCGGCCCTGTCCGAGATCCTGCGCCTGCACCCGCTGCTGGACCTGCAGTGGGAAGACGCCGAGGGCCTGCGCCAGCGCATCAGCTCGGCCTATTCGCAGGGCGAATCCAGCGCCGCCGCCGTGGTGAGCGAGGTGCAGAGCGATGCCGACCTCAGCCGCATGATGCAGGAGCTGCCGGCCATCGAGGACCTGCTGGAAACCGCCGACGACGCGCCCATCATCCGCATGCTCAACGCCCTGCTCACGCAGGCCGCGCGGGATGGCGCCAGCGACATCCACATCGAGCCCTTCGAGCGCCACTCCAGCGTGCGCTTCCGCGTCGACGGCACGCTGCGCGAGGTGGTGCAGCCCAACCGCGCCCTGCACGCGGCCCTGATCTCGCGCCTGAAAATCATGGCCGAGCTCGACATCTCCGAAAAACGCCTGCCGCAGGACGGCCGCATCAGCCTGCGCATCGGCACGCGCGCGGTGGACGTGCGCGTCTCCACCCTGCCCAGCGCGCACGGCGAGCGCGCCGTGCTGCGCCTGCTCGACAAGAGCGAGAGCAAGCTCGACCTCGAATCCGTGGGCATGCAGGGCGATGTGCTGGCGCGCTTCCTGCGCCTCATCCAGCAGCCGCACGGCATCATCCTGGTCACCGGTCCCACCGGCTCGGGCAAGACCACCACGCTCTACGCCGGCCTGCAGCGGCTGGACGCCGGGCGCCAAAACATCATGACGGTCGAGGACCCGATCGAGTACGAGCTGCCCGGCATCGGCCAGACCCAGGTCAACCCCAAGATCGAGCTGACCTTCGCCAAGGCCCTGCGCGCCATCCTGCGCCAGGACCCGGACGTCATCATGATCGGCGAGATCCGCGACCACGAAACCGCGCAGATCGCCATCCAGGCATCGCTCACGGGCCACCTGGTGCTGGCCACGCTGCACACCAACGACGCGCCGAGCGCCGTCACCCGCCTCACCGACATGGGCGTCGAGCCCTTCCTGCTCAGCAGCTCGCTGCTGGGCGTGCTGGCGCAGCGCCTGGTGCGCAAGCTCTGCGTGCACTGCCGCCGCCAGGACGCGCAGGGCCGCTGGCACCCGGTGGGCTGCGAGCACTGCAGCCACAGCGGCTACAAGGGCCGCACCGGCATCTACGAACTCATGGTGGCCGACGACCAGATCCGAGCCCTGGTGCACCAGCGCGCGGCCGAGAGCCGGCTGTTCGCCGCCGCCGAGAAGGCCGGCATGCGCACCATGCGCGAGGACGGCCAGCGCCTGATCGAGACGGGCGTGACCTCGGTGGAAGAGGTGATGTCGGTCACCCGCGAATGAACATGAAGCCCCCACGCTCCACCGCTGCGCGGCCCGGCGGCCAGGCGGCCTGCTGACATGCCGGCCTACACCTTCGAGGCCGTTGACGCCAACGGCGTAACGCACAAGGGCGTGATCGACGCCGACACCGCGCGCGCCGCGCGCGGCCTGCTGCGCGCGCGCTCGCTGGTGCCGCTGGCCGTGGAGCCGGCCGCGCAGTCGGCGCAGGCCGGCGGCGGCCAGGGGCTCAACGTCACGCTGTGGGGCGGGCGCGTGTTCAGCAACACCGCGCTGGGCGTGTGGACGCGCCAGCTCGCGGGCCTGGTGGCCGCCGGCATGCCGCTGGAGCGCGCGCTCAGCGCCCTGGCCGACGAGGCCGAGAACGACAAGCTGCGCAACCTGGTGGCCACGCTGCGCAGCGAGGTCAACGCCGGCGCGTCCTTCGCGCGCGCCCTGTCGCAGTACCCGCGCGAGTTCGCGGCCAGCTACAGCGCCGTGGTGGCCGCCGGCGAACAGAGCGGCCAGCTCGGCACCGTGCTGGAGCGCCTGGCCGACGACCTGGAAGCGCGCGAGGCGCTGCGCAACAAGCTCATCGCCGCGGCCCTGTACCCGGCCATCGTGACCCTGGTGGCCATCGTCATCGTCGTTTTCCTGGTCAGCTACGTGGTGCCGCAGGTGGCGGGCGTGTTCGAGGGCAGCAAGCGCGCCCTGCCCACGCTCACGGTCATCATGATGGGCATCAGCGCCTTCGTGCGCACCTGGGGCTGGGCCGTGCTGCTGTTGCTCGTGCTCGGTCTCATAGGGCTGGTGTTCGCGCACCGGCAGGAGGGCCTGCGCCTGCGCATGGACGCCGCCGTGCTGCGCCTGCCCGTGCTGGGCCGCCTGGCGCGCGGCTTCAACGCCACGCGCTTCGCCGGCACGCTGGCCATGCTGGCGGGCGCGGGCGTGCCCATCCTGCGCGCCCTGCAGACCGCCGCCGAAACCCTGAACAACCGCGCCCTGCGCGAAGACGCGCTCGACGCCCTGGTGCGCGTGCGCGAGGGCGCGCCCCTGGCCTCGGCCCTGGCCAGCAAGAAGCGCTTTCCGCCGCTGCTGAGCATGTTAGCGCGCCTGGGCGAACAGACCGGCCAGCTGCCGCAGATGCTGCAGCGCGCGGCCGACCAGCTCGGCGCCGAGGTGCAGCGGCGCGCCATGTCCCTGGCCACGGTGCTGGAGCCCCTGCTCATCGTGGGCATGGGCCTGGTCGTCATGCTCATCGTGCTGGCAGTGCTGCTGCCGATCATTCAGCTCAATCAGCTCGTCACCTGAAACCATGAGCCCCCACGCTCCTCACTTCGTGTATCCGCTGCCCCCCAAGGGGGCGCAGACCGCCCTTGGGGCGGCCCGGCGGGTGGTCTGATGGCAGTCACCCTGGACGGCAAGCTCGTCGTCGCCATTTCCTCGCGCGCCCTGTTCGATTTCGAAGAAGAGAACCGCCTCTTCGAACAGGGCGACGACAAGGCCTACATGCGGCTGCAGCTGGAGCGGCTGGACACCCCCGCCGCGCCCGGCGTGGCCTTCTCGCTGGTGCACAAGCTGCTCGCCTTCAACGACGCCCACGCCCAGCGCGTGGAGGTGGTGATCCTCTCGCGCAACGACCCGGTTTCGGGCATGCGCGTGTTCCGCTCGGCCCAGCACTACGGCCTGCCCATCCAGCGCGGCAGCTTCACGCGCGGCCAGTCGCCCTGGCGCTACCTGCGCCCGCTGCGCGCCAACCTCTTCCTGTCGGCCCACCTGGCCGACGTGCGCGCCGCACTGGACGCCGGCGTGCCCGCCGCGCAGGTCTACCCCACCTCGGTGCGCGCCAGCGACGCCCACCCGACCGAGGTGCGCATCGCCTTCGACGGCGACGCCGTGCTGTTCTCCGACGAGGCCGAGCGCATCTACCAGTCGCAGGGCCTCTCGGCCTTCCAGTCGCACGAATCGAGCAAGGCCGGCACGCCGCTGGAGGGAGGCCCTTTCAAGCCGCTGCTGGAAGCCCTGCACCGCCTGCAGAGCGAGGGCACGCCGCTCATGCGCATCCGCACCGCGCTGGTGACCGCGCGCAGCGCGCCCGCGCACGAGCGCGCCATCCGCACGCTGATGAACTGGAACATCGAGGTCGACGAGGCCATGTTCCTGGGCGGCCTGCCCAAGGGCGAGTTCCTGCGCGAATTCGAACCCGACTTCTTCTTCGACGACCAGACCGGCCACATCGAATCCGCCGCGCAGCACGTGCCGGCGGGCCATGTGGCCTCGGGCATTTCAAACCCCTGAGCCCGCGCCCGTGCCCGACCGCCCCGCCCCCACCGCCAGCCTGAGGCCCGTGGACGGCCCGGGCGGCCTGCCCCTGCTGCGGGTGCACAACCCGCTGGCCCGCGCCACGGTCTCGCTGCAGGGCGCGCAGGTCTTGTCCTTCCAGCCGCACGGCCAGCCCGACTGGCTGTTCCTGAGCCCGCGCGCGCGCTTCGAGGCCGGCCAGGCCATCCGCGGCGGCGTGCCGCTCTGCTGGCCCTGGTTCGGGCCCGATCCCGACGGCCTGGGCCGCCCCGCCCATGGTTTCGCGCGCCTGCGCCGCTGGTCCCTGCGCGGGGCCCGCGACGGCAGCGATGGCGCCACCGCGCTCGAGCTGGTCCTGCGCGACGACGAGGCCACGCGCGCCCTGTGGCCGCACGCCTTCGAGCTGCGGCTCGACATCCGCGTGGGCGCCACGCTGCGCCTTAGCCTGAGCGCCCACAACATCGGCGACAGCGCCTTCACCCTCACCCAGGCGCTGCACAGCTACTTCGCGGTGGACCGCCTCGACGCGGCGCAGGTACTGGGCTTGGAAGGCTGCGGCTTCATCGACCAGGTGCCCGGCGCGCCCCCGGCCGGCAGCGCCACCCAGGAAGCCCTGCGCTTCAGCGGCCGGCTCGACCGCCTCTACCAGGGGGTGCCCGATCGCCTGCAGCTGCTCGGCGCGGCCGGCGGCCAGCGCCTGACGCTGCACAGCGCGGGCAGCCGAACCGCCGTGGTGTGGAACCCGGGCGCCGAACTGGCCGCCGGCATGGCCGACCTGGGCCCGGGCGCGCACCAGCACTTCGTCTGCGTCGAAACCGCCAACGCGGGCGACGAGCGCATCGCGCTGCCGCCCGGCGGCCGGCACCGCCTCACCGTCGAGATCGCGGCTCAGGCCGCCGGAGCTTTTCCATGACCGAGAAGATCAGCAAGTGGCGCGCCCTGCGCGAGTTCGCCGGCAAGGCCTGGCGGCTGTCCATGCCCTACTACCTCCACTCCGAGGACAAGTGGAAGGCGCGCGGCCTGCTGCTGGCCATCGTGCTGCTCAACCTGGGCGCGGTCTACATGCTGGTGCTGCTCAACGAGTGGAACCGCGTGTTCTACGACGCGCTGCAGAACAAGGACGCCGCGGTGTTCTGGCGCGAACTGGGCCGCTTCACCTACCTGGCCTTCAGCTTCATCGTCATCGCGGTCTACCGCTTCTACCTCACGCAGCTGCTGCAGATGCGCTGGCGCGAGTGGATGACCCGGCACTACATGGACCGCTGGCTCGCCAACCACCGCTTCTACCAAATGGAGCTGGCGCGCTACTCGCGCGAAGGCAACGCGCCGCCCGACAACCCCGACCAGCGCATCGCCGAGGACATGAACCTCTTCACCAGCTACACCGTGGGCCTGTCCATGGGCCTGCTCAACGCGGTGGTCACGCTGCTGAGCTTCATCGGCATCCTGTGGACGCTGTCGGGCAGCTTCGGTTTCACGTTCCAGGGCCGGCACGTCGACATCCCGGGCTTCATGGTCTGGATGGCGGTGCTCTACTGCGTCATCGGCAGCGTGCTCGCCCACTACATCGGCCGCCCTCAGATCGCGCTCAACTTCAAGCAGCAGCGCTTCGAGGCCGACTTCCGCCACCACCTGGTGCGCGTGCGCGAGTACAGCGAGTCCATCGCGCTCGACAAGGGAGAAGGCGTGGAGCGCCGCCAACTCGGCCTGCGCTTCGCCGACGTGCTGGGCAACTACCTGCGGCTCATCCGCACGCAGAAGCGCCTGGTCTGGTTCACCAACGGCTTCGGCCAGGCCGCCACGGTGTTCCCCTTCATCGTGGCGGCGCCGCGATTCTTCAGCGGCGCCATCCAGCTCGGCGAACTGATGCAGATCGCCTCGGCCTTCGACCGCGTGCAGGGCGCGCTGTCCTGGTTCGTCGACAACTACGACCAGATCGCCGCCTGGCGCGCCACCACCGACCGCATCACCAGCTTCGATGAGAGCTTCGCCGCGCTGCAGGCCGGTGACTCCGCCACCGCCAGCGAGACCAACGCCGAGGACGCGATCGCGCTCGACGCCATGGACCTCGCCCTGCCCGGCGGCGCGGCGCTGCTGGCGGTGCACGGCGCGCGCATCGCGCCCGGCGATTCGGTGCTGGTCCAGGGACCCTCGGGCAGCGGCAAGTCCACGCTGTTCCGCGGCCTGGCGGGCATCTGGCCCTGGGCGAAACGCCGCCTGCGCCTGCCGGCCGACTTCGACGCGCGCGCCATGTTCCTGCCGCAGCGGCCCTACTTCCCCAACGGCCGCCTGCGCGACGCCCTGGCCTACCCCGAGCCCGCCGCGCGCTATGGCGACGAGGAACTGCAGGCCGCGCTGCGCGAGGCGCTGCTGCCCGACCTGGTGGCGCGGCTCGACGACCCCGACGCCTGGGGCCAGAAGCTCTCGGGCGGCGAGCAGCAGCGCCTGGCCATCGCGCGCGCCCTGCTCAAGAAGCCGCGCTGGCTGTTCGTCGACGAGGCCACCAGCGCGCTCGACGAGGCCGCCGAGGCCACCATCTACGAGCGCCTGCAGGCCCTGGTGCGCGCGCAGAACGGTGCCCTGGTGTCGATCGCGCACCGGCCCGGCGTGGCGGGCTGGCACGCGCGGCGCTGGGTGCTCCAGCCCGGCGCCGCGGACGGTCCGCGCTACCGGGTCGCCACCGGCTGAAGCGCGGCCTCACCAGGCCGCCAGCAGCCGGCCCACGCCGGCCAGGGCCTGCTCGCGCGCCGCCGCGCCCGCCGGGCTGTCGGCCAGGTAGGCGCTCACCAGCAAGGGCGCCCGCCCCGGCGGCCAGACGATGCCGGCGTCGTTCGCGCTCTCGCCCGCGGTACCGGTCTTCTCCCCGATGCCCCAGATCGGCGGCACACCCGCGCGCAGGCGGCGGTCGCCCGTGGTGTTGGCCTTGAGCCAGGCCGCCAGCTGCTCGCGCGAGGCCGGCGACAGCGCGTCGCCGAGCAACAGCGTGCGCAGGGTGCGCGCCATCGCGCGCGGTGTGGTGGTGTCCAGGTCTTCCCCGGGCGAGGGCTCGTTGAGTTCCGGCTCCATGCGGTCCAGCCGTGTCACCGGGTCACCGATGCCGCGCAGGAACGCCGTCAGGGCGGCCGGGCCGCCCACCTCGCGCAGGATCAGGTTGGCCGCGGTGTTGTCGCTGGTGGTGATGGTGGCCTCGCACAGTTGGGCCAGGCTCAGGCCCCGGCCGCCCACGTGCTTTTCCGTCACCGGCGACCACTGCACCAGATCGCGCTGGCGGTAGCGCACGCGCTTGGACAGCGGCGCCTTGCCCTGGTCGGTGCGCCGCAGCACCAGCGCCGCCGCCAGCGTCTTGAAGGTGCTGAGCATGAGGAAGCGCTCGTCGCTGCGGTGGCCCCATTCGCGTCCGTCGGCCGTGTCGAGGATGTGCACGCCCAGACGGCCCCGGGACTTCGCCTCCAGCGCGCGCGCCGCGGCGTCGAGGGCGTCCGTGCCCTCCTGACCCCAGGCAAACTGGGGCATCAGAAGCGCCGTCAGGGCGGGAGCGGTGGCGGCGAAGCCGAGCAGTTGTCGTCGATGGATCATGGTTTCTCCTGTGGAAAGCGCGAATGCTAGGGACGCCACCCGCGCCGTTCAAACGGAAATAATCTGCCCCAGCCCAAAGAAAAACTTCTATCGACCATGGACCTTCCGCTCAATGCCCTGCGCGCCTTCGAGGTCTCGGCGCGCCACCTCAGCTTCACGCGCGCCGCCGAGGAACTGCACCTGACCCAGACCGCGGTAAGCCAGCACGTGCGCAAGCTCGAGGACCGCCTGGGCCGCCGCCTGTTCCGCCGCCTGCCGCGCGGCCTGGCGCTCACCGACGAGGGACAGGCCCTGCTGCCGGTGCTCAGCGAGGCCTTCGAGCGCCTGTCGGCCACGCTCGCCAGCCTGCAGACGCGCCAGCGGCGCGAGGTGCTGTCCATCGGCGTGGTGGGCACCTTCGCGGTGGGCTGGCTGCTGCCGCGCCTGCGCGACTTCCAGGCCCGCCACCCGCTGATCGAACTGCGCCTGTTCACCCACAACAACCGCGTGGACCTGGCGGCCGAAGGCCTGGACGCGGCCATCCGCTTCGGCGACGGCCAGTGGCCCGGGTGCGAGGCCGTGCCCCTGCTCGACGCCCCGCTGGCGCCGGTCTGCTCGCCCGCGCTGGCGCACCGCATCCGCGGCCCGGCCGACCTGGGCCGAGAAACCCTGCTGCGCTCCTACCGCGGTGACGAGTGGCCCGCCTGGTTCGAGGCGGCGGGCGTGCGCGCGCCCCTGCTCACGGGGCCGCAGTTCGATTCCTCGCTGCTGCTGGCCGACGCGGCGGCGCAAGGCGCGGGCGTGGCCCTGCTGCCGCTGCGCCTGTTCAGCCGCGACCTGCAGGCCGGCCGGCTGGTGCGGCTGTTCGACGTGGAGGTGGCGGTGGGCCGCTACTGGTTCACCCGCCTGGCCCGGCGCCGCGCCTCACCGGCCGTGCAGGCGCTGCGGCGCTGGCTGGAAGAGCGGCTGGGTGAGGCCGGCTGACACCGGCCCTCAGCCCGCGGCGCGCGCGCCGGGCGCGAGGGACATGCGGTAGGCCTGCCAGCCCCGCTCGCGCAGCTCGCAGGCGGGGCACTGCCCGCAGCCCCAGCCCCAGGCGTGGCGGTGTTCGCGGTCGCCCTGGTAGCAGGTGTGGGTGTGCTCCACGATCAGGTCCACCAGGGCCTCGCCGCCCAGCTCGCGCGCCAGGCGCCAGGTGCCGGCCTTGTCGATCCACATCAGCGGCGTGTCGACCAGGAAACGCTGGTCCATGCCCAGCGAGAGCGCCAGCTGCATGGCCTTCATGGTGTCGTCGCGGCAGTCGGGGTAGCCGGAGAAGTCGGTTTCGCACACGCCCGTCACCAGCACTGTGAGCCCGCGCCGGTAGGCCAGCGCCGCGGCCAGGGTGAGGAACAGCAGGTTGCGCCCCGGCACGAAGGTGTTGGGCAGACCGTTGGCCCCCATGCGAAAGGCCATGTCGCGCGTGAGCGAGGTCTCGGACACCGCGCCCAGCACCGCGAGGTCGAGCATGTGGTCCTCGCCCAACCGGGCGGCCCAGGCGGGAAAGGCCGCGCGCAGCTCGCGCAGCACGGCCTGGCGCGCGTCGAGTTCCACGCGGTGGCGCTGGCCGTAGTCGAAGCCGACGGTCTCGACGCGCTCGAAACGCGCCAGCGCGTGCGCCAGGCAGGTGGTGGAGTCCTGGCCGCCGGAGAACAAAACCAGGGCGTGGGTGTGGCGGATGGATTCGGGCATGAGCGGGATGGTAGGGCTCAGTGGCCGCCTTCGCGCAGCAGCGCCATGGCGTGGCTGTCGACGGACACCCCGTCGACCCGGAAGGCGCCGCGCTGCAGGCCTTCGTGCGCGAATCCCATGCGCTCGTACAGCGCGCGGGCATTGGGGTTGTCGGCCCGCACCGTCAGCTCGATGCGGGTGAGGCCCTTGGCCCAGGCGGCGGCGATGGCGGCCCGCATCAGGGCCGCGCCCAGGCCCTGGTGGCGCGCGCGGCGCACCAGACCGATGCCCAGGGTACCGACGTGGCGCCGGGCCTCGCCGAACACGGGCAGCACGTCGCACCAGCCCACCACCTCATCGTCGAGCAGGGCCACGACGTGCGGATGGCCCTGGTCCAGGCTGTCGCGAAAGAAGGCGAAGGTCTGCTCGCGCGGCGGCGCCTGCAGCAGGGCCAGGTAGCGCTTCTCGCGCGCCACCTCGTCGAGCACCTGGTGCAGGCGCTCGAAGTGGGCTTCGGTGAGGGGCAGGATGCGGGTGTTCATGGGCGCGGGGGTCGGGGACCGGGGGCGGCCGAGGCACCCGCCTGCAGAAGGCGCAGGAGGGCATCGGCCTCGTGGGGGGTGCGCGCTTCGCACCAGCGCAGGTGGGCGAAGGTGCCGGCGTCCCGCAGGGCCTCGAACTCGCGCCGACGGCGGTGGAACGTGCTCAGGATCCACCACAGGATGGACTCGCGCGACAGGAACGACTGGCGGAAGGACTCGCGGTTGCCCTGAAACAGTTGCTCGCCGGAGACCACGCGCGCCACGGTGCGCCGCAGGCCGCGCCAGAACACCCGGGGCAGGCCGAAGTTGAGCCAGACGATGGTGGTGGCACGGCCCCACAGCCGCTCGCGCGCGAGCCCGTAGTTGCCCGCCGCCACCCAATGTTCGCCGGCGCTGGCCTGCTCGACCAGCCGCAGAAACTCGGCCGGCGGCTTGGGCGTCCAGGCGGGCGCCCAGTACAGCTCGTCCAGTTCGATGAGCGCGCAGCCACGCGACGCGGCGAGCGCGCTGGCGAAGGTGGATTTGCCGGCGCAGCTGGAGCCAATGACCACCACGCGGTCGGTGCCGGCGCGGGCCTCGCTCATGGTCGCTCGCCTTGCGGGTCCGCGCCCGGTGGCAGCCGCTTGCGCATCAGCGCGTTCGGCAAGGCCAGCCCGCGCCGCACCGGCAGGCGCCGCTCGACCACCTCGAAACCGAAGCGGCGAAAAAAGGCCTCGGCGCTCAAGCTGACGTGGGCGTGCAGCTCTGAGAGCCCCAGCAAGGCCGCTTCCTCGTGCACCCGCCACATCAGCGCGGCGCCGATGCCGCGACGCGGGTGCTGCCCGGACACGAAGAATTGGTCGATGAGGCCGTTGGCCTGGAGATCGGCGTAGCCCACGATCCGATCGCCATCGAGCGCCACGAACGGCGCCAGGGCGCGCACGCGCTGGGCCCAGGCGTCCCGCTCCCCCTCCTCGGGCAACCAGGCCTGGATCTGCTCGGGCGTGTAGTCCCGGCTGGCGATCGACTGAATGGCCGAGCGGTGCACGTGGAACAGGGCGAACTCGTCGCCGGCTCGAAAGCGGCGGGTGCGCAGGGTGCTGGAAAGCGGCTTGTCTGTCGGGGCGGTCATGGGACGAGTGTGCACACTTTGGCGCACCCCACCCACGAACCCGGCTTCAGTGCGCCAGCCGCTCCGAGCGCCGGCCCGCGTGGTCGCGGCTGGTGGCCAGCATGCGCAGCAGGGCGCGGTTCACCTGCTCCAGCGTCAGCTCGTGGCGGCGGCACAGGGTTTCCATGCGGTCCAGCCGCTCCGGGTCGCCCATGGCGCGCGCGATGTCCAGCAGCGGGAAGTAGGGGCCATCGTGGCGCAGCACCGCGTCGGTCACCCGGCCCGCCAGGGGCAGGCGGTGCAGCAGGTCGGCCAGGGGCTGGTGCAGCAACAGGTCGAGCTGCGAGAGCGCCGCGGTCGTGTAGACCTCGGCGCGCAAGAGGTCATCCGAGCCGGTGGCCAGCAGGTGCTGGGCCAGGCGCGACCGCATCACCATGGCGTAGCGCACGGGCTGCAGGTCGACGTCGGGCTCGGCCTCCGGCACCTGCTCGGTGAGCCAGCGGCCCAACTCGCGGAAGCCCAGCATCATGATGGCGTGGCGCAGCGAGCCGATCTCGCGCCGCAGGCCGTAGGCCGCGGAATTCACCAGCATGAGAATGCGGTAGATCAGCACCGGGTCCTGGCGCACCACGCGCTCCAGGTACTCGACCGAACATTCCTCGTCGTCGATGGCCTGCAGCACCTGGCGCACCACGCGCGCGTCGTAGTGCAGCGGCTGGCGTTTGTGGGCGCGCAGCACGTCAACCGCAGGCCAGCCGAGCACGGCGGCGGCCTGGGCCTGGTCCAGCACCTGGCGCAGGCGCTCCTGGGTGTCCACGCCTTCCACCATCTGGCCGGGCATGGGCTCGATGCGGTCAAGGGGCTCCAGCGTGAACAGGTTGCGGTGGTCGACGCCCGGCGTGGGCCGCCCCCGCAGCGCGCTCCAGTCGCCATGGCGCACCAGCAGGTGGCCGTTGCGCCGCGCGAGCGACAGGCGCGCCAGCGTTTCCTGCGCGCCGAACAGCGCGGCCGGCACCTCCAGCAGGGTGTTGAGCACGGGCGGGCAGGCCAGGGCCTGCTGCAGCAGGCGCGGCGTCTGCAGCGACAGCAGCAGCGGCGGCGCGCCCTCGGGCCAGTCGTCGCCGATGGCCTGCAGCAGGTGGTGGGCGTCCACGCCCTCGGGGTGGATGGCGCGCACGCACAGGCGCACGCCCGCGAGCTCGCGCGCGCGGTTCCACAGCGGCACATAGGCCATGGCGACGCTGTCGAGGACGGTGTGCGCTTGCATCAGCATGGGGGTTCGTCGGCGCGCTTATTTGATGTAGTCGAACAGGGACATGCGCTGCACGGTGGCGTAAGCCTGCAGGCCGGCGTTGAGCGCGAGCTCCTTGTTCTTGAAGTCGGAGATGCCCTTGACCATGTCCAGGTCGACCAGGCGCGACTCCTCCAGCTCCAGGTCGGTGCTGCGGTTGTTCATCAGCAGGTCCATGGAGTCGGCGCGGTTGAGCCATTCGCCGGCGCGCCCGCGCGCCAGCAGCACGCGGTCGTGCCCGGCGTCCACCTCGGTGAGGGCGCGCCCCAGCGCTTGGGTGCGCAGCGCCGATTCGCCCGCGCCCTGGTAGCGCAGGGCGTCGATCGCGCCCTGCACGACGGAGAAGATGTCGGTGGTGCCGGTGGCGGGGGCGAGGTCGATGCGGTCGCCCGCGGCCGGCTGGCCGTTCATTTCGAAGGACAGGCCATCGAAGGCCACGGTCTTGCCGGCCTCGTAGGGCACGCCCGCGTGGCCCGCCACGGGGGTGCCCGTGGTGGTGTTGGTGATGGTGTACTGGATGACGCCGCCCACGTCGGCGAAGTCCACGCGGTAGTCGTCGCCGGTGAGCGCCGTGGCGTCGGTCACCTGCCCCAGGCTGGTGTTCACGCCACCGGTGTTGCTGGTGGGCAGGCTCAGGGTGAAGCTGCCATTGCCCTGCGGGATGCGCATCCAGATGGCGTCACCGTCGAGCGATTGGGGCAGGGTGCCGTTGCCCGCCGCGGGTTGGCCGCGCTGGCCCTCGAACTGCACGCCGGTGCCGCTGGGCCCGTACAGGTCGACGAAGGGCGTCGGCGCGCCGCCCAGGCCGCCGAACAGGGTGCGGCCGTTGTTGTCGGTGCGGTTGGCCACGGCCAGCAGCTGCTCACGCAGGCCTTCGAGCTGGCGCGCCACGTCCTCGCGCTCGGCGTCGGCGAAGCTGGGGTTGCCGGCGGACACCAGCAGGTCGCGCACGCGCTGGATCAGCTCGCCCGATTCGGCCAGGCCGGACTCGGCCTGCTGCAGGCTGGTGCGCGAGGCGTCCAGCGCGCGCAGGTCGGCCTGCACCCGCGTCATGCGGTTGCGGGCCGACTCGGCCAGCGTGGCGGCCACGGGGTCGTCGCTGGCCTTCATCACGCGCTTGCCGGTGGAGATGCGCTCCTGCTGCTTGGCCAGGTCGTACTGGCGCGTGGCAAGCTGGTCGATGGTGCGGTCGAACTGGTTGGCGGTGGCGATGCGAAAGCTCATGGCGGTCAACGTCCCACGGTTTGCAACAGGCTGTCAAAGGTGCTCTGGGCGATCTGCAGGAACTTGGCCGAGGCCTGGTAGGCCTGCTGGAACTGCAGCAGCCGCGCGGCTTCTTCGTCGAGGTTGACGCCGGCCACGTTGCTGCGCGCCTGCTCGGCCGCCGTGGCCACGCCGGCCGAGAAGTCGGCCGCGAACTGCGCGCCCTGCACGCGCGTGCCCAGGTCGGAGAACAGGCTGACGTAGCCGTCGGACAGTGGCACGCCGTCGAAGGTGGCGAGGTCGCGCAAGGCCAGCATGCCGCTGGCGTTGCCGGCGCTCTGCGCGATGGCGTTGGACGGCGAGGCGCCAATGGAAAAGCTGTCGCCAGCGGTGGGGTTGCCGCGCAGCGTGAGGCTCCAGCCATTGAGCACGATGGCCTGGCCGGGCTTGAAGTTGTAGCTCGGCGGCGGGCCGGCGTTGTCGGGCGGGGGGTTGCCCGGGCCCAGGCCGGTGGCGCTGAAGCTGCCGTCGGCGTTGAAGGTGATGGTGACCGGGTCGGTGAGGTTGGCCGAATTGTCGACCGCGTAGAGCTTCTCCACGCTCAGGCTGCCCGAGTTGCCGGTGCCGGGGGTGACCATGACGGGGCTGGCCACGGCCAGCTGCTCGGGGGCGTCGATGGCCACCTGCAGGTTGCGCGCCGCCGCCTCGAATGGCCGGATGCGGAAGCGGTCGCCCGGCACGGCGCCGGCCGCGTCCACCTGGAAGCTCAGGCCATCGACCTCGGCGGGCAAAGCGCCCACGCTGGTGGTGTTGCCGTCGCTCAGGCGCACGATGCTGAAGCCGCCGGCCTCCACGCGCAACTCGTAATCGGAGGCGATCAGCGCCTGCGGGTCGCTCACCACGGCGCTCACCTGGCCGGTGCCACCGTTGGCGGGCGAGGCCAGGCCCTTGGCGGCCGCGGGCGGCACGAAGAAGTTCTGTCCCGGGTTGCCCTTGAGGTCCAGGCCCAGCGCGTGCTGCTGGTTCACCAGATTGGCCGTGGCCAGGGCGATGCGGCCGAGCTGGTTGGCCGCGGCCGCCAGGTCGTCGTTGAGGAAACGCACCACCCCCGCCAGTTCGCCGCCGCCCAGCGAGCCATCGGCCAGCGCGGTGGACACACCGCCCTGCACGAAGTTGATGGTGATGCGCGACGAATCCATGGGATCGGTCTGGTCCGCCAGCTTCGCGGCCTGCGCCCCCAGCACCAGCGGCTGGCTGCCGGCCACGAACACATTGACCGATCCGGCATCGCCGGGCACGGTGCTGATCTGAACCTTGTCGCTCAGCTGGCGCAGCAGCTGGTCGCGCTGGTCGTACAGGTCGTTGGGTGTGTGCGCGGTGCCGGCCGTCTCGATGATGCGCTGGTTGACCTTGGCCAGGTCCTGGGCGATGCGGTTGATGTCCTCCGTGACCGACTTCACCTGCTGCTGCGTGGTGTTGCGCATCAGGTCGAGCTGGCCCGCGCTGTCGCGCAGCCGGCTGGCGAATTCGTCGGCGCGCGCGATCACCACCGTGCGCGCCGTGAGGTTGCCCGGCGCCGAGCTCAGGTCGGTCCAGGCGTTGAGCATGTCGTTGAGCGCCGTGCCCAGGCCCTTCTCGCCGGTGGGGAACACGGTTTCCAGCTGCTCCAGGCGGGCCAGGCGCGCCGCGTCCGCCGCGGCCACCGAGCCGGTCTGGCGCGCCTCGCGCGTGAGGTACTCGTTGTGGGCGCGCTCCACCGTGGTCATCTCCACGCCCTTGCCGAAGTAGCCGCCGCCGGTGAACTGGTAGCCCGCGCTGGACAGCACCACCGTCTGGCGCGAGTAGCCGGGCGTGTTGACGTTGGCGATGTTGTGGCCGATGACCTGCAGCGCCGCCAGGTTGGTGTTGAGCGCGCGGGTGGCGATGTTGAGTGAGGACATGGCTCAGGCTCCCCTTCAGCCTTGCGCACGCTGAAGGCTCAGCGTGGTGTTGATGGCCCGGCCGAGCTTCTCGGCGTAGGACGGGTCGGTGGCGTAGCCGGCGCGCTGCAGGCCCTTGGCGAAGCCCTGAACGGAATGCAGCTGATCCATCACGCCCTCGTAGCGTGGGCTGTTGCCGATCAGGCGGGCGTAGTCGCGGAACGACTCCTCGTAGGAGTCGTAGGCGCGGAACTTGGCCGTCACCTTGCGCGGCTCGCCATTGATGTACTCGGTGGTGGTGACCTCGGCGACCTTGCCGGTCCAACCGCCCGTGGCCTTGATGCCGAACAGGTTGTGCGCGGGCGAGCCGTCGGCGTGGCGGATCTCGCCACGGCCCCAGCCGCTCTCGTGCCCGGCCTGGCCCAGCATGAAGGCGGCGGGAATGCCCGATTCGCGCGCCACCGCCAGCGCGGCGGCGCCATGGCGCTCGACAAACGCGCTCTGGCGTTCGCCGGCGCTGGCGCGGCCCACGGTGCTGGGCGTGGCGGGCGCGTCGGGCAAGGCCTGCGTGCCGGACATGCGGCCGGCGAGCTGGCGCTCGATGGCTTCCGACAGGCCGCCCGGCAGGCCGGTGAGCTTCTGCGCGAACTGCTGGTCCAGCAGGTCGGTGCCCAGGTTCTCGCCCTCGCTGTCGAACAGGCCGCTCTTGCTGGTGGCTTCGCGCATGCTCTTGATGAGCTCGCGCATGAACAGGGCCTCGAACTGCTTCGCGGCCTCCTTGAGCGCGGCCTTGCTGTCGCCCGCGCCCTTGAGCGCGTTGAGCGCGTTCGGGTCGGCGGCGAGGCCGCTCGGGGAGGTGAAGGCGCTGCTGCCGATCATGGCCGTCAGATGATTTCGAGTTCGGCGTTGAGCGCGCCGGAGGCTTTGATGGCCTGCAGGATGGCGATCAGGTCCTGCGGCGTGGCGCCCAGGGTGTTGAGCGCCTTGACCACCTCGCTGAGCTGCGCGGCCGGGCCCATGTGGATGAGCGAACCCTTGTCCTGGCTGATCTGGATGCTGGCCTGCTCGCGCACCACCGTTTCGCCGCCCGAGAACGGCGCGGGCTGGCTGATGACGGGCGTGCTGCTCACGCTCACCGACAGGTTGCCGTGCGCCACGGCCACGGGGCCGAGCGTGACCGCCTGGTTCATGACGATGGAGCCGGTGCGCGCATTGATCACGACCTTGGCGCTGGGCACGCTGGATTCGATGCGCACCTCTTCCACGCGCGCCAGGAAGGCCACGCGCTGGGAGGGGTCGGTGGGCGCGTTCAGGCGCACCACGCGACCGTCGACGGCGCTCGCGGTGCCGGCGCCCAGGGCCTTGTTGATGGCGTCGGTGACGCGGCTGGCGGTCTGGAAGTCGTTGCTGTTGAGGCCCAGGTCCAGCGTGTC
This sequence comes from Hydrogenophaga sp. PML113, assembly GCF_001777155.1. Classification (NCBI taxonomy): domain Bacteria; kingdom Pseudomonadati; phylum Pseudomonadota; class Betaproteobacteria; order Burkholderiales; family Comamonadaceae; genus Hydrogenophaga; species Hydrogenophaga sp. PML113. Next base: position 37,562 of record NZ_MIYM01000015.1, on the reverse strand, counting down.
GCCCGCGTGCAGGGAGGTCGGCACGGCGCGCTCGACCTGGCCACCGCCGGGGATGCGGCCGGCGCTCAGGTGGTTGATCTGCACCTTGCTGCCGCCGGCCGACGCGCCCGCGCCGCCGACCATGAGGTTGCCCTGCGCGAGCGCGTAGATCTCGCCGTCGGCGCCGCGCAGCGGCGTGACGATGAGCGTGCCGCCGCGCAGCGACTTGGCGTTGCCCATGGAGGAGACGGTGACGTCGATGGGCTGGCCCGGTTGCGCGAAGGGCGGCAGCTCGGCCGTCACCATCACGGCGGCCACGTTCTTGAGCTGGGGGTTGGCGCCGGGCGGCAGCGTCAGGCCGTACTGCTGCAGGAAGTTGGCCAGGCTCTGCCCGGTGTAGGGCATCTGCGTGGTCTGGTCGCCGCTGCCGTCCAGGCCCACCACCAGGCCGTAGCCCGTGAGCATGTTGCTGCGCACGCCCTGCACCGCGGCGATCTCTTTCACGCGCACGCTTTGCGCGGTGACGGAAAAAGTCGCCAGCGCAACGCAAATCAGCATCAAGTGGCGCAGGCGGTGGACGATATTCATGGCATCGGCAAGTGGTCAAACCCAGGGAGGCCGCGGAGCCGGCTGTGCCGGGTCGCTGGTGCCGCCCCGTGGGGGTCGCGCGAAGCGCGGCGGGGGAATTGCATGATCGCGTCCTCTAGAACGGCAGAACGCTCAAAAAGAAGCGCGCCAACCAGCCAATTGACATGGCTTCGCCCTGCGCGCCACGGCTGCGCGACTCGATGCGCGCGTCGGCCACCTGGGTGGAGGGCACCACGTTGCCGGGGCGGATGCTGCGCGGATCGACCGTGCCGGAGAAGCGCATCACGTCCACGTTGGCGTTCACGCCGATCTGCTTCTCGCCGACGATGCGCAGGTGGCCGTTGGGCAGCACCTCCTGCACGGTGGCGGTGATGGAGCCGCTGAAGTTGTTGTTGCTCGAGGTCGCGCCGTCGCCCTTGAAGTTGTTGCTGCTCTGGGCGCCGAGGTTGGCCTTGCTCCAGGGCGTGGTGCCGCCGAACAGGGGGATGGCGTTGATGCTGGCCGAGGCATCGGCGCTGCGGTCGATGGAAGCCGAGGAGTTCTGGCTTGCGGTCACGCGCTCGGTGATCTGCACCGTGATGATGTCGCCCGGCAGGCGCGCGCGCGGGTCTTCGAACGCGGGGCGGTAGGTGGCGGCGCGAAACAGGCCGCCGGTGGGCGCGGCGGCGGCCACCTGAAAGGCCTGTTCCTGCTGCACGTACCGCACCGGCTGGGCGGGCGCCAGGTCCACCACGGGTTCGTTGCGCAGGGTTTGGCAGCCGCTGGCCAGCACGGCCAGGGTGGAGAACAACACCCACAACGCCAATCGACGGCACATGACGAGTCCTTGAACAGCGGCCCCCCAATGGGACCTTGCGAGGATTGTCAAAAAACTTGAGGGTGGCCAATGGCCGGAACAAGGCGCCGCAGCCTGGCCTTTTCCAAGGTTCGGCCCCTGGAGCAGGCGATGGCCCGTACCTATGGCCGATGCGGTCATTTGGCCGAGAACTCAGGCGCGCGCCGCGCCACCCAAGCAGCATCGGACGACCGCGCAGGGCAGTCGCCCCCCTCCCCATCCCGCCGAGGTGCCTATGCCGTCGCTGACCAGCTTCTTTTCTCGCAACAAGCTCAAGGAGGAAGCCTGCCATTGGAACAGGAAGGACCTCAATCTCAAGAAGCTGGATGAGCTGCTGTCCCAAGACAAGGTGAAAAGCGGCGCGGTGCTCTACCTCAACACCAGCCGCTCGCCGCTCGGGAAGGGGGTGGACTTCCTGTCGACACGAGCAAGCACCACGTCGCATTCCCTGCTCACCCCCCGCGGCTCCAGCGCGGAGACCGCACGGCGCTTGGAAAACACCCTCACGACGCAGTTTGCCGATCGCTACTACGGGCCCGAGGTGGAAGCGGCTCGGCAGTATGTGCTCAATGCCCTCGCCCAGAACCGGCAAGTGGTCAAGAACCCCCCATTCGCCCAGGCGATCCACACGCTGGCCCATGCCAGAGAGATGCCTCGCCCCACGGGGGCCGCCCAGACCGAGCTCCCACTGGACGTCAGCCGCCCAACCCAACCGGCTTCCCCCTCTGGCACCCGGGCCATCGGCCCGTTTGCGAAAGTCATTGACCATTTGGTCCCCGGCATCTCGAAAGACACGCCGGTGGACCGCGTGATCGAAGCCATGAACGCGCTGCCTGATGACTTGAAAGAGACCCTCCACGAGGTGCTGAACTTTCGGATCAAGCACCACCGCGATGACATTGACCCTGGCATGCGCGAAGCAGCCATCGCACTCTGCGTCGGGCTTCAGCGCCCCGCAGCCGAGGACACCGCCCCCTCCGTCGGCGACACCTCGCAGGCCATCGGCGCTTTTGCCGACACGCTCAAGCGGGCCGCGCTCGCCCATCTGGGTTATGCGGAGTTCGCCGAAATCGATGAAACCACCTCGCTTGATGAGCTCCTGGACAACATCCACTCGCGATCCATCGAGTGGAGGCACGCCATCCGGAACGTCCTCCTTCAGATCATTGACCTGAAGGCCCCGAGCGACAGGAAATCGGAGTGGCCCGTGCTGTTCGGCGATGCCCACATGGCCGCACGGGTGTTGCAAGGCATCGAGCAGAACCCACCCGCCGACCCCTACGCCGACATCGACGGCGCCGACCTGTTCGACTACCGCGGCAACAACGGCTTCGGGTCGCTGACCAGCAGCAGCGTCTGAACCCCGCTCCCCGGCGCCAAGGCGCCGCCCGCGGTCCTCACAGCTGCGCGAGCTTCTGCAGCATCTGGTCCGAGGTCTGGATCGACTTCGAGTTCATCTCGTAGGCGCGCTGGGTTTGGATCATGTCCACCAGCTCCTGCACCACGTTCACGTTGGATTGCTCGGTGTAGCCCTGCATGAGCACGCCCATGCCGGTGGTGCCCGGCGCGCCATTGACCGGCGCGCCCGAGGCCACGCTTTCGCGGAACAGGTTCTGGCCCATGGGCTCCAGACCGGCCGGGTTGACGAAGTTGGCGAGCTCGATCTGGCCGACCTGCTGCGGCTGGGTCTGGCCCGGCAGCTTGACGGTGACGATGCCGTCGCTGGAGACCGTGACGCTCTCGGTCTCGGCCGGCAGCGTGATGCCCGCGGTGAGCGGGAAGCCGCTGCTGGTGACCATGCGGCCCTGCGCGTCGCGCTGGAAGCTGCCGTCGCGCGTGTAGGCCGTGGTGCCGTCGGGCATCTCGACCTGGAAGAAGCCGGCCCCGTTGACGGCCACGTCCAGCGCGTTGCCCGACTGCTGCAGGCTGCCCTGCGTGAAGTTGCGGCTGGTGGCCACGGTGCGCACGCCCAGGCCGATCTGCAGGCCCGTGGGCAGCTCGGCCTGCTCGGCCGCGTTGGCGCCCACCTGGCGCAGGTTCTGGTACATGAGGTCTTCGAACACCGCGCGCGAGCGTTTGAAGCCGTTGGTGCTGACGTTGGCCAGGTTGTTCGAGATGACGTCGAGCTGGGTCTGCTGCGCCGTCATGCCGGTCTTGGCGATCATGAGGGAGTTGATCATGGGGGGCTCCGTGCTTAGCCGTTGACGTTGAGCAGCTGCGAGGCGCTGCGGTCGTTGCCTTCGCCGTTTTGCAGCATGCGCATCTGGTATTCGAACTGCCGCGAGGCCGCGATCATGCCGACCATGGCCTCGACGGGATTGACGTTGGAGCCTTCGAGCGCGCCGTCGTGCAGGCGCGCCACCTCGCTCGTGGGCAGGGGGTTGCCTTCGGGGCCGCGGAACAGGCCATCGTCACCGCGCTTGAGCGGGTTGTCGGCGTCGGGCACCACCATCTTCAGGCGGCCCGCCACCTGGCCGGGTTCGTTGCCCACGCGCGTGCTGACGCTGCCGTCGGCACCGATGTCCACGCGCGCGTTCTCGGGGATCACGATGGGGCCGCCGTCGCCCAGCATGGGCAGGCCGCTGGCGTTCACCAGCGTGCCGTCGGCGTTCACCTGCAGCGCGCCCGCACGGGTGTAGGCCTCGGTGCCGTCCAGGCCCTGCACCGCGAACCAGGCGTCGCCTTGTGCGGCAACGTCCAGGTTGCGGCCGGTCTGCTGCACGGAGCCCGCCAGGTTGGAATGGCCGGCCGTGGCCTCGAGCGCGAACACGCGGGTGCTGGCGCCGTCACCGCGGATGGGCACGGCGCGGAAGGTGGACAGCTCCGCGCGAAAGCCCGTGGTGGACACGTTGGCCAGGTTGTTCGACAGCACCTGCTGGCGGTGCGCCGCCGCGCTGGCGCCCGTCATGGCGGTGTAGATGAAGCGGTCCAAGCACAAGTCCTTTCACTCGCCTGCCGCGCCAGCAGCGCTGGCCACGGCGGCTTGAAAGGATTGTGGAAATTCTTGAGGGGGCGCAATGCCGGGAACAGCGCGGATCGCGCCCTTCAATTCCTCGCTTCAGCCCCCGGCTTCGGCGGCGCGGCGAGCGGACCGCCTTGGCCGCCCGCGCCGGGCCTTCAGTCCGGCGTGCGACGCTGCCAGCGCAGGCCGGGCACCGCGATGCGGTGCTCGACCGTGCCGTCCCACTCGGTGCGCAGGCCCTCGCGCTGCAGGGCCTCGCAGACCCGCCGGCCGATCCGCACGGCGTCCGCCTCGGTCTCGGCGTCCACCGGGCCAAAGGCCAGCATCAGGCCCTCACCATCCAGGGCGTGGTCCATGTCCTGGCTGTGGAAGAAGCAATAGCCCGTGTACCGGCCCTGCGGCACGCCATCAGCGTTGATCTGGTCGCCCACCGGCGCCAGGCCTTCGTCCAGCGTGTCGCCGGCCCATTGCACCGCGCAGACGCCTTGCTCGTGCAGCGCGGCGAACGCGCGGTCGAGCCGGTCGCAGTCGGTGTCCTCGGGCCACCGGGTTTCGGCGGCGCGCTTGCGGGCGAAAGCGGCGGCGGCGAAATCTTTCACCCGTTCGAGGTCGACGCCCGCGTCGGCGGCGGCGTTCTCCTCGATCCAGCCATCGATCGCGTCGGCGGCGTGGTAGCCGTAGCCGATCCAGCGCTCGACCAGCTGCAGCTGTTCGTTGGTGGCGTCGTTGGCGTCGTTGGCGTTGGCATCGGTCATGGTGCGGCGTTCCGTGTGGCGAGGCCGGCCATGCTAGCCAGGGCGCGCGCGACGGGCACTCGGCCTGTTGCCGGAGGCCAACCGCTACTGCCCTTGCGGTATTGCGCTGCGCGCCGCAGGCGAGTCAACGCCGCGCGCCACCATTTGGCCCACGCTCAGCGCATGTTCAGCAGCGTGCTCAGCACCTGATCCTGCGTCTTGATGGTCTGCGCGTTGGCCTGGTAGGCGCGCTGCGCGGTCATCATGTTGACCAGCTCGGCGGTGATGTCGACGTTGGAGTCCTCGGTGGCACCGGCGCGCAGCGCGCCGAAGTTGCCGGTGCCGGGCTCGCCGCGCAGCGGTTCGCCCGACGAGTAGGTGGCCGTCCAGTTGCCGCCGCCGGTGGGTTGCAGGCCCTGCGCGTTGCGGAAGTTCACCAGCGCGATCTGGCCGGCCGCGCGCGTCTCGCCGTTGGAGTACTGGCCGGTGATGACGCCGTTCTCGCTGATCTTCAGGCCCAGGAACTGGCCGGGGCGGTAGCCGTCCGGGTCCAGCTCGGTGACGCCGAAGGCGGTGCCGGTCTGCGTGACGTTGACCAGGTCGAGTGCGGCGGTGAAGGTCAGCGCCGGGTCGTTGGGGGAGGCCAGGCCCAGCGGCGGGATCACCGAGGCCGGGTCCAGCGAACCATCGTCGTTGAAGGTCAGCGTGAAGGGCGTGGACAGCGCGGGGTCGGCGCCATTGACGCCGGTGTAGACCTCCCAGGTGTTGTTGGCCACCTTGCGGAAGGCCATGGACACGGGGATCTCCAGGCCTTGGTCGTCGAAGGCGACGAAGGAGGTGCCGTAGGTGGACAGCGGCGTGGGCGGCGTCACCGTGTTCCACACCGGCGCGCGCGCGTCCAGGTTGAACTCGGCCGTGACGTTGCTGGTGCGCTGGGCCGGGATCGGCGCGCTGGTGGGCAGGGTGAGCGGCTGGGTGTCGAAGCTCAGGCGGTTGCCCTGGGGGTCCGTGGGATAACCCATGAGCTGCGCGCCCTGGTGGTTGACGATCTCGCCCTGGTCGTTGAGCTTGAACATGCCGGCGCGGCTGTAAGCCGTGCTGCCGTTGGGCATGGTCAGCTCGAAGAAGCCGGCGCCGTTGATGGCCACGTCCAGGTCGTTGCCGGTGATGGTGATGTTGCCCTGGGTGAAGCTCTGTGTGACGGCCGCGACCGACACGCCGATGCCCATGTTCACGCCGCCCGCCGCGTTGACCGAGCTCGCGTAGACCTCGGCGAACTCGGCGCGCGAGGATTTCATGCCCACCGTGTTGCCGTTGGCGATGTTGTGGCCGATCACGTCGAGGTTCTTGCTCGCGCTGTTCAGGCCGGAGAGTCCTTGCTGGAATGCCATGGTGTGTCCTTGCGTTGCGGAATCGCGGGTTACATGAACGTGGTGATCTTGTCGTAGCCGACCGTGCTGCCGTTCTGCAGCTGAAGCTGCATCTGGCCGTCCTTCATGCCGACCGAGGTCACCGTCAGGCGGCTGTACATGAACGAGCCCACGGGTGCGCCGCCGTTGGAGGCGCGCACGCGGTAGCTGGCCACCTCGTTGGGGTTGAACTCGCTGCCGTCCCAGTTGAAGGAGTGCTGGCCGGCGGTGAGCGCGCCGAAGTCCAGGGTGTCGATCACCTGGCCCGACTTGTCGAGCACGTCGACCTGCACGCTGTCGGCCGGCGCGTCGAGGCGGAACGCGGCCTTGCCGACGGTTCCGTCGAAGCCGAAGGTCTTGCCCTCCACCAGGGCCTCGCGGCCGATCAGCGACAGGCCCTGCAGGTTCTGCATGGCCGTGAACTGCGTGGCCATGCCCTTGAGCGTGGTGTTGAGCGACTCGATGCCCGCGACCGTGTTGATCTGCGTCATCTGCGTCGTCATCTGCGCGTTGTCCATCGGGTTCATCGGGTCCTGGTTGTTCAGCTGCGCGACGAGCAGCTTCAGGAACCGGTCCTGCGTGGCCTCGGCGCCGGTGGCGGCCGTGGCGGACTTGGCGGTGGAGCTGCCCGGCGTGTTGCCGAGGCCGGACAGGTCCAGGGGATTGGAAAACATCATGGTGGGGCGTCCTTGAACGGAATCACTGGCCCATCTGCAGCGTCTTGAGCAGCAGGCTCTTGGCGGTGTTCATCACCTCGATGTTGTTCTGGTACGAACGCGAGGCGGAAATCATGTTGACCATCTCTTCCACCGGGTTGACGTTGGAGTGCGTCACGTAGCCCTGCGCGTCGGCGTTCGGGCTCAGGGGGTCGTGCACCCGGCGTCCCGGCGTGTCGCTCTCGGTGATGGTCTGCACCTTCACGCCCGCGCTGCCGGCATCGCCCATGGCGACGGTCTGGAAATGGATCTGGCGGGCCTTGTAGGCCTGGCCGTCCGGGCCGGCCACGGCGTCGGCGTTGGCCAGGTTGCTGGCCACCACGTTCAGGCGCTGCTGCTGCGCGCTGATGGCGCTGCCCGAGACGTTGAAGATGTTGAACATGGACATCGAAAACTCCTTTCAAGCGCCAAGGACACCACCGAGGAACACCACGGAGCCGGCTTTGCCGGGCCGTTGGTGTTGTCCCCCTGGGGGGAAGGCGCCGAAGGCGACGCAGGGGGGTTTCATGGCTATTGGCCGGTGATGGCGCTGAGCATGGTCTTCACATGCCCATTGATGAAACGCAGCGTGGACTCGTAGCGGATGGTGTTGTCCACGAAGTTGGCGCGCTCGCGGTCCAGGTCGACCGAGTTGCCGTCCTGCGCAGGCTGCGTCTGCACGGCGTAGGCGAGCTGGGGGTCACCCGGGTGCGCGCCCACGCTGCGGAAGTGCCGCGCATCGGTGGTGGCGGCGCCGGCGGTGCCGCTGCCCGTGGCGTCCTTGAGCGCGGCGGCGAAATCAAAATCGCGCGCGACGTAGCCGGGCGTGTCCGCGTTGGCGATGTTGCTGGCCAGCACCTGCTGGCGTTGCGAGCGCAGCGACAGCGCCTGGGCGTGGAAGTCCAGCCGGCTGGTCATCTGTTCGAACATGCTCACCCCCTGGAGCGGGTTGTCGGGGCCGGCCTCGGGACGAGCCCAGGGCCGGGGCGTGCAGCGATTGTCAAAAGACTTGAGGGCCGCAGAAGCGCGGAACAAACGGGTGCGAATCGGGCAATTCGCGGCTTTGCCCGTGCGCAGGCCGGCCTACAGTGCCCCCTGACACCCTGTCCGTGGAGCCGCCATGAACCCACCCGCCCTGCGCCTCTTGATCGCCGTCGTCTTCGGCCTGAGCCTGCTGGCCGCGTTCTCCTCGTCCGCCCACGCGAACGACAACAGCGGCCTGGAAAAGCTCGCGCGCGATTTCCTGCAGCCCGCCGTGGACCAGGCCCTGGCCGAGCAGGCCGGCACGCCGCTGCGCGCCGAGGTGCAGATGGGCTCGCTGGACAGTCGACTGCGCCTGGCGCCGTGCAACGCCATCGAACCCTTCCTGCCGCCCAACGGCCGCCTCTGGGGCCGCAGCCGCGTGGGCTTGCGCTGCGTGGACGGCCCCACGCGCTGGGCCGTCTACCTGCCCGTCACCGTGCAGGCCTTCGGGCCGGCCTGGGTGCTCAAGGCGCCGGTGCAATCCGGTGAGACGCTGACTCAAGAACACGCCGAGCGCGCCGAAGTGGACTGGGCGGCCCACCCCTCGATGGTGCTGGCCCTGCCCGAGCGCTGGGTCGGCCAGCAGGCGGCCTATGCCCTGACGCCGGGCCAGGTCATCCGCGAGAACATGGTCCGCGCCCCGCAGGCCTTCGAGGCCGGCACCCCGGTGAAGGTGAGCGCGGGCGGCAAGGGTTTTGCCATCACCGTGGTGGGCCAGGCGCTGAACGCCGGCCTGGTGGGCCAGAACGCCCGGGTGCGCCTGCCCAGCGGCAAAGTGGTCAGCGGCGTGGTGCGGGCCGATCAGGTGGTAGAAGTACCCCTGTGAGGCGGACCCACGCCGATGAGCGGTAGAAATAGCGCCTTAAAACACTAAAGTTCCAGGGATCGAGGTCGATACAACGTGCACAGGACCCTGCCATCAGGGTTTGGAGCGTGACATGAAAGTCGATTCGTCAACGGATTCCTATATTGGCTCCGTGGCCGGTGGCCCCGCCAAGGCGCCCGTGGGCCCGAGCGAGGCCGCGGCCAAGCCGGCCGGCGCCAGCGCGCCGCAGCCCGGCGTGACCGTGACCCTGTCCTCGGCCGCCGCCGTGGGCGGTGCCACGGGCAGCGAGGTGTTCAACGCCGAAAAAGTGGCGGCCGTGAAGCAGGCCATCGCCGACGGCACCTTCCAGGTGAACCCCGAAGCCATCGCCGACAAGCTCCTGGCCAACGCGGCCGAGATGCTCAACGCCGCCCGCGGCTGATCCCCATGAACGAGGCCCGCGCCCCGCACCCCTGGATCGTGCTGCTGCACGAGCGGCTCGACGCCCTGGAGCGCGCGCTGCTGCAGGGCGACGCCCTGGGCGCGGAACACGCCAGCGGCGCGGTGCAGGCCGCGTTGCAGGAAGCGCCGCGCACCCTCGAACTGAAAGACGGCCACGCGCGCGAGCTGCACCAGGCCGCCCAGCGCTTCGCCCAGCTGCGCGCCGCCACGGTGCGCGCCGCCGCGCTCAACGAGCGCGCCCTGGGCAGCCTGCTGCCCGACCACCTGCAAAAGCCCACCTACCAAGGCCTGGGCAAGCCGGGCGCGCGCCGCTACGCGGGCGCCTGAGCCCTCCTCCCTTTTTTCTCCCCGCCTTCAGCGCGTCGGCGCCACCGCGTCGCGCGGCCTGGGCGCGCCGGGCGCCAGCGATAACGGCCGCTCGACCGCGAGGAACAGCGCCGCCGATGGCAGCAGCGTGAGCGCGAACATCACCGGCATCAGGGCCCAGAAGAACCACGAGCCGAACGCCGCGCCCGGCATGAGCACCGACATCGCGAGGAAGGCGGCTTTCAGCGCGAGACCGTGGATCAGGTAGTACGAGTAGCTCATGTTGCCGAGCCAGCGCAGGGGCGACCACGAAAACAGGCGCGCCAGCGGGGCCTGCGGCACGCGAAAGCACGCCAGGCACAGCAGGGAAAAACCCAGGCACAGCGACAGGGCGTCGAGCGCGGCGCCGACGGTTCCGTCCCAGGGGAACAGCGTGCTCAGCAGGCCCAGCGCCAGGGCCAGCCCGCCCACCAGGCTGGACGGCGTGGGCACGCGCGGGGCGGTCATGGCCTCGAACAGCAGCATGCCGGCGATGAACAGGGCCAGCCGCACAGGGCCGCCGGCCAGGGCGCAGTACACCAGCAGCGCCGCGCCGGCGCCCACGAACAGCGCCGAGCGCCACCGCCCGCTGCGCTCGCGCAGGCCCAGGCCGGCGATCACCAGCGGCAGGACCAGGTAATAGAAGAGCTCGTAGCTCAGCGACCAGGCCACCGTGATCATGGGCTCGATGGGGAACAGACCGGGCAGCAGCAGGAAGTTCTGCAGCAGGTAGACCAGGGCCTCGCCGGACTCGGGCGGGATCTTGCTTTCGGCCGGGAACAGGTAAGACAGCGCCACGTAGAGCACGAACACCACGGTGAAGGCCGGGTACAGCCGCTCGATGCGCCGCGCCATGAAGCGCATGAAGGGCTGGCGCCGCGAGATCAGCGAACCGTAGATGAGGTAGCCGCTGAGCACGAAGAACAGGTCCACGCCGGCGTTGCCGACGGTGTGCAGGGCCTCGGCCAGCGGCAGCGCGGCGGCCCCGTCGATCAGCCAGTCCACCACCAGCGTGGCGTAGTGCACCAGGAACACCAGGAACACGGCGAAGCCGCGCAGGCCCTCCATGGGCCGCACGTTGTGGGCGCTGCCGCGCGACAGCTCGAAATAGGGGCTTAGCCAGGGCAAGGGGCGTTCCAGTCAGGACCAACCGGTCTGGGGCGCGATTGCACCAGCATTCGCCCGCCCGCGGCAGGGGCATCACCCCCAGGCCGGGGGATTCGGCGGCACCCGGGCGTGAATTGCGTCACACCCAAACGGTTCGATTGGACGAATCGGGATCAGAAAACCCAAACCACGCGACCGCAACGCTCACCGAACGGGTCGCCACTCAGCGCCCGGCAGTCCACCTGCACCGGACGCCAACCCCAGCTGCCCACCCTTCGCGCCCATGATTTCGAAAAGCCCGTTCCTGTCCTGCCCCAAAGCCCAACAGCTCGACCAATTCCTGGCCACGCCCACGCCCCAGAGCCTGCTCGAGCCAACGCCCAAACGCAGCCGCGACCAGCAACCCGTTTACGCGACCCGCCGCGAAGACGGCCGCTTCCAACTCTATGCGCTGACCTCCATTGCGCCGATGGGCCATTCGCGCCCGCGCGGGGGCGACCTGGGCGAGTTCCTGGACGAGCTGGCCTCCGACATTCGAGCCCAGAAAGGCAGACAGGCCGACAACGCCGTGCGCGAAATGCGCCTCATGCTGCGGCAACGCGATTGGCGCACCCACCCACCGACGGTGCGGGACTTGCGCCAGCTGAATGCCAAGATGAAACAAGCGCTGAACGACAGGCCCGACATCCCACCGGACGAAGCGGGCTTCCGACAACGAGCGCGCTCGACGATCGCGATCAACACGCTTCAGGACGCCCTGAGCCAGGGGCTGAGGGCCTTGTCCCAGGACGATCCTCGGCGCGAGGCCCTGATGCAGGCGGGCCAGTTGCTGCTGGACATGCTGGTTCAGCCGGACGCCACGCTCTCGCTCAAGGGCCTCGCCGTCGACAGCATCCGCTGGCTGCACGGCAGCGGGCTCCTGACCCGCTTTGCGCATCTGCGGGACGGCATGGATCCGCCGCCGGAACGCCTGATCGCGCCCGAGGCCGCGCAGCACCTGCTCGATCCATTGCAGTGGCCCACCATCCGAACGCTGGTGCTGGTCTGACCGGGGGCGCCCACACCCGGCCCAGCCCGGCCCTTCAATGCTCCCGCAGCTTCGAGCGCAGCCGCGCGATCGACTGGCTGTGCAGCTGGCACACGCGCGATTCGGTCACGCCGAGCACGGCGGCGATTTCCTTCAGGTTCATATCGTGCTCGTAGTACATGCTCATGATGTGCTGCTCGCGCTCGGGCAGGGTCTTGATCGCCCCCACCAGGGCCATGCGCATGCGCTGGTCCTGCAGCACGGATGAGGGGTCGGCCTCGTGGTCGCCCATGTGGCGGTCCAGGAAACCGTCCTCGTCGTCGCCACCGCCGCCGCTGATGTCCTCCAGGTACACCAGCTGCGTGCCGCGCACCTTGGCCAGCAGGGTCTGGTAGTCGGCCAGGGTCAGGCCCATCTCGGCCGCGATCTCGCTCTCGCGCGGCGGGCGGTGCAGCTTCTGCTGCAGGCGGTGCACGGCCTGCTCGATGTCCTTCTGGCTCTTGCGCGAGCCGCGGCTCATCCAGTCGCCGTCGCGCAGCTCGTCGATCATGGCGCCGCGGATGCGCTGGCTCGCGAAGGTCTCGAACTGCACACCCTGCGAGGGCTCGTAGCGGGCAATCGCCTCGGTCAGGCCGATCATGCCGACCTGGATCAGGTCGTCGAGCTCCACGCTCGGGGGCAGCTTGGCGATCATGTGGTGCGCCAGGCGACGGACCAGGGGGCTGTACTTGCGCAGCTGGTCCTCGCGGTTGAGCGTGCCTTTGGCGGTGTACATCGTCAGCTCCAAAAGGGAATGGCGGCCCCGGCGTGCGCGCCGCGGGCGGGAGAGCGGTAGGGAGCGAAGGCCGGCGCGTCGGCGCAGACGAGGGCGGCGTCGGGCACGCGCTGGCCCCAGGCCGGGCGCGTCCACACCGGGGCCTTCAGCTCCAGGTGGCGGCGGGCGCAGTCGACCACGTTGGCCAGCACCTGCGACTGCGCCTCCAGCGGCGCGAGCACCGGGTGCAGGCCCGCGCCGTGCAGCCACTTGAGCGCGCCGTAGGCGTCGATGCTGGCCTGCGGCTGCGGCACCACCGGCACCATCACGCGCGCTTTCACGCCGGCCAGCAGGCTGGCCAGCATCTGGGCGGGCGCGTACAGCAGCAGCAGCGCGCCGGCCGCGAAGGGGGCGAACAGGCGGGTGAGCGCGGTGTCCGCGCCGGCGGCGGCGGCCGTTGCCAGAAGGCTCTGCAGGCCTTGCGCGGCGGGCATCACCAGCCAGTCGGTGGGATCGCCCGGGCGCGCGTCGGCGCCGAGGTTCACCACGCCGCCGTCGGCCAGCGCGTGGCTCAGGCCACCGCTGTCGCCGCGCTCGGTGGCGCAGGCGTCGATCACCACCACGCGCTGGCCGGCCTCGGTGAGGTCCATGGCCAGGCGGCAGAGCCACTCGAAGCCATGCGAGGGCATCGCCGGGCTGGCCAGGGGCATCAGCGCGGGTCCGCCATGGCGGGCCTGGGCCTCCAGCCGCAGGCCGGCGGCCTGGTCGACGCCGAAATCAAACATGCAGACCCCCGAGCGGCATGCCACGGCCACCGGACTGGGCGAAGTAGAAGCCCATGTCGGTGCTCGCGGGGTCGAAGGCGGATTTGCCGGCCGTGCCCATGCTGAGCTTGACCAGCGTGGCGGGGTCGGCGCCCTGCCAGTCTTCCGGCACGCGCTGGCCATTGGCCACGCCGCGCACCGTCACCTGGTGGCGGATGGCCGCGTCCAGCGCGGGGCCCAGTTTCACGGCCTCGTCCACCTTGGACAGCACCACGCCGTGCAGCTTGTCGGCCTTGAAGGCGGCCAGGGTTTCGTCGATGGCGTCACCCTGCGCGCCAGCGTTGAGTACCAGCACCTTTTTGAGCGCGGGCACTTCCAGCACGTCGAGCATGTCCTGCACGCGCTGGTCGCGCTGGCCCAGGCCGGCGGTGTCGATGATGACCAGGCGCTTGCCCGAGAGCAGGCCCAGCAGGTCCTTGAGCGCCGCGCGGTCGTGCGCCAGGTGGGCCACCACGCCCAGCATGCGGCCGTAGGCGCGCAGCTGCTCGTAGCCCGAGACGCGGTAGCTGTCCAGCGTGATGAGGCCCACGCTGCCGGCGCCGAACTGCTTGACGCACTGCGCGGCCAGCTTGGCGGCGGTGGTGGTCTTGCCCACGCCGGTGGCGCCCACCAGGGCGACCACGCCGCCCTCTTCCGTGAGGCCGGCACCCGCCGCGCTGACGCGCAGGTTGCGCTGGATCGCGTCCATCACCCAGCGCAGCGACTCGCCAGCGCCGGCGTCGGCGGGCAGGCGCTCCAGCAGGGCGCGCGCGAGCTGCGGCGAGTAGCCGGCGCGGATGAGCTTGTGCATCAGGCTCGACTGGATCGGGTTCTGCTTGCTCGACCCCAGCCAGGCCAGGGTGTTGAAGCGCTCCTCGATCATGTCCTTGAGGGCGGAGATCTCCACCGCCATGCGGTTGTCTTCCTGCGTGGCGAAGCGCGCGGGCGGCGCGGTGTCCTCGAAGGCGTTCTCGCGCGTGCGGATGGGCGGCTGCGCGCGGCGCGCCGGCTGGGCCATCTCGGCCGGCTCGTTGTAGCGCTGCACCGGCACCATGATGGGGTCGGCCGGCTCGGCGATGAGGGGCTTGGCCGGGGCCGCGGGCGCCACGCTCGCGCTCTGCGCGGCGGCGGCCGGCGCGGCGGCCTCGCCCATCTGCTCGCGGCGCTTGCGCAGCATGCGCTCGCGCACGTACTCCTGGAACGACAGGGTGCTCATCGCCATGGCCTCGGTGTCGCTGCCCACCGAGCTCTGCGCCACGGCCGCCTTCGCGGCGCTGGCGGCCGGCGCGGCGGCGGGCTGGGCCGCGGACGCGATGCCCGCCAGGCTTTCCTCGGCCGCGGCCATCACCTCGAAGCCGTCCGCCGTCTGGCGGGTGGAGAGGATCACGGCGCTGTCGCCAAACTGGCGTCGCGCCTTGGACATGGCCTCGCGCGAGGTGGGGGCGATGAAGCGTTGAATGTTCATGTGGGCGGTCCCAGGGAAGTGCTATCGGGATTCGGAAGGATCAGGCGGCGAGCTGGCCCAGGATCGGGCCGATGCGGATCAGGTGGGTCTCGGGGATTTCGCTGTGCGCCAGCACCTGCAGGCGCGGCGCGGCGCGGCGCAGCAGGCGGGCCATGGCGCTGCGGATGGCGTCGGGCACCAGCAGGCAGGCGGGCACGCCCTTCTCTTCCTGCTTGTTGGCGATGTCGGTGGCCGACTGGCTCAGCATCTCGGCCACGCCCGGGTCCAGCGCGCCGGCGTTCTGGCCGGACAGGGCCTGCATCAGCAGCCGCTCCAGGCCGGGCTCGATGGCGATCACCTCGAGCTCTTTCACCGGGCCGTAGATCTGCTGCACGATGGCCGGCGACAGCGCCATGCGCACGCGGCGCGCCAGCTCGTGCGGGTCGGTCACGTGCACCGCGTGCTCGGCGATGGATTCGATGATGCTGCGGATGTCCCGCACGTGCACGCCTTCCTCCAGCAGCAGCTGGAGCACTTTCTGGAAGGTAGCAACCGAGACCATCTTGGGCACGACTTCTTCGATCAGCTTGGGGGCCAGGCGGGTCACATGTTCGACCAGTTCCTGGGTCTCCGTCCGGCTCAGCAGCTTGGCCGCCTGGACTTGCATCAAGTGTGAAAGATGGGTCGCCAGCACGGTCTCGGAATCAACCACGGTGAAACCGGCCATTTGCGCCGTTTCCTTCTGGCGCTCGTCGATCCAGTGCGCGGGCAGGCCGAACGCCGGGTCGGTGGTGGGCGTGCCGATCAGGGGCGTGTTGATGCCCCCCGGGTCGATGGCCAGCCACATGCCGGGGAAGACTTCGCCCTCGCCCACCACCACGCCGCGCAGGGTGATGCGGTAGACGCTGGGGTGCAGCTCCAGGTTGTCGCGCACGTGCACGGGCGGGGGCAGGAAGCCCACGTCCTGCGCGAACTTCTTGCGCACACCCTTGATGCGCGTGAGCAGGTCGCCCTGGCGGTTCTTGTCCACCAGCGCGATCAGGCGGTAGCCCAGCTCCAGACCCAGCAGGTCCACGGGCTGCAGATCGTCCCAGCTGGCCTCGCCGTCGTTGGCGGGGCCGGCCGCGGCGGCGGCGGCCGGGTCGGCCTTGGGCGCGCGCTCCTGCTGGCGGCGCCAGTAGGCCAGGCCGCCCAGCAGGGCCGCGAACAGCAGGAAGAACAGGTGCGGCATGCCCGGGATGACGCCCAGCAGGAACAGCACCGAGGCCGTGATGCCCAGCACGCGCGAGGACAGGAACATCTGCTGCGCCACCAGGCCGCCCAGGTCCTCGTCCTTGCCCACGCGCGAGACCACCATGGCCGCGGCCACCGAGATCAGCAAGCCCGGGATCTGCGCCACCAGCGCGTCGCCCACCGCCAGCAGGATGTAGTTGTCCGCCGCCTGGCCCACCGACAGGCCGTGCTGCGCCATGCCGATCGCGAAGCCGCCGATGATGTTGATGATCAGGATCAGGATGCCGGCGATGGCGTCGCCGCGCACGAACTTGGAGGCGCCGTCCATGGAGCCGAAGAACTCGGCCTCCTCGCCCACCTCGGCGCGGCGGCGCTTGGCCTCTTTCTCGTCGATCAGGCCGGCGCCCAGGTCGGCGTCGATGGCCATCTGCTTGCCGGGCATGGCGTCCAGGGTGAAACGCGCCGACACCTCGGCGATGCGCTCCGAGCCCTTGGTGATGACGATGAAGTTGATCACCACCAGGATCACGAACACGATCAGGCCGACCGCGAAGTTGCCGCCGATGAGGAAGTGGCCGAAGGCCTCGATCACCTCGCCGGCCGCGCCGGGACCCGTGTGGCCCTGCAGCAGCACCACGCGCGTGGAGGCCACGTTGAGCGACAGGCGCAGCAGCGTGGTGAGCAGCAGCACCGTGGGGAAGACCGAGAAGTCCAGCGGCCGGCGCATGTAGGCCGCCACCATCATCACCACCAGCGCCAGCGCGATGTTGAGCGTGAAGAAGGTGTCGAGCAGCCAGGGCGGCAGCGGCAGCACCATCATCGAAAGGATGGTCATCACCAGCA
Source organism: Hydrogenophaga sp. PML113 (assembly GCF_001777155.1). NCBI lineage: Bacteria > Pseudomonadati > Pseudomonadota > Betaproteobacteria > Burkholderiales > Comamonadaceae > Hydrogenophaga > Hydrogenophaga sp. PML113. The sequence continues at coordinate 20,514 of NZ_MIYM01000015.1, read as the reverse complement.
TGGGCGCGGCCAGGCCACCGGCCAGGGCGCCGTGGCGCTTGAACCATTGCTGCAAGGCGTTCATTGATCAGCCTCCTGGGGCTTCTTCTTGAAATGCGGGTCGAGTTCGGGCGGCACCTGCGGCTGCGGATCGGCCGGCATGCGGCCCTGGCCGTTCATGGCCGCCTTGAACTGGTAGACCCAGGCCAGCACCTGGGCCACGGCGGTGTAGAGCGCGCCAGGGATTTCCTGGTCGATCTCGGCGTGCGCGTACAGCGCGCGCGCCAGCATGGGCGACTGCAGCACCGGCACGGCATTGGCCTTGGCCACGTCGCGGATCTTGAGCGCCAGCAGGTCCGTGCCCTTGGCGATGACTCGCGGCGCGGTCATGGTGGCGTCGTCGTAGCGCAGGGCCACGGCGTAGTGGGTCGGGTTCATCACCACCAGGTCGGCCTTGGGCACCGCGCGGATGCTCTGGCGCTGGGCCAGTTGGCGCTGGCGCGCCCGGCGCTGGCTCTTGACGTGCGGGTCGCCCTCGGCCTCTTTGTGCTCGCGCTTGATCTCGTCGTGCGACATGCGCAGGCGGTGCTTGTGCAGGAAGCGCTGGGTGGGCACGTCAATGGCGGCCACCACGCCGATGACCAACAGCAGCAGGCCCACGCCCATGGCCAGCCACTGCGCGAGCTGGCCGATGCCGGCTTCCAGCGGGCGCATGAGCAGCGTCGCGAAGGCCTCGGCGTGGCCGGCGATGAACTGGCTGGCCACGATCAGCACCACGGTGGTGACACCAACCAGCTTGAAGGTCTCGACGACCTGCTGGCGCGAGAACAGGCGCTTGAAGCCTGAGAGCGGACTGATGTTGCTGAGCTTGGGCTCGATCGGCTTGGTGCTGAGGGCGACGCTGCCGGCGGCGATGAGGGCCACCACCGCCAGGGCGATGACCAGCAGGCCCAGGGGCAGGTAGACGATCAGGGCCTGGGCGGCGTTGTCCGACAGGCGCTGGAGCATGAGCTCGGGCGTGCGCACGCTGGCGTTGTCGAAGCGCAGCTGGCCGGCCAGCGTGTCGCGCATCCGGGCGAAGCCGGTGGGCGCCAGGCCGAACAGCACCAGCATGCCGCCGCCGAGCACGGCGAGGTTGGACAGGTCCTTGGAGCGCGCGACCTGGCCGTCATCGCGCGCCTTTTTCAGGCGCTGCGGCGTCGCTGGCAGGTTTTTGTCTTGGCTCGAGGAGTCCACGGTTCAGGCTCTGGGAAGTGAGCCCGATTGTGGAAAGCGGGACGGAAAACTAAAGGGCGATAAGGCGGGGGGAAAGGGGGCTATTTGATCCCGTGGGCGAAGGGCGGCGGAGCGGACACATCGACGACAGGGAGCCGCAGCCGAAAGCAGGTGTACTGCCCCTCCACCGATTCGCCATCGAAAGTACCGCCAAAGGACTCAATCACCCGACGACAGAACGGCAAGCCAAGCCCCGTGCCATCGGACGACTTGGTCGTGAAGAATGGATCGAAGATGGTCGACATGTCGGCCGCCCGGATGCCGGTTCCACTGTCACGAATGGCCAGAACATGGTGCCCGTTCTCCGTCGACATGGAGATCTTGACGTCCCCCTTGCCAGCGACTGCAATCGCCTGCAGGGCGTTCTTGAGCAAATTGAAAAGCACGCAAACCATGAGCGGTTCGGAGCCGATGAACTCAAACCCTTGGCCTGGCACGACCACCACCTTGTCCCATTCACCCGCCCTGTAGGGATAGCGTTCGGCGGCTTCCTTGACACAAGCCTCCATGGAGCAGCGCGTGAAGGTTGATGGCTCAATCATCTTCTGGCGCGCCGACGCCAGAATCACGTCGATGACCACGTTGGATCGTTCCACCTGGTGAGCGATGCTCCCGACGAAGGACGACATTTTGGGCAAATCCGGCACCACTGATGATCCCTTCAGTAGCCCTTTCTCAACCGCCAGTCTGTAGCCACGATGCAGTTCCGGCACCCACAGCTTCAGGACTTCTGCCTGCAGGCGAATGCTGGTCAATGGCGTGCGCATTTCGTGGGCAATCGAGGCGGCCACCGCCAGAGAATTGACGGAGTTTCGGTGTGTGACGGCAATAAGCCCCAGGCTGATCGTGATGAAGAACACCCCCGGCGGATAGAAACCGAATCCATAGTTGCACAGGTAGTCCACTGCCGCCAGGAAATAGATCCACAGGCTGGCCACACACAGGTTCAAGCGGAAACGCCGATCGGTCGACGCCCGACGCGATGCCCGCCAGGTCACGAACAGGCCACGGCTGACCACGACCGCCGTCTGCAGCACGTGCACCGCATGCAAGGGCCCCGCCTTCGGGTAGTGGCCGAAGAAGTACTCGTAGTAGCCGTCGACGAACAGGTCGGTGCCCAGGTTGAACCCACCTAGAACCAGCGCCACGCCGTATGACAGCATCACCCAGCGCCGATCCTCCGGTTGATCAGATACCTCCACCAGGAAGTGGTAGAGGCTGGTCGGCAGAAAGATGATCAGCAGGTAGCCCAGGCGAACCAGCATCTCCGTCCAAAACGGGTCGCTCACCTGAAACAGCACCGCCCAGGTGGCCTGCCAGAAAAAAGTCGTCAGACACAGCGCGAAGAAGCAAAGGCTGACGCGGTTGAGCCCTTTGGCGGCCAGGACGTAGATGCCATAGCCCAGGAATAGCCCGGAGGCCAAGGCCGGAAGCAAGGAATACACGAAAACCCCTCCTGCGGCCGGCAAGGGAGCCGGCTTCGCGCGGGGCAGCTTACTGGCCGCCCAGGCGACCAACCTCTGCAGAAGTCAAACCAAAAACCACCATCACTTCTTCAGCAGAAAGAGCCCGGCCTCTGCGCCTGCCTGCGTGGCGGCAACAGGCGCTGCGGCGCCGACCGGCTCCTGCCCAATACAAGGGTGTTCAGAACCCCAGGCTGGCGAGCAGGTCGTCCACCTGCTTCTGGTCGGTCACCACGTCGGTGCGGCCTTCGGCGTTGACCACCGGCCCAGCCAGTTCGTGGGCCTTGTCCTGTCCCGGCTGGCCAGTCGGCACCGATTCGAGCAGCAGCCCCAGCAGTTGCTCTTCTATCGTGCCCGCCAGGCCCACCACGCGCGCGATCACCTGGCCGGTGAGGTCGTGGAAGTCCTGGGCCATCATGATTTCGGTCAGGCGCGCGTCGGTCTTCTCGGCCAGCGCCACCACGTCGGTGGACCACTCCAGCAGCTCGGGCATGGCCTTGGCCAGCGCCGGCACGCGCCGGATGGTGTCGGCCAGTTCGCGGCCGCGCTGCGCCAGCTGCTCCTGTTCCTTCTTGCCTTCTTCCACCTGGCTCAGCACCTTCTCGGCGGCTTCGCCGGTCAGGCGGGCGATGTAGGACAGGCGGCTCTGCGCGTCGGGCAATTGTTCCACCGTGCCCTGGAGCTTGTCGGCGTAGCCCAGCTCCTTGAGCGCGTCGTGCAGCTGGCGCGTGATCGCGCCCAGCTTGCGGAACATGTCCGGGTTGGCGGCCTGGCTGTCCGGCGTGTCGGGGGTGTGGTTCATGACCTGGTTCTCCCGACGCCGGTCACAGACCGAGCTTCTTGAAGATGTTCGCGAGCTTCTCTTCCAGCGTGGCCTTGGTGAAAGGCTTGACGATGTAGCCGGCCGCGCCGTTCTGCGCCGCCAGCACGATGTCTTCCTTGCGCGCCTCGGCCGTCACCATCAGCACCGGCAGGTGCTTGAGCTTTTCGTCGGCCTTGATCGCCGCCAGCAGCTCGAAGCCGTTCATGTTCGGCATGTTGATGTCGGTGACGACGAAGTTGAAGGCGCCGGCCTTGAGCTTGCCCAGCGCGATCGCGCCGTCCTCGGCCTCGTCGGCGTCGGCGTGGCCGATCTCCTTGAGCAGGTTGCGCACGATGCGGCGCATGGTGGAGAAGTCGTCAACGATCAGGAATTTCATCGGCGTGGACATGGCAGCCTCCGCAGAGGTGGGGTCGGGAAAGGTCGGGCCGCTCAGCGCGTGCTCGTCTCGCTTGTTTTCGTCAGGTCGGGGGAAATCTGTAGGGCCGTGGTGGCCACCGGCGCGGCCGGGGCCGGGACCGAGGCGGCCGGCGGCAAGCCCAGCACCGGCGCGGCTGGCAGGGCCGGCGGGAACATGCGGCCCTCGTAGTCGCGCGTCATGATCATGATGCTGATGCGCCGGTTGCTCGGGTCCAGGGGCCGGTCGGGCAGCAGCGGCACGCTGGCGGCCAGGCCCTCCACGCGGCGCAGCTTGTCGTCGGGCAGGCCGCCGGCCACCAGCTCGCGGCGCGAGGCGTTGGCCCGGTCGGCCGAGAGCTCCCAGTTGCTGTAGCCGCGGTCGCCACTGCCATAGGGCGTGGCATCGGTGTGGCCGGCGAGCGAAATGTGGTTCTCCACGTTCCCCAGGGAGCCGCCGATGGCGCGCAGGATGTCGCGCATGTAGGGCTTCACCAGCGCGCTGCCGGTGTCGAACATGGGCCGGTTCTGGTCGTCCACGATCAGGATGTGCAGGCCATCGGGGGTCTTGACCATGCGGATCTGCGACCGGTATTCGCCCAGCTTCTGGTCGGTCTCGATCAGCGCGTTGATCTTGCGCTCCAGCGCGTCGATGCGCTCCTGGTCTTTGCGCGCCAGCTCGGCGCGCGCCATCTGGGCCCCAAGTTCCTTGACGGTGCGCTCGGTGTCGCCCGAGTCGCGCTGGCCGTTGGCCGCCGACAGGTCGCGCCCGCCGCCGGGGATGATGCTGGTGCTGTTGCCGGTGCCGTCGCCCCCCATGAGCGAGACCTTGACCGGGTTGGTGAAGTAGCTGGCGATGCCCTGCAGGTCGCCCTTGGCGGTGGAGCCCAGCAGCCACATGAGCAGAAAGAAGGCCATCATGGCCGTCACGAAGTCGGCGTAGGCGATCTTCCACGCGCCGCCGTGCGCCGCGTGGCCCGCCTTCTTCACCCGCTTGATGACAATCGGCTGGAGTTTCTTGCCGTCACCCGCCATATCAGGATCTCCCCTGCCGCGCGTCGCGCGTTCCCCCCAAAGGGGAGACGGCCCCTGCGGCCTGGCAAAGCCAGTTCCGCGGCGCCACTGGGTTCTGCGGCATCACGCCTTCTTCCCTTTCACATGGCCTTCGAGTTCGCTGAAGCTGGGTCGCACGTCGCTGAACAGCACCTTGCGGCCGAACTCCACGGCGGTGGCGGGCGCATAGCCCTGCATGCTGGCCAGCAGCGTGGTCTTCACGCACAGCAGCTCCTTGCCGCTCTCCTCCACCTTCTGCTCCATCAGGCCGCCCAGGGGCTCGAACACCCCATAGGCCAGCAGGATGCCGAGGAAGGTGCCGACCAGGGCCGAGCCGATCATGGCGCCCAGCACGGCGGGCGGCTGGCCCACCGAGCCCATGGTGTTGACCACGCCCAGCACGGCGGCCACGATGCCGAAGGCCGGCAGGCCACCGGCCAGTCGGGCGATGGCGGCCACGGGCGCGTGCGCTTCCTGGTGGTGGGTTTCGATCTCGCTGTCCATCAGCGACTCGATCTCGTGCGCGTTGAGGTTGCCCGAGACCATCATGCGCAGGTAGTCGGTGATGAACTCGACCACGTGGTGGTCGGCGGTGATGGTGGGGTACTTCTGGAACACCGCCGACTCGTGCGGGTTGTCCACGTCCTGCTCGATGGCCATCAGGCCCTCTTTGCGGGCTTTCTGCAGCAGGTCGTACAGCAGGGCCATGAGCTGCAGGTAGCGCTCCTTGGTGTAGCGGCTGCCCTTGAAGCAGCCGGCCATGCCTTTGAAGGCGGCCTTGACCACCTTCATCTGGTTGTTGATCAGGAAGGCGCCCATTGCCGCGCCCAGGATGGTGGTCATCTCGAACGGCAGGGCCTTGAGCACCACGCCGATGTTGCCCCCGTGCGCGATGAACACGCCGAAGATGCAGAGCATCGAGACCACGAAGCCGATGATGACGAACATGTTCTGGGTCGAATGAATGGATACAGGACTTATCGACCGACTCTAGGGGCGATGAAGGCCCGTCAGAAACGCGAAAAGGGCCCTTGGGGGGGCCCTTTTCCGGCTTTGACCGCCTGAACCGGCGCTGTCAGTGCAAGCGGAGCGAACCCGCCGCGCTGCCTTTGCCGGCGCGGGCCGGGGGCTGGCACAGGCCACAGACGAAATGGCGGGCGTTTTCGTACGGCTCGGTGACGAAGCGGCCGCCGCAGCAGGAGCACTTGGTCAGCGTGAGCATGCCGCTGTCGACGAACTTGATGAGGCGCCAGGCGCGCGTGATGGACAGCAGCGGCTCGATCGCGCTGGCGGTCATCTGTTCGCTGTAGAGGCGGAAGGCCTTGATGACGGTGTCGATGTCCTCCAGGGCGCTGGCCTTGGAGAGGTACTCATGGATATTGAGGAACAGCGACGCGTGGATGTTCGGCTGCCAGGTCAGGAACCAGTCCGTGGAGAACGGCAGCTGGCCCTTGGATGGGCTCTTGCCCGCGACTTCCTTGTACAGGCGCAGCAGGCGCTCGTAGGACAGGCTGGTCTCGTACTCCAGCACCTGCAGGCGCGCGCCCAGCTGGATCAGGGCCACCGCGCGCTCGATGTCGCGCGACTCGTTGAGGATGCTTTTGCCTGTGGCCATGTCGAACTCCAGATGCGAGAGAGGGGTCAGTGAGCGGTGGTGGCCATGGACTCGGCGTACTTGCCGGCCATGAGGATGCTGGCGTGCAGCTGCGTGGTGGTGCTGTTGTCCACCTTCTTCACGTTGTGGCTGGTCAGCAGGTTCCACACCAGGTCGTCGTCGACGCGGAAGCGGCACAGCAGCATGTTGCTGGAGGCGATCTTGAGCAGCTGGGCGGTGGAGAGCATGGCCAGCAGGTCGGCGGCCTCTTCCGTCATGCCCAGGCGGAACAGGGCCTCGGCGCGGTCCTTGCGGATCAGGTTCTGCGCCAGCATCAGGTAGGTCAGGTTGGCTTCGCGGATCTCGGCCAGAAGTTGTTCGCTGTCCATCACTCGCTCCTTCACGTATCGGTCGTCGGTGGGAGGTCTTCGCCTGGACTGGGCTGGACCCGATGTGAGGAATTGTGTCGATCGGTGAACAAACTTGAATCGGGAAACGTCTGTGCGTGCTGTCGGGATTTCCGGCACCCGGTGTCGGCGTAATGCCTACAACCTTGGTTCTAAAAGCCCGGAATTGGCGATGTTCGGCGGCGCTTATCCGACCGTTCGCCATCGGGCAAATCTAAAGAATTCCCGGTCATCACCGAAATTGACGGAGCGAGCTTCCCGATGGAGTTCGTCGCCGGGCCAGCCAGGGCGGCGATCAGTGGCGGTGAGACCCGGAATCTGCCGGGCCAACTTTCACAGTCCATCACAGGAGTGAGTTATGACCACCATCAACACCAACATGATGTCGATGACCGCCCAGCGCAACCTGGCGACGTCGGCGGGGTCGCTCGCGACCTCCATGCAACGCCTGTCCTCGGGCCTGCGCGTCAACTCCGCCAAGGACGACGCCGCCGGGCTGGCCATCTCCGAGCGCATGAACACGCAGGTGCGCGGCCTCAACGTCGCCGCCCGCAACGCCAACGACGGCATCTCCCTCGCGCAGGTGGCCGAAGGCGCCCTGGGCAAGGTGGGCGACATGCTGCAGCGCATGCGCGAACTGGCCGTGCAATCGGCCAACGCGTCCAACAACGCCGATGACCGCAAGGCCCTGCAGGCCGAGGTGACCCAGCTGCGCCAGGAAGTCGAGCGCGTGGCCAAGACCACCGCCTTCAACGGCACCAAGCTGCTCGACGGCACCTTCGCCAACGTCACCTTCCAGGTCGGCGCCAACGCCGGCGAGGGCATCTCCATCGAGTCCATCGTGAGCGCGCGGGTCAAGGACATCGGCGCGACCGATTCGAACATCACGGCCGCGGTCAACAACCTCACCGACCCCGTGGCGCCCGCCGTGCTGGCCGCCGTGCCCGCCGGCACGCTGGAGATCCTGGACGCCGACGGCAATGCCGTGGCCCTGGGCCCCATCGGCGATGCCACCACCGGTGCGCAGCGCACCGGCCAGGTGATCGACGCGATCAACGCCAAGTCCTCCGACACGGGCGTGTTCGCCCGCCCGGTGCTCGACGCCACCGGCGCCGTGACCGGCTATGAGATCTTCTCCGACCGCGCGCTGACCGCCACCGCCGGCGGCGCCCTGGAAAGCCTGGCCGGCGCGGCCGCCGACGTCGGCACCGTGGGCGCCACCACGCCCACCGCCACGCCCCTCACGCTCGAGGACATCAACATCGAGAACTTCGGCGACAGCCAGCTCGCGATGAAGGTGATCGACAACGCCATTGACGCCATCAACAGCTCGCGCGCCGACCTCGGCGCCCTGCAGAGCCGCTTCGAAAGCGCCGTGGCCAACATCAACATCACCGGCGAAAACCTCTCCGCCGCGCGCGGTCGCATCGTCGACGCCGACTTCGCCAAAGAGACCTCCAACCTCTCGCGCGCCCAGATCCTGCAACAGGCCGGCACCGCCATGGTGGCGCAGGCCAACCAGATCCCGCAGAACGTGCTGTCGCTGCTGGGCCGCTGACCAACCACTGACCCCGAAGGAACCCCATGGCGACCATCACTTCTCCCGGCATGGCCTCCGGCCTGCCTATCAAGGAAATGGTCGCGCAGCTCGTGGCGCTGGAACGCGCGCCGCTCACCGGGCTGCAGACGCAGGTCAGCAAGGCGCAGAGCAAGCTGTCGATCTACGGCACCATCAACTCGCTCGTCACCACGCTGGGCGACGCGGGCGCGAAGCTGGCCGAAGCGAACGCGTTCAAGGCCGTCAAGGCCAGCTCCTCGCTGCCCGATGTGGTGGGCGTGACGGTAAAGGCGGGCACGCCACCCACCGGCTTCTCCCTGGAAGTGCAGCGCCTGGCGACGGCACAGAACACGTCCAGCGCCGTGGTGCCAGCCGGCAGCGGCATGGGCGCGGGCACGCTCACCATCACCCTGGGCAACTGGGGCAGCGGCAGCTTCGTGGCCAACGGCGAGGCAGAGCCGGTCTCGATCACGGTCGAGGAAGGCAAGGACACGCTCAAAGACATCGCCCAGCAGATCAACGAATCCGACGCCGGCATCACCGCCACCGTGCTCAAGGACGCCAATGGCGAACGCCTGCTGCTGCGCTCCAAGTCCACCGGCGCCGAGATGGGCTTCCAGGTGGAGGCTGCCGACGCCGACGCGGCCGACGGCAAGGACCTGGGCCGCCTGGCCTACCTGGGCGCGGGCTCGCCCAGCACCCTCACGCAGGCCGGGCTGAACGCGCAGGCCACCATCAACGGCGTGGCCATCGAATCGGCCAGCAACACCGTCGACGGCACCATCGACGGCCTCAGCTTCGAGCTCAAGCAGCTCACCACCACGCCGGTGAACGTGACCGTGAGCAACGACAAGGACGCGATGAAGAAGACCGTGCAGGGCTTCGTGGACGCGTACAACGCCGTCATGGACCTGCTGGCCACGACCACCAAGTACGACCCGGAAACCAAGGTCGCCGGCTCGCTGCAAGGCGACAGCACCGCCACGGGCCTGCGCAACGCCATCCGCGGCATGATGCGCTCCAGCACGCCGGGTGGCGAGTTCACGCAGTTGCTGGACATCGGCATCGAGATCAAGTCCGACGGCAAGATGAGCATCAACAGCACCAAACTCGACGCCGCGCTGAACAAGCCGGCCGAACTGGGCAAGCTCTTCGGCGCCACCAGCGACGACCCCACGCAACGCGGCTTCGGCCTCAAGCTCGATGCCTTCGCCGATGGCCTGGTGGCCTCGGGCGGCACCATCAGCAACCGCACCGATTCGCTCAACGCGAGCATCAAGCGCACCAACCAGGAAATGGACAAGGTGGTGGACCGCGCCGCGCGCGCCGAGACCCGCTACCTCGCCTACTACAACGCCATGGACGCCAATGTGGCGCGGCTGAATTCGCTCAACGCCTACATCACTCAGCAGATCTCGATGTGGAACAAGAACAGCGGCTGAGCCGAAGCGCGGCTGACAAGGCATGACGGGCGGTGGGTATCCACCGCCCGTTTTGCTTTAGGCGGCGCGTGGCTCAAGTAATCGAGCGCCTGGCCGAAACACCCTGCAACGGACCACGGATCGCGGTTCGTGATCCGGCTCAGGCGCCGGTTGCCTTCCACAACCATTTCACAGGAGTCCGCCGTGACCACCATCAACACCAACGTCATGTCGATGACCGCTCAGCGCAACCTGAGCAGCTCGGCCAACTCCCTGGCCACCTCCATGCAGCGCCTGTCCTCGGGCCTGCGCGTCAACTCCGCCAAGGACGACGCCGCCGGCCTGGCCATCTCCGAGCGCATGAACTCCCAGGTGCGTGGCCTCAACGTCGCCGCCCGCAACGCCAACGACGGCATCTCCCTGGCCCAGACCGCCGAAGGCGCCCTGGGCAAGGTCGGCGACATGCTGCAGCGCATGCGCGAGCTGGCCGTGCAGTCGGCCAACGCCTCCAACAACAGCGACGACCGCAAGGCCCTGCAGTCCGAGGTGACCCAGCTGCGCCAGGAGATCGACCGCGTGGCCAAGACCACCAGCTTCAACGGCACCAAGCTGCTCGACGGCTCCTTCGCCAACGCCACCTTCCAGGTCGGCGCCAACGCCGGCGAGGGCATCGCCATCGACTCCATCGTCTCCGCCAAGTCCAACACCCTGGGCACGACCACGGTGAGCTCGTCCGACGTGATCGCGGTGGACGTGGAAACCGACAACGCCACCGACGGCGTGGCCCTGGCCGCCGGCGACCTGACCATCACGGACGCCTCGGGCACCGCCGTCGACCTCGGCCCCATCGGCGCCGCCACCACCAATGAGCAGCGCACCTCCCAGATCGTCGACGCGATCAACGCCAAGTCGTCGGACACGGACATCTTCGCCAAGATCGAATACGACGCCACGGGCGCCGTGACCGGCTACTCGGTGTTCTCGTCCTCGCGCACGCTCGACGGCAGCGAGTTCGGCGGCTCCTTCGCGGCCGACCCCACCGGCGACGTCGGTGGCGCCACCTACGCCGACGCCGACTTCGCGCTCGAGGACATCGACATCAACAGCTTCGGCGCCGCCCAGTTGGCGATGAAGGTGATCGACACCTCGATCGACTCGATCAACAGCTCGCGCGCCGACCTCGGCGCCCTGCAGAGCCGCTTCGAGAACGCCGTGGCCAACATCAACATCACGAGCGAGAACATCTCCGCCGCGCGCGGGCGCATCGTCGACGCCGACTTCGCCAAGGAAACTTCCAACCTCTCGCGCGCCCAGATCCTTCAGCAGGCCGGCACCGCCATGGTCGCCCAGGCCAACCAGGCGCCGCAGAGCGTGCTCTCGCTGCTGCGCTGATCGCTCCCACATTCCAAGGACACCACCATGACCACCATCAACACCAACGTCATGTCGATGACCGCTCAGCGCAACCTGAGCAGCTCGGCCAACTCCCTGGCCACCTCCATGCAGCGCCTGTCCTCGGGCCTGCGCGTCAACTCCGCCAAGGACGACGCCGCCGGCCTGGCCATCTCCGAGCGCATGAACTCCCAGGTGCGTGGCCTCAACGTCGCCGCCCGCAACGCCAACGACGGCATCTCCCTGGCCCAGACCGCCGAAGGCGCCCTGGGCAAGGTCGGCGACATGCTGCAGCGCATGCGCGAGCTGGCCGTGCAGTCGGCCAACGCCTCCAACAACAGCGACGACCGCAAGGCCCTGCAGTCCGAGGTGACCCAGCTGCGCCAGGAGATCGACCGCGTGGCCAAGACCACCAGCTTCAACGGCACCAAGCTGCTCGACGGCTCCTTCGCCAACGCCACCTTCCAGGTCGGCGCCAACGCCGGCGAGGGCATCGCCATCGAGTCCATCGTCTCCGCCAAGTCCAACACCCTGGGCGACACCGAACTGATCACCGCCGCCGGCACCCTGACCACCACGGCCGGCGCCAACGCCGCGCTCGACGCCGGCACGCTCACCGTCAAGGGCGTCGACCTGGGCCCCATCGCCGCCGCCGCGGACGCGTCGGAGCGCACCACGCAGGTGGTGGACGCGATCAACGCCAAGTCGTCCGACACCGGCGTGTTCGCCCGCGTGGTGACCGACGCCGCGGGCGCCATCACCGGCTGGACCACCTTCTCGGACGACGCCATCGCCACCGCCGACTTCACCGGCTTCACCGCCGCCACCACCGGCGCCTCGCCGGCCGCCGCGGGCGCCGCCGTGGCCTCGCAGCTCGACGACATCTCCATCACCTCGTTCGGCGAATCGCAGCGCGCGCTCAAGGTGATCGACTCGGCCATCGACGCCATCAACAGCTCGCGCGCCGACCTCGGCGCCCTGCAGAGCCGCTTCGAGAACGCCGTGGCCAACATCAACATCACCGGCGAGAACATCTCCGCCGCACGCGGGCGCATCGTCGACGCCGACTTCGCCAAGGAAACCTCCAACCTCTCGCGCGCCCAGATCCTGCAACAGGCCGGCACCGCCATGGTCGCCCAGGCCAACCAGAACGGCCAGAGCGTGCTCTCGCTGCTGCGCTGAGCGACCGGTTTCTCGAACGACACATCCGTCGTTTTGCGGCGGTGGCCTCCGGGCCACCGCCGCTTTTTCTTTTGGGGGACAAACACCGCCCATTTCCGGCTTGACCACCGGGCACCCGACCGATGGAAGCCCCTAAAGAAGCCGTGAGGCGCACCGAAATAGACGCCAACGGATCCCGAAAAGGTTCGTGACCGGCACTGGGCCCTCGACATGGACACGCGCCGGATCGTTCAGACGGTTCCACCTTTCAAAGGAAACAGCGATGACCACCATCAACACCAACGTCATGTCGATGACCGCTCAGCGCAACCTGAGCAGCTCGGCCAACTCCCTGGCCACCTCCATGCAGCGCCTGTCCTCGGGCCTGCGCGTCAACTCCGCCAAGGACGACGCCGCCGGCCTGGCCATCTCCGAGCGCATGAACTCCCAGGTGCGTGGCCTCAACGTCGCCGCCCGCAACGCCAACGACGGCATCTCCCTGGCCCAGACCGCCGAAGGCGCCCTGGGCAAGGTCGGCGACATGCTGCAGCGCATGCGCGAGCTGGCCGTGCAGTCGGCCAACGCCTCCAACAACAGCGACGACCGCAAGGCCCTGCAGTCCGAAGTGACCCAGCTGCGCCAGGAGATCGACCGCGTGGCCAAGACCACCGCCTTCAACGGCACCAAGCTGCTCGACGGCTCCTTCGCCAACGCCACCTTCCAGGTCGGCGCCAACGCCGGCGAGGCCATTTCCATCGACTCCATCGTCTCGGCCAAGTCCGACTCGCTGGGCGAACTGGACAACACCGAGTTCTTCGTCGCCACCGTGGCCGCGCCGAGCACCGCCGCCAACGCCGCCATCCCGGCCGGTACCACGGGCTGGACCATCAAGGACGCCGCCGGCAACGACGTCGACCTGGGTGGCATCGCCGCCTCGACCACCGCCGCCGAGCGCACCACGCAGGTCGTGGCCGCGATCAACGCCAAGTCCTCCGACACCGGCGTGTTCGCCCGCGAGCTGGCCGCTGGCGGCTACGAGATCTTCTCGGACCGCGACCTGACCGCCGCCACCACCTTCGGCGCCGCCTTCACGGCCGCCGCCACCGGTGCGCCTGGCGACACCGCGCCCCCCGCCACGCTGCGCAACCTGAGCGACGTGAGCATCGAGAGCTTCGGCGATTCCCAGATCGCCCTGAAGGTGATCGACAAGGCCATCGACGCCATCAACAGCTCGCGCGCCGACCTCGGCGCCCTGCAGAGCCGCTTCGAGAACGCCGTGGCCAATATCAACATCACCGGCGAGAACATCTCCGCCGCGCGCGGTCGCATCGTCGACGCCGACTTCGCCAAGGAAACCTCCAACCTCTCGCGCGCCCAGATCCTGCAGCAGGCCGGCACCGCCATGGTCGCCCAGGCCAACCAGAACGGCCAGAGCGTGCTCTCGCTGCTGCGCTGAACCCCGCCTGAACCGCCCAACAGGAGCCCCCCATGACCACCATCAACACCAACGTCATGTCGATGACCGCTCAGCGCAACCTGAGCAGCTCGGCCAACTCCCTGGCCACCTCCATGCAGCGCCTGTCCTCGGGCCTGCGCGTCAACTCCGCCAAGGACGACGCCGCCGGCCTGGCCATCTCCGAGCGCATGAACTCCCAGGTGCGTGGCCTCAACGTCGCCGCCCGCAACGCCAACGACGGCATCTCCCTGGCCCAGACCGCCGAAGGCGCCCTGGGCAAGGTCGGCGACATGCTGCAGCGCATGCGCGAGCTGGCCGTGCAGTCGGCCAACGCCTCCAACAACAGCGACGACCGCAAGGCCCTGCAGTCCGAGGTGACCCAGCTGCGCCAGGAGATCGACCGCGTGGCCAAGACCACCAGCTTCAACGGCACCAAGCTGCTCGACGGCTCCTTCGCCAACGCCACCTTCCAGGTCGGCGCCAACGCCGGCGAGGGCATCGCCATCGAGTCCATCGTCTCCGCCAAGTCCGACACCCTGGGTGAAACGCCGGTGCACATGACCGCGCAGATCAACAACGCGGCCGACCCCGTGGCGCCCGCCGTGCTGGCCTCCATGGCCGCTGGCACCCTGAAGGTGGACGACGCCTCGGGCACCGCCGTCGACCTCGGCCCCATCGGCGAGGCCACCACCGGCGCCCAGCGCTCGCAGCAGATCGTGGACGCGATCAACGCCAAGTCCTCCGACACCGGCGTGTTCGCCTTCACCACGCTCGACGCCAACGGCGCCGTCACGGGCTACCGCGTCTGGGCCGAGCGCGCCCTGACCGCGGCCGGCGATTTCACCGGCTTCGGCGCCGCCACCACCGGCACCGTGACCGACACCGCCGCCGTGGCCAACGCCGCCATGGACGACGTGAGCATCACGAGCTTCGGTGAGTCCCAACTGGCCATCAAGGTGATCGACTCGGCCATCGACGCCATCAACAGCTCGCGCGCCGACCTCGGCGCCCTGCAGAGCCGCTTCGAGAACGCCGTGGCCAACATCAACATCACCGGCGAGAACATCTCCGCCGCGCGCGGTCGCATCGTCGACGCCGACTTCGCCAAGGAAACCTCCAACCTCTCGCGCGCCCAGATCCTTCAGCAGGCCGGCACCGCCATGGTCGCCCAGGCCAACCAGAACGGCCAGAGCGTGCTCTCGCTGCTGCGCTGAGCGGCCAGGCCCCCGGGCCGCCCCACGCCCGCCACGGCGGCGGCCCGCAAAGGCCGCCGCCGTTGTCGTTTGAAGCGGACAACACCCCTCTCAGGTATCCCGGGAAACGGCCATGAAACCCACCTCTGATCGCCCACCAAATACCTACAGTCCGGCGCGCGACGGCCGATACAAAGAACATAGCCAGCCAGGAGCCCCCACCATGTTCACCTCCGTCAACACCCGTTCCGCCTCCGTCTACAAACGCGTCGCCGTGGAAACCGGCGTCCAGGCGGCCGACTCGCACCGGCTGGTGGGCATGCTGTTCGACGGCCTGCTGCAGGCCGTGGCGGCCGCGCGCGGCGCCATGGAGCGCGGCGACCTGGTCGCCAAGGGCGAGCAGATCGGCAAGGCGGTGCGCATCGTCGAGGAAGGCCTGAAGGCCGGCCTGGACCCGGCCGGTGGCGAGATGGCGCGCAACCTGGGTGCGCTGTACGCCTACAGCGTGCGCCGCCTCACCGAGGCGAATCTGCGCAACGACGCCAAGGCCCTGGCCGAGGTGGCGGGCCTCATCGAGCCCGTGGCCCAGGCCTGGCAAGACATCCGCGCCCAGGCGCTGCAGGGAGCCTGACATGGGCCAGCATGGTTTGATCGACTACTACATGGCCATCGAGCGCACCAGCGACCAGATGCTGGCCGCCGCCCAGGCCGAGGACTGGGACCGCGTGGTCCGGCTCGAAGGCGCCTGCGCGGTGCTCATCGCCCAGCTGCGCGCCAAGTCGCGCGACACCGAGCTCGCGCCCGAGGAGCGCAAGGAGAAGGCGCGCATCATGCAGCGCATCCTGCGCACCGACGCCGAGATCCGCTGCCTGGCCGAGCCCTGGCTGAACGACCTGGCGCAGATCATCGACCGCAACAGCGCGGCGCCCACGCACTGAGCGCGGTGCCGCCTCCCCATAGAAACGGCCCCCAAGGGCCGTTTCTCTTTGAGGGCATCAGCCCGGGAGCCGCAGGCGCTCGTAGGCCCGTTTCGCTTCGCGATAGGCCGCCAGCCGATGCTGGAGCCGGTCCGCCAACGCTTGCACCACCTCCAGGTTTTCCCGGTGCATGTCGTCCATTTCCTCCCGCAGCGTCTGGGCGTGCAGGCGCAACAGCTCGTCGAACACCAGGGGGTGCAGATGCGCGGTGAACACCGGCCTCTCCAGCAGCAGGCGCTCGACGAAATCGTCCGGTGACACCCCGGCCTCCTGGGCCAAGGCCTGGAGCGTCAGCGACAGGGCTTCCCTGTCCAGCGCCACCGCCGCCGCTGGCATAGCTTTCTTCTTGGGCGCGCGGAGGGCCATGGGCCCCGGCGCCCCCTGGACTTCGGTCTTTGCTGCCTTCGACGGACGGGGTGTCCATCCGCCAAGAACGGCTCTCAGCTGGGCCAGCGGCCTTGCCTTCCCACCCGAGGTCTTGCCCGGAGTGTGGTCCGGGGTCTTGCCCGGCGAAGCCTGGCCAGGCGCGGCGCGACCTGGCTTGAACGGGGAGGCCACGGGGACTGGCACGAGCGCGCGCCGGTTGAACTCGATCGCGTCCTTCTCCTGTGGGGCATTCGCTTCGCCGAGGCCCGCCGCTCGGCGCCGCCGTATCTCGCGCAAGCGTTCGTCGAATGCCCGCTGCGCGCCCGCGCGATGGAATTCGACATCCGCCTCCGCGAGCGCCAGGTCGTCTTCGGCACCGTTCCGTGCGGCGATGGCCTCATCCAGAACCGCTTTCGCCGCCAGCATCCGCTGCGCGCGGGCCAGGCTCTCGAGGTGTCGGCGCGACGCCGTGCTGTCCACCACCCGCTTCTTCGAAAAATGGTCGCATGCCTGGGTCAGGTCGTCCGGGAGACCGTCGGCCGGCGCCGACCGCAGTTCCGCGATCGTCGGCGCCATCAGCTCGCGAAAGCTGCAGGGCTCGACGCGCCCATGCCACCGACCCACCGGTTTGCGGGTGGGCATCACCCGATCGGGATCGCCTTCGTCCGCATGCACACGCCACTCTTTCCCGGTCGGCCTGGGTGACTTCTCATACAAGGTCTTTGCAAACCCTTCGACATCGAAGCGTTCACCCCGCCGGATCGGCGAGAACGCCGGGACTGGCCTGGCCGGCGGGACGGGCTTCGGGATCGGCGGTGCTTTGGGGCTGACGCGGCGCATGCGAACTCCTGGGGCTGTGGCGGTGGTACAGAAGCGGCATCGGGCAAAACCGATGCGGCCTGTGGGTAACAGCCACACACCAAAGCGTTCATGAGATGGAACTAGGCCATCTCAACCCTGGCCTCGTGCGCGCCCCGGAGAAAAGGCTCAGAGCGGCGCTTGCGCCGCCTCCTGCAGTTGCGCGCGCATGCAATACCGCGCCAGGGCCTGGAACACCGGAGGGCTCAGATACCGGGGCACCAGGGTCTCGGTCAACCACAGGTGCAGGATCTGGTGCGGGGCCGGCGAGGGGTCGTTGTCGGTGGTGTAGGCGGCGACAAACGCCTCGACTTCATCGGCTTCCACATCGAGGGGGCCCTCGGGGGCGTCCTTCGGTGTGAAGGCCTTGTCCAGCCGCGCCGCGATGGCCGCGTACGCCCGCCGCTGATCGCCATCCCCCCACTCCCGCCAGATGTCGAGCCCGTCCAGAGCAAGCACGCGCTCGCGGTGGCCAAGGTACGCCGCTTCCAGCCGGCGGGCCAGGCGCATCAAGGGCTGTTCCCTCGCCTGGACAGCGACCCGTTCGTTCTTCACCCGCACCAGCCGGGCCAGGGCACCGCGGAACTGAGGCGTGTCGAGATACACGCCGTCTACCTGGCAGCACAAAACGCCTTCGATGCACCGGCGCCATTGCGCCTCCTCCGGCAGTCCATCGTCGACCGGCTCGCCGGACAACTCGGCCAGCGGCCCATGCAGGGTGGCGCTCAGCGCCGAGGCGAAGGCGCGGGCGCTCATGGGCGCCAGTCCGCCTTCGGCGTCCTGGGTCATGGCCGGCGCCAGAGGCTGGCCCTGGGGCACCACCGGCGCGAGCCACTCCAGCAGTTGGTCCAGGCTGTCCCCCCGCTGGGGGTCGACAGCGAGCGCCATGTCGCCCTGCACCCCCCGTTCGACGAAGTACGTCAGCAAGGCCTCGAACACCCGGGGCCGCAGGTTGAAGGAGGCCGTGCCCAGCAGGAGGACATGCCGCAAGAACTGCAGCGGCGTCTGCCCCCGCGCCTGGCTGCGTTGATCGATGAAGCGGCGCAGGGCGACGGTGCGCGCCCGTCCTGCGCCGCCAGACGCACCGTCCGGTACCGCCTGCGCCCAGGCGCAGTTGCATGCGCACGCTTCGTCGCGATCGGCGGTGCGCGCTGCCGAATGGCCATCCTGTTGCCGGACGCTGGCGCGCAGTTCCGAAGGCGCCATGGCCTTCATGGCGTCCCTGTGGGCCCGCATCGCCTTGACGCTGCCGCTGATGTCGAGGAACCGCCCCTGGGCGGCCTTGAGCACCTGCAAAGCGGCATGCAGTTGCACCGTGTTGAGGCACCGATCCGGGCTCGCGGCGCGCTCCGATTGCAGCAGTTCCAGCGCCGCGCCCACCTCCGGCCAATGCCCGAGGTGCTTCTCGCACCAGGCGATCTCCCGGCCCAGCCGCCTCTGCAGGCGCGCCTGCTCCCGCCCATGGATCAGGCGCCCGATCCAGCCAGTGCGCGAGGAGGATTTGACCGAAAGGTCGACGCCGTTCTTCCTTTTTTTGCACACCAACACCCGCGGCTGGGTCGTGGCCGCCGTCGGCTTCTGGGCCAGTACTTGGCTGATCACGGGCAGGCCTTGGTGGCCTTTGGACCGGTGGGGCCTGACAAAGCAAGGGAAGAACGGCACGAGGATGGGCATGGCGCGACTCAAAGCGCAGAGGCAGACGGACCCTTCGGCGGAACGGGCCGCGGACGGACACAGGCCCCGGGCGGGGCAGGCGGCGGATGGGTAACCCGCTGCCGCCCCAGGTTCACGAATCGCTTATCGGCCAGTCGGCCAACGGCGCGCCCGCCGGGGGCATCGGGGCAGCCGCCTCGGGCGCTCGGCCACCGGCCCAGCGGCCAGGTGGGGGCGGCGGCCCCTACAGGAGCGGCTGAAACACCGGGTCGAGCGCGCAGGCACCGGTGCTGGGGTCGACCGCCGCCGCGAACCGCAGGGCGTTCGCCAGCGCCCCATGTTCCGGCCCCAAGGCCGCCAGGCTCCCGCCCACCAGCGCTTGGCGGACAGCCGCACGCCTCTCAGACGGCGGCAGTGCCTGCGCATCGCAGAGGTTCTGGATCGCCTTCAGCGCACCGAGGCGCGCCGGACCGTAGCGCTCATGCAAGGGCGGGCTCAGGCCTTTCAAGTGATGGACCAGGAGCTGGGCATTGGCGCTCACGGCCAGCGCGGGGGGGAGTGTTCTGGCGTGGGCCTGCAGCCGCGCCAACACCCCGGGATCGCCCCGCAGCGCCTCGACCACCGGTTCCGGCCAGCGCCCCTCCCTCTGCGCGAGGTACGACAGGGTCTTGAGGATCGCCGATCGGGCGGAACCCTCGGGATCACCCAGGCGCACCTGCGTGGCCAACTGGGACACCAGCGCCTTGGCCGCGTCGGCGCCCCCGGCGATGGCCACGAAGGTCGGCCAATCGATCCGAGCCCCGGCCAATTGCTTGAGCACCTCGCCCATGCCCACGATGGCCGCCAGATCGGACGGGCGCACGCTGGGATGGCGGTCGACCAGCACGCCGACATCGAAGGGCGGTGGCACCGGGAACTGCCGGCCGAACAGACCGCTCACCACCCTGTTCGCCATTTCTTCCTTGCGCCGGACGCTCGCCTGCCACCAACCCAGACGCGCCAACAGGCGCTGCGGCGAATAGGGCTTGCGCTCCGGCACATACAGCACGACCAGCCGCGCTTGGCTGCCCGGCACGCGCACGGTTTTGGCCCGCAGCGCCTCACCCGATTGAACGGCCCTTCTGACAAGTGCTCGGGCGGCCGCGCTCAGGTCGGTGTCGTGCGTGACCACCACCGCATTCCGGTACGGCAGCGGGACACGCGCCAGCGTCGCCCCGATGGGGCGATCAGATGTACGGTGCATGGTGAGGGTCCATCGGATGCATGGGTGCCAAGCCCTAGACGGCCCATAGGGGCCGCTTCGCGGCGCATGGGCTTCGGTGACGCTTCTGTGAAGCCGGTTCGAACCATCGGCCCTTCCCAGTGGCCTAGGTGTTGAGTCTCAGGAGGTTGTTCATGCCCGGGATGCGGGTCATGGGCGGCTGATGGTGCAGAGCGGAGTGTGGCCGCAGCCAGTTGTAGTGGTCAATGAAGGGCTGCAGGGCGGCGTGGC
>NZ_MIYM01000014.1:0-73724 GCF_001777155.1 Hydrogenophaga sp. PML113 | reverse complement strand
TGCAGGTGGGCCAGACGGGCAAGATCGTGGCGCCGCAGCTCTACATCGCCGCCGGCATCTCGGGCGCCATCCAGCACCTGGCGGGCATGAAGGACTCCAAGGTGATCGTGGCGATCAACAAGGACCCCGAGGCGCCGATCTTCAGCGTGGCCGACTACGGCCTGGAGGCCGATCTGTTCGAGGCCGTGCCCGCGCTGGTCGAGGCACTCTGACACCGGGGCCCGCCATGAAGGTCTTCATCGTCCACGCCCACCCCGAGCCCCGCTCCTTCGGGCAGGCCTTGCTGCAGCGCGCGGTGCACACCCTGCGCGAGACCGGCCACCAGGTGGTGGTGTCCGACCTCTACGCCATGGGCTTCCAGCCCGTGGCCACCGGCGATGATTTCAGCGAGCGCCGATTCCCCGACGCGCTGCAGTACGACCGCGAGCAGAAGCAGGCCTCGCAGCGCCAGACCTTCCGCGCGGACATCCAGGCCGAACTCGACAAGCTCATGGCCTGCGATCTGCTGATCCTGCAGTTTCCGCTCTGGTGGTTCTCGGTGCCCGCGATCATGAAGGGCTGGATCGACCGCGTGTTCGCCAACGGCACGGTGTACGGCGCGGGCGGCAAGCGCTTCGACCAGGGCGGGCTGAAAGGCCGCAAGGCCATGCTGGCCTTCACCACCGGCTGCTTCCCCGAGATGATGGCGCCCGACGGCCTGCTGGGCCAGCGCGACGTGATCCTCTGGCACCTGCAGCACGGCACCTTCGGCTACTCGGGGCTGCAGGTGCTGCAGCCCTTCGTGGGCTGGTCCATCCAGTACACCGACCCCGGGCAGCGCGGGGCCTACCTCGACGCCTACGAGGCGCGCCTGCGCGGCATCGAGCACGAGGCGGCGATGCCCTCGCACCCGCTGTCGGACTTCGGGCCCGACTGGCGCCTCAAGCCCGGGATCGCCCCCCGCACCGCGGGCCACCGCCGGCCCGGCGGCGGGGCCTGAGCGCGGCGCCGCCAGCGGCGCCTGGCCTCTTGGACACTAGTCGGTCCAGCTCACCAGGCAGTCCTGGGTGGCGGTGGCGACGTGCCGCCCCGCTTCGTCGTGGTAGTGCGCCAGCGCCAGGCCGCGGCCCTGGGCCGCGTGCGGGCTGTGCGTCTGCACGTGGACCCACCGGTCGGCGCGCAGCGGCGCGTGCAGCCACAGGGCGTGGTTGAGGCTGGAGATGTACATGCCGCGCTCGCCGGCACTCGCCAGGTGCGGCCGCAGGATGCAGAAGTTGAGCCACCAGTCCGACAGGTAGGCGAAGGCGGCGGCGTGCAGGGGCGCTTCATCGGGCAGGGCCTGCGGCACCTTCATCCAGTAGCGGAACCCGCGCCCCGTGTCCACGCCGCCGAGCTGGCGCTCCACGTCGGGAATGCGGAAGTGAATCGCGGCATTGCAGTCGCGGCCATAGCCGCCCATGAGCGCGATGCGGTCGCGCCAGGGCCCGGGCACTTCGTCCAGCGTGGACAGGTCCTCGGGCCGCTCGCCGTGGGGCACCGGCGAGGCTTCGGCGTGCGCGGGCCCCGGCAAGGGCAAGGCGCAGCTCACCTGGGCGTCGAGCACGGTGCGTTCGCCCTGCACGCCGCGCACCTGGCGCGAACTGAAGCGCTTGCCCTCCTGCAAGCGCCGCACCTCGAACACGATGGGCTGGTCCGGCATCGCGCCTTGCAGGAACAGGAACTGCATCATGGTCGGCGCGCGCGCGCCGGGCACGTCCATCAGCGCGGCCCGCATCGCCTGGCCCAGCAACTGGCCGCCGTAAGAGCGGCCGTTCTGGTTGGCGTCGCCGTGCAGGCTGCGCCAGCGGCCCGGGCCGGCGGATTGCAGTTGCAGGCGCTCGGCCAGCGGGGTGTCGGTCGGGGTCAAGGGCATCGGGTCTCCCGTTCAGGCGTGCCGGCCCGGGGGCCAGGGTGGATGCGTTCAATAATAAACCGTCTTGTCGGTTTGTTATTTACGAATCCCCGCCCTGCTGATGCGCGGGACGGGGCACACCGCCGCGGCCGACATCCCGACCGGCAGCGGCCAGGCGTTCCCGCCAACGCCCCCAGGCGGGGCGGTGGGCGCGGGCGCGTCCCATAATCGGCGCGACCTCACGCGGCCCCGGACAAGACCCCCATGACGCTTCAGCAACTGCGCACCTTCCTGGCCATCGTCGAGTTCGGCAGCTTCCGCCGCGCGGCGCGGGAGCTGGAGGTGTCGCAAGCCGGTCTTACGAGCAGCATCCAGTCGCTGGAGAACGCGCTCAAGCTGCGCCTCATCGAACGCTCCACGAGCGGCATCAGCCTCACGGCGGAGGGCCGCCAGATCTACGAGCGCGCCCAGCTCATCGACCGCGAATCCCGCCAGATCCTGATCGACGCCGAGCAGCTGCGCGGAAAGGGCGTCAGCAGCCTGAGCATCGGCCTGGGTCCGACGCCGACGGCCACGCTGCTCCACCTGGTGGTGCCCGACTTCCACAAGCGCTTTCCGGACGTGCGGCTGAACCTCATCAGCGGCGTGTTCGAGCACCTGGAGTCGGCGCTGCAGCAAGGCAAGATCGAGCTGGCCATCACCGCGGTTCCGCCGAAGGGCCTCGCCTCCAACCTGGCCTGCGTCGAGCTGTTCAGCTCGAACCTGACGGTGGTCGCGCGGGAGGGCCATCCGCTGGCGGGCGCGGCCTCGCTGGCCGAGCTGCGCCACACGGAGTGGGTGCTGCTGGGCTCGCCCGGCGGCCCGGGCGGCACCGTGGCGCGCTACTTCACCGACCACGGCTTCGCCGCGCCGCCGGTGGCGGCCACCTGCGAGGCCATCACGCAGATGGTGGCGCTGGTGCGCAGCACGGACTGGATGTGCATGATCCCCGCCGTCCTCATCGAGAAAGACCTGATGGGCCGGGGGCTGGTGACGCTGAAGCTGCGCGAGGCGATGCCGCAGTACGTCAACACCGTGCTGCACCGGCGCGAGCCCCAGCTGTCGTCGGCCGCGCAGGCCTTCCTGGCCATGAGCCAGTCCTGCGCGCGCGTGCTGTCGCGCGGCAGCCGGCGGCTGTAGGCGCCGGGCCGCGCGTCCGCGGCGCCCGGCCTACTCCTTGATGCCCCGGGCCTTGACGACCGCGCCGTAGCGCTCGCTGTCGCGCTGGATCTGGGCGGCGAAGGCCGCCGGCGCCATGGGCGTCGGCTCGGCCCCCTGCGCCTGGATGCCCGCCGCCACCGGCGCTGTCTTCAACAGGCGGTTGATCTCCGCGTTCAGCCGCGCGACCACCGGCTGGGGCGTGCCCGCCGGGCCATACAGCCCGTGCGTCGTGCCACCGTCGAAGTCCTTGACGCCGAGTTCCCGCAGGGTGGGCGCGTCGGGGAACAGCGGCGAGCGCTCGTTCGAGGCCACGGCCAGCAGGTGGAGCCTGCCGGCGCGCACGTGCTCGAAGGCGATGCCCGGGTCGAACAGCACGTCGACCGATCCGCCGAGCAGGTCCTGCAGGGCCGGCGCCGCGCCCCGGTAGGGGATGTGCACGGCCGTGAGGCCGGTCTGCCCTTTCAGCATTTCCATGGCCACGTGCGGCGCGCTGCCGTTGCCGGGCGAGCCGTAGGTCAGACGGCCGGGGTGCTGCCGGGCGTAGGCCTGCAGGGCCGAAAACGTCTTGAACGGCAGCTTGGCGTTGCCCACCAGGAACAGCGAGACGCGCGCGAACGCCGCGATGGGCGCCAGCTCGGTTTTGGGGTTGAGCGGCAGCCGTTCGAGCGTGTGGACCGAGATCGACATCGAGCTGCCGGTGGTCATCAGGAAGGTGTGGCCGTCCGTGGATTTCGCCACCGCGTCGGCGGCCAGCATGCCGGTCACGCCCGACTTGTTCTCGATGACCACCGGCTGGCCCAGCGCTTCCGACAGGCCCGGGGCGAGGCTGCGCACCATCACGTCGGGCCCGCCCCCCGCGGGGAAGCCCACGATGATGCGGACGGGTCGGTTCGGCCAGGCGCTGGCCTGCGCGGCGGCACCGCCCGAGGCCAACGCCAGCAACCCGCCCAGGGCCGCCGCCAGCGCCCGCCGGCGCGTGGCGCGGCGATCACGCGGATTGTCGATCGTCATGGCTGGTCTCCTTGCGCCGTGGACGGCAAGAGCGATTGCGAGGTGATGGGGGCGAGCTGCACGTTCACCACGGCGCTGCGCCCCCCGCGCACGGCCGCCAGGGCCGAGCGCAGCGTCGACGCCAGTTCGGCCCGGTCCTGCACGGCGAAGCCGAGCGCGGCGCCCGTGGCCTCGGCCAGGGCTTCGAACCTCACGCCGCGGCCGGAACCGACCCAGTAGGTGTCGTGCCGTTCGGCCGGGCCGTCGGGGTGCACGAGCGCCGTCGACGCGCGCGGCGACTTCCAGCCGCCGTTGTTGTAGACCACGGTCAGCGTGGCGGCGCCGCAGGCGCCCGCGACCCAGAAGGCGCTGCCCGGCACGCCGAACAGGTAGCAACCGTCGCCGACCAGGGTGATGACCTCGGCCTCGGGCGACGCGAGCTTCACGCCGATGGCGGCGTTGATGCCCCAGCCCAGCCCGGCGCCGTGGTTCAGGTAGCAGCCGCCCGGCCGGTCGGTCTTGAGCACGGACGCGATCAGCGTGGCGTGCGACGGCGCCTCGACCAGCACCACGGTCTTTTCGTTCACCAGCTCGCGCACGGCCCGGGTCAGCTCGGCCGGGGTGATCGGCCCTTGCGTGGGTGTGGGCGGGATCCGCAGGGCGACCCGCTCCTTCGCCGCCGCGACCCAGTCGAGGCGCTGCGCGCGCCCCGCCAGGGCGGGCGCGGCGTCCAGGGCCAGCAGCTGCTCCAGCACCTGCGCGGCGCTGGCCTGGAAGCGGCCCTGCGCGGGGAAGTGCCAGTAGCCCAGGTCCGTCTTGAGCGGGTCGACGTCGATGTGGAACAGCGTGGCGTCCGCGCGCGGCGTGACCTGCGAGGCCAGCCAGGGCACGTCCACGTCGAGCAGCAGGATGCAATCCGCCTCTTCGACCAGGACGTTGCGCTGGTAGCCCAGGTGGCAGGGGTGGCTGCCCGGAAAGCTCACGTACTGCGGGCCGAGTTCCAGCACGCCCAGGCCATAGCGGTCCGCCGCGTCCACCAGCCGGGGCGGCACGCCCGGGTCCATGCCCGCGTAGCTGGTGATCACCAGCGGCCGCTTCGCGCGGCACAGCGCCTCGTGCAGGGCCCACGCGTCGGCCGGCGGCAGCCCGCCCAGCGCCGACGGACGCCAGTGGTCAGGCCGCTCGCGCGCCGCGGGCGCTGGGGCGTCCCAGACCTCCCGCGCGCCCGTCAGGTACACCGGACCGCGGGGCTGCGAGGACGCGATCTGCAGCGCCCGCCGCACCACCGGCTCCACCATGTCGGGCGCGCGCAGCTCGTACATCCATTTCATGTACGGCGCCACGATGTCGCTCTGGCGGCTGGTGTCCTGCGTGTAGTGGATGTACTCGTTGCGGTGGCCAAGCACGGACGGGTCGCAGGAGACGGGCGACAGGCCGGCGACCACGATGGCCGGGATGCGGCCGCGCGCCGCGTTGTGCACGCTGGCGCCCAGGTTCTGCGTGCCCACGTCGACGTGGACCAGCACCAGCTGGGGCTGGCGGGTGACCATCGCGTAGCCGTCAGCCGCGCTCAGGGTCGTCATCTCGTGCGGGCAGATGACCACCTCGGGCATGGGCAGGCCGGCCTGCTGGAG
Organism: Hydrogenophaga sp. PML113; assembly: GCF_001777155.1. Lineage (NCBI taxonomy): Bacteria > Pseudomonadati > Pseudomonadota > Betaproteobacteria > Burkholderiales > Comamonadaceae > Hydrogenophaga > Hydrogenophaga sp. PML113. The sequence continues at coordinate 68,030 of NZ_MIYM01000014.1, read as the reverse complement.
CCGCGCGAACGCGCTGATGAAGGCCGGGTGGTCGCTGCCGAGGTTGCTGAAGATGTACTTGACGCCGGCGTCGGCGCACAGGCGCAGCAGCTGCTCGGCCACGGTGGGCGCCGGGGCCAGGGGGGATTCGGTGTTCATGCCTTGTGGAGCCAGCCCGCGGGGGCGGAGATGCTGTGGGGGGAGAGGAAGCCTTCAATGCCCTGGAAGCCCAGGTTGCGGCCAAAGCCGCTGTCCTTGAAGCCGCCGAAGGGCGCGCGGTTGTCCTGCGCCAGCGGTCCGTGGCCATTGAGGTAGGTGTAGCCCGCCTCCAGCTGGCGGGCGACCGCCATCGCGCGCTCGGGGTCGGCCGTCCAGACCGAGGAGCACAGCGCGAAGCGCGAGTCGTTCGCCAGCGCGATGCCCTGCTCCTGCGTGTCGAAGGGAAGGATCGGCAGCACCGGACCGAACTGCTCTTCGCGGACCACGTCGAGCGAGGGGTCGGGATCGAACACCAGGGTCGGCCGCTGGAAGTGGCCCTGGCGGTACAGCGCCGGGTCGGGCACCGCGCCGAACTCGCGCACGTCCGCGCCGCGCTCGCGGGCCTGCTGGATCATGTCCCGCACGACCTGGAGCTGGCGCGGGTTGTTCAGCGGACCCATGGTGGTGTCTGGCAGCAGGCCGTCGCCCACGACCTGTTCGGCGGCGACGGCCGACAGCCCCTGCACCAGCTCGTCGTAGCGCGAGCGCTGGACGTAGAGCCGCTTCATCGCCATGCAGATCTGGCCCGCCGTCATGAACGCCCCCTGGTACAGGCGCCGGAAGGCGGCCGCGTCCAGTTCCGCGTCCTGCAGCACCAGGGCCGCATCGTTGCCGCCCAGCTCCAGGGTCACCGGGGTCAGCCGATCGGCGGCCAGGCGCATGACGTGCTTGCCCACGCCGACGCTGCCCGTGAAGTTGATCGCGGCGGCCAGCGGGTGCGTGAGCATGGCGTCGCCGATTTCAGAGGCCTCGCCGGTGATGAGGTTGACCACGCCCGGCGGCAGCATCTCCGCGATCATCGCGACGGTCTGCGCTGGCGCGATGGCCGACTGCTGCGGCAGCTTGATGACCACCGTGCTGCCCGCCAGCAGCGCTTGCGGCAGCTTGGCGCCCAGGATCGACAGCGGCCAGTTCCACGGGACGATGAGCAGCGCCACGCCGCGCGGCTTGCGCGCGATGACGGTGTCGAACGGCGGGCCGGACAGGCGCTCGTCCGCCATCAACCGCGGCGCGTTGTCCGCCACGTCGGTGAACCGCGAGCCCAGGCGGCCCATCTCGGTGGCGGCCTCCTTCAGCACCTTGCCGTGCTCGCGGGTGAACAGGCGCGTGCGGCGCTCCAGGTCGGCGGCGTCGGCCGTCAGGTGCCCGGCCACGCGGCGCAGCAGCGCCGCGCGCTCGGCGGGGCTGCGCGCGGACCACGCGGGGAAGGCCCGGTGCGCGGCCTGGAACGCGCGGTCCACGTCCTCGACCGAGGCCAGCGCGGCCTGGCCCACGCGCTCGGCGGGACGCGCCGGGTTGTGGATCGGGTAGCTGCGGCCGCCGCTGGCCTCGACCCGGCGGCCATCGATGTACAAGCCCGCTTGGGAGGTGTCGGTCATGGCGGCTCCCGGCCTCAGAAGACGTGGCGCATGCCCACCTGGAAGCCGCGCACGTCGGCACCGGCGGCGGGGCCGCCGCCGGCTTCCGTGCGCGAGGGCCACAGGCCGAAGGCCGCGTTGCCCTTGTTGCTCTGGTGGCCCACGCTGGTGTAGACCGAGGTGCGCTTGGACAGCGGGTGCATGTACTGCACCGCGAACAGGCGCGCGTCGGAGTTGGCCGCGTCGTCCACGTTGCGCACCTGGTAGACGGCGTTGATCTCGCCGACGCCCACGGGCACCTTGACGCCCACGTAGCCGCCGCGCATGCCGGGCGCGCCGTCCACGTCGGCCTTGACCAGGTAGCCGTACAGCTTCACCGCCTTCAGGTCGTAGCTCGCGCCCAGGCTGGTCACCTGGTTCTTCACCGAGGCGAGCGCGGGCTGGCCGGCGGCGGCGCCGGTGGAATTCAGGCGGTCGTGGACGAGACCCAGGTAGAGCGTCTTGTTGCTGTACTCCAGCGCCAGGCTGGACGGGTTGCCGAAAGGCGAGGCGCCTTCGTTGCTGGCCACCATCAGCTTGCCGACGACACCGCCGAAGCTGGGCGAGATGTACTGCACCGCGTTGTTGTGCATCGCCGGGTAGCCCAGCAGGCCGGCCGCGCCGCCGCGCTGGAACAGCGTGAGGCTGGCGCCCATGCCAGAGCGCTGGAACGGGTCCACGCGCAGCGACATGGCGATGTTGGGCGTGAACTGGCTGCCCAGGATCAGCGTGCCGTAGCGCTGGTCGCGCAGGCCCAGCAGGGTCTCGCGGTTGAAGTACGCGGCCGGGTTGGATGGCGCGCCGGTGTCGACGTTGAAGCCGCTCTCCAGCTTGAAGAAGGCCTGCAGGCCGCCGCCCAGGTCTTCGTTGCCGCGAATGCCCCAGCGCGAGGTGTCGCTCGACAGGAAGCTGTTCTGGCGCGAGGGCGCCGCGCCGGTGGCCGAGTAGCGCACCGAGTTGATGGACGCGTCCAGGCGCCCGTACAGCTGTACGGACGAGGCCGCCGGGGCGCCGCCTTGCGCCAGGGCCAGGACGGGCGCCAGCAGGCCGGCGCCGATCAGGCTGATCTTCTTCATCTTGCTTGTCTCCTTCTGTTGTTCGCTCGGGGGCGAGCGGTTGGGGTGGCGGCGGGTGCCGCCTCGCTTACAGGTCCAGCACCACCTCCCCGTCCGCCTGCGCGGCGCGGGAGCAGCACAACACCATCCGGGACTTGCGCTGTTCCTTGCTGAGCACGAAGTCGCGGTGATCGACGTCGCCTTCGAGGTAGGGAACCGCGCACACGCCGCACAGCCCGTCGCTGCACTTGACGTCCACCTGCAGGCCGCCAGCGGCCAGGGCCTGCACCGCCGACTGGTCGGCGGCCACGGCGATGCGCTGGCCCGAGCGGGCCAGCCTGAGCTGGAAGGGCAGACGCTCGCGCGCCTCGGTCTCGGGCACCGAGAAGTACTCGCGGTGCAGGGCCTCCTCCGGCCAGCCGAAGCCCGTGGCGGTGTCGAACACCGCGTCCATGAAGGCCGCGGGGCCGCAGGTGTACACGTGGTGGCCGTCGCGGTAGTCGCGCAGCACGTCGGCGATGTCGAGCCGGCGCTCGTCGCTGAAATGAAAGTGCACCCGCTCGGCCCAGGGCATGGCCTGCAGTTCGGGGATGAAGGCGGCCTGGGCGCGCGTGCGCGACTTGTAGTACAGGTCGAAGTCCGCGCCCGCCGCGTGCAGCTCGTGGGCCATGGCGATCAGCGGGGTGACGCCGATGCCGCCAGCCAGCAGCACGTGCCGCTTCGCCGTGGCGATCACGGGGAAGTGGTTGCGCGGCTGGGAGATCACCACCTGCGCGTCCTGGCGCAGCATCTGGTGGATCTTCAGCGAGCCGCCGCGGCCCTGGTCCTCGCGCAGGATGCCGAGCAGGTAGCGCCCGCGGTCGGCCGGGTCGCCGGCCAGGCTGAACTGGCGGATGAACTCGGGCGTGATGGTGATGTCGATGTGCGCGCCGGCCTGCCACGCGGGCAGCGGCTGGCCGTCGCTGGACACGATCTCGAACAGGTCGATCTTGCCGTCGGCCGAGCTGGTCCAGCGGCGGCCGATGCGGGCCACCCGCACGGGCGACTCGTCCGTCAGGCGGCGCAGCGGCGGCACCAGGTTCTCCGTCTGGCCCTCGCGGATGCGCGCCTGGTACTGCGCCGGGCTCAGCAGGTTCTTGTAGGCCTCGATGCCGGCCTCGCGGTCCACCGGGCTGGGCATGGGCAGCGGCAGCGGCGCCAGCGGCGCGGGGTAGGCCGCGAGCGTCTGGTCCTCGTGCCTGATCTTGATGTGTTTGTTGAGGCCGCGCGTGTTCACCTCCTTGGCCGCCACCACCTTGCCGGTGCCGTCGTTGGTGATGTCCCACCACCACTTCTTGCGCGGGTTGATGACGCCGCGGTTGAGCGCGTCGTCCAGGCGCGCGAGCCACTGCGCGGCCACCGGCAGGTTCATGGCCGCCCAGCGGAAGGGCTTTTCCTGCACCAGGCCCGGCAGGTTCCAGGGGCAGGCCTTCATGCAGCGCCCGCACATGGAGCCGCCGAGGTTGGTCATGCGGTAGCGCGTGCACTTCTCGACGTCGGCTTTCCAGATCTCGTAGCCGTTGAACATCACCTTCGGGCCGGCGGAGATCGCGCCCGAGGGGCATTCGCGCGCGCACTTGTTGCACGACTCGCAGAAGTTCTGCAGGCCGAAGTCGATGGGCTTGTCGGGCTGGATCGGGAAGTCCGTGGTCATCACCCCGGTCTTGCTGCGCGGGCCCAGGAAGGGGTTGAGGATGGTCTCGCCGATGCGGCTGACCTCGCCCAGCCCCGCGAGCAGCACCAGCGGCGTCTGGATGACGTCGCTGTCGGCGGCGGAGTGGGCGGTGGCGCTGAAACCCAGGCCGCGCAGGTGGTCGCCCAGCACGCCGCAGACCAGGCCGGCGCGCATGTAGGTGCGCATCGACTGGGCGCTGGAGATCCAGTCGTCGCCCGAGGTGCCCTCCATGGTGTCGAAGCCCTGGTCGATCATCACCGTGGCCGCGAAGGGGTGGGCCACCGGCATCTCCGTGCCGTCCTGCCGGTGCGAGTACCAGACCCAGGCCGGCGCACGCGACAGGCCTGCGATGTCTGCGCCCAGGTAGTGCAGCGTGGCCTTCACCAGGTCGGCGTTGCGGACCGGGTCGGCGTAGCTGGCCTTGTGCGCCGCGGGCTCGCCCCGCTGCAGCACGGAGTAGACGTTCAGGGCCAGGCGCAACGCGGCCGCCAGCGGGGCCTTGGCCACCGAGTAGCCGTCCTTGGAGGCCTCCTGCGGCGCCTTGCCCAGGTCGCCGAAGGCCGCGCGCAGGAAGAACTCGCTGCTCTTGGGCACGCGCGGGATGCGGTCCTCGTCGATGAAGGTCGTGGTCTCGTCCACCCGCTTGAGCGTTTCCACCGGGTGCAGGCTGTCGCGGTAGTGGCGCTTGGCGAAGTCCACCGCGTTGGAGGCGTTCTTCTGGCTGGACGCGCCCAGCCACCAGCTCGGCCCGCGCGCGCGCCAGCGCTCGTTCAGGTTGGCCGGGGCCAGGGCCTCGTCGGGCTTGAGCGCGAGCGTGGTGGTGACCACGGCCAGGCCGAAGCGCGTGCCCACGAAGGGGTTGGTGAGCGCGCCGTCTTCCAGCCGCGCCAGCCCGGCGGAGACGGCCAGGCGGTTGAGGTGCACGTCGGTGGTGGTGGCCGTGTGGCTGCGCGCCTCGTGGCCCAGGATGCGCAGGTAGTTGGCCAGCACGGCCGCGGTCTCGGCGGCGCGCAGCGCGGCCCGCCAGTCCTGCATGCCGACGATCCACTCCGCGCCCGGTTCGTCCGCCGAGGGGTCGCGCGGGTGGGCCACCATCAGCACCAGGGCGTGCGTATGGTGCTCGACGCCGCGCGCGCACAGGTCCATGGAGCGCTTCATCTGGCGCAGCACCGCGTTCGGGTTGAAGCGCAGGCGCAGCTTGGTCTCGGACTGCTCGTAGGTGGTGGTGCGAAAGGCCGGGTGCTCCACGCGCTCGGCCAGCCGGTGGTCCGGCCCCAGCGCGCAGACGCCGGCGATGGAGGTGTCGAGGAAGTAGGCCGCCGACTTCAGGTGTTCGCTGCGCAGGCCCGGGCTGCCCGGGATCTCGGCGAGGTGGGGGTTGTGGTCGCCTTCGCGCACCTGGTCGAGCGCGCACATGAAGCGGCTGATGGAGCGCGCCAGCGTGGGCGCGGCGCCCTCGTCCGCGGGCGGACGCAGCGCGCCGGTGTCGACGATGCGGGACAGGTCCGGCGCGCCGGACAGGCGGCGCAGGCGCTCGCTGGGGAAGGCGCCCAGGTGCACCGGGCGGTCGTGGTGGGTGAAAAGGCGCATGACGGGTCCTCGGCCGCGCCCTGGCGCGGCCGTTGTGGGGAGACGGAAGGGGCTTACTCTTTGATGCCGCGTTCGCGAACGATCGCGCCGTAGCGCGCGCTGTCGCGGCGGATCAGGGCGCCGAACTCGGCCGCGCTCATGGGCGTGGCCTCGGCGCCGATGGCGGTGAACTGCTGCGCCACCTGGGGCTGGGCCAGCAGCTTGTTGATCTCGGCATTCAGCCGGTTGACGATGGCCGGCGGGGTGCCGGCCGCCGCGTAGATGCCGTGCGTGGTGCCGGCGTCGAAGTCGGCCATACCCAGCTCGTGGATGGTCGGCGTGTCGGGGAACAGCGGCGAGCGCTTGGTACTGCCCACGGCCAGCAGGCGCAGCCGGCCGGCGCGCACATGCTCCAGGGCGATGCCGGGGTCGAACAGGAACTGCGTGGTGCCGCCGAGCAGGTCCTGCAGGGCCGGCGAGGCGCCACGGTAGGGCACGTGCACCACGTTGATGCCGCTCTGCGCGCGCAGCATCTCGGTGGCCACGTGCGGCGCGCTGCCGGTGCCGGGCGAGCCGTAGGTCAGCTTGCCCGGGTTCGCCTTGGCGTAGGCCATGAACTCGCGGAAGTTGCCGAAAGGCTGGCGCGCGTCGGACACCAGGAACAGCTCGATGCGCGCGGCGGCGGCGACCGGCACCAGGTCCTTGTCGGGGTTGATGGGCACGCGCGGCAGCGTGTGCACCGAGATCGACATGGCGCTGCCCGAGGTCACCAGGAAGGTGTAGCCGTCGTTGGGCGCGCGCGCCACGGCCTCGGCCGCGATCATGCCGGTGACACCCGCGCGGTTCTCCACCACCACGGGCTGGCGCAGAGCCTGCGTGAGGCCGGGCGACAGGGCGCGGGCCACCACGTCGGGCGAGCTGCCGGGCGGAAAACCGACGATGAAGCGGATGGGCTTGGCCGGCCAGTCGCCCTGCGCCAGGGCCGAGGCCATGGTGGCGCAGCCCAGCAGAGCGGCCGCGGCGAGCTGGCGGCCCAGGCGGCGCATGAGCCCGTGTCGGGCGCGCGGCGTGGCGGGGGAATGGATTGGCGTCATGTCTTGTCTCCTTGTTGTTCGTGGGTCCGCGGGGTGGCGGGCGTCTAGGTGACGGGCGCTGGCGCGCGCTGCGCGTCCTCCAGCACCAGCAGGCCGTAGGCCGTGTTCGAGGCGGGCACGTGGTAGAAGCGGTGCACCACCTCGACCTGCGGCCGCAGGGCGCCGCGCATCACCAGCCACATCACGCACTCCAGGCCTTCCGAGCCCGCTTCGCGCAGCAGTTCCACGTGGTCGTGGGCGGCGGCCTGGTCGGGCGCGTCGACGAATTCGTCGAGCCAGCGCTGGTCGAACTCGGCGTTGATGAGGCCCGCGCGCTCGCCCTGCAATTGGTGCGACAGGCCGCCGGTGCCGATGACCGCGACGCGCAGGTTTCCAGGGAAGGACTCGACCGCGCGGCGGATGGCCTGGCCCAGCTTGAGGCAGCGCCGGCCGGTGGGTGGCGGGTACTGGATGACGTTCACGCACAGCGGGATGACGCGGCAGGGCCAGGCCTCGGGCTGGCCGAACAGCACCGACAACGGCACCGTCAGGCCGTGGTCCACCGTCATGTTCGAGGCGATGGTGATGTCGAACTCGTCCAGGATCAGCGACTCGGCCAGGTGCCACGACAGCTCGGGCGCGCCTTCCACGCGCGGCACCGGCCGCGGGCCGTAGCCCTCGTCGTGCGGCTCGTAATGCGAGGCCACGCCCAGCGCGAAGGTGGGCGTGAGCTCCAGGGAGAAACAAGAGGCGTGGTCGTTGTAGACCACGATGCAGACGTCGGGCCTGGCGCGCGCGATCCAGTCCCTGGCCGCCTGCATGCCATCAAAGACGGGCTTCCAGTAGGCGTCCTGCGTCTTGCCGTAGTCGACCGCGGCGCCGATCGCGGGCACGTGCGAGGTGCCCACGCCACCGATGAGCTCAGCCATGGCCCACCTCCGCGTTCTGGCGCAGGCTGCGCAGGCCCTCGGCCGAGCGGCCGCCCGAGACCATCATGCGGCGGAAGTCGTCCACCGTCATGCCGGTGCCCGACATGGCGGCGCCCACGTGCTGCATGCTCAGGCCGTCGAAGATGGCGAGCTTGAAGGTGTAGTAAATGTTGCCGCCCAGGCGCAGCAGGCCCAGCCAGTCGCGCATCAGCACGGCCTCGCGCTGGGCGTCGCTCAGGGGAAAACGCGCCAGGTAGTCGTTGGGGTTGGCGCGGAACTGGTCGCGGTGGGCCGCCACGTCCAGCGACTTGCAGAACATATTGAGCCAGTAGCCCTTGCGCTGGTGGGCGCCGTCGAACACGTAGGTGCCGGGGATGTCGTGGTAGTCGCGCGTGGCGGGGGTCATCGGGTCTGCTCCAGGGGAAGGCCGGCGTACTGCTCGGCGAGCGCCACTTGCGCGCTGTGCGAGGACTTCAGGAATTCGAGCTCGTACTCCTGGGTGCGCTGGTCGAAGGCGGTCGTGGTCGGGAAGCGGTGCAGCAGGTTGGTGAGGTACCAGGAGGTGCGCACCGAGTGCCAGACGCGCCGCAGGGCGGTGTCGCTGTAGCGCTCCAGCAGGTCCGAGCGGCCGGTCTCGTAGCGGCTGGCCAGGGCCCGGCTGAGGTAGTGCACGTCGGAGAAGGCCAGGTTGAGGCCCTTGGCGCCGGTGGGCGGGACGATGTGCGCGGCGTCGCCGGCCAGGAACAGACGGCCGTGGCTCATGGGCTCGGCCACGTAGCTGCGCAGCGGCGCGATGGATTTCTCGATCGAGGGGCCTTCCACGATCGCGGCGGCCAGGTCGGCGGGGAAGCGCGCCTTCAGCTCTTCCCAGAAGCGCTCGTCGGACCAGTCCTCGATCTTGGTGTCCAGCGGCACCTGGATGTAGTAGCGGCTCATCGTCGGGCTGCGCATGGACGCCAGCGCGAAGCCGCGCGGGTGGTTGGCGTAGACGATGTCGGGCAGCGGCGGGCGCGGCGTGAGGATGCCCAGCCAGCCGAAGGGATAGACCTTCTCGAACTCCTTGAGCACAGTGGCCGGAATGGCCTTGCGCGACACGCCGTGGAAGCCGTCGCAGCCAGCGATGTAGTCGCACTCGATGGTGGTGGTCTGGCCGTCGGCCTCGAAGCTCACGCGCGGCCGGTCGCTGTCGATGCCGTGCAGGGCGACGTTGGCCGCGCCGAAGACCAGGCTCGCCTGGCGGCGGTCGGCGGCCGCGAACAGGTCTTCCTGGATGCTGGTCTGGCCATAGGCCACGAAGCGCTTGCCAACGTGCTGGCGCACGTCGATGAAGAAGCCGCTGCGGCCGGCCCAGACGATCTTCATGCCGTCGTGCTCGTGGCCCTCGCGCTCCATGCGCTCGGCCAGGCCGTACTGGCGCAGCATGTCCACGGTGGTCTGCTCCAGCACGCCGGCGCGGATGCGCGACTGCACGTACTGGCGGGTCTGGCGCTCCACCACGACGCTGGCGATGCCGTGCTGGTGGAGGATCTCTGACAAAAGCATGCCCGCCGGGCCTGCCCCGACGATGGCGACTTGGGTTTTCATGAACGGTGGTGGGTGCCCTGTTGAAGTCGGCGGATGGTAGGAAGGCCCCCACACCCCAACAAGGCAGCGCGAAGCGATAGCAATCGCTTCGCGCGATCACCCCGGCGCCCATGGCGGGCCGCGGGGGCTCAGCGGACCGCGCCGCTCAGGCCGGGTCCGGCCGGCGCAGCAGGCCTTCGAGCAGGCGGCGAAAGCCCGCCACCGCCTTCTTCGACGTCGCCTCGGGATCGGGCGAGCTGGCGATCCAGGTCGCGGCGTGGCTGCTGGCGCCGTTGATCAGCCGGGCCATCGCCTCCGGGTCGGCGTCGATGAGCACACCGTCTTCCTTGAGCGCCGCCAGGCTGGCCGTCAGGCCCTCGATGCAGCTTTTGGCGCTGGGGCACTGCGACTGGTCGCCCAGCACGGCGGGCGCGTCGCGGAACAGGATGCGCTGGATCTCGGGCTCCAGCGCCATCTCGATGTAGGCGATCCACTCGTCCACCACGGCCTGCCAGCGGTTCGGCGCGCGCGCGGCGATGGCCTTCAGCCGCACCGACATCTCGGCGTCGATCTGGTCCACCACGGCTTGCAGCAGGCCCTTCTTGTCGCCGAAGTGGTGGTACAGCGCGCCGCGCGTGAGGCCCACGGCGGAGGTGAAGTCGTCCATGGACGCCTGCGCGTAGCCCACGCGGCCGAAGGCCTGGCGCGCGGCGGCGATCAGCTTGCCGCGGGTCTCGGCAATCATGTCCTGGCGGGCTCTTCGCATGGCTGGCTCCAATCAAACACATACAGAACGTACGTGAATTGACGTACGCAGCGTACGTCAATAACATGCATACGCCACGTATCTTATTGCCGTTCACCCCCGATCCAGGAGCTTTCCCGTGCCCAACCCCTATGCAAGGATATTCAGCGAGCCCGGCGCCAAGGGCTTTTCCATCGCCGCTTTCTTCGGCCGGCTGCCGCTGGCCATGGCGCCCATCGGCATCGTCGCCATGCTGTCCCAGACCCTGGGCGAGTACTGGCTGGCGGGCGCCGTCGCGGCCACGTACGGCCTGGGCAACGCCTTCCTGGCCCCGCAGATTTCGCGCCTGATCGACCGCTACGGCCAGACCGCGGTGGCGGCGCCGGCCGCCGCCGTGTCGGCCGCCGCCTTCGTGCTGCTGATCCTGGCCAGCCACTGGAACTGGCCGGCCTGGACGCTGTTCGCCACCGCCCTCGGCGCGGCCACGCTGCCCAGCATGTCGGCCATGGTGCGCGCGCGCTGGAGCGAGCTGTTTCGCGACCGGCCCGAGCTCAACACCGCGTTTGCCTTCGAATCCGCGGCCGACGAGCTGATCTACATCTCGGGGGCCTCGCTCTCGGTTGGCCTGGCCGCGGCCTGGTTCCCCGAAGCCGGCATGCTGGCCTCCACCGTGTTCATGGTCGGGGGCACGGCGGCCTTCCTGCTGCAACGCAAGACCGAACCCGCGGTGCGCGCGCCGCAGGCCGGCGGCCCCGCGGGCTCGGCGATCCGGCAGCGCCCGGTGCAGATCATCACCCTCGCCCTGGTCTTCGTCGGCGCCACCTTCGCCACGGCCGAGGTCAGCGCCATCGCCATCACCAAGGCGCTGGGCCAGCCCGGCGCCGCCAGCCTGGTGATCGGCGTCTACGCGGTCGGCTCTTTCGTGCTGGGGCTGGTGCTGGGCGCGCTCAACCCGCGCCTGGCACTGCACCGCCAGCTGCTCATCGCCGTGGGCGTGCTGGCCCTGACCTCGCTGCCGCTGCTGGTGGCGGGCTCGTCGGTCGCCCTGCTCGCGACCGCCGTGTTCCTCAGTGGCGTGGCGATCTCGCCCACCTTCATCACCGCCTTCGGCCTGATCGAGCGCCGCGTGCCGGCGTCCATGCTGACCGAGGGCGTGACCTGGGTGATGACGGGCATCGGCATCGGCATGTCCCTGGGCGCGTTCGTGTCGGGCTGGGTGGTCGACCACTTCGGCCCGCAGAACGGTTTCTGGGTGTCGGTGGTCGCCAGCCTCGCCGCGGCCCTGACCATCGCGCTGGGGCAGCGCGCGCTGGCGGGTGAGCGCGCGGCGCCTGGGCGGCTCGCGGTGTCTTGACCAACGCAGCCCCTCACTCCATGCGCTCGCGGATCCACCGCGCCAGCTTGCGCACGTCGTCGCGCAGGCGCTCGTGCGGCGCGATCCACAGGTTGAGCGTGTACGGGCTCTGGATGAAACCGAAGGGCGCCACGAGCTGGCCCGACTCCAGCTCCTTCTCCACCAGGTAGCGCGGCACGAGCGCCACGCCCAGCTGGGACACCGCCGCCTCGATCACCAGATAGAAGTGTTCGTAGCGCTCGTGCGGCGTGAGGCCGATGTCCTCGCAGTTCATCAGCGCCACCCACTCCTTCCAGGCGTAGGTGCGCGTCGCGGTTTCCAGGATGCGGGCGCGCGTCAGCGAGGCGATGGAGGAGATGCCGATGCGCGCTAGGTACTCGGGGTGGCACACCGGGCCGATCTGCTCGTGCTGCAGCGGCTCGATCACCACGTCCTGCGGCGGGCGGTTCATGCTGGTGCGGATGGCCAGGCTGATCTGGTCCTGGATGAAGTCCACCTCGCCGTGGCTCATGTTGAGCCGGATCTCCACGCTGGGGTTGGCGCGCTTGAACTCACTCAGACGCGGGATCAGCCACTTCATCATGATGGTGGCGGAGCACGACAGCGTGAGTGGCCCGGGCGCCAGCCGCGCCACCGCCTCGCGCATCAGGCGAAACGCCTCCGTCAGTTGCCCCGCCAGGGCCGCGCCCTCCGGCGTGGGCGCCACGGAGCGCGGCAGGCGCACCAGCAGGGGCACGCCGAACTGGTCTTCGAGCAGGTGCACGTGCCGGCTGATCGCACCGTGCGTGACGAACAGCTCGTCCGCCGCGGCCGTCATGGACCCCAGGCGGGCCGCCGCCTCGAAGGCGCGCAGGGAGGTCAAGGGCAGGCGCTGGCGGGCATCGCCCCCGGCCGCAAGCGGTTGAGCTGTCATAAAAACTCACAGGTAGGGACGAACAAATGGAATGTCAGTCGGGGCGAGTCTGACTAGACTGCCGTCAATTTCCCAGCATTTGCCGTCAACGCAATGGGAAATTTCAGGGTTAACCCTGAACAACGAGCGCGCAGCTGTCAGATTTTGACCGCAAAAGCCCAGTGTCCGGGCCGCGCGTGTGCATCCCATTCCGCAGGCCATCCGGCCTCAACGACCAGGAGACAAAACATGAACATCAACCGCCGTCACGCCAGCGCCCTCGTCGCGGCCCTCGGCCTCGCGCTCGCCCTGCCCGCCAGCGCGGACGTTCTGGCCAACATCAACAGCCGCAAGAAGCTGCGCGTCGCCACCGACATGGGCATCCCGCCCTTCGGCATGCTCGACGGCTCGCTGCAGCCCACCGGTTCCGACGTCGAGGTGGCGCGCGCGCTGGCCGCCGACTGGGGCGTGGAGGTGGAGTTCATCAACACCACCGGCCCCACGCGCATCCCCAACGTCAACACCGACAAGGCCGACGTGGTGATCTCCTCGCTCTCCGTCACCGAAGAGCGCGCCAAGGTGGTGGACTTCACCAAGCCGTATTCCTTCATCCGCACCACGGTGATCGCGCCGGTGGCCGACAAGAGCGTGAGGGACTGGGGCGACCTGAAGGGCAAGTCCATCGCCGTGGTGCGCAGCACCATGCAGGACGTGGAGCTGACCGCCCGCGCCTCGGCCCTGGGCATCAACGTGGTGCGCTTCGACGACGACGCCACCGTCATCACGGCGGCCCTGTCGGGCCAGGCCACCTACGTGGGCCTGGGCGACCCGCAGATGAAGGCCATCAACCAGCGCGCGGGCGCCAAGCCCTTCGAGGCCAAGCTGGTGATCAAGCAGTTCCCGATCGCCATGGGCGTGAAGAAGGGCGAGCCCGCGCTGCTGGCCAAACTGAACGAGTGGATCGCGGTCAACGCCAAGAGCGGCAAGCTCAACGCGCTCTACCGCAAACACCACGGCGTCGACGTGCCCGCCGAGCTCCTGCAGCCCTAAGCCACGGACCCCTGTGCGGGGCCGGACCCCGCACACGCCCCGCCGATTCTTCTTTTTCCTGGCGCCCGCGCACGGACGCGCGGGCGCGCCATGGGCCTTCGCCCGGCAAGCCATCCGACCCACCCCTGGAAACGCCATGCAGCAGCACCGTATTGAAGCGGACTACCTCCTCGAGACCCCGGACGACCCGGAGCGCGTGGCGGCCACCATCGCCGGGGAGCAATCCAGCGGCACCTTCGTCCGCGTGCCGGGCGAAACGCCCGAGCTGCTCGAGCGCGCGGCGGCGCGGGTGGAGAGGCTGGAGGTGATCGAGCGTTTCACCGGCGCGCGCGCGCTGCCCACCTCGACACCGACACCCGCTGGCGAGCGCCTGGTCCGCGCCCGGCTCACGCTCTCCTGGCCGCTGGCCACGCTGGGGCCTTCCCTGCCCAACCTGATGGCCACGGTGGCGGGCAACCTGTTCGAGCTGCGCCAGGTGAGCGGCCTGCGCCTGCTCGACATCCGCCTGCCCCAGCCCTTCGCCGCCGCCTACCCGGGGCCCAAGTTCGGCGCCGAGGGCACGCGCCGGCTGACCGGGGTGAAGGGACGCCCCCTCATCGGTACCATCATCAAGCCCAGTGTCGGCTTCTCCGCCGAGGACACGGCGGCCCTGGTGGCCCAGCTCTGCGCCGCCGGCATCGATTTCATCAAGGACGACGAACTGCAGGCCGACGGACCCAACTGCCCGTTCAACGAGCGCGTGGCCGCGGTGATGCGCGAGGTGAACGCCAGCGCGGACCGCACCGGCAAGAAGCCCATGTACGCCTTCAACCTCACCGGCGACGTCGAGGAGATGAAGCGCCGCCACGACGTGCTGCTCGCGCACGGCGCGACCTGCCTGATGGCCAGCATCAACTCCGTGGGCCTGGCGGGCATGATCGAACTGGCGAAGTTCTCGCAGTTGCCCATCCACGCGCACCGCAACGGCTGGGGCTACCTGTCGCGCCACCCGCTGCTGGGCTGGTCGTTCACCGCGTGGAGCAAGATCTGGCGCCTGGCCGGCGCGGACCACATGCACGTCAACGGCCTGGCCAACAAGTTCTCCGAGCCCGACGACAGCGTGATCGCGTCGGCGCGCGCCTGCCTCGAGCCGCTGTTCGCGGACAAGCCCTGCACCGTGATGCCCGTGTTCTCCTCGGGCCAGGGCGTCACGCAGGTGCCGGGCACCTACGCGGCCGTCAACACCACCGACCTGATCGTCACCGCCGGCGGCGGCATCCTGGCCCATCCGCAAGGCCCGGGCGCCGGCGTGAGCGCCCTGCGCGAAGCCTGGGACGCGGCGCTGCAGGGCGTGCCACAGGCCGACTACGCGCGCACCCACCCCGCGCTGCAATCGGCGATGGAGGCCGCGGCGTGAGCGACGCCCGTGCGCTCCCCCCGGGGCCGCTGATCGCCTTCTATGGCGACGACTTCACGGGCTCGTCGGCGGCCATGGAGGTGCTGGCCTTCGCGGGGCTCGAGACCATCCTGTTTCTCGCGTCGCCCACGCAGGAACGCCTGGCCCGTTTCGCGCACTACCGCGCCATCGGCGTCGCGGGCGTGGCGCGCTCGCGACCGCCCGAGTGGATGGACGAGCACCTGCCCCCCGTCTTCGAGCAACTCGCCGGCATCGGCGCGCCCGTCGTCCACTACAAGGTGTGTTCGACCTTCGACTCGGCGCCCCACATCGGCAACATCGGCCGCGCGGCCGAGATCGCCCGGCGGCGCTTCCCGGGATGGATCCCGCTCGTGGTGTCGGACCCCGGCATGGGCCGCTTCCAGGCCTTCGGCAACCTGTTCGCGCACGCCAACGGCGTGGGCTACCGGCTCGACCGCCACCCCACCATGGCGGCCCACCCCACCACGCCCATGCACGAGGCCGACCTGGGCCGCCACCTGGCCACGCAGACCGATCTGCGCGTGGGCCTGGTGGATTTCGCCAGCATGAAACGCGGCCGGGCCGATGCACTGTTGGCGCAGGAGATCGAACGCGGCGCGGCCATCGTCTCGGTGGACGTGCTGGACCCCGAAACCCTGCGCGAGGCCGGCCGCCTGATCTGGGAACGGGGCGCGGCGCAGCAGTTCGTGCTGGGCTCGCAAGGCGTCGAGCAGGCGCTGGTGGCGCACTGGCGCGCGGCCGGGCTGATGCCGCTCCCCCCGGCCAGCGTCGGCTGCGCCCGCGTGGAGCGCCTCGCGGCCGTGTCGGGTTCGGTGTCGCCGATCACGGCGGCGCAGATCGAGCACGCCTGCGCGCGGGGCTTCGAGCCCATCGTGCTGGACGCGCGGCTGGCGGTCCACGAGCACTGGCTGGCCGCCGAGGTGCAGCGCGTGACCGCGCTGGGCCGCGAGGCCATCGCGCGGGGCCGCGACCCGCTGGTCTTCACCGCCACCGGCCCCGACGATCCGCGCGTGGCCGCGTTCCGCGAGGCCGTGCGGGCCAGTGGCACGCCGATCGCCGCCGTCAACGACCGGCTCGGCGCCGCGCTCGGCGACATCCTCAACGCCCTGGTGCGCCAGTGCGGCCTGCGGCGCGTTGTCATCTCCGGCGGCGACACCTCCAGCCACGCGGCCTCGCGCCTGGGCATCGACGCGCTGACCGCCATCGCGCCGCTGTCGCCGGGCGTGCCGCTGTGCCGCGCCCATTCGCCCGACCCCGCCATCGACGGCCTGGAGATCGCCCTCAAGGGCGGCCAGACCGGCGCCCCCGACTTTTTCACGGCGGTCAGAGACAAGCACTGAGCCGCCGCCCACCCTCACCACCACAGGACCCTCCATGAGACTGCAAGCAAAGATCGCCCTCATCACCGGCGGTGCCCGCGGCATCGGCTTCGCCATCGCCACGGCCCTGGCGCGCCAGGGCGCCGTCATCGCCATCGCCGACATCAACCCCCAGGGCGCCAACGCCGCGGCCGCCAAGCTGCGCGAGGCCGGCGCACAGGCCCATGGCTTCGTGGTCGACGTGGCCGATCCGCGCTCGGTGGAGACGCTGCTCAAGGACGTCACCACCCAGCTCGGCCGGCTCGACATCCTCATCAACAACGCCGGCATCGGCGGCAACACCCCGTTCCTGGACATCACGCTGGAGAACTGGAACCGCACCATCGCCATCAACCTCACCGGCGCCTTCATCGTGGCGCAGGCCTGCGCCCGGCGCATGGTGGCGCAGGGCCACGGCGGCAAGATCATCAACATCGCCTCGCTCTCGGGCCAGCGCGGCGGCAACGGCCGCGGCGCCTACGGCGCGGCCAAGGCCGGCCTGGAGCTGCTCACCAAGGTGATGGCGGTCGAGCTGTCGCCACACGGCATCAACGTGAACAACATCGCGCCCGGCGCCATCGAGACCGAGATGGCCGCGACCGCGCACGACGCCGCCACGCGCAGCGCCTACAACTACCTGGTGCCCATGGTGCGCTACGGCACACCCGAGGAAATCGGCGACGCGGCCGTGTTCCTGTGCTCGGACGAAGCGCGCTACGTGCAGGGCCACACGCTCAACGTCGACGGCGGCTTCCGGGCGGCCGGCCTGATGTTCGGCGACCGCAAGGCGCCCGCCGTTCCGGCCTGATCCCGCGCGCGCGGGCAACCCCATCGGAGGCACGACGGTGACCCTGGACTTCACTCCCATCCTCGAACGATGGCCGATGCTGCTGGACGGTGCGCTGGTGACGCTGCAGCTGGCCGCCGCCGCCACCCTGCTGGGGTTCGTGATCGGCACGCTCTGCGCCATCGGCCGCAATTCGAGCGTGCGCTGGCTGTCGGCGCTGTGCGCGGGCTACGTGGAGGGCATCCGCAACACCCCGTTCCTGGTGCAGATCTTCCTCGTCTTCTTCGGCCTGTCCTCGGTCGGCATCACGATGAGCGCCTTCTCGGTGGCCATCATCGCGCTCACCATCAACGTGGGCGCGTACACGGGCGAGATCATGCGCGCCGGCTTCAACTCGGTGCACGCGGGCCAATGGGAAGCGGCCGAGTGCCTGGGCCTGTCGCGCGCCCAGGTGTACTGGCACGTGGTGCTGCGCCCGGCCGTGGAGCGCGTGTACCCCTCGCTCACCAGCCAGTTCATCCTGCTGATGCTGGCCTCCTCCATCACCTCGCAGATCTCGGTGGCCGAGCTCACCGGCAACGCCAACTACATCCAGGGCGTCTCGTTCCGGCCGATGGAGACCTACATCACGATCGGCTTCATGTACTTCGGCCTGGCGCTGGTCATGCGGCTCGGGTTCTGGCTGCTCGGCCTGGTGATCTTTCCGCGCCGCCGCCGCCTCGGCACGCCGCTCTGAAGGGAGACAGAACGATGCCCACCTTTGGTCTTGTCCACGTTCAATTCCTGCTCCAGGGCGCGCTGTGGACGGTCGCGCTGTCGGCCTGCGCCTTCATCGGCGGCGGCCTGATGGGGCTGCTGATCGCGCTGTGCCGCGTCTCGCGCTTCGCCTGGCTGCGCGCCATCGCGGCGGCCTACATCCAGATCGTCCAGGGCGTGCCGCTGCTGGTGATCATGTTCGCGGGCTACTTCGGCCTGCCGGCGCTGGGCCTGGCGGTGTCGCCGCTGATGGCGGCCACGCTGTCCATGACGATCTGGGTCGGCGCTTACCTCGGCGAGTTCTGGCGCGGCAGCATCCAGTCGGTGCCCAAGGCGCAGTGGGAGGCGGCCGAGTGCCTGGCGCTGAGCCGAACGCAGCGCATGTTCAAGGTGATCATCCCGCAGGCCATCCGCAACGCCACGCCGGGCACGGTGGGCTTCATGGTGCAGATCGTCAAGAACACCTCGCTGGCGTCGGCGGTGAGCTTCGTCGACCTGACGCGGGCCGGCCAGCTCATCAACAACTCCACCTTCCAGCCCTTCATCACCTTCGTGGTCGTGGCGCTGATCTCCTTTCTGCTCTGCTATCCGCTGTCGGCCCTGAGCCGGCGGCTGGAGCAACGCATGGCGCGCGGCATGCTCAGCGCGTGAGCTTTCCCCATGAAAGAAGACCTTATGACTGACCTTGTCCCGACCGCCGCCGGCGCCGCCGATTCCGCGAACGACATCGTGGTGCTGCGCGATGTGCACAAGAGCTTCGGCCAGATCGAAGTCCTCAAGGGCGTGAGCTTTCAGGTCAAGCGCGGCGAGGTCACGGTGCTCATCGGCAAGTCCGGCTCCGGCAAGAGCACCGCGCTGCGCTGCATCGACCGGCTCGAAAAGGTGAACCGCGGCCACATCCAGGTGTGTGGCCACGTGCTCACCGACCCCACGCTGGACCTGCGCCAGCTGCGCCTGGACGTGGGCATCGTGTTCCAGAGCTACAACCTGTTCCCGCACCTGACGATCGGCGAAAACATCATGCTCGCGCCGCGCAGCGTGAAGAAGCTGGGCAAGGCACAGGCCATCGCACTCGCCCAGGAGTGCCTGGGCCAGGTCGGCCTGTCGGAGAAGTTCGACGCCTACCCCGAGCAGCTGTCGGGCGGCCAGCAGCAGCGCGCGGCCATCGCCCGCTCGCTCGCGATGCAACCCAAGGTGATGCTGTTCGACGAAGTGACCTCCGCGCTCGACCCACAGCTCACCGGCGAGGTGCTGCGCGTCATCGAAGGCCTGGCCGACAAGGGCATGACCATGGTGATGGTCACGCACGAGATGAACTTCGCCCGCAAGATCGCGGACCAGTTGGTCTTCATGCACCAGGGCAAGGTCTGGGAGGTGGGCCCGGCGGACGTGCTCGACCACCCCCAGACCGAGGAGCTGCGGGACTTCCTGGGGCACGACCTCTGAGCCGGCGGCGTTCGCCCGCGCCCCTGGAGGCGGTGGCCGACGCGGTCCGCCGCGGTGGCGTGGTCGCCTACCCCACCGAGGCGGTGTTCGGCCTTGGCTGCGACCCCTTCAACACGGCGGCGGTGCAACGCCTCTACCGGCTCAAGCGGCGCCCCACCACGCAGGGCTTCCTGCTCATCGCCGCGAGCGAGGCGCAGCTCGGCCCCTTCGTGGACTGGGCGCGGCTGGCCCCCGGGGCGCTGGCCGAGGTGCGCGCCACCTGGCCCGGACCCCACACCTGGGTGCTGCCGCGCGCGGCGAGCGCGCCCGCGGTGGTGGCGGGCGCGCACCAGGGCATCGCGGTGCGCGTCACCGCCCATGGCCCGGCGGCCGACCTGTGCCGGGCCGTCGGCGGCGCGCTGGTGTCCACCAGCGCGAACCGGCACGGCCAACCCGCCGCCCGCAGCGTGGACGAACTGTGGCAACAGTTCGCCGGCGCGGACCTCGACGCCCTGCTCGACCTGCCCCTGGGCGGCCTCGACCGGCCCACCCCGATCCGCGACGCCCTGAACGGGCGCAGCCTGCGCGGCGCCTAGCGCCAGCGGCCCGCGCACCGGCGCGGCCTCGCCATCCGGCCCCGCGCCCGGGTAGAGGACAATGCGGGGCGCTCGCGCCCCCCATTCACCCGCCTGTTAGACCCCCGCGCCCCTGAGGGCGCCACCGACCGTTTTGCGCAGCCGATCCCACCGCTCCGCCCTGGTGCGCCAGCTCGCCGGGTACCTGCCCGCGCCGGCCGAGGCCCCCCGGCGCGACCTGGCCGAGCGCCTGGCCGAATGGCTGGACGTGCGCGACGCCATCGCCCTGCACGCGGCCCACCAGGCCTTGCCTTCGGCGGCGGCGCCACCGCGCCCGCCCGGCCGCACCCACGCCGCCCAGCTGCGGGCCGGGCTGCAGGGCCTGCGCACCACGCTGCAGCAAGGCATCGCCGCGCCGCCCCGGCAACCGATCGGCGCCGACGACAGCCACTTCGGCACCATCCACCAGCGCTACCTCGACCAGCAGCGCCGCATGGAAACCGGCATCGGCGCCTTTCGCGCCCATGTTCGGCAGGCGCTGGCCGCCGCCTCGCCCCGGCTGGCGCGGCTGGCCGCGCTGGACGCCACCCTGGACCAGCTGATCGGCGGGCGCGAGCAGCGGCTGCTGTCCGGCGTGCCCGCCTTTCTCAAGGCGCGCTTCGAGCAGCTGCGCCAGACCCCGTCAGACGCCTGGCCCGCGGTGTTCGAGCAGGAGCTGCGGCAGGCCCTGCTCGCCGAACTCGATCTGCGCCTGCAGCCGGTGACCGGCATGATCGAAGCGCTGGGACAGTCCCGCGCTTCCCCCTCCATCGACACCCCGTGAACCGCCTTTCCGTGAACCGACTGTTCTTCGTCTCCGCCTTCGTCCTTGGCCTGCTGTCCGTCGTCTGGATCGGCGCGGGCTTCGTGGGGTCCAGCGGCCTGGCCCTGGCCATGACCGCGCTCATCGGCGGCGTGTACCTCATGGGCGCGCAGGAGATCCGGCGCTACCGGCAGGCCACCGCGGCGCTGTCCCAGGCGCTGGCCCAGGTGCCCCAGCCCCTGGCCGCGCTCGAGGACTGGCTGGCCCGCGTGCCGCTCCCCCTGCGCGACGCGGTGCGCCAGCGCATCGAAAGCGAGCGCGGCGCCCTGCCCGGCCTGGCGCTCACGCCCTACCTCATCGGCCTGCTGGTGATGCTGGGCATGCTCGGCACCTTCCTCGGCATGGTGCTCACCTTCAAGGGCGTGGTGTTCACGCTCGAAGGCTCGGCCGACCTGCAGGCCATCCGCTCGGCGCTGGCCGCGCCCATCAAGGGCCTGGGCCTGGCCTTCGGCACCTCGGTGGTGGGCGTGGCCACCTCGGCCATGCTGGGCCTGATGTCGGCCATCGCCCGGCGCGAGCGCGCCGAGGCGGCGCGCCAGCTCGACGCGCGCGCGGCCACGGTGCTGCGCCCGTTCTCGCTCGCGCACCAGCGCCAGGCCACCGTCGACGCCCTGCAGCAGCAGGCCAGCGCCCTGCCCGCGGTAGCGGACCGGCTGCAGTCGCTCATGGAGCGGATAGAACAGCGCAGCCAGCAGCTCGACGAGCAATTGCTGGCGCGGCAGGCCCAGTTCCTGGCGGCGTCGGGCGAGGCCTACGGCGGGCTGGCCCGCTCGGTGGAGCAGTCGCTGCGCCACAGCCTGGACGCCAGCGCGCGGGCCGCTGGCGAAGGCGTGCAGGCCGCGGTGGACAAGGCCATGAATGCCCTCACCCAGCAAGCCACGCGGCAGCACGAGCGCGTCGACGCCCTGGTGCGCACGCAGCTGCAGGGCCTGGACCAGGCGCTGGTCGCCTTCACCACCACCTTCGAGCAGCGCAGCGGCGCCCTGCTCGCCCAGGTGCAGGACACGCTGGGCCGCTCGCAGGCCGAGCACAGCGCGGCCGAGCGCGAGCGCCAGTCCACTTGGGCCGCCGCCCTGCAGGACACGGCCACCGCCATGCAGGACGAATGGCGCCGGCTCGGGGCGCAAACCCTGGCGCAGCAGCAGGCCGTGGCGCAGACCCTGCAGGACACGGCGACCCGCTGGCGCGAGGAACTCGCCGGCCTGCGCGGCGAAGAGGCGGCGCGCGGCGAGGCCGCCGTGCAGCGGCTGGGCGAGCTGCAGGCCTCGCTGACTCAGCAGCTGTCCACGCAGCTCGCCAGCCTGGCCCGCGCGCTCGAGGCGCCCCTGGCGCGCCTGATCGAGACGGCCGCCGAAGCGCCCCGGGCCGCCGCCGAGGTGATCGCGCGGCTGCGCCAAGACATGAGCCAGCTCACCGAGCGCGACAACAGCGCCCTGCAGGAGCGCGCCACGCTGATGCAGCACATCGACGCCCTTCTGCAGTCCGTGCAGCAGGCCACCACCGAGCAGCGCGCGGCCATCGAATCGCTGGTCGGCTCGGCCGGCGCCGTGCTCGACCGGGTGGGCCGCCAGTTCGCCGACACCGTGGGGGCGCAGGCCGTGCGCGCCGACGAGGTGGCCGCGCAGGTCGGCGCCAGCGCCATCGAACTGGCCAGCCTGGGCGAGGCCTTCAACCACGGGGTGGCGCTGTTCAGCCGCTCGCAGGAGGCGCTCATCGACAGCCTGCAGCGCGTCGAGGGCGCCGTCACGCAATCGGTCGCGCGCAGCGACGAGCAGCTCGCCTACTACGTGGCCCAGGCCCGCGAGGTGATCGACCTCAGCATCAGCGCGCAGCAGGGCATCGTGGAAGACCTGCGCCGCCTGCGCGCGCCACCCGGGGGGACGGCCGCATGATGGCCGGCCTGGACGAACGCCCCGACGACACCGAGGGCGGCGGGCACGGCGCGCCGGTGTGGGCCGTGTTCGGCGACCTCATGTCCGGCCTGGTGGGCGCCTTCGTGCTCATCCTCGTCGGCGTGCTCGTGGTGCAGATGGACCTGGTGAACAGCCTGCAGGCCGAGGTGCGCAAGCGCGAACAGGAAGAACAGCGCCGCATGGCCCTGGAGAAGGCCCTGGCCATTCCGCTGCAGAACGGCCGCGTGACGCTGGACAACGGCCGCATCGGCATCAGCGGCAGCGTGCTGTTCGCGCTCAACTCCGACGAGCTGCGACCCGAGGGGCGGCAGATCCTGAAAAGCCTGGTGCCGCCGCTGCAGGTCTACCTGGGCGAGCGCGACGAGATGCTGATGGTCAGCGGCTTCACCGACGACCGCCCGGTGCAGGCGAGCAACCAGCGCTTCGCCGACAACCTGGAGCTCTCGGCGCAGCGCGCGCTCACGGTCACGCGCGCCCTCATCCAGGAAGGCATGCCGCCGCAGCGCGTGTTCAGCGCCGCCTTCGGCGCCGAACAGCCCGTGGCCTCCAACGCCGACGAGAAAGGTCGCGCGCTCAACCGCCGCGTGGAAATGGCGCCGGTGCCCAAGGCCGGCCACGGCGGCCAGGGAGCGAAGCGTGACTGACGCCGAGGCCGTGCGCGCCCACTACCGGGCGGCGCTGGCGCGCCGCATGCCAACCGCCCCCGAGGCCGTGCAGCGCCGGCTGATGGTGACGCTGGCCTCGCTGCCACCGGCCGAGGCCGCGGCGGACGAGCCGGCGCCGGTCGAGCGCGCGCTTCGCCCGCGCTCGAAGCCGCCGCTCACGCCCCTGGCCCAACTCAACCAGCACATCGGGCAGCGCACCCGGCCGGCCGGCACGGCGCGGCCTGAGCTGCGCAGCGCGCAGGCCTTTCACGACAGCTGGGCGCGCCTCTGCGCCGAAGACGAGGTGGCGCAGGCCGTGCAACGCGGCCCCGAGGCCGCCGGCCCGCTCAATTCGCACATGCTCGTGCTGCGCACCCTGAGCCTGCTGAGCGAACTCTCGCCCGACTACCTGCACCGCTTCATGGTGCACACCGACACGCTGTTGTGGCTCGACGAGGCAAGCGCCCGGCCCAAGCCCGCTGCCGCGGCCAAGGCCCGGAAGGCCCGTTGAAGCGGAGGGTGTCGAGCGGCGCTGCGAGGCGGCCCAAGCGGGCGGCCTCCCGGGTGGGCTCGCCTGGGCCCTGACCCGGCCGCCACCCGCCGGGCGGTGGCGACCGCGGCGCGACCGCCACCGTTCTTGACCAGCGTCAAAGCGCGCCGGTCGCCGCTGGCCAAAGATACCTTGAGCGCCAGGCGGCTCCCTTGCCATCCGGCAGGGCACACATGGGCGCACAAGGAGGCAACACCATGGCCAACCAGGCAGAGCCCATCGCGGGCGCGGTCCCCGCCCCCCCGCCCTCCGCGCAGGACCGGTTCCCCACCGCCTACACCATCCTGTTCGCGTTGATCGTGCTGATGGCCGCGCTCACCTGGCTGCTGCCGGCGGGCCAGTACGAACGCGTGGCCAATGAGGCCCTGGGCAAAGACACCCCGGTGCCCGGCACCTATCAGGTCGTCGACGCTGCCCCGCAAGGCGCGCTCGACGTGCTGATGGCCCCCATCACGGGCTTCTACAACCAGGCCACGGGCGTGGCCAACGCCATCGACGTCTCGCTGTTCGTGCTCGTGGTCGGCGGCTTCCTGGGCGTGGTCAACGCCACCGGCGCCATCAACACCGGCATCGAGCGCGTCATGCTGCGCCTGCAGGGCCGCGAGAAATGGATGATTCCGGTGCTGATGCTGCTGTTCGCCGCGGGCGGCACCACCTACGGCATGGCGGAAGAAACCCTCGCCTTCTATGTGCTGCTGCTGCCGCTGATGATCGCGGTGGGCTACGACGCGCTCACGGGCGTGGCCGTGATCATGGTGGGCGCCGGGATCGGCGTGCTCGGCTCCACCATCAACCCCTTCTCGACCGCCATCGCCTCCAACGCCGCCGGCATCCCGTTCACCCAGGGCATGGCCTTGCGGCTGGTGATCCTGGCGCTGGGTTGGATGATCTGCGTGGCCTACGTGATGCGCTACGCGGAGCGCGTTCGTCAGGACCCGTCGCGCTCGCTGGTGGCCGATCTCAAGGCGTCCAACGAGGCCCACTTCCTGCGCCACCGCGAGAGCCACCGCGATCAGGTGCTCACCGGGCGGCAACAGACCGTCCTGGTCCTGTTCGGCGCGACCTTCGTCGCCATGGTCTGGGGCGTGGCACTGCGCGGCTGGTGGATGGCCGAGATGTCGGCGCTGTTCCTGGCGTCGGCCATTGCCGTGGGCCTGGTGGCCTGGATGGGGGAGAAGCCGTTCACCAACGCCTTCGTCGACGGCGCGCGTGACTTGCTCGGTGTGGCCCTGGTGATCGGCCTGGCGCGCGGCATCGTGGTGATCATGGACCAGGGGAAGATCACCGACACCATCCTGCACGCGCTGGAGGGCTGGATCGGCGGCATGTCCAACGTGGCCTTCGTGAACGCGCTCTTTGCCACCGAGGGCCTGCTGAGCCTGCTGGTGCCGTCCACCTCGGGGCTGGCGGTGCTGAGCATGCCGATCCTGGCGCCCCTGTCGGATTTCGCCGGCGTGCCGCGCGACCTCGCGGTCACCGCGTTCCAGACCGCGATCGGCATCACCAACCTGGTCACGCCCACCTACGCGGTGGTGGTTGGCGCGCTGGCCATCGGGCGCGTGCCCTACCAGCGCTGGCTGCGCTTCATCTGGCCGTTGATGCTGATGCTGGCCTTGCTCAGCATGGCCTCGCTGAGCGCGGCGGTCCTGCTGTGAACACGCCCCATCCGCCCGTGTCGAGCCCGGCCCGCTTCGGGGTGCATTCCGAGGTCGGCAAGCTGCGCCGCGTACTGGTCGGCTCGCCCGGGCTGGCCCACGAACGCCTCACCCCCGCCAACCGCGAGGCGATGCTGTTCGACGACGTCTTCTGGGTGCAGCAGGCGCGCACCGACCACTTCGACTTCGTCACGAAGATGCAGGACCGCGGCGTCGAGGTGCTGGAGATGGGCCAGCTCCTGAGCGAGACCCTGGCCATCCCCACCGCGCGCGACTGGGTGCTGCAGCGCCGGGTCACCCCGAACCACGTGGGCGTGGGCATGCTCGACGAACTCAGGGGCTGGCTGTGGGAACTGCCCCCCGCGCAGCTGGCGCGCCACCTGGTGGGTGGCCTGGCGGTGCACGAGCTGCCATTCAAGCCCGAAGGCATGTTCGGTCCCTACCTCGGCCCCGACGGCTTCGTGCTGCCGCCACTGCCCAACCTGATGTTCACCCGCGACACCAGCGCCTGGATCCACGGTGGCGTGAGCCTCAACCCCATGCACTGGCCGGCCCGCCGCCAGGAAACGCTGCTGACGGCCGCCGTGTACCGTTTCCATCCGCTGTTCGCGCAGGCCGGCTTCCCCGTGTGGTGGGGCGACCCCGATACCGACCACGGCCCGGCCACGTTGGAAGGCGGCGACATCATGCCCATCGGCCACGGAGTGGTGCTGGTGGGCATGGGCGAGCGCAGCACCCCGCAGGCCGTGGGGCAACTGGCCCAGGCCCTGTTCGCCGCCGGCGCCGTGCAGCGCGTGGTGGCCTGCCAGATGCCCCGCTCGCGCGCGGCCATGCACCTGGACACCGTGTTCTCGTTCTGCGACCGCGACACCGTGACCAGCTTCGTCGAGGTGGCGGCGCAGATCGTCTGCCACAGCCTTTACCCGGACGACCGCGGCGGCATTCAATGCCGCACCGAGAAGCGGCCGCTGTTCGACGTGGTGGCGCAATGCCTCGGTCTGAAGGCGCTGCGCGTCATTCCCACCGGGGGAGACGGCTACGAGCAGGCGCGCGAGCAATGGGACGACGGCAACAACGTGGTCGCCCTCGAACCCGGCGTGGTCATCGGCTACGACCGCAACACCCACACCAACACCCTGCTGCGCAAGGCGGGCATCGAGGTCATCACCATCCGCGGCGGCGAACTCGGCCGCGGCCGCGGCGGGGCGCACTGCATGACCTGCCCGCTGTGGCGCGAGGCCTGAGGCCCCGCCGCGAGGGACCGACACCACCGAAAGGCGCGCCATGGCCATCAACCTGCGCAACCGCAGCTTCCTCACGCTGAGCGACTACTCGGCGGCCGAGATCGGCTTTCTGCTCAAGCTCGCCGCCGACCTGAAGACGGCCAAGTACGCCGGCACCGAGCGGCCCCTGCTGCGTGGCAAGGAGATCGCCCTGATCTTCGAGAAGGACTCGACGCGCACGCGCGTCGGCTTCGAAGTGGCGGCGCACGACCAGGGCGCCACGGTGACCTACCTCGGCCCCTCGGGCAGCCACATCGGCCACAAGGAATCGATCAAGGACACCGCGCGGGTGCTGGGCCGCGTCTACGACGCGATCGAGTACCGCGGCCACGGGCAGTCGGTCGTCGAGACGCTGGCGAGATGGTCGGGGGTGCCCGTGTACAACGGGCTCACCGACCAGTTCCATCCGACGCAGATCCTGGCCGACTTCATGACCATGCGCGAGCACTGCGACAAGCCCCTGCGCGACGTGGCCTTCTGCTTCCTCGGCGACACCGGCAACAACATGGGCAACTCGCTGCTGACGGGCGCTGCCAAGCTCGGCATGGACGTGCGCCTGTGCGGGCCGCGCAGCCTGTGGCCCGACGCGGCCGTGGTCGACGAAGCGAAGGCCCTGGCGCGGGACAGTGGCGCCCGCGTGCGTCTGACCGAGGACCTGGCCGAGGGCGTGAAGGGCTGCGACTTTCTCTACACCGATGTCTGGGTGTCGATGGGCGAGCCCGAATCCGTGTGGGCGGAACGCATCCGCCTGCTGCTGCCCTACCAGGTCAACGCCCGCGCGATGGCCTTGACCGGCAATCCGCGCGTGCGCTTCATGCATTGCCTGCCCGCCTTCCACAACAACGAAACGGAGGTGGGCGCTCAGATAGAGAAGCTGTACGGCATCGGTGCCATGGAGGTCGACGACGAGGTCTTCGAAAGCCCGGCCTCCATCGTGTTCGACCAGGCCGAGAACCGCATGCACACGATCAAGGCCGTTCTGGTGGCCACCCTGGGCGGCTGACATGGCCCGCGTGGTGGTGGCCCTGGGTGGCAACGCGCTGCTGCGGCGCGGCGAGCCGGTGAGCGCCGCCACGCAGCGCGACAACATCCGCCGCGCCGCGCAGGCGCTTGCGCGGCTCATGGAGGGCGGGCACCACCTGGTCGTCACCCACGGCAACGGGCCGCAGGTGGGCCTGCTCGCGCTGCAGGGCGAGGCCACGGGCCAGGGCCGTTTTCCGCTCGACGTGCTGGGCGCCGAGACCGAGGGAATGATCGGCTACGTGTTGCAGCAGGAATTGGACAACGCCTGCCCCGGGCCGGCGCGCTTCGCCACGCTGCTGACGCAGGTGGAGGTGGACCCGCGCGACGCCGCGTTCGGCGCACCGGACAAGCCCGTGGGCCCGGTCTACAGCGAAGCGCAGGCGCGCTCACTGCAGCAGCAGCGCGGATGGGCCATCGCCCCCGATGGCCAGGCCTGGCGGCGCGTGGTGCCATCACCCAGGCCCCTGCGCATCCTCGAGATCGAGGTCATCCGCCTGCTGGTCGACCAGGGCGTGACGGTGATCTGCGCGGGCGGTGGCGGCATCCCGGTGGTGCGCCGCCAAGACGGCACCCACATCGGCGTGGAGGCCGTGATCGACAAGGACCACGCCAGCGGCCTGCTCGCCGCCGAGTTGCGGGCGGATGCGTTTCTCATGCTCACCGATGTGCCCGCCGTGTTCACCGGCTGGGGCACGCCCGGCCAGCGCGCGCTCGGCGACGTGACGCCGCAGGAACTGAGCGGCGTGGACTTCGCCGCGGGGTCCATGGGCCCGAAGGTGCGCGCCGCCTGCGACTTCGTGAACCGCACCGGCGCCCTGGCCGGCATCGGCGCGCTGGACGATGCGGCCGCCATCCTGGCGCGCCAGGCGGGCACACGGGTTGTGGGTCGCCCCCGGATGTCGTAGCAACGCCGGCCTTCCGTCGAAGCCGTCGTGGATGGCCGCGGGCACGCCAAGGCGAGCGACAGGGGACCAAGGGCGATCTGATACCGATCGACTGCCCTCGTGATCGGTCACTCACCGCGAAGGCGAGAAGTGGCGCGGCTGGCGGGGATCGAACCCACGACCCTCGGCTTCGGAGCCCAGGAAATCGATGCGTAGATACAGCGATTTCGAGATGCGCTAATCAGGATTCGTGGGCGTTGTTCAATCAGATCAACGACTTGCGTCATCTCACTTGTGACATCAAATAGTGCCTGTCGGTGACCACAACACTTCGACTGTCACAAACTCGCCGCAAAAACCTTGGCCGCTAACCCAGCGATACGCTTGATTGCTCTGACCATAGCCCACCTAAGCGGCGGACGAAGGTCGATACCGCAATAGCCCCACACCAGTGCAGGTTATTGCCCCCGCGATCGCTGCCACCGTCGCAAAACCACAACGGCCATTAACAAATTCTCACAATCCGCATGAATGTGCGGATTTTGCCGGAAATTGTAATAACAACGAATCAAGTATGGAGAGGTCATCCAGTCAGGCGGCGATGCTCGTAAGCTGTTGATTGCAAAAGAGATATCGTTAACGCACAAAGCGAGTACATCGCATTTTTCGATTTGCGACAACCCGCACTTTTCCCGGTACTCTGAAAAAAGCTGACGCGCGCAGATCCCTTGTAAGGCATCCAGATTTGACCGTGATGGATTTCACGCGACAGCTAATGAGTCGTCGCGGTTCGAATCTTCTGATAGGCAGGGATTAGGTAAGCGACAAACAACAGTCGCGAGCTCCCTAAGTGTCACACCCTGGATTCCTGAAATCTGTCCCAAGTCCACAAGACGAATTCTTTACCGGCCTACCGCCCGAACTCAAGGGGTTTTCCCAGCAGCTGCTTGGCTGCATTGATGTGCCGTCCGACCAGCCCAATTTCAGCCAGGCAATCCACACCCTGAGCGGTGCGTTGGTAGCCTTCGCTCGAGAGCACGAATTCTATAGAGACGCGGAGGTTCGCCAATTCGAACTGGCCTGCCAATTGGCCGCATACGCCAAGCTCCAGATCCCATTGGATGGCACACCACTCGCGCACATGACCGGGCGCCTGGGCACTCATGGCAGTTGGGCGCTGTGCACAGAGATGGATCCTCGCTGCCTTGAGATCCCTGTCGCGCTCGGCGTGGAGCTCGCCTTGGCACTGGCGCAAGGCCGACGCCTGCAAGTGGACTACCTGAAGCTGCTGCGCCGCGACCTCAAGAAGATTCCCGCACCCGGTCACGAAGGACCGGAGACGGCAGCCGATCTTCGCGCCCTGGGCGTCGGGAAGTACTGGCGCCAGGCGTTCGCAGGAAAGGTCAAGCGGCTAGAAGCCATCGTGGCACAACGTACCGGTAGGCGAGTGCTCACCGACGTCAACCTGTCCGAAGTCGCGTTGGAGCACAAGGCCCACGTACGAGCCACCGCGCTAAATGCCAACGTCAAGGTTCGCTCGGGTGCTCGCAACCACCGCCAATTGACAGCGGCTCAAATGGACACCTACCAGGCCGACTTGCGCTCTCGCTTGGCAATGCAGTCGCCTGGCGCCGTGGTCGAGGCCATCTCCCTGTTCACAGGATTGAGCGCGCGTGGCGCTATGACCCTGGCGCTTGGTGGAGAGGCGCTGCCCGGCGAGTTGCTCACGCTGGATCTGAAGCGCGGCGGCCTGCACGTCGCGATCAACCACCTCTCGGACCGCCAGCGTTGGGACGTAGACCCGGGCCAGATCTATCTGCCGGTTCGGGTCCGCTACTTCGTGCCTTGGCCCATCGAGCTCCTTGCACCCCTGCGTGACCTCGCCGCGACCGCTCGCCTGGCGCCCGATGCCTGGCAGCCTGTGATCCGCGTCGTCGACATCCTTCCCCAGGGCGATCGCGATCACCAAATCACGGCAGGTGCCTCGGCTCTTGCTGTCGATGAGCCGGATACCCGTGGGTTCACGTCGACCGCCGCTCGCGCCCGCAACACCTTTCCGACGCAAGCCA
Organism: Hydrogenophaga sp. PML113; assembly: GCF_001777155.1. Taxonomy (NCBI): domain Bacteria; kingdom Pseudomonadati; phylum Pseudomonadota; class Betaproteobacteria; order Burkholderiales; family Comamonadaceae; genus Hydrogenophaga; species Hydrogenophaga sp. PML113. Next base: position 37,251 of record NZ_MIYM01000014.1, on the reverse strand, counting down.
GGGAATCAGGCATGAAGGCTACGCACCGGGCCTATGCAATGTTTCGACTGGATCAGGTGGGACACGCTCGGCCTTGGTACGTGCGCGTTGACAACGACGATTTCGTCGCTGACTGGTGCAAGTTTCTGGTAGGCGAAGGTTGGTCCACCGAGCCTCAACAGCAAGAGCCTGGACAGGCCTTCGGCTCTCCTTACCTTCCTCGGGATCGTTCGCTGCAGGCCATCTGGGGCTACTACGTTCAGCGCGTGGACGGTTGCCCGAAAGGAAGGCGCATGTCGTTGTCAACCGTCATCGACGTTCACAACGCCTACGCCGACTTCACCGCCATGGCCCTGTCATTCCTGCTAGGTTTGCGCTTGTCAACCCAGTACGAACTGAACGCCGACTCGGCGCTGCCTGATGCCGAGATGCTCACGCTGACGGACAAATCAGATCCGAACAAGACCGGCAGCCGCTTCGCCGTCCTGACACCGTTGGTGCGCGAACTGCTCGCGAACTGGTACGCCCACTGCGCCGCACTGCTCGGCCGCTACCAGCGCGATCCGCAGGCAGGTAAGACCACCGTTGGTGCCGAAGTGATGGCACATCTCGCCCAGGTGGTGCAGCACGACCCGGTACCGGCGCTGTTTCGCATCTACAAGAATGGTGCGAGGCCTGCCAACAGCAAAACCACCTGGGACGTTCTGCCGCCCTTGTTGCGCTGCGAGGACAACGTCGGCCGCCACTACTGGTGTAGCCAACTGCACCGCGCGGGCTGCTCGGACAAGGCGATCGATCTGTTCATGCGCCACATCGTCGCCGGCAACAGCCCAATGTCGGTTTATGCCGGCGTCAGCATTGCACAGCTGACGAATGAGGTGGGGACGCTGCAGATGCAGCAAATCGCGAAGCTGGGGTTGGGCATGGCCACCGGGCTGCGCAAGGCCTGATCAGGTGTACGCCATGAGCACAAACAACAAGCGACACCAGCGCAGCCATTTGAATGCCTCAACGGTCTTGGGTTCACCACGGCCCCTGAAGCACTTCCAAGCATTTCTGCTGGATGCCTCTCCCCTGCTATCCCCGAGCGCGCTCGCGCTGGGCTGCCTTGTGGGCTTCGACATGGTGGTTCGACCGGAGGACGTTCTGCATGCGTACGCCGCTTTGCAGAGAATCCATCGATATCAGGATCGACCATCAATCCGTTGGGTTGTTCCACAACCGACCGACGAATCCGCGAGCGATGCGAAAGCTCCTAGCGACGCAATGCGGCTCGTTTACGACGAGCGCACGATCAGTGACTTCACCCACATCGCTTCCAGCGAAGTGCTCACATGGCAGGCCCTGGAGGAGTCCATAGACGAACTGCAATCGGCAATGGATCAGCACCCCGAGAAGCGAAACCTGCCCAGACACTGGGAGGGACTGCTCGCAAGTGCGCAGGTCCACGCCGTCACCTACTTGCCAGGTGCGCTGCGCGGACATGTTGTCGGTCAGATCAGGATGTCGGCGCTCGATCCGAGCGCGGCTGCGCGAGAAGCAACGCAGCTCGCACTCGTAACACGGGATTTCGACCTGGAGACCGAGGAGGCCCTGGCAAACAACGAGGTGAAGCTTGCGCAGGCTCGCCTTCGACACCCGCTGCATGCCAAAGGCTCGGCAAGTGGATCGACCACAGAACGCGATCGCGCTGCCGATCTGGTGGATGACATCGTACGGGCCACCCACGCGGGGAGCGGCACAACCGAAGCTCGCGCCGCTGTCTCACGTGATCTCAGGGCCCTGCACCTACGGATGGGAGATTCGCACCACTGGCCAAGGACACTGCACTTGGTGGCCTTGAACTGGGTACATGAGCACCACCTCGCCATGTCCAGCATCAGCCGATATTTTTCGGGTGCAGCCAAGCGGCTGTTCGTCGCTGTGCAGGACATGGATCTTGTGAACCTCGACGTCAAGGAACTGGTTCGGCGCATCGAGGACGTACACGCCAGCGTCGAGGATTCGAACAAACCATCTGTGCGCGCGGTGGGTCAAGCGATCCTTGACCTGCTCGTTCTCCAAGAGGTAATTGAGCCCGCGCAGCTGCAGCGAATTCAGAAGCGATCTGGCTCCATCGCGGTGCGTGCACAAGTCATCTTCCCGCACGAATGCAGTCGCGCAATGGACTGGGTGGACGAGCACATCAGCCGGGGCGAGCAGGGCCCGGCGCTCACGATGACACGCCTGCTTCTTGGTCTGGTCAAAGAGTGTGGCTTTCGCATGGGCGAAGCGTTGCGCTTGCGCCTTGAAAACTTCCATTTCACTGGGGACCGGCTGCAGGTGGCCGTGAATCCGACGCGCTCAGACCCCAGGGTCAAAACCAAGGAGGGTCGTCGACTCACGTACACGAAAGACCCGCGTGTGATCCGCTACTTGATGGAGTACCTTGCCAGCCGCCATGGCCTGACCATGATCTTGCGAGTCGAAGACCCAGCGCGACCGCTGGAGTTGCCTCAAGACGCGCGACATCAGCTCAATTCTCAGCTCGCCGAGCGTAACGATCTGCTGTTCGCCGACCCGCACCAGCCGGGAGCGATCTGGTGCGAGAGCGAAATCCGCATGTGGACATCGATTCTGCTGAAGTGCGCCACCGGTGATTCGCGATCGGTGTCACACGATTTGCGCCATTCCTGGGTCACCTTCGGCAACGACACAGACTTCTGCACCCTTGGCTCACTGCAGGAAAACCCGTTCGACAAGCGAGCCAACGAGCTCGGCCACGCGGCCAACGACTTGATGTTCACAACCTACACGCACCAGTTCGGCCAAGGCATTCGGGTGCGGGTTGACCAGCAGCTACGCGAAGATGGCCTGATTCGCACGCAGTCGGCCGCCGCATGGACCGCTCGCAGCCATGCATCGGTGAAGTCACTCCTCTCGAAGCTGGATACCAATCTGCGAAAGAAGCTCTCGCGTGCCGGCGCGAAAGCTCGTGATGCAGATGGCCAACGTCTGCTCTTGAAAGAGATTCAGGCATACGCCACGCAGTTGCCACTGCGCGGTGCCGACGAGGTGTTCGGCATTTCGCTTCAGGAGCCGATATCGCCCCTGGGCGGCTATCGCCCGCGTGAGCTGACAACGCGGGTTCTCCTGCAGTGCTTGGTGATGTTGGCGAGCTCAAACCAGAACGCGGATCAGCGTGCATTGGACATCGCGAGGCTTGCCGGTATCGGCGCCGCAGACTGGGCTCGTGTACTTCAGGAGCTTTGGCTGGTGAGTCGTTCTGCTCATGCGGTGGTGTCACCCCGCAGGCTAGAGAAGAACAAGGCGGCATGGCTCGTGAGAAATCACTGGGAGCCGGTGATGCGGGCGGCGCTTTCCGAAAAGTGGCAGCGCTTGATGGCCTACCTCGATCGTCATGCGAGCGATGATGACGTTGTGAACGCAGGCGACTACGTTCTTGAATCCATGGGTTGCGACACCTACCTGCCTGTGGACGTCGCAGATCCAGCCTTCATCGCCTTGGTGCGCGTCATCCGCGCGAGCGGCATGAACCTGTCATCGCTGCATCTTCACTACGTGAGCGACACAGCCGACACCCAGCGCAACGCCAGGCACGCGCTCGCAAAGATTCGTCATGAGCTTGGGATTGATGTGCAGCTTCGCGCAGTGACATCGCGCGGTGGCCGACCACCCATGTACTTGTCGGTTCGTTCAGGGGGTACCCAAGGCTCTGTGGATGCCGATCACGATGGCAGCGCCCATTCGATGCAGGGATTTGCTGGGCTGTTCCTTGGTGCATATCTCAAGTCGGAACTGTTGCGGGAGCAGCGCAATGTCGCGTGAAATGAAGCGCGCGCTTCGCAATGAGACGATTGCGGTGCATCGGCCCCTCTACGACTCCGAGATCGTGACCGGCTCAACTGCGGAGCAACAGGCGCATGCCGCAAGACTGTGGGTGGATCAGTTGTCCGTCATGCTCCAGGAGCAAGGTGCGCTGTTCTTCACCTGTCTCGATTTCCGCTTCACCACTCAGGAAGGAGCCCTAAGCGTGGAGCTGGTCTGCCGAGAAGTCGCACAGCAATCCTTGATGCCCATGCTCCTCGAGGGCAATGTTTGCCTATTGGGGGACGAGGTCTTCGAGAAAGACGTGGCGGAGTGGCGGAATCGTTTGCGTGCGATATGTCAGGACCACGAGATCGCAATCATTGATCGTCCCGTACTTTCCACCGCAGCGAGGCGCATGACCAACGATCCGAAGAGAGGGCTTGTGCCGATTGCGACGGCAGATGAAATCGCGCGCGCGACGGAAGCGGTACTACCTCCATCCATGGAAATGGTAGATGTTGACGGAGAGCGCTTCGAGCTGTCCGATCATGGGGCGTCTAGCATTCCAGTCTGGAGCCAGCCCTGCGTTGTCCGCGGAATACCTAACCTGAACAGCATGGGGTTCATGCTTCAACTGGTCACGTCAACACCCATGCAACCTAGCGGAGGAAAGCTGCTTCTTCGCTTAACGGACCTGACCCGCGATGAAGCAGCCCGCCTGGTTCAGCACGCACATGCGCGATCGCCAATCGAGATGCGCATCTCCATTGCAAGGTGGAAGGGTCGAACGCTGCTTGGCGCACCCGTGCGAGAAATGCTATCGGGCTGATGGTGGACATTCTCGCTGTGGAAGACCCACGATCGAAAACAAACTGCCGTGCGGTAATGGTGAGCGTGATGCGGCGAGACACCCACTCGGGGTGATCTCGCATCACGCTTCGATCACGAGGTTCACGCTCGTGTCTGAGTCAGAGGCGCCAACATGACCCGACCCTGTTGCTCAAGGCTTGATCGATGTCGGCCCCATACGGTCCATCATCATCTGCATCATCGATTGCATCATCTCCATTCGCTTTTCCATCATCTGCTGGCGAGTGGCCATGTCCATGGGCGTTCCGGCAGGACCCATCTGCCCCATCGATGTCATCGGTCCCATGTTGGACATGCCACCCATACCGGGCATACCTCCTCCATGCCCGCCGGGCCCCATGCCTTGCATCAACGCCATGCCCTCCCGCATGAGTTTCATGTGCTCATCCATCAGCGTCTGACGCTCCTGCGGCGTTGTGACACGCGACATCCGCTCGTGCATTTCGCGCATGGACTTCATGTGTGCATCCATCTTCGCCATGCGATCTGCAGGGGACGCAGTGGTGGTGGCGCCCGGTGGGTGGTGCGCAGAGTGGTCGGCACCGCCGGCAACCGGTGGGTTCTGCGCGCAGGCGGTCAGCGTGACGGCCAACGTACTGGCGATTGCGATCGAACGAAACAGGCTCATGATGAAACTCCTTTGAAAATCGGAACGGCAAACCGTCAATGCGGTTGTGTATGGCACCTCGGCACCCTACCCACGCGGCGGTTGACCAAAGCTGATGTCGAGGTCGCGCGCAGTGCCTCCAGGCACGGGTGTTGACTTTGTGCGGGGGCTAGCGCGTCAGCCGCAGGAACGCAATGGTCAAAGATGGGCCGGAAGACGGTGGATGTGCCAGCCAGTGCCTGCGAGGTTCATTCCGCCAGATTGCGATTGCTGGCCATGAGACATCCGCGGCTTGCAGAATCAACGTGGTAAACGTCGTATCAACAAGGCCCTTTTTGGTCTGCGCTTGGGCAACGACGCTGCGCTCCATCTCGCAAAAGTCTTCGCATGCGGCCAATGCATGGTCCGCAGCGGGCGACTGACTTGCGCTGGTGGTCCCCTGCGCCGCTCCCGCCACCAGGTGATGCACCGCTCCATGGGCCAACTCACCAGAGGAACTCACCAGACACGCGTTGGCCCAGCTGACCAAGACGGCCGATAGCCACACGAACAACATCACCGACGCGATGCGGCTGGGTCGGTGACGTCCAATGAGATGGTGCATGACAGAGCGGACAACTGTTGCAAGTGATCCACTTATTTCATGCTACTCACAACCGAGTTCAGGGAGTTGACCCACGTCAACAGAAGCCATCGTACGCGCCAACGGAGACCACCTGGAGTCCCGGCGACGCTTATTTTCTTCAGCGACCCGATCGCAATCGCAACGCGTTTGCAATCACCGATGCCGAGCTCAGGCTCATCGCCAGTGCCGCAATCAGGGGCGAGAGCAGCCACCCGGTCAAGGGGTACAGCACACCGGCCGCCACGGGAACCCCGAGGGCGTTGTAGAGGAACGCAAACAGCAGGTTCTGTTTCATGTTGGACACGGTGTCCTGCGACAACGTGCGTGCCACCGCGATCCCTCGCAGATCGCCTTTGACCAGTGTGACCTGTGCGCTGTTCATCGCCACGTCGGTGCCCGTGCCCATGGCAATCCCGACATCGGCCTTGGCCAGTGCCGGCGCGTCGTTGATCCCGTCGCCCGCCATCGCCACCACGCGGCCCTCGGCCTGCAGGCGTTCGACCAGCTGCAGCTTGTCTGCGGGCTTGACTTCGCCGTGCACCTCGTCAATGCCCAGTTGCTCGCCGACCGCGCGTGCGGTGGTGAGGCCGTCGCCCGTGGCCATGACGATGCGCAGGCCGGCGGACCGCAGCTGAGACAGCGCCTCCGGTGTCGATGCCTTGACCGGGTCCGACACGGCCAGCAGCCCGAACAGCTGCCCATCCACCGCGAGGTGCATCACGCTGGCGCCGCGCGATCGCCATGCCTCTGCCACAGGCGTCAGCTCGCCGATCGACACGCCCACCTGCTCCATCAAGGCGGTGTTGCCCAATGCCAGTCGACGACCCGCGACGACCCCGCGCACACCGATCCCGGAGCCGGATTCGAACGTTTCGGGCTTGTCCAGCGCGAGCCCACGATCGCGCGCGGCCCGCACGATGGCCTCGGCCAGGGGGTGCTCGCTGCCCTGGTCCAGGCTGGCGGCCACGCGCAGCACCTCATCGGCGTCGACGCCCTCGACACCGATGGCCTGATCGAAGGCCGGACGTCCTTCGGTGAGGGTGCCGGTCTTGTCGATGATCAGCGTGTCCACCTTGCGCAGGTTCTCGATGGCCGCGGCATCGCGGAACAACACGCCGCGTGTTGCCGCCTTGCCCGAGGCGACCATGATGGACATCGGCGTGGCAAGACCGAGTGCGCAAGGGCAGGCGATGATCAAGACGGCCACCGCATTGATCAAGCCGAACACCCAGCGGGGTTCGGGGCCGAAGAAGCCCCACATCAGCAAGGTGGCCAGGGCAATCAGCACGACGGTCACCACGAAATAGCCCGCCACGACGTCGGCCATGCGCTGCATGGGGGCCTTGGAGCGCTGGGCCTGGGCCACCATTTGCACGATTTGCGAGAGCATGGTCGCCGCTCCCACGCGCTCCGAACGGATCACCAGTGCGCCACTGGTGTTGAGCGTGGCGCCGATCACCGGGTCACCGGTCCGCTTGGATACTGGAATCGGTTCGCCGGTGAGCATGGATTCGTCGACCGCACTGCTTCCCTCGACGACAGCGCCGTCCACGGGCACTTTCTCGCCGGGGCGTACCCGCAGCAGGTCGCCCACGTGCACGTGCGAGAGCGCAACGTCTTCCTCGACGCCGTCTGCGCGGATGCGTCTGGCCGTCTTGGGCGCCAGGCCCAGCAGTGACTTGATGGCCGCTGACGTCTGCGAGCGCGCCCTGAGCTCCAGCACCTGGCCCAGCAAGGTGAGCGAGATGATGACCGCAGCCGCCTCGAAGTAGACCGCCACGCGCCCCATCGACACGAACGAATCCGGAAAAACGCCGGGCGCCACGGTGGCGACCACGCTGTAGACGAAGGCTGCGCCGGTGCCCAGGCCGATGAGCGTCCACATGTTCGGACTGCGGTTGACCACCGACGTCCACCCGCGTTCGAAGAAGGGCCAGCCCGCCCAGAGCACGATGGGCACGCTGAGCACGAGTTCGATCCAGCTTTGCGTGGCCATGTCGAACCAGTTCAGACGATGACCGAACATAGCGAGCACGAAGACCGCCGCCGTCATCGGGAGCGACCACCAGAAGCGACGCTCAAAGTCGCGCAGTTCAGCGTTGTCGTCCCCTTCCAGTTCGGGGATCAGCGGCTCGAGCGACATGCCGCAGATCGGGCAACTGCCCGGGGCGTTGCGGCGAATCTCCGGGTGCATGGGGCACGTGTACACCGTGGTACCAGCCGCTCCCTGGTCCGTCCGCGGAGGCGTTGTGGCGGGCGGATGAGAACCATCTCCACCGTGACGATGGTGATGATGATGGTGCTCGTGATGGTGATGTTGATCCGCGGGTGCGCTCATGGGGGTACCTCCTCGTTATCTGCCTTGCTCCGCCCCCCGGGACAAACCTGTGTCCATCCGAGCCGCAATCAGTGTGCGCCGTGGTGTACCTGCACACCCCGCATCCAGGCCATCAGATCGATGTGGCCGGTACCCGCAGCGGCATGTTCACCGTCCTTGGCGTTGCCTTTCTTCAGCTGCGGCTTGTGGCGCGGCTGGTGCTTGTCCAGGCTGTGCTGCGACAGCGTGTCCAGGATGGCGCAGTGCGGATGATCGTCGCCCTGGCAGGCTTGTACCAGCTCCGACAGGCCGGCCATCATCTGCTCGATCTCGCGCCGTTTCTCGTCGAGGCTGGCGAGGTGGTGCTCAGCCACGGTCTTGACTTCACGGCTGGAGCGCCCTGAGTCGCTCCATAGGCCGATGAGTTCAGCGATCTGGGGAATCGAGAAGCCCAGGTGGCGCGAGCGCCCGATGAAGCGCAGCACCGACACCTCGCGCTCGCTGTAGAGGCGGTAACCCGACTCGTTGCGGTCGGCCTCGGGCAGCAGGCCAATGAGTTCGTAGTGGCGAATCATCTTGGGCGACACGCCGGCGGCGGCGGCCGCCTGACCGATGTTCATGAGGGTGGGCATGTTGTTCTCCGGAAAAAAAGCGTAACGGGGTGAAGCTTGAAGCTTCACCCCGTGGGAAGGTCAAGTGCCGGGCCGACCGGCGGTCAGGCCGCGGGCGGGTAGCCCGATTCCGTCAGCGCCTCGGCGAGCGCCGCACGGTCTTCGCGGCTGCTGTGACCTGCCCCCTGTAGACGTACCAATCAGAAGTGGAAGTCCGGGGCGAAGGTTAATCGATGGTGTTGGGGGTTGATGGGAGTTGAGCTGCATCGCCAGCGCGCTGGCGATGCAGCTCGGCGAAGCGAGCCGGTGGCATGCGCCCCAGGCTGCTGTGTGGCCTGACCTCGTTGTAGTCCGTGCGCCATGCGGCTGCGGCCACCCTGGCCTGGTGCAAGGTCTGGAACCAGCACTCGTTCAGATGCTCGTCGCGGAACTTGCCATTGAAGCTCTCGATGTAGCCGTTCTGCATGGGTCGCCCAGGCTGGATGAGGATGTGGCGGATGCCGTGTGCCTGCGCCCAGGCCATGAACGCCCGGCTGGTGAACTCCGGCCCGTTGTCGGTGCGAACCACCTGGGGATATCCACGCCCCGTAGAAGCGCCGACTGCGTTGACACTGGAAGAGAAGAGGGACCTCCGTCGAAAGACCGGGTATGTGGAGCTTGGGGCTAGAGAGACAGTCGTTGACTGGGTACTTAATGGCCTCGATGGATTGATTGACTTGCTGCCCAAGCTCACACCCGAACAACGCATTGAGCGGGCCCGCCTGATTTGGGAGAGCTTGGGCGACCTCGAGGAGCGTCGTGGGCGCGGCATCTTCGATGGTTCCTACACCTGGTCGCATTACGGAGAGCGCAGGACACCCCCATTCCCGGCCGCGTTCATTCGCCGACTCAACTCAGCTGCGTGGATACCAGACGCCAACGGCGAGCTTTTTCCGCCAAACCTTGTGTTGTTTGATTCCCTGGGTTGGAAGACCAATCCCTTCCTGCTGACCAAGATCGTCTTCAAGCCGCCGCTGATTGACCAACTAGCCAAAGAAGCTGGCATCGATCCTGCTGCCCTGGACTTGCTCCGAAAGCTAGGCATCACCAGCGTGGCGGATCTGACTTCCCGTCTTGGGATAACTGGCGCACATCCAAAGGCAGAGGCAACGACCGAAAACGAGTCTTCTGACGAAGTTCTCGTCGAAGAGGACACCGACGACACCAGGCCATCTGGTGAGGATGTGTACGACGAAGCGAAGGACCTCTATGGCGATGACATGCCGGACATTCCGTCAGGCAGGTACGACCCGGATGGCAGCGAGGGCTCAACGAGTGGCACGGGGCGCGGCAGCCAAGGTGAAACTGGCATGGGGAGGCCACGTGGCGAGGGTCAGGGCGGCATAGGCTCACGCGATGGCTCTGGTAACCATACTGGTAGCGGCAAGAGCGGCGGAACTAATACCGGGGGACAGGGGAAGCGAAAACCAGGCACGAATGGCGTAAGACCGTTTATTTCTTACATCGGCACCCATCCTGATGACGAGGAAGCCGATCCAGACGGCTTAGACCAAGCAACACGGATGAAGATCGAGGACCGCGCCATTACCCTGATCATTTCGCTCGAACCCAAGCTGCAACGCACACCGGAGGGCAATCCTGGTTTCGATTTATTCGAAGCCAACGGCAACCGCCAGCCAGTTCGCTGGGTCGAGGTTAAATCGATGGCCGGCAGCCTAGAAAATCGACCCGTGGGTCTTTCCCGAACACAATTCGACTTTGCCCTCGGGAAGGGCGATGCTTACTGGTTGTACGTGGTCGAGTATGCGACTGATGCAGAGAAGGCGCGAGTTCTCAGGATTCAGAACCCTGTTGGCCACGCGCGGACATTCACGTTTGACAGAGGCTGGGGCCAGATCGCGCAAGCGGAGCCAGTGGAATCTTCTCAACCGAAAACCTGATCCATGTCCACGCTAAAACCAATGACTGGAAGTTTCCTGGAGCATTCTGCTCTCAAGCAGCGTCACCGGTTGGTGCGCGACGGACATCCGACCAACCTGACGCTGCGCATCCACAGAGCCTTGAGCTGGCTGCATCGCGCCGAGCAATCCGAGGACATGGATGGCAGATTCATCTTTCTGTGGATTGCCTTCAATGCCGCGTACGCACAGGAGCTTGACGACAGTGACCGAACGTCTGACAAGGTCACTTTCACAGCCTTTCTCGAAAAGCTATGCAACCTCGACACAAGCAAGCGCATTGAAGACATGATTTGGAAGGAGTTCTCCAACAGCATTCGTGCGCTTCTTGATAACCCCTATGTTTTCCACCTGTTTTGGGAGTTCCAGCGAGGACGGATCGGAGAGGAAGAATGGAGGGAGCGTTTTGCAGGCGCGAAAAAGTCGGCCCAGTTAGCACTTGCTAGTGGCAATACGCCCGCGCTGCTCTCGATCACATTCAATCGCCTGTACACGCTGCGCAACCAACTCATCCACGGAGGTGCCACTTGGGATGGCAAGGTCAACCGTGATCAGTTGCGAGATTGCACACGCCTGTTAGGAAAACTGGTTCCGGTGATCATCGCTGTGATGATGGACAACCCAAATGCCATCTGGGGAGACGCCGTCTACCCCGTCGTTGAGCAAGAACGCTAATCAGCCGCCGCAATTCTCATTGAACACAGCAGCCTGCTACAAATGCTTGGTGCCCGTGTAGGGCTTCGGCACTATACATGGCCTTGTATGCGTGGTTAACAAGGATTTTTACGACAGCTATTGATTTTTTCTCGACAGGATTTGTTTTTCTGACCACCCCCAGCGTGAGCTGCGCCCCCTACCCAGCCCGGCCCGACTTACCGCAATTTCGCACAATCTAGTCAGTCGTCCTAAATCATGGACATTTCTTGTCATGCAAGTCAGAATGCCTGGTATCATGGACAAAATCAACAATCCTGTCGACCTGGGTCGCGAACTTCGCGCCCTGCGAAAGCGCTTGGGCATCAAGTCCGTGCAGCTGGCCAAAGACAGCGGCCGCAGCCGTGACGTGCTCAATCGCCTGGAGCAAGGAGATGACGTCTACGTCTCTTCCCTGTTTGATGCCCTGCGGGCCATGGGTTACTCGATCCGGCTGGAGAAGAGGGGCTTGCCAAGCCTGACGGACATGCAGGAGTACGCCGCGCGCGAGCTAGGGGAATCCGGTGAGCGCTGAGCTGGAGATGCCCGAGCGCATCAAGGCGCTCGAGATCGACATCGGGGCCAAGCCGGCCGGGCTGCTGGCACGCGCCTCACAGTTTGTGTTCACTTACAAACCTGATCAGAGCGGCGCCTACCGCGGCCCCTGGCTCAGCCTGCTCATGAATCCGGATCAGGCGGCGGTCTACCAGAGCAATGGCATGTTCCCTGTGCTGGACATGAACCTGCCTGAGGGCTACCTGTACGAGCAGATCCGCGCGCGGTTTCCGAAGCAGAACATCACCGAGATGCATCTGCTGCTGGCCGTCGGTACCAACAGCATTGGCCGCAACAGCGCGCGATTGCCTGGGGCGCCTGCGCGGATGGGCGGACCGACGATCGATCGCGCAACTCTGCTGAACAGCACCAACAGCCAGGCGCTGTTCCCTGAGCTGGTGGATGCCTATCTCGCCAGTGGCGCCGGCGTCTCCGGTGTGCAGCCCAAGATCATGCTGCCCGATCGCGCTTCGATTCCGGTGCCGACCCTCATCGTGAAGAGTGGCCCGGAGTACTACCCTGGACTCTCGGCCAATGAGTTCATCGCGCTGAGCGCTGCGAAGCGGGCGGGGATCGAGGTCTCAGGCTTTGACCTCAGTGCCGATGGTGGCCTGCTGGTGCTCGATCGCTTTGACATCGGTGCCGACGGCTCACGCCTGGGCTTCGAGGACATCCCGTCCCTGCTGGGCATGCAGGTACGCAACAAGCTGGACGAGCGCAAGTATCACGGTAGCTACGAGCTGATCGCCGATCTACTGCGGAATCAGCTGGGTCTTCCTCAGCCTGAACTCGAGAAATTCTTTCAACAGGTCGCCTTCTCCATCCTCGTGAGAAATGGCGACGCCCACCTGAAGAACTTTGGCGTCCTGTACTCCAATGAGACCGACATCCGTCTGGCCCCGATGTTCGACGTGCTGACCACCTCGATCTACAAGTACACCCGCTTCGGCACAGGCGAGGAGATCGAGGATCGGACCATGGCGCTGAAGCTTCGAAAGGGCGACAGGACAAGAACGTATCCGTTGCCCAAAGAGCTTCTCGACTTCGGCCGGCGAGCATGTGGTGTCGATCGACCGCGCGAATTCATACTGAAAGCCGTGGATGCCATGGCAGCCACCTTGTCCTTCATCAGACACGATGAGCGCATGCCGAAAGACCTGGTGCCCAAGCTTGAGGATGCGTGGGAATACGGCTTCGCGCTGGCCCGAGAGGTTGTCGGGCTGTCGCAGCCTGGTTCCTGAGTGCAATCCTGCGACGTACGACAAATCAGAGACATCGCCTGTCATGGCGTCCGCGTCCCCAGGCGCAAGAGTAACGAGAGTTGGGCGGCCTCTGATTTCATCTTCAACCTCAACAAGGTGTCTATGAAACCGGCAGCAGCCCACTCTACCTCCCACGTAGCAGTCGGTAGACCACCGGCACCACGAACAGCGACAACAGCGGCGCGCTGATCATGCCGCCGACCATCGGAGCGGCGATGCGCTGCATCACCTCGCTGCCGGTGCCGCTGCTCCACAGGATCGGCAGCAGGCCGGCCACGATGGTCGCCACGGTCATGGCCTTGGGCCGCACGCGCAGCACGGCCCCCTCGCGGATGGCCTCCAGCAGGGCTTCGCCATCGCCGCGGCCCTGCGACAGCCGATCGCTCCAGGCTTGCTTCAGATACACCAGCATGATCACGCCGAACTCGGCGGCCACGCCGGCCAGCGCGATGAAGCCCACCGCACTGGCCACCGACAGGTTGTGGCCGAGCATCCACAGCAGCCAGACGCCGCCGACGAGTGCGAACGGCAGCGTGGCCATGATGAGCAGGGCCTCGTCCATGCGGCCGAAGGTGAGGTACAGCAGCACGAAGATGATGAGCAGCGTGAACGGCACCACCACCTTGAGCTGCGCGCTGGCGCGCTCCAGGAACTCGAACTGGCCCGACCACGACACCGAATAGCCGGGCGGCAGCGACACCTGCGCCGCCACCGCCTGCTGCATGTCGAGCACCGCGCCGCGCAGGTCGCGGCCGCGCACATCCACGTACACGAAACCGGCCAGGCGCGCGTTCTCGCTGCGCAGCATGGGCGGGCCGTCGTTGACGCGCAGGTCGGCCACGTCGCCCAGCACCAGGCGCTGCCCCACGGGCGTGACCATGGGCAGGGCGCGCAGCCTGGGCAGCGAGTCGCGCAGTTCGGCGGGGTAGCGCAGGTTGATGCTGTAGCGCTGCAGGCCTTCGACCACCTCGCCGATCACCATGCCGCCCACAGCGCTTTCCACCACGGCTTGAACGTCGGCGATGTTGAGACCGTAACGCGCGGCGGCCTCGCGGTCGATGTCGATGTCGATGTAGCGCCCGCCCGTGAGCCGTTCGGCCAGCGCGCTGCTCACGCCGGGCACGGGTTTCACCGCGCGCTCGATCTGCCCGGTGAGCCGGTCGATGGTGGCCAGGTCGGGGCCCGCCACCTTCACGCCCACGGGGCTCTTGATGCCGGTGGCCAGCATGTCGATGCGGTTGCGGATGGGCGGCACCCAGATGTTCGAGAGCCCCGGCACGCGCACCGTGCGGTCGAGCTCTTCCACCAGCCGGTCGGGGGTCATGCCGGCGCGCCACTGCGCGCGCGGCTTGAACTGGATGGTGGTCTCGAACATCTCCAGCGGCGCGGGGTCGGTGGCGGTGTCGGCGCGCCCGGCCTTGCCGTACACGCTCTGCACCTCGGGCAGGGTCTTGATGAGCCGGTCGGTCTGCTGCAGAAGCTCGGCCGCCTTGGCCGCCGAGAGGCCGGGCAGCGCGGTGGGCATGTACAGCAGGTCGCCCTCGTCCAGCGGCGGCATGAACTCGCTGCCGATGCGCTGCAGCGGCCACAGGCTCGCGACCAGCAGCAGCGCCGTCACCCCCAGCGTGAGCCGGGGCCAGGCCAGCACCGCGTCCAGCATGGGCCGATACACGGCGATGAGCGCGCGGTTGATCGGGTTGCGGTGTTCGGCCGGTATGCGCCCTCGGATGAGGTAGCCCATGAGCACCGGGATGAGCGTGACCGCCAGAGCGGCCGAGGCCGCCATGGCGTAGGTCTTGGTGTAGGCCAGCGGCGAGAACAGGCGACCCTCCTGCGCCTGCAGCGTGAACACCGGCACAAAGCTCAGCGTGATGATGAGCAGCGAGAAGAACAGCGCGGGCCCGACCTCGGCAGCGGCCTTGCCCATCAGCCGCCAGCGCGCCTCGCCCTGCAGCGTCTGCCCCGGGTGGGCCTGGCCCCAGCGTTCCAGGTGCTTGTGCGCGTTCTCGATCATCACGATGGCCGCGTCCACCATGGCGCCGATGGCGATCGCGATGCCGCCCAGCGACATCACGTTGGCATTGATGCCTTGCTGCTGCATCACGATGAAAGCGACCAGCACGCCCAGCGGCAGCGTCACGATGGCCACCAGCGCGCTGCGCACGTGGAAAAGGAAGGCCAGGCAGACCAGCCCGACCACGATGAATTCCTCGATCAGTTTGGTGGTGAGGTTGTCCACCGCGCGCTCGATCAGACCGGAGCGGTCGTACACCGGCACAATCTCCACGCCCGCCGGAAGACCGCGCTGAAGTTCTGCCAGCCGGGCCTTTACGGCGGCGATGGTGCTCAGCGCGTTCTTGCCCGAACGCATCACCACGATGCCGCCCACTGCTTCGCCCTCGCCGTCGAGCTCGCCGATGCCGCGCCGCATCTCGGGGCCGGTCTGCACGCGCGCCACGTCGCCCAGCCGCACCGACACGCCAGCCGGTGTGGTCAACAGCGGTATCGCGCGGAAGTCGTCGAGCGTGCGCAGGTAGCCGCTGGCGCGTACCGCGTACTCGGCCTCGCCCAGCTCGAGCACCGAACCGCCGGCTTCCTGGTTGGCTCGGCCTACGGCATCGCTCACCATGGCCGGCGTGATGCGGTAGGCCTGCAGTCGGTCGGGGTCGAGCACGATCTGGTACTGGCGCACCATGCCCCCGATGCTGGCGACCTCGGCCACGTCAGCCACGGTCTTAAGCTCGAAGCGCAGGAACCAGTCCTGTAGCGCACGCAGCTGTGCCACGTCCTGCTGGCCGGTGCGGTCGATCAGCGCGTACTGGTAGATCCAGCCCACGCCGGTGGCGTCGGGCCCGATGCTGGAGCGGGCGTTGGCGGGCAGGCGCGCCTGGGCCTGGTTCAGGTACTCCAGGACGCGCGAGCGTGCCCAGTAAGGATCCACACCGTCGTCGAACAGCACGTACACGAAGCTGTCGCCGAACATCGAGTAGCCGCGCACCGCCTTGGCGCCCGGCACCGACAGCATGGTGGTGGTCAGCGGGTAGGTCACCTGGTTCTCCACCAGCTGCGGCGCCTGCCCGGGCCAGGTGGTGCGCACGATGACCTGGGTATCGGACAGGTCGGGCAATGCGTCCAGCGGCGTGCGCTGCAAGGCGAGCACGCCCCATGCCGTGACGATCACCGTGGCGACCAGCACGAGCACGCGATTGGCGATGCTCCAGCGGATGAGCCGGGCAATCATCGCGTTGCCCCGGGCGCGACGCGCTGCAGGTCGGTGATTTGCGGAACGTCGCCGTCCTGCATCTGGAATTCGATCTGCACGCGCTCGCCCAAGCCCAGATCGCGTGGCTGGCGCTCGCGCGGCGGCAGCTTGAAGTCCATCGTCATCTCGGGCCAGTTCAGTGACGGCACGGGCGGGTGAGTCAGCGTGACCGTGTCGCCTTCCAGCGCATTGATGACTGCGTCGGTGCGGTGGCTTTGCGGTGCCGGCGGGGCGGGTTCCGTGCCCTGGTTCAGTCTGGCCTCCAGACCGCGCAAGCTGGCCTCCGAGTCGATCAGGAACTGCCCCGAGCGGACCACGCGCTGTCCGGCCTGCAGGCCGGCGATGACCTCGACCTGATCGCCAGCCTCGCGCCCGGTCTGCACCTGCACCGGACGGAATCGCCCGTCGGCCTCCGCCAGCATCACCACGCTGCGCTGCCCGGTGCGGATGACCGCATCGGCCGGCACGAGCAGGCGCATGTCGCCAGCCGGCCGCGCAAAGCGCATCTGCACCAGCATGCCGGGCACCAGCCGCGCGCCGGGGTTGGGCAACTCCAGCCGCGCCTTGAGCGTGCGGGTGGTCGGCTCCACCTGCGGCAGCAGGACCTGCAATCGCCCCTCAAAGGTCTGGCGCGGCACGGCCGGGCTGGTGGCGCTGACCGCCATCCCGGGCATCAGCTCGGCGCTCTGGCTCTCGGGCACCTCGGCCTCGGCCCACACCGTGGCCGTGCCCTGCACGGTCATCAGAGGTGTGCCGGGCATCACCGTCGCGCCCTCGCGCACCATCAGCGCGGTCACCACGCCGGCTTGCGGCGCGCGCAGCGTGAAGCGCGCCTGCAGCACACCGGTGCGTTGCACGAGGTCGATCTGGGCAGGTGACATGCCGGCCTGGCGCATGCGCTGCAGCGCGGCCTCGCGCAGCGTGTCCAGCCCACTGCCCTGCATGCGCGAGATGGCCAGCAGGTCCTCCTGCGCGGCCACCCAGTCGGGCACGTACACATCCAACAGGGGCGCGCCGGCGGCCACGCGATCGAAGGTGGCGCGCACGTGCAGCTTCTCCACAAAGCCGTTGGCGCGGCTCGTCACCGTGGTCTGGTCGCGCTCGTTCCACGCGATGCTGCCCACCGCTGTCACCTCGGCGGACAAGGCCCCGGCCTCCACCACGGCGGTGCGCAAGCCCAGGTTCTGCTGGATGCGCGGGCTCACCGTCACGGTACCGGTGTCCGATCCCTCGGCACCGGCGTAGCGTGGCACCAGCATCATGTCCATGAAGGGCGACTTGGCGGGCGCATCGAAGTTCCTGCCCGGCACCATGGGGTCGTGGTAGTTCAGGATCCGGCGCCCCGTGGCTGGGTCCAGGTCGCCGGCCTTGAGGCCATCGCGCATGTGGCGCCGCGTGGCGTCCTCGCCCTGCGAAATCGTCCACGTGGACGGGTCCGACATCGCCTCAACGGCGGTCGAAGCCCCCGGTTTGGACAGCGCGTCGTCGGCTGTGCTCCGAGGTTCAGCCGAGACGCCCATGCGCACACCACTGCGCACGCCCGATTGCCAGGCGGCAATGCCCACCCCGACCAGCAAGGCAAAGGTGGCAGCGCAGGCTATCCAGCGCGCACGCGTCGATGAAAAGAACGGCTTCATGGGTTCACCTCGCTTGGGTATTGGACGCGGCCGGGGTCGTCGATCGCAGGGCGTCCAGCGCCGACCATGGGCGCGCCGCATCCAGTTCCACGTCGATGCGTTCGATCGACAGGACCACGGCAGCCTCCTGGGCGGCCAGCAGCTCACGCAGCGACAAGGTGCCGGCGCGGTAAGCGGCCATTGAGGCCACGACGCGCTGTCGCGCCAGCGGAAGGCGTTCGCGATCAATCAGCTCGAGCTGCGCCAACGCCGCGGCAAGGGCTTGCTGCCACTCGGCGATCTCCAGTTCACTGACACGGCGCGCTTCATCGACCTCGGCGTCGCGCGCGTCGGCCTCGGCCAGGCGTGCCGACAGTTCACGATCCTGACGCCGCGCACGGTTACTCGCAAGCGGAATCGACACACCCACCGACAGCATGTCGCTGTAGGCGCTGCCACGCTGGCTGAGCATCAGTTCCACACTCCAGTCGGGATCGCGCTCCAGGTGGGCCAGGTCGGCGGCCGCACGCGCCACCTCGGCACGCGCCTGCAAGGCCTGCACAGCGGGATGCTCATCGAGCCAGCGGCGCGAGGGCTCTTCGACCCACGCCGCTTCGTCCAGCCGAGGCGGCTCGCCGAGCGTGATCTGCCCCTGCACCCCCGTCCATCGCTCCAGTGCCTGGCGCGCGACGCGCTCGCGGGCATCGGCTTCGATGCGAAGTTGCTCGAGCCGCCAGAGCGCATCGCGCGCAGCGAGCAAGTCACTCGGCGTGCCGCGGCCCGAGCGCGCTGCGGCTTCGGCGGCCAGCACTTGCCGCTGCAAGGACTCGCGCTGCGCGGCCAGCAAGCCCAGGCGCTGCTGCGCGGCCCGCAATGCGAACCAGGCCACCGACGTCAGGCGCAGCACCTCGGTGGCCTGCTCGCGATGTCGGGCGTGAGCCGCTTGGGCCTCGCGCTCATACCAGCGAGCGCGCGCCTCGCGCTTGTCACGTCCCGGCAGCGCCTGGGCGATGCCGATGGAGCGCATGGTCATGAAGTCGCGCGTTGTGCGCCAGCGATCGGCGCCGTTGACCGGCAGGTTGTCCAGCGACAGGCGCAACACCGGGTCAGGCCGCTGCGCGGCCGCCACCGCCATCTCGCGCGCAGCACGGGTCTCGGCCTGTAACGCCTTGAGCAGGCCCGAGCGCTGCAACGCCGCGGACATCGCCGCACTGCGGTCGATGCCCGATGGCGCCTGCGCGCGCAGACCCATCGGCACGGACAAGCCAAGCACAAACACGAACACGAGTGCCAGCGCACCGGGGCCGCGCGAACGCCAGGACGGCCCGCACGGACCGCACAAGAAACGAGACATGGGTCACCTCCTGAACCAGCTGGACCGGATCGGGCCCGGTCGATCACCGCACCGACCCTTGCGCAGCGGCAAGACGGTGCTGAGGGGTTCAGCCGAGGGAGGGGGGCCGCCAGATGGCGGAACGCGCGGATGAGGGTGGTCCGGCGACGTTGAGGGCGAGATGGCGGGTTGTCTGCAGAGCGGGTGCAGCCGACAAACCGCCTGACGGCACGCTGGCCATGGGCGCACCACAGTCCACGCCGGTCTTGCAAGGCTGACCGGTTTTCAGGAAGGTGGCCTCGTCGTTGCAGCAATCGGGCACAGCGCCAGGGCCCGCGTCGTCGGCCATCGCGCCGGATGCCATCACCATGCCCTCCATCGGGCACGGTTCGACGGGCGCCGCCCAAGACCATGCGCCCTGCAGAGGCAGGGACAGGCAAATCAGCAGCGTGACAAGCCAACGCATGGGCTGCATTCTAGGATTTTCTTCGGAAATCTCAGGCATGTCTCATCAAGCCCCGAGGCGGGGTGCAAGCGCCGCGAAGTCGTTCGCCGCCAGGGTGTATCCGGAAAAGGATAGGTGGATGGAGGCCAGCGGGTCGCTGACTCCCATTTCGGGAGATCAGACACCATCCTCAGCCATCTCGACGTTGGATCTGGAGATGGAAGCACTTCTGTATTCGATAACGCACGTCACTGGTTGTCCCGCGGTACGTTCAGCGAACCGTCAGCTGGCGTATTCAACAGGAACCATCTGCACAAAACGTAGGGCGTTGCGGTGGCGGCAGGTGTTCTGTACCCGTTGACGGGCGGGTTGCTTTCTCCTTGAGCGCGGCCCAGACGATGATCCTGAGTTTGGCGTCGTTGATTGGTAACGCCTTTTGACTGCGCTCCGGCTGCTGAGCCGGATATGGCGTCCAGCGGAGCACCTGACGAAGATGTAATGGGCTTGCAGGGATGGCGTCATGGCCGGCGCCCTATCGTGGCGGCGTACTCACGTACCCCGGGGCGTGCAGCAGCACCCCGGGCATCAGCAAGGAAACGCCATGAAATCCCAGTTTGTCATTGCCGCGCTGCTGTTTGCCAGCGCCTCTGTTTTTGCAGGCGACGCCGCGCGCCAGGCCGCTGCCGAGGTCACGCCACTCAAGGATGGCGGCGCCCTCTACCTGTTCAAGGACGGCAAGATGGCCAAGGAAGATCGCTTCGGCCGAGCCGAGTATCTGCGCGCGGGCGCGACACTTCTGACGGCGAGTGACAAGCAGGTCCCCGTCACGAGCAACGAGGTCGCACGCCTGTCGTATCTGCTAAGCAAGGGGCACAGCAACCACTGACCCCATTCCTGGCGATCGCGCTAGCGGGTCGTGAACTCGAGCGCGAACGTGTTGACCCCGTCTGCGGAGCGCACCGTCACCTCGCCGTGGTGAGCGTGCATGATGGCCTTGGTGATGGGAAGCCCCAAGCCCACCCCCTCGGAAGCGTCCCGGCTTCGGCCGGGGCTCAGGCGCACGAAGCGATCAAAAAGCTGCTGGTGGGATGCACCCGGAATATGCGGACCGAGGTTGCTGACCGCCAGCACTACACCGGTATCGGATGGTCTCACCACAATCGACACGGTAGAGCCAGCATCGGCGTGCCGCACGGCGTTGGAGAGCAGATTACTGATGGCACGGCGAATCATCAATCGGTCGCCCGCCACTTCGCCGACGCCATCGACACCGATGGTCAGATACTTTTCGCTGGCCACAGCCTCGTAGAACTCCACGATTGACCGGGCCTCTGCCACCAGGTCCACAGGTTCGCGCAAAGGCAATTCATGCAAGTTTTCGGTCTTGGCCAACAGCAACATGTCGGAAATCGTGCGCGCCAGGCGCTGAAGTTCTTCCGATATGGTGGCCAGGCTGCTGTGATAGTCCTGCGGCGTTCGCTGCTGTGCGAGCGTGACCTGCGCAGCGGTCAGCAAATTGCTCACGGGCGTGCGCATCTCATGAGCCAGGTCCGATGAAAACGCGCTGAGGCGCTCGAAGTCGGCTTGCAGGCGATCCAGCATGTTGTTGAGCGACAGGGCCAGTTCGCGCATTTCCCGAGGGACACTCTCGGCGGGCATGCGCTCGGCCAGGTGCTGGGCGCTCAGGCGCTCAGCTCGCGCCTTCATGGCTGTCAATGGCTTGAGGCCGCCTCGGCTTGCCATCCACCCTAGCAAGGTGCCGGCCAACACGGCGACCAACGCGTAGCCCGCGATCTTGAGCGTCAAGTCATCGAGAAAGTGCCGGTGATGGCTCGTATCGACGGCCGCGGTCACCGATATCTGCCCGGGCGCGTTGGCGCCCAAATCCAGCACGAAGCGCTGGGCGTACAGGCTGCCATTGGTGTCACGCCAGGCCAGGCCTTGGAGACTTGTCTCCAAACCTTCCCGCACGGCATCGGGCATGCTGAGGTCGCCCTGCTCCAGCAGCACGCCTGAATGGCCGCTGACCCGAAGGTACAGGCCGTCATGACCATGTGTGCTCGTGGCCAGTCGACGGCGCAAATCGTCCTCGGTTTGGCTCGCCTGAACCGCTTCTTCCACAAGGTGCACCTTGCTCATCAACAGCGAGCGATCCAGTTCGATGAAATGCGCGCTTGTTTCCCGAAACACGAGCGTCGAGAAACCGGCCAAAACGAGCGCAACAACACCCGCGAACAGAATGGTCAGACGCGCGGTGAGTGACATGCTTGCCTGCAATCAGTGATCGGGTTCGTCGAGAACGTAGCCCATGCCTCGCACCGTCTGCAGGAGCTTGGTGTCGAAGCCATCGTCGATCTTGGCGCGCAGTCGCCGCACCGCCACGTCGATCACATTGCTGTCGCTGTCGAAATTGATGTCCCACACCAGCGACGCAATCAGCGTCCGAGGAAGGACCTCACCGCGGCGTCGCATGAAGAGCTCCAGTAGCCCGAACTCCTTGGCGGTCAGGTCTACGCGCCGACCTGACCGCGTGACGCGGCGACGGACAAGGTCCAGCTGCAAGTCTGCGATCTGCAAGGACGTCGTATCTTGAATTTGGCCGCCACGCCTTAGCAGCGTCTTGATGCGGGCAAGCAACTCGGAGAAAGAAAACGGTTTGATCAGGTAGTCGTCGGCGCCCAGCTCCAGGCCTTTGACGCGATCCTCCACGCTGTCTCGGGCGGTCAGGTACAGCACCGGCAACTGGCTCTTCTTGCGCCGCAAAGAGCTCAGCACAGACCAACCGTCGATGCCTGGCAACATGACATCCAGGATCACGAGGCCGTAGTCGCCCTCGGTGGCCTCGTGCAATCCGTCGACACCGTTGCGGGCCAACTCACAGAAGTATCCAGCCTCCCTCAGCCCTTGCTTGAGGTATTCGCCCGTGTGGGCTTCGTCTTCGATGATGAGGATCTTCACGCTACTCGACTCCGATCATTGGCAGTTTGCCACGCCGTTTGTGCAGACCCAACATGACAAATCTGTAATGAAACGGACAGACGCCTGTGTGCGGGCAGTCAGAACAATGCCCTCATCGATCAGCAAAGGAGTCCACGTGAAGAGAGTTCGATGGAAAACGCGGGGGTTGGTCCTCCTCGCGGCGATGGCGTCCGCGGGCTTGGTTGCCGCGCAAAGCACCGCAGCCGAACAGGCGTCGGACTGGCGCTCTGCGAACGACGCGGTCGGCCAGTTCAAACGAGGGCACGCCGACATCCTCAAGTGGGAGGCGCAAAACGCCCCTGCGCCAGTTGCCGAGCCGAAGCTCGAACCCGGCTTCCCGCTGCCGACGATGGAGAGCGTTGTTCGCGCGGCCTGGAAGCCACACCTTGAACTTCGCAGCGTGATGTCCCGATTGGGTCAGGAGAACGCTGACCGCATTGCAACTGGGCAATGGCTGGACGTCGATGCGCGTCACCAGCGCCGTGTGGGCGGGTTCGACGAATTGCTGGACGTCGCGGTGGATGCCCGCAAGGCATGGCTGAGCGCCGTGGCGGCGAAACAGGCGCTGCGCCTGCAACAGGAATCGCTCGACGCCGCGCAGGCGGCCACCGAACTGGGGCGTCGCATGGTCAAAGTGGGCAACTGGAGTGCGTACCAGCAAAGCCGCGTCGAATTGGGGCTCTCCGCGGAGAAGACGGCGCTTCTTCAGGCCCGTGTCGCAGCGGCGCAATCGGAACAAGCGTTGTTGAAACTGCTGCGCCTCAACGGCGTGTATCAGCGGTTGGATCTGCCCGACACGCTGCCCGATCTGCCCAAAGATCTGCCGAGCGGCGAGCGTCTGAATGCCGAGCTGAGAGAGATCTCCGCTCAGCTGCCTGTCGTGAATCAAACCAAAGCAAAAACCAACTTCGATCTCGCCGTTGGTGCGTGGGAGGCCACGTTGGGCGTCGCTCGCGCGTACCGCAACGAGGTGATGACCCAACGCAACCTGATCGTCGACGAAAGCGTGCTTCAGTACAACGGCATGCTCAAGAGCGTGTGGGAACTGCTCAGCGAAGTTCAGGCCCGCGCCCAGGCGCAGCGCAACACCGTGAACGCGGTACGCGACTACTGGTTTGCCGAAACCGACCTGCTGTGGGTACTTCAAGGCGGAGAACCCACGTCCTTCGTCACACCGGGCGCACCTGCCGGTGAGGGCGCTGCTGCCGCCGGACATTGAACCCAACAAACCATCCAAAAAATGAGCAATCGACGTCAATTCTTCGCGGGCGCCGCCGCCACCATGGCCGGTCTCACCGTTGCACGATCGGCGCTGGCCGCCCTCCCCGAGCCCGTCATCCAGACCTCTGTTGACACAGCGGCACCTCTTGTTCCCAATACCGGGCGCCCATACAACCCGGTGGTCACGCTCAATGGCTGGAGCCTCCCCTGGCGCATGAACAATGGCGTGAAGGAGTTCCACCTGGTGGCCGAGCCCGTGGTGCGCGAGATGGCGCCCGGCTTCAAAGTCAATATGTGGGGCTACAACGGACAAAGCCCTGGACCGACCATTGAGGTCGTTGAGGGCGACCGCGTGCGCATCTTCGTAACCAACAAGCTCCCCGAGCACACCACCATCCATTGGCACGGCCAGCGCCTGCCCAGCGGCATGGATGGCGTCGGCGGCTTGAACCAGCCCGCCATTCCAGTGGGCAAGACCTTCGTCTACGAGTTTGAGGCACGTCGCCCCGGCACCTTCATGTATCACCCGCACGCCGACGAGATGGTGCAGATGGCCATGGGCATGATGGGCTTCTGGGTCACGCACCCCAAAGGCAAGCATCCCCACATCAGCGACGTCGACCGCGACTTCTGCTTCCTGCTCAACGCCTTCGACGTCGAGCCCGGCAGCAAGACGCCCAAGGTCAACACCATGACCGACTTCAACATCTGGGCTTGGAACAGTCGTATCTTCCCAGGCATCGACACGCTCAACGTGCGCCTGAACGATCGCGTGCGCATCCGCGTGGGCAACCTGACGATGACCAACCACCCCATTCACTTGCACGGCCATGAATTCCTGGTGACCGGCACAGATGGTGGACCCACGCCGCCCTCCACGCGCTGGTACGAGGTGACCACAGATGTAGCAGTCGGTCAGATGCGCCAGATCGAGCTGATTGCCGACGAAGAAGGCGACTGGGCCGTCCATTGCCACAAGAGCCACCACACCATGAACGCCATGGGTCACGATGTACCCACGATGATTGGAGTGGACCACCGTGGTCTGGTAAACAAGATCCAGCGCGTGGCGCCGGACTACATGGTGATGGGCGAGCGAGGTATGGCCGACATGGGCGAGATGCAGATGCCCATCCCCGACAACACCGCACCCATGATGACCGGCACCGGCCAGTTCGGTCCCATCGAAATGGGTGGCATGTTCAGCGTGTTCAAGGTCCGCAAAGACCAGAAGCCGGGAGACTACAAAGATCCCGGTCCCTACAAGTTTCCGCAAGGCACCGTTGCCTATGAATGGTCAGGTGCCACCCCGACCGCGCCACGTTCAGCCGCCGTCAGTAGCAGCGGCAAGGCCGAAGCAACGGCTGTGAAGCCCTCGCACAGCGCGAAGCACCACTGACGCCTCGCATTCAGTTCCGTTCGTACGACATCTCACCATTTTGGAGTCATTCATGAAACTTCGCACTGCGGCCCTGCTCCTGTCACTGGCCTCGATCACCACCCTCGCGAGCGCCCATGGCAACGAGGAGCACAAGAAGGCCGGACCGGTCAAGATGGAGCAAAAGCCCTGGGGCATTGCCGGCAACGCCAAGGCGGTGAGTCGCACCATTGAGATCGGTATGACCGACGCCATGCGTTTCACGCCGGACAAGCTGGAAGTGCGGGAAGGTGAAACGGTGCGTTTCGTCCACACCAACTCGGGCAAGGTGATGCACGAGTTTGTGCTGGGCACCAAGAAGGAACTCGATGAGCACGCGGCGCTGATGAAGAAATTCCCCGGCATGGAGCACGAGGAGCCCTACATGTCGCATGTGGCGCCCGGCAAGCGGGGCGAGATCGTCTGGCAATTCAACCGCGCTGGCGAATTCGACTTCGCCTGCCTGCTGCCCGGCCACTACGAAGCCGGCATGGTCGGCAAGATCAAGGTCGTGGCCAAGTAAGTCACCCCGCTCATCTCAATAACTGGGACAAAGAACATGAAACTCACTTCCATTCTCGCGGTGGCCAGCCTTTCCCTGGCAGCACTCACCCAACCTGCGATGGCTCAGACCATGGACCACGGCAAGATGGGCATGACCCAGGATCTGCCCATGGTCGACGCCGAGGTGCGGCGAGTCGACAAAGAGAACGGCAAGGTCACCCTCAAGCACGGCGCCATCAAGAACATGGACATGCCGCCGATGACCATGGTCTTCACCGCGCGCGACAAGGCCATGCTCGAAGGCATCGCTGTGGGCGACAAGGTGCAATTCACCGCCGTCAACGAGAAGGGGCAAATGCTGGTCGAGTCGATCAAGGCCATCAAGCCTTGACCTCTTGTTGACGCCCCGGATGCCCATGGAGCTCTGATGCGTCGCTGGATCGCGCCCCTGCTCTTAATGGACTTGCCTTGGCAGTCCCCGGCCATCATGGGCTCGTGAACCATGCCCTGAGCCTTAAGCTTGGAAGCTATCGTTTTTCGATGCGATGACCGACGTCCGCGATAACGGCATGGTCGACGGCAGCGTCAACTCCTGCAACGACTTTGCCGCCCGGCGCGCACCGGTCAGGTGTGCTAGGTCGATGCCGCACGTGTATCAGCCCGCGACTGGCCGGCGCTAGCCGCCTTCGTCGTGACCTTTGCCGCACTACCAAGCGTCCCACACGTCCGTGACCGGCGTGGCAGGCACCCTGGCTCAAACCTTCCGGCGTCTGGCGATCACTTGCGCGGTTTGCGGCATTCGCACTCAGCGAGTGCGTATTCGCGAGCTGCCAGTACTGTCCCAACTCTGGCAAGTTCTTATGGTGTCCTCGCCCAGCGCTGCCATTGGCTGCACTGGGCGTTGCGCGCATCAGTGCGCCCCACAGGCGGGGCTTATCTTCCGGTCCGTCTCCCCAGCCCTCCGTACCCTTGTCTGGAACCAAGCACTCATCCTCGCGCAGGCGCGCTCGGCAGAGCGTAGAAGCGCTCAACCTAGCTGGGCCAAGCTGCTCCGAGGCCGACCAAGGGAGTGAGCGCGTGGATGCCCAGCCATATGTCTCAGACGCGCGCCGAGCGAAGCCTCAGTGCGTTCAGCACCACCGACAGCGACGAGGCGCTCATGGCGAAGGCGGCGAAGATCGGCCCGATGAGCAGGCCGATGAAGGGGTAGAGAATACCCGCGGCTACCGGTACGCCGGCGGCGTTGTAGACCAGCGCGAAGAACAGGTTCTGGCGGATGTTCCTCATCGTCGCGGTAGCCAGCCGCCGTGCGCGCACGATGCCGGTCAGGTCGCCCTTGACGAGGGTGAAGCCGGCGCTCTCGATAGCCACATCGGCGCCGGTGCCCATCGCGATGCCCACATCGGCCTGCGCCAG
Organism: Hydrogenophaga sp. PML113; assembly: GCF_001777155.1. Taxonomy (NCBI): domain Bacteria; kingdom Pseudomonadati; phylum Pseudomonadota; class Betaproteobacteria; order Burkholderiales; family Comamonadaceae; genus Hydrogenophaga; species Hydrogenophaga sp. PML113. The sequence goes on along the minus strand of NZ_MIYM01000014.1, from coordinate 9,771 downwards.
CGCCGGCGCGTCGTTGACGCCGTCGCCGGCCATCGCCACCTTGCGCCCCTGGGCCTGCAACTCCTGGACGATGCGGGCCTTGTCTTGGGGAAGGACGTCGGCGCGGATTTCGTCGATGCCCAGACGCGCGGCGACCGCCTTGGCCGTGCGCTCGTTGTCGCCGGTGGCCATAATGAGGCGCAGGCCCAGCGCGTGAAGTGCCTTGATCGCCTCCGGCGTACTGGCCTTGACCGGGTCGGCCACCGACACCAGACCGGCAACGGCTCCGTCCAGCACAACAAACATGACCGTCTGGCCTTCGTCGCGTGCGGCGTCGGCCTTGGCGGACAGCTCCGTGCCGTCGAGACCCAGATCCTTGACCAACTTGAGGTTGCCCAATGCCACCGATTTACCGTCGACGCGGCCTTTGACGCCCTTGCCGGTGACCGCCTCGAAGTCCTGCGCCTCGACCAACTTGACGCCACGCTCCTCCGCACCCTTCACGATGGCCTCGGCCAGTGGGTGCTCCGAGCCCTTCTCCAGGGTCGCAGCCAGACGCAACACCTCGGCTTCGTCGTGCCCCGGCTCGGGCATCACGGCCACCAGCTTCGGCTTGCCCTCGGTGAGAGTGCCGGTCTTGTCGACGATCAGCGTATCGACCTTCTCGAAGCGCTCCAGCGCCTCGGCGTTCTTGATGAGCACACCCATCTGCGCGCCGCGGCCGGTGGCGGTCATGATCGACATCGGCGTGGCCAGCCCCAGCGCACAGGGGCAGGCGATGATAAGCACCGCCACCGCCGACACCAGCGCGTAGGCCAGTGCCGGCGCCGGACCCCAGATCGCCCAGGCGATGAACGAGGCCACCGCAATGCCGATCACCGCCGGCACGAAGCGGCCGGCCACCATGTCGGCCCACTTCTGGATCGGCGCACGGCTCTTCTGCGCGCTGGCCACCATGTCCACGATCTGCGCCAGCAGGGTGTCGGCACCGACACGCGTGGCTTCCATCACCAAGCTGCCGGTACCGTTGATCGTGGCGCCGGTGAGCCTGTCGCCGGCCACCTTCTCGACCGGCACCGGCTCGCCGGTGATCATGCTCTCGTCGATTGAAGAGCGGCCGTCAACGACGGTGCCGTCCACCGGCACCTTGTCACCCGGGCGCACGCGCAGGCGGTCGCCAACCTGCACCTGCTCGAGCGGGATCTCAGCTTCTGTGCCGTCGGGGCGGATCACGCGCGCGGTCTTTGCCGCGAGGTCGAGCAGCGCGCGAATCGCTTTGCCGGTGCCTTCGCGAGCTCGAAGCTCCATCACCTGGCCAAGCAGCACCAGAGTGACGATGACCGCAGCGGCCTCGAAGTAGACGCCGACCGTACCGGTCGCTGGGTCGCGAAATCCGGCCGGGAAGATTCCTGGCGCGGCCAGCGCTACCACCGAGTAGATGAACGCCGCCGCCACGCCCATGCCGATGAGGCTGAACATGTTCAGACTCCAGGTGCGGAACGAGGTCCAGCCACGCTCGAAGAAGGGCCAGCCGGACCACAGGATCACCGGTGTGGACAGCGCGAGCTCGATCCACATTGCATTGTGCTCGCCGAAAAATTCGCGCACGGCGGTGATACCAAGGAATGGCGACATCGTCAGCACGAGCAAAGGCACCGTCAGCACAGTGGCAACCCATAGGCGACGCGTGAAGTCCACGAGCTCAGGGTTCGGGCCGTCGTCGGCCGCGGCCGAGGCGCCCTCTAGCTGCAGGCCCATGCCGCATAGCGGGCAGGCGCCGGGCCTGGTCTGGCGCACCTCGGGGTGCATCGGGCAGGTGTAGACGCTACCGCGCCAGTCGGCTGGCACCTTGTCATAGGCGCTGGCCGCTGTTGCCTTGGCAGGTGTCGACGCGCCATGCGCGGCTTGACCGTGACCTGCGTGATCGTGGTGCGCATGGCCAGCATGGCCATGAACAGCATGGGCGTCGGCCGAGACCTGATCCATTGGCACCAGAAACATGCCGCACTTCGGGCACTTGCCGGGGGAATCCTGCTGGACCTCCGTGTGCATCGGGCACGTATAGGTCGTCACGGCATCGATTGCGACCTGTCCGGTCGATCGCTCGTCGTGGTCACGGGGGCGTTGTTGGGGCATATCCATGGTCTCAACCCTTGTCGCTGTCGTTGCGTGGACCGGCGCTCTGGCCACCATACCCGCCGTGCCCGCCATGGCCCCCATGACCGAGGAACAGGTGCATCAGCGGACAGGCCAGCAGCAGCAAGTAGATCCAGTTGCCAGCGACATGATTCCAGTGCTCGCGCAGCAGGTAGAAGCCGCCCACCAGCGCCACCATCAGCAGGGCCGTCTTCAGCGGCCTGCCCAGGCTCGAGGAGGACCGCTTCATATCTGGGGCAGGCCGCGAATCCGGGCCTTGCAGGGAACCGTGCGAGTGGTCATGCGTATTCATCGTGTCGTCCTTTCGTGATGCGTCGCGGAGCTCGAGTGCTCGTACTCAGCGTAGACCCTGACAACGTGTCAATGTCAAGGGCCTGCCGCGCGATCGCGTTGCAGAAGCGCCCTGCGTTTCTCGTACTCCTCGGGCGTGCATTCGCCGCTGGCCAATCGCCGCTGCAGCAGTTCGAGCGGCGTCTCACGCCGCCCAGTCATGCGACGCGCATCGTTCGTCCGCTCTCCCGCCCGACCCCACAGTGCCCAGACAAATGCCGCAACGATGCCGACCCAGAAGATCCACCACAGGAAGTGCATGCCGCCCATGAACCATCCGCCGTCGAAATACATATGCATCTCCTTCAACTTTGGTTTGGCGCCATGAGGGCGCTGCGGACGCGCTGCAACCGTGCGCGAACTTCGATAGCCACCTTGGCGACCTCGGGGTCGTCGGTGAGCTGCAGCACGGCCACCGGATCCATGAAGCCGGCGACGAGGCGGCCGTCGGCCTCCTCTCGCACGACCACGTTGCACGGCAGGAGCAGACCTATGTCGGGCTCTGCGCTCAGCACGCGGTGCGCCAAGGGCGGGTTGCAGGCGCCGAGGATGCGGTAGGCACGGCCGTCGACACCGAGCTTGGCCTTCATCGTGGCCTGCACATCGATCTCAGTCAGCACCCCGAAGCCCTCGACCTTGAGCGCCTCGACAACGCGCTGGACGGCCGCATCAAAGTCGCTGTCGGGTAGGTCGCAGTGGAAACCGTAGCTCATCTGTCGCCCCTCACTTGTTGGCAGGTGCCGGCGCCATACGGTCCATCATCATCTGCATCATGGACTGCATCATGTCCATTCGCTGCTCCATCATCTGCTGGCGCGACGCCATGTCGCCAGGTTGAGCGGGGTCGGCTCCAGGACGATTGCCGCCCGCCATTGCGCCGCCGCCCATGCCCATGCCCATGCCCATGCCACCCATCATGGCCATGCCGTCCTGCATCAGCTTCATCTGCTCTGCCATCAGCGCATTTCGCTCCTCCGGCGTCTTGGCCGCAAGCATCTTGTCGTGCATCGCCTGCATGGCCTTCATCTGCTCGGCGTAGCCAGACGGCCCTGTAGTCGTACCGGACATGCCCATGCCTTGCGGAGCCTGCTGTGCCTGGGCCACGCGCTGCGCAGCCGATGCCGCAGGGTGATGGGCGTCATGATCGTCATTGCCAGCTGCAAAAGCCGAGGCGGCCAGCAGGGACAGCGTCGCGCCAGCAATGATCGTGATCTTGTGAACGGGTGTCATGGAAAGCTCCTGTCGAACGAAAGTGATTCGGAAAGTTCTGGTCGGATCTCAGTGTCGTGGTCGCACCTGAATACGGTGCCATGCGGACAACAGGCAGATGGCGCCTGCTGGCATGCGAGGGACGACGGGATGCACAAGTGCGTGCTCAAGCCGCCCCATGCTCCGGGACGGACGCGAGGACGAGGCGCTATAGCGCCAGACGTGAGAGTCGAGTGCGCGGCGGGATCGCGTCGGGGACCGGCAACGGGGCGGCGACGGAATCACCCGCCAAACGTGCGACGCTCGAAGTCCACGCTACCGAAAGCAGGAGCAGCGGCGCGTGGCCAAGGTCGACTGCAGCAGGCGTGGCGTCGGGTTGCACGCGGGTCTGCGACGTGGCGTCGCAGAGATCGAGACAAAGCAGATCGTCTGCCCCAGCGTCATTGCCATGCAAGGGCACGGCACCCCCGTGCCCCGCCATCACGATGGCTGCCGCCAGGGCACCGCCGCTTGCGTCGGCGTGAGCATGCGTCTTCCTGTCCTGCAGGACGCAGGCGTTTGCCCAAGACACGCTGATGGCAAACAGCCAGAACACCAGCATCGCCGCGGCAATGCGGCGCAAGGTTCTGGGTCGGCGGATCGGTACCATGGTGCTCACGAAGGAATGACACAGATTCTAGGTACGGGTTTCGCTAGCCATTTGACGCAGGTCAACGCCGCGGCCGATATGAATACAGTCTGTCGGGTCTCGATACGGGCCCACTCCCAGTCGAGTCAACCGAATGTGTATCCAGGAGATTAGTGGAGCCAGGGTGCTTCACGATCGCCGCCCGCATCGACCGGAACGATCTCACTAGAAAGGTGCGATACCGCCACCCGATGTGCTCCGCAGCGGGTAGCAGCGGCTGCCGCACTCAAAGTTGCCTGAAAGATCTCCCGCGCACTTAAGTGCGCCAACGCCACCACGATTCGTCGGTCAGGCTCCGCTGCCCCGAACCCCGCCGCCTTCAGCGCGTGCTTAACCACGCTCCGAGATAACTGAATCGCCTGCTCCGCATCCGGCGGCGTGATCAGGAACTCCTTGAAGCGCGAACGCAGCGTGGCCGGGACCCACCAGGGGTAGTTAGCCGTGGCGATCCAGGTGAGCTGGCTCGCATCGAGTTCCAGGTCCAGACTGATGTCCCGCACCTGTGCGGCTGAGACTGGCTCCAGCAGCGAGTGCAGCACCCCGGTTGGCGATGAGAACCCGCCTGAGGTCTTGCCCATCGTCTGTGCCTTGTCCAACTCATCCAGGATCACGAGTGGGTTGGCGTACTCACCCAGGCCAAGCAGATCGAAGACCAGCCCATAGCGCGAGTTGCCCCAGACAGCGTCCGAGCCAAGCAGCGCCCCGGAGGTTTCGGCCTGATCCATTGGGTGGCGGCGCACCGGCACCCCGAGCACCTTGGCCAGGGATTCGCAGAAGTGGGTCTTGCCGACACCCGGTGGGCCGTAGAGCAGCACGGGAGGTAAGCGCACCGGTGGCACCGGCGCCTTCACCTGGTCTGCCGCCTCAAGGCTCGAGCTTGAACCTTTGCCCGCGCCCTTCCCTGCCCTGGCCTTCTTTCTCTTCACTGGCGCTTGGCCGGTCTCGGCCACGCCCGCCGCGAAGCACATCTTCTGCAGCGCCACGTGGTTCGCAATGAACTGGATGACTTCACCGAAGTGCGGGTGATCCTCCTGCAGCGCCAGGATCGCCTCCACCGACGCCGGACTTCCGATCCGCCGCCAGGGCCCCCGCACCTTGAGCAGGTAGCCCAGCGGCTCGTTCCTTTTCTTCGCGTCCGAATCCACGCTCTGCGCCGAAGCCGCCATGCGCTGAACGTCCTCCTCCCTGTACACCCGCAGGCGCTGAGTCAGGGGCAGTTTCTCGATCTGGGCCCGAAGCTTGCCCTGATCCGGGTTGAAGCCCATGCGACGCAGTTCGGCCTCCATCTTCTCCCGGGTTTGCTGCGACTGTCGCTCGGCTTCCCTGGCAACAAGCTCCTGTCGCTCTCGCTCACGCTCTTGTTCTCGCGCTCGCTCTCGCTGCACCGGATCATCCTCCCGACGCACGTGCTTGCCGTGTTCGTCGGTCTCGGGCAAGTCAGCGGCCTCCTTCTCCAGGCGCTGCTTGAGCTTCTTGAACTGCTCGGCCACGCCAGGGGGCAGTAGGAGCTCGTGCTCGTAGTTGCCGGCGAAGTGGGGTAGGCCCACGAAGTTACCGTCCTGCAGCAGCCGCGAGCGGCCTTCAGCAGGTTTTGAGGTGAAGCTCGGAGGGCGGCGCCTGGCCTGCGGTGCCAGCACCCAACCCGCCTTGGGGCGCAAGTACGGGCTCACCGCGTCGACCATGGACGCGCCTGGGCCGATCGGGGCGGTGGACTCGGGATCGGTCTTCTTGAGGTCGGTCATGTCTGCTCTCCCCGGCCTCACTTCAACGCGCGCAGCTTGTTGAAGTGACTGATGCGGATCTGCTCGATCGCAGGCGGCACACCCCGCACCCCGAAGCGCCGACCCACCTGCCCTTTCTCGATGAAGGACAGGGCCACCTCGGCCTCGGGACGCTTGCGCACCAGGTGGGCTGCCAGGCGCTGCAGCACCAGCACGGCTTTGGGGCCGGAGTACATCAAGGCATAGACCTGCCGGTTGTGGCCGATGCGGCGCTTCACCTCATGAATCGGGGCGGGCACGCCCACGCACACCCGGAAGTGCTTCAAGGTCTGCAGGCAGTTCTGCGTCACTTGCACCACCAGGCGGTAGGTGCTGGCGCGGTTCGGATACGTCTGTTTCACGATGGCCACGCAACCGTCGCCGTCGAGCATCCCGGCCGCCCAGGCCAGGCTCGGGCGGGGCCAGGGGATAGAGCGGTTTTCATAGGCACGGCGCTCGTGGTCGGGGATACGCACCGGCGCCGAGCCCCGCGCCAAGCCGGAGAACATGGCCAGGGACGACAGCCGGGCAGAGTCATCGACATCGCTGTCGTCGATCTCAGGCATCTCGGTGAGAGGGCCTTCGTCCAGGTCGAGCGCCAGTTGATCGTCGTCGGCGTCTGCATCGGTCTGGTCACCGGAGCTTTCGCTATCGGCCTGCGTACCGGATTCGAACGGCTCACCGGGAATCCGCGCCAGCGCCGCCGTCACCAGGGTGGGCACGGGCTCCAGCGGAAGTGGCTGCTGGACTTCGTCGTCCGCATCACGCAGCCGGGCATACGCTTCGCGGCGCGCGAGGCGCATGGCATCACCGAAGGTCTGCGCGATGAGCGCGAACCTCGGGTTTACAGGTTTCTTTCCCAGCGGGCCGTACTTGCTGCCGATGCGGTATTGCTGGTGCACAGCATCACTGAGCAGCAACTGCAGCCAGACGCCTTCATTGACTGCTTCCTTCATTCCCCCCTGGTCATCCCCTTCAGCACTTATCGGCTCCATGTTGATGAAGCGCGTGAGCAGGCTCCGCAGCGTGAGCTGGGTCAGCGGGTGGGCAGCGCGCTCGGCTTCACGTTCACGCGCTAGGGCTTCGCTCGAGGAATAGCCACCACCCGACACCAGATCCGGTGCTGCGTGCAGAGCCCCCAGTTCAGCGATCAGGCAGGCCAGGCGAACAAGGGAGGTCTCGTCGCGGGTCAGCTCAGGAGAGTTGACCTGCTCGGCCGCGACCACGCCCAGGGCCAACGGGTGAACCACGCTGCGCGCACGCACCTCCGGCAGCAGCGCCACGAGGGCCTGCTCGATGTCGGCCCGGGCAATCGCCGCCATGAAGAACGCCTGGTGAGCGGGTTTCAGGCTCAGGACGGCGTGGCTCAGGTCGGCCGTGATGCCCTCCGACAGGCGCAGGTGGTCGAGCAGCCAGGGGCCGGAGCCGCGGCCCGAGCGCGGCTGATCGATACCCGTGACCAGCAGCGCATCAGCCGGCACACCGGGCACGCGGGTCTTGGTGGCCCGGATCCAGCGCACACGCGGAGAAGCAGACTGGGCGATCTCGGTCTGGTCCGAGGGCGTGGGCAGCACCAGCGTCTGGTCACCGCTGCCGAGCAGGGCAATCGAGACACTGCCCTCGCGGCGCTGGCAGATCTGGCCGTTCTGGTTCATGTACGGGCCCACTGGGCCGAACGGGAAAGCGGCGCTCAGCAGCGTGTTCATGCGAAACACCGAGCCGGGCTCGGCGAGTTCACCCAGCAGGTTGGGCATCTCTTCGCCGGGGGAGACGGCGTAAGGCACAAAGCCACCGGTGCCCGTGCCAGTACTGGCGCTGGAACGAGGCGAGGTTTCTGGATCGGCCTTGTCGTTGGCCGCCTGCTTGTTCAAGCGCGCCGAAAGCTGGCTGCGCACATCCTTCTCGAACTCACCCATGTTCTTGGAGAGCTCATGCAGGATGGTCGGCATGGCCAGGGCGTGGGCTACCGGGTCGGCGTGCGGCTGGATGTGGCCGGTTAGGCCATGGGCTGCCTGGTCAACGGCCGGGTTGTTGATCTGGGCGGTGGTCTTGAGATTCGAGTTCATGGTCTGGGTCCTTGGTGATGAAGGGATAAGTCGGGTTTCGGGTTCGCAGATCGGGCTGTTCTGAGCGGCTGTTTCGACGTGTTCTCGTTGTCTTGGGGCTGTTTCGGGCAAGGCTTCGCCTCACCGGTGCAGCGGACACATCGGTCCGGCCGGTCAATCAGTCAGCTGGTAAGGGTTCGTTGGTCGAGAAAAGCGCCTGGGCGCTCAGCGCTGCGCTATGAGCCGTGCCTCAGGAACGGCGGCAGCGGGGGTGGCCTGAGCAAGGCGGCAAGCTCCGCATCGCCCGGATCGGTGCCGGTTCGATTCCGGCTTTCCGCACTTGATGCCCCTTTGCGGCGGCGCGGCGCAGGCAGCACTTCGAAGGCTTGCGCCTCGTTGGCCGCCGGCGCCGGGCTGGCTTGCCCATCCTGAAGCGGCGCGCCAGGCTGCGACACGAGAGCCGACGGATCGAGCGCATCGCTGGCCGCGGACTCGGCCGATGCAGCGTGCGCCCCAGCCTGCTGTGCCGCGGGCAGCATGGCCGCCTCTTCCGGCAGGCGCACCACCAGACCCTGTACCGGGGCGACCGAGATGTGCTGCTTCAAGAGCCGCTCCATCGCCGAGCCGTCACGGCGGGTCAGATTCGGCACGTAGCGGCTGTACACCCGAAACAGCATCTCGGTGCTGGTGTGGCCGAGCTGGCGCGCGATCCACTCCGGCGCTTCGCCCGCGGCGAGCCACAGGGTGGCTGCCGTGTGCCGCATCTGGTAAGCCCTGCGGTGAGGGATATTGAGATGGCGCAGCAGCGGCGACCAGACCCGATTCAGAAAATTCTGGTTGTCGATCGGCTCACCTTTGCGGTTGCAGAAGACGAACTCGGAGAGTTTTCCGGTGACCTTGAATTGCGCCTGCAGGGCGTCGAACACCAGGTCGGTCATCTGGATGTCGCGCACGCTGCCATCGGTCTTGAGCTCATCCTCCTCCTTCATCACGATGGCCTCGCGAACCAGGATCAGGCGACGCTCGAAGTCGATGTACTTCCACTTCAGGCCGTGCACCTCCCCCGTTCGCATGCCGGTGAAGAAGCGCACGGTGAAGTAGTTGCGGAAGTCGGCCCGCACGGTCGTGAGGATCTGCTGGACCTCCTCGAGCGTGAAGGGCATGACGTCGGTCCTCTTCATCTTCAGCGGCTTGATGTTGCGAAACGCGGACGTAAACTCCAGCCGGTCGGCCGCCTCGTTGAGGATCTGGCGCAGCGGCTTCATCACGGAGTTGATGCGACGGTTGGACAGCGTGGAGAGGCTTTTTCGGGCGGGTACTTTGGCGAGTGATGCCCGAAAAGCCAGAACGTCTGCCTTGGTGATGTGGCCGACCTCTTTGTCCCCGAAGTACGGGATCAGGTACTGGTCCAGCGATCCCCGTTGCGTGACACGGTAGCTGCGGCGCCAGGACACTTCACACTCGGCGAACCACATGTGTCACCGCCGGATGAATACTCCCCGTATTGGCCGGTTGAATTTTCCCCAGTTTGAAGCTTGAACAGGCAGCGGGCCGAGGCCCGCTGCCTGTTCGTCCACCTGACCGACCATTGGCTCCCGACCGT
>NZ_MIYM01000013.1:0-74908 GCF_001777155.1 Hydrogenophaga sp. PML113 | reverse complement strand
CAACATGCCCACGTTGATCACTCCTGGTTCCCCTGCTCAAACATTGAGCAGGGCAGTGTCTACACGTGGGTCAGATTTGCTCGATCGCGCCCCTTACAGGTGGGTCAGTTTTGAATGATCGTCAACATGCCGACCCTCACCTGGATGGCGCTGTGCCTGCTGGAACTGCAGGAGCAGCACCGCACGCCGCCGCAGTTCAGGACGGCAGCACGCCGGTACCGCGGCGCGGCCGACTTGACATCACCGAGTGATCGCGACGTCCGTGCTCACACAGGCGCTTTGACTGCCCCTCTTCGCCCTATTTCGGTGGATGCTACCCGGGCGGGCGGATGTACGCTGGAAGTCCTGAAACAGCGAAGGCGAGCCGGTCCACTTGTCGAGGAGTGGCGCTCCTTGATGGCGGCGCAAGCCGACATAGTGGCAGAGTACCTGCGCGCGATTGCTTCGGCCGAGGGCACGCACAACCTTCGGCAGACATCTGCGCGCTAATGGCGCTGCAAGCGGCGGAGTTCGAGGCGGTCTGCAGGCCCATTCCGCGGCTGCCGCCAGAGCCGCCGACGTAGCGCTTAGCCGGCGTAGCGCATTGTGTCCGCGCGGGTTCGAAGGAGCACTCCTCTTCGAAAGCGATGGAGTGTCAATCCGCCTGGTCGTGAAGTCCGCTTCCGACCCTTTTTCATCTTTCGTGCTTCACAGGTCAGGCCGGCCGAATGACCGCAATTGACGCGAGACCGTGAGCTGGGCGTCCATCTGCGACCGACCGCAACCGCTGCACAGCAGCCACTTACCACCCTCAAACCTTCATCGCCGCCCAAGTCGTCGTCTTCGCAAACGCCGCAAACTCCCGCTTCGTCGCCCCCACCTTGCTCTTGCGGCTCCAGGTCTCACCCGTGGGCAACTGGTAGGTCACCCCGATCTCCGGCGCATGGCCCTCGCTGTCCAGATCGCCGCGCTCCTTGGCCCGTCGGGGGCTGGTGAAGCCCGCGCCTTCCGCCAGCTCGGCCAGCGTCTCCTCCGCTTCGTGGGACTTCATCATCTTGATGAGGTGGATGACGGCGTCCTTCTTCGTCTTGCCCATCAGGCTGAGCTTGTCCGACAGGAAATTGAGCGTGGATTCGAATTCCTTCGTCGCCTGTTCTTCGGCCTGTTTCATCAACCGCTCCGCGAATTCGCGCAGTTCGGTCGAGCTCATTTTGGTGGTGTCTTTGGCGGGATGGGTCACCAGAGGTTCTCCTGGGGCAAGGTGTGGGTGAGGAAGTTCGTGCGCGCACGGACCAGCGGCACAGGCGCTTGTGGCGTGGGCGTTGGATAGGCAATGGCCGTGCCACATGGGGCGTGGTCGCCGGGCCGAATGCGGGCTGGGTTGGCGGGCTGGCGAGAGTCTAGTCCTTCGGCCGGACGGGGCCTGGAGGGCAACCCGGGCATTGGAAGAGCCCGGGTGTCGGCCCCTCAGACCGGACGCAGCGCCTGGCCGTGGGCGGGCACCTGTTCCAGCGCAATGCCATCCCCCGCGCGAACCTCGCCCGCCTCAAGCACCACACCCATCACCCCAGCCTTGCGCACCAGCTCGCCTTGCTCGGTGCGGTCCAGCACGGCGGCCAGCAAACCAGGCATGAAGCGCTCGATTTGCGCGCAAGGGTTGCGCAGGCCGGTGATCTTCACCAGCGCCTGTGGCCCGATGCGCAGCACGATGCCTTCGCTCAAGCCCAGCAGGTCCAGGCCGGTCGTGGTGATGTTCTCGCCCATCTGCCCCGGCCGCACCCACAGGCCCTGGGCGGCCAGTTCGTCGAACAGTTCGCGGTGCAGCAGATGCACCTGCCGCAGGTTGGGCTGGCTCGGGTCGCGCGCCACGCGCGAGCGGTGCTTCACGGTGACGCCGCAGTGGGCGTCACCCATCACCCCCAGGCCGGCGACGAGCGTGATGACCGGCGCGGTTTCTTTGGAGAAGGCGTGGACGCTGAGTGCGTGCACGGCGGTGACGTGGGCGGGCATGGGGGTTGTGGCGCCATGGCTTGTCATGAGACTGTCCTTCGCTGCAGAGGTGGGTCAGTGGAGGGACGCCGTGGTCGCGACCGACCACGCCAACAGCACCTGCGCCCCAAAGTACGTCGGCCATCCCCACAAGTGATTCACCGGCGACGGGCGCACGAAGCGCTCCCGTGCCACCGCGATGTCGGAGATCGCGAACAGCACCGCCCCCCACAGCACGATCCAGCGGCCGGTGGCGACTGCATGCCCCACCGCCGCGACGCACATGGACAGGATCACCACCACGTAAACCAGCACCGGCGCCTTGAACGGTGCCGGCGTGTGCGGCAGCAGCCAGCGCAGCACCACGAAGCCGGCGGCGCAGGCCACGACCAGCGCCACCGCCATGGCCGGCCCATTCAGCGGGCCGCTCACAAAGGCCGTGGCGTACAGCCCGTGCGACAGCAGGAAAGCCACCAGCCCGGCCATGAAAGCGGCCGAGCGTTTCCCCAACAGCAGCGCGTCCCCCAGCCATCCGAGCACCAGCGCGCCCAGCACCCATTGCCCATAGTGCGATTGCATCGCACCCAAAACAATGGCGAGCCACACGAAGCAGGTGCTGGCACCGAGCTTGGTGAAGGCGCGGGCCAGCGGCCACTGCAGCCGGTCCACCACCAGCAGGGCGATCACGAACAGCAGGCAGGCGGCGGTCAGTGCAATGGGCGAGTTCATCATCGGGCGTGGGTGGGCGGGCCAAGGGCGGCCCGAGCTTAGCCGCCGGTCAGCCGCACAATGCGCGCATGTTCACGTCCACCTTCACCTTCGCCAAGCGCGCGTTCGACGACGAGTTCCATGCCCTGGACCAGCGCATCGCCGAGATGGCCCGCGCCATTCCCGGCTACCTGGGCGAAGAGGTCTGGGAGAACACCGCCAACGGCCTCTTCTCCAACGTGTACTACTGGGAGACGATGGAGGCCTTGCAGACGCTCATGAAGCACCCCGACCACCTCGACGCCAAGCGCCAGCAGGCGCGCTGGCTGCAGGGCTACCACATCGTCATCGCCGAGGTGGTGGGCTCCCATGGCGACGGCGGCATCCCGCACCCGCTGGCCCAACGCTGACCTGCCCCTTCCTTCAAGGCCAAACCATGTCACTGCTCGCCTTCGCCCTCGCGGCCCTCGTGCTCGCCATCACCCCTGGCCCCGGCATCGCCTACGTCGTCGCGCGCACGGTCGCGGGCGGGCGCTCCGAAGGGCTGGCCTCTTGCTTGGGCACGGCCATCGGCGGCCTGCTGCACGTGCTGGCCGCCGCGCTGGGCCTGTCGCTGCTGATCGCACAGTCGGCGCTGGCCTTCGCGGTGCTCAAGTACTTGGGCGCGGCCTACTTGGTTTACCTGGGCATCCGTTTGCTGATGCGAAAGGAGGCGGCGTTTGCGGTGAAGGCCGTGCGCTCGCAAGGGGCGCGCCGCGCGCTGCTCGAAGGCATCGTGGTGGAGGCGCTGAACGTCAAGACGGCGCTGTTCTTCCTCGCCTTCCTGCCGCAGTTCGTTGCCCCGGCCGATCCGCTGGTGCCGCAGCTGGTGCTGCTGGGCAGCGTCTGCGTCGCGCTCAATACCTTGGTCGACGTGATCGCGGTGTTCACGGCCGCCCGCCTGCTTCGCTCGGGCCCCGCGCGCGCCGTGCGCGCGCGGCTGATGACCCGCGCCTCGGGTTTCACCATGCTGGGCCTGGGCGCCTGGCTGGCGCTGGCGCGGCGCGAGGGCTGAGGCCGTGAGAGGGCGTTTCGAGCGCAGGCGCGGGGCCTTCGCGGCTTCTGACGATCAACGCGTCTCCTTCGCCATCGGCAGCCCCTGCAAGCCAAAAGCCTGAACGGCGGGCCCTGTCGGCAGAAAGCCGTTGCGGCGGTAGAAAGCCTCTGCGGTTCGAGTGCTTTCCAGGCGAAGCGTCGACAGGCCTTGCGCGATGGCGTGCCGTTCGAGGGCTTGCAACAGTGCCTTGCCGAGGCCCGTGAAACGCGCCTCTGGCGTCACGTAGCAAAGTAGGACCTTGTCGCCGCGCGACATGCCGAATCCCTGAGTCGCGCCATCCCGGTCGCCCACGATGCAATGGGCTTCGGTGTCCTGCAGCCAGGTTTCAACGTTCGCCACCGTCTTGTTGCGCAGCCAAGCCTCCATCAACCCGGCGTCGCCGTGGTGGTCGTCGATGCAGCATTCGGTGATGGACCGCCGGATCACCGTGCAGATGGTGGTGGCGTCGCCGGTCTGGGCGGAGCGGATATGGATGGTCATGGGGCGGTGGAAGGACAAACAGAGCGGATCCACCGGATGTTGGCACCAGGCCCACCCGCATGACAGCGACCGTATCTGGCCGCGCGCTCAGCCCTGCGGCCGGCGCACGATGCGGATCGGCTGTGCCACCACCGGCCGCCCCAGCGCGCCCGACAGCTGGCGCCCCTGCGGGTCCGCCAGGGCGGCGAGCCTGAGCTCGCGCAGGCGCTGCGCGGAGACCCCGGGCTGCGCTTCGCCGAGCAGGGCCTGGAGGTGGCGGTGGCCGCGCCGGTTGGTCTCGCCATAGCCCTTCACCAGGTTGCCGGCCAGGGCGATCTCCAGCGCCGCCGCCGGGTCGGGCAGCAGGCGCTCGATGGCGTCGAGCCAGCGCCGGATCGCGGCCTGTTCCTCGGCGTAACGGAAGCCGCGCCGGCGCAGGACCTTGAACGAGCGCAGCGCGCACAGCACCAGGAAGCCGCGCAGCGTGTCGGTGCGCACCAGCAGGCCGCGGTGCCACGAGCGGCCTTCGGTGGCCTTCAGCAGCGCACGGGCCAGCGCGGGCGGCAGCAGCGAGGCGATCTCGTCGATGCCGGGTTTCAGGTACTCGGTGGTGCGCAGGGCGTCGCCGGTTTTGACGCCCACCTCGCGGCGCACGCGCTCCAGGCGCTCGCGCCGGGTCTTGAGCTGGGCCACGCGCACCACGTCCTCGTAGCACATCCACAGGGCTAGGTAGCGCGCGGCCTCGCGGGTCACGGCCCAGTCGCTCTGGCCCAGGCGACGCTGCGCGTCCAGCAGGCGTTCGACGGTGTCGAGGTACTGCTCGGCGTAGCGCGGATCCTGGTACTCGGTGGTGAGTTCGATGCCCGAGGCCAGCACCTCGTGCAGCGCCGCCGGCCAGGCCCGCGCGCGCGCGGGCAGGCGATCGATGCCCTGCAGGCGCTCGGCGAGTTGGGTGCTGGCCATCACGCGGCCCGAGGCCGCCTCGTAGCCGGCGGCGAAGCCGCGCAGGCTGGCCTGCACCGACTTGCCGGAGCGCTCGATGGCCTGCTCGCACTCCTCGCGCGAGAAGGGCAGCACGCCCGATCCGGCCATGGCGCCGAACAGCACGGTGTTGATGACGGTGCCGTGCTGCTGCGCCAGCGCGCGCATGTCCAGCAGCACGGCGGCGCGGGCCTGGGCCTGCGCCGCCTGCAGCACGCGCTCGCTGTCGAAGCGGCCGTCGCCCATGGCGGCCTTCTCGGACACCGCGTACTCGCGGTGGGTGGAGGCGATCAGCAGGGTGTTGGCCGGGTGCACGTAGCCGTTCTGGATGGCGCGGCCGGCCTCCACCAGTTCGGACGCCACCATCAGGTCCACCTGGCCCGCCGTGGGCGTGAGCGAGAGCACGGGCTCGCGCCCGCCGAGTTCGGCGCGGCGCTGGGGAAAGATCTCCACGTAGTAGGTGGTGGCGCCGGTGCGCTGGGCCACGCCGGGCACCGAGGTGCTTTGCACCGGGAAGCCGGCCTGCATGGCGGCGTCGACCAGCCAGTCGGACAGCACGCCGCCGCCTTCGCCACCCATGGCGCCGATGAGGATGCACAGGGCCTGTGTCATTGGACTGCTCTCCGTGTTGCGCGCTGCGTTGTCAGCGCCTTCGGGCGGCCGTGCGGCGCTCATGCCGCCAGCCTGTCGATGAGGGCGCCGCGCACGCGGGCCATGAAACGTTCGAACGCCGTGGGGTTCTGCACCACCTCGGCTTTGTAGAAGGACGGGCACAGCACGGCGGCGTGCGCGTTCTCGCCGCACAGGCCGCAGCCCACGCAGGCGCTGTTCACGCTGGCCACCGGGTCGGTGCGCAGCGGGCTGGGGTTGGGCTTGATGGTGAGCGAGGGGCAGCCCGACAGGCGTATGCAGGAGTGGTCGCCGGTGCAGGTGTCTTCGTCGATGCCGAAGCGCGTGCGCACCACGCGCTCGCCGCGCTTGAGCTGTTCGGCCACGCGCGGCTTGTTGCGGCGCTGGCGCTCCAGCTGGCATTCGCCGTCGGCGATGATGACCTTGAGCCCGCCCTCGGGCGTGGACATGGCCTCCTGCAGCGTGTCGCGCATTTCCTCCACCTGGTAGCTGCCGACCTTGCGGATCCATTTCACGCCCACGCCGTGCAGGGCCTTCTCGATGTCCAGCGTGAGCGGGCGCGCCGCCGGCTGCGAGGGCGAGGAGGGAATGGCCTGCGTGCCCGTGGCCGAGGTGTAGCCGTTCTGCAGGATGACCA
The DNA here is from genome assembly GCF_001777155.1 of Hydrogenophaga sp. PML113. Taxonomy (NCBI): domain Bacteria; kingdom Pseudomonadati; phylum Pseudomonadota; class Betaproteobacteria; order Burkholderiales; family Comamonadaceae; genus Hydrogenophaga; species Hydrogenophaga sp. PML113. The sequence continues at coordinate 68,429 of NZ_MIYM01000013.1, read as the reverse complement.
GCACCGAGTCCTGGCCGTTGTAGACCGCGTTCACCACGCCGCTGGTGAAGCCGTTGTGCCAGAAGCCGCCGTCGCCCATGATGCTGAGGGTGCGGTTGGGCAGCAGCGGGCCCACGCCCGAGGAGCTGGCCAGGCCCAGGCCGTAGCCCAGCACCGTGCTGCCCACGTTGAAGGGCGGCAGGGTGCCGAAGGTGTGGCAGCCGATGTCCGCGTTCACGTGCACCTGGCCCAGCTTCTCCTGCATCTGCTTGATGGCCGAGAACACCGGCCGCTCGGGACAGCCGATGCAAAAGCCCGGCGGGCGCGTGGGCACGGGCGCGCCGATGGCCTGGCTGGCCTGGGCCTTGTGCTCGCGCAGCGCCTTGGCCTGGGCGGCGATGGGCGCGGCGGCCAGGCCGGCGGGCGCTGCGGCTTCCACGAAGCGCGCCAGGGCCTCCACCATCACGTCGCCGGTGTACTCGCCGGCCATGGGGAAGATGTCCTTGCCGTGCAGGCGGGTGTCGATGCCGGCCTTGCGCAGCACGGCGTGCAGCGCGTCCTCGATGTAGTTGGGCTGGCCTTCTTCGACCAGCAGCACGGACCGCTTGTCGCGGCAGAAGTCCAGCACCTCGTCCGGCACCAGCGGGTAGACCACGTTGAGCACGTAGATCGGCAGGCGCGAGGCGCCGAAGGCGTCGGCCAGGCCCAGGCTCTGCAGGCCGCGGATCACGCCGTTGTACAGGCCACCGGGCACGATCAGGCCGACGTCGGACAGGTCGCCGTCGAAGCGCTCGTTCAGGCCGGCCTCGCGGATGTAGCGCTGGGCCGCGGGCCAGCGCTGCTCCACCTTCTGGCGCTCGTGCTGGTAGATGGAGGGCGGCAGGTTGATGCGACCGTAGTCGTAGGCGGGCTGCTCGATGGGCTGGCGCATGGACACTGCCGGCGAGCGGTTGTCCTTGCAAGCGAAGCTTCCATGCACGTGGCAGGCGCGGATGCGCAGCTGCAGCAGCACCGGCGTGCTGCTGGCCTCGGACAGCTCGAAGCCGCGCTCCACCGCGTCCACGATGGAGCCCAGGTTGGGGCGCGGGTCCAGCAGCCACATCTGCGACTTCATGGCGAAGGCGTGGGTGCGCTCCTGGATGATGCTGGAGCCCTCGCCGTAGTCCTCGCCCAGGATGACCAGGGCGCCGCCGGTCACGCCGGCCGAGGCCAGGTTGGACAGCGCGTCCGAGGCCACGTTGGTGCCCACCGTGCTTTTCCAGGTGACGGCGCCGCGCACCGGGTAGTGGATGGACGCGCCCAGCATGGCGGCGGCGCCGGCCTCGGAGGCGCTGGCCTCGAAGTACACGCCCAGCTCGTCGAGCAGGCCACGCGCGTCGCCCAGCACGTCGATCAGGTGCGACACGGGCGCGCCCTGGTAGCCGCCGATGTAGCTGACGCCCGACTGCAGCAGGGCCTTGGTGACGGCGAGAATGCCCTCGCCGTGAAAGGTCTCGCCGGCGCCCAGCCGCAGGGACCGGACTTCGGCAGCGAACGATCGCTCCATTTTTTTATGCCTCCAGGGGTGGCGCGCGGGCGCCGGACAATCCCGGGATGCTAGGGAGCGGCCAGCGGAAGACCTATCCATGGCATCCTTGTTACATATCGACGGACAAGATGGACCACCACCCCACGCGCTTCGACCTGAACCTGATCCGGGCCCTCGTTGCCATCTACGAGACCCGCAGCGTGACCCAGGCCGCCGAACGCCTGGGCCTTACGCAGCCCACCATCAGCCATTCGCTGGCGCGCCTGCGCGAGGTCTATGGCGACCGGCTGTTCTCGCGCGGCAGCGCCGGCCTGGTGCCCACGGCGGTGGCCGAGCGGCTGTACGAGCAGCTCAGCGTGGCCCTGCACGCCATCGAGGGCACGCTGGACGCGACCGCGGCCTTCGATCCGTTCAGCTCCACGCGGCGTTTTCGCATCGCGCTGTCGGACATCGGTTCGCTGTTCTTCACGCCGCCGCTGCTGCGGCGTTTCCAGACCATCGCGCCGCGCATCCAGGTGGAGTTCGTGCAGCTGTCCGGCGGTCTGCAGGACGACCTGGCGCGCGGCACCCTGGACCTGGCCATCGGCAACCTGCCCAGCCTGCACACGCACTCGCGCAATCAGCTGCTGTTCCATGAGCGCTACGTCTGCCTGATGGCGGACAACTACCCCGGCGTGGGCGAGTCCATCGACCTGGAGACCTTCAGCCGCGCGCGCCATGTGATGGTGAGTTCGCCGGCCTCGGGCCATGCGCTGGTCGACGGCGCGCTGGCCGAGCGCGGCGTGCAGCGCAATGTGGTGGCGCTGGTGCCGCAGTTCTCGGTGCTGCCCAGCCTGCTGGAAGACAGCGACCTGGTGGTGGTGCTGCCTTCGCGCGTGGCCCAGCTCTACGCGCGCGAGCGCCGGCTGCGCACCGTGGAGCTGCCGGTGCCCATCGCGGGTTTCGAGGTGCGGCTGCACTGGCACGCCCGCCAGGACGCCGCGCCCGCGCACCGCTGGCTGCGCGAGGAGGTGATGCGGGACCTGAGCGGGCTCTGAGAGGGCTTGGATTGCGCTGGTTCGTCGCCTGGGTGGGCGTGTCAGGGGTGGGCCCAGGGCCTCGGCGGCTTCGATGCGGCGCCCCTCGCTGCGCGAGGGGTCCCCTGCGATGCTCGCGCCAGCGGCGCGCGGCGGAACTCGCTGCGCGCCCTCCAGGCGCTTCGCTCGGACAGCCGCCGCGAGTCAGTTCACCAAGCGCGCTGCGCGCGCCGCCGCAGTCCCTGCGCTTCTCGGCACCGCATAGGCGCCGCCAAGGCCCTGGGCCCACCCCTGACGGGTGGTACCTGGGTTCGCCTGCAAGGGAAGCGCATGTCCGCTTTCCTCTTCCTTCCTCCTTCTTCCCCTTTCGTTTGCCAGTCACGTCGCTGGCCGAGGGCCCGGGGTGCGCTGCGGCGGGCGCCTATGCGCAGGCGAGGAGCGCAGGGTGAGTGGCCCGCGCGCGCAGCGCGCTTCGTGAACCGACTGGCGGCGGCTGTTTGAGCGGAGTGGGCAAAGCCCACGCAGCGAGTTCCGCCGCGGGGCCGCTCACCCGAGCACCGCAGCGAACCCCTCGCGCAGCGAGGGGCTGTGCATTGAAGCCCGCCGCAGCGCACCCCGGGCCCTCGGCTCGCCCATCCGCTGCATGTGAAGCAAAAAAACCCGAGAGAGCCTCAGACAGTCAAGTGCGCCTCCAGCCGCTCGCGCCCCAGCTCCGCCATCGCCCCTTCGAGCACGCATTCCCCGCGGTCCAGCACCAGCACCTCGTCGGCCACCGCCTCCAGGAAGGACAGGTTCTGCTCCACGATGAGGAAGCCCGCGCCCTGGCGGCGGCGTTCGGCCACGCAGGCCGCCATGCGGTGGATGTTCTCGGGCTGCACGCCCTCGGTGGGCTCGTCCAGCACGCTCAGCGCCGCCGCCGCGCCCAGGATGCGCACGAAGGACAGCAGCTTGCGCTCGCCGCCGCTGAGCGAGCCGGCGCGCTGGGCCCGCCGCTCCCGCAGGCGGGGAAAGGCGTCGAGGTAGGCCTCGTAGGCCTCCAGGCCGCGCGCGCGCCGGTGCAGCCAGAGGTTCTCCTCCACGCTCAGGTCGCCGAACACCACGTTCTCCTGCGGCGCCAGCGCGATGCCCAGGCCCCAGCGGGCGTGCGCCGGCACCCGCGCCAGGTCGCGGCCCTGCCAGTGGATCCGGCCTTCGCGCAGCGGCAGCTGGCCCGCCAGCGCGCGCACCAGGGTGGTCTTGCCCACGCCGTTGCGGCCCAGCACGCCCAGCACCTGGCCCGGCCGCACGCGGCCGCTCAGGCCGCGCACCACCATGGTGTCGCCATAACCGCAGACCACCCCCTCGAAGCGCAGCCCCTCGGCCGCCGTCGCGCTCATTTGTGCCCTCCCGCGTAGACCGCGCGCACGCGCGGATCGGCCTGCACCTCGCGCAGGCTGCCGCGCGCCAGCAGCCGGCCCTGGTGCAGCACGAAGACCTCGTCGGCCAGGGCCGCGACGGCGTCGATGTCGTGTTCGATCAGCAGCGCGGCCGCGCCCAGGCGCCGCACCGCCGCCTGGATGGCCTCGGCCATGTGCCGGGTCTCGGCGCTGGACAGGCCCGCGCAGGGCTCGTCCAGCAGCACCAGGCCGGGTTCGGGCAGCACGGTCATGAGGAACTCCAGCGCCTGCCGGTGGCCCTGCGACAGCGCGCCGGCCGGCACCCCCCACTGCTCGCGCAGGGCGGGGAAGCGCGCCAGCAGCTCGTCTTGCAGCGGGGTGGTCCAGCGGTGGGCCGCCAGGCCGAGCGCGTCGCGCGCCGACAGCCGCCCGGCCCAGACCGCGATCAGCAGGTTGTCGCGCACGCTCAGCTCGCGGAACACCGTCGGCACCTGCATCTTGCGGCCCACGCCCTGCGCGGCCACGCGCCAGGTGGGCCAGCCGGTGACGTCTTCGCCGCCCAGCCGCAGGCGCCCGCCGCGCACCGGCAGGCGCCCGGTGAGCGCGTTGAAGCTGGAGGTCTTGCCCGCGCCGTTGGGGCCGATCACCGCGCGGATGCCGGGGCCTTGCAGGTCCAGGGACAGGCCGTCGAGGATGCGCACGCCGTTCTGCGCCACCGAGAGTTCGTCGATCGCCAGCGACAGGTTGGACACCGGCGCGCGCCGCGCGGGCGCCGGCGTGCGCGGGCCTTCGGCCGGGGCGGCGGCGGCGCGGCGCGCGCGCAGCGTGGCCACCAGGCCGGCCAGGCCGTCGGGCAGGTAGCGCACCACCAGGATGAAGACCAGCGCCACCAGCACCTCCCAGAAGGCGATGCGGTCGCGCAGCTCGGACGAGGCGTAGCCCACCACCACCGCGCCCAGCAGGGCGCCCAGGGGACTGAGCTTGCCGCCCACCGCGGCCCAGATGACGAACTCGGTGGCCAGCACGAAGCCCATGGCCACCGGCGTGACGATGCCCTGGTGCGCGGCGAACAGCCCGCCGGCCAGCGCCGCCAGAGCGGCCGCGAGCGCGAAGGCGGCGGCCTTCATGCGGTCGGTGGCGTAGCCGAACAGCTGCAGGCGCTCCTCGTCTTGCGCGATCGCGTGCCACAGCACGCCAATGGGCCGGCGCAGCAGCGCGCCCAGCAGCGCCGTGCTGGCCAGGGCCGCGGCGGCCACCACCCAGTAGAGCGTGCTGAAGCGCTCGGTGCCGGGCAGGTCGGGCACGCCGGACAGGCCGTTGAAGCCGCCGGTGACCGAGGACCACTGCTGCGCGACCAGGAAGCCCAGCATGGCCGCGGCCAGGGTGATGAGCGAGAAGTACGGCCCGCTGCGCTGGCTGCGCGCGAACACCAGCCGCGCCAGCGCGTAGGCCAGCAGCGCGGGCAGCAGCACCGCCAGCGGCAGCGCCAGGATCCAGCCGGTCTGCGCCTCGGCGGCCTTGAGCGCGCCGCCCGCCAGGTAGGCGCCCAGGCCGAAGAACAGCGACTGCCCCAGCGGCAGGAAGCCCAGGCGCCCCCAGCACAGGGCCACGCCCTGGGTGGCGATGCCGTAGATCAGGAACAGCGCGACCTGGTAGGCCAGGAAGCCGTCGCCCAGCACCGGCACGGCGATCAGGCCCAGGGCGAGCAGGACCAGGGGCAGCAGGGGGCGCGGGCCCGGGCGTGTCGTCGACGGCATGGCGTTGGGGGCGGCCTCAGCGGCGCGAGAAGAGTCCATTCGGTCGCAGCCACAGGAAGAGCATGGACAGCACCAGCACCACCGCGTAGCCGCTGGTCTGGCCCGAGACGCTGCTCACCACCGACTGCGTGCCGCCGATGACGCCCACGCCGCCGACCAGGCCGCCCAGCGAACCCAGGCCACCCACCACGAGCACGAAGAAGGCGTCGAGCAGGTAGTCCACGCCGATGCCGGGCTCGATGCGGATCAGCGGCGCCAGCAGCACACCCGAGAGCCCGGCCATGACCACGCCGACCACGAAGGCCTGCGAGGCCAGGCGGCGCGTGTCGATGCCCAGGGCCTGGGCCAGCAGCGGGTTGCCGACCATGGCCCGCACGCGCAGCCCCACGGCGCTGCGCCGGTACCAGACGAACAGGAACAGGATCACCCCCACGCTGAAGGCGATCAGCCCCAGCCGGTAGGCGGGGTACTGCAGGCCGGCCAGGTTCATGGGCATGGCCAGCTCGCTCTCGACGTTGCGGTAGCCCTTGCCGAACACCGCTTCCACGCTCTTGCGCATCAGCATGGCCAGCGCCCAGGTGGCCAGCAGGGTGTCAAAGGGGCGCTGGTACAGCGGGCGGATCAGCCAGCGCTCCACGCCATAGCCCAGCGCGCCGCAGACCGCCATGGCCAGCGGCACCGCCGCCAGCAGCGGCCAGCCCCAGGACTGCACCGCGACCACGGCGTAGGCGCCGAGCATCACGAACTCGCCGTGCGCCATGTTCATCACCCCGAGCAGGCCGAACACCACGGCCAGGCCCAGCGTGGTCAGCGCCAGCGTGGCCAGTTCGTAGGCGATGTTGAGCAGGTGCAGCAGCAGGCCCGGGTCCATGCGCGGTCAGACCTTGCAGGTTTGTCCCGCGCCGATGCGCGGGAAGGTCTTGACGACGCGGAAGCCCTTGTCGGTGACGTCGGCGACGAACACGTCCTGCTCCACGTGGCGCGCACGCATGGTGACGGTGCCACGCGGGCCCTGGTAGCTCGCGCCCTCGCTGGCGGCGTCCATCTTGGCCACGTCCAGCGACTTGGCCTTGGTGGCGATGGCCTGCAGCATCAGGAAGCCTTCGTAGACCGATTCGGTGAGCGTGCTCAGCCCCGGGGCCTGGGCGCTGAAGCGCTGGTTGAAGCGGTCCAGGAAGGCCTTGGCCGCGGGCGCGGTGGAGCCGGCGAAGTAGCCGGTGCTGGCGTAGAGGTTGCGCGCGTTGGCGGCGCCGATGCCGGCCAGCGTGTTCTCTTCGATCAGCGTGCCCAGGCGCAGGGCACGATCGCTCATGCCCAGGCCGGCGAAGGCCTTGTTGAAGCTGACCGAGGCGCCGCCCACCAGCGAGACCAGCACCGCGTCGGCGCCGCTGTCGCGGATGCGCGCCAGGCTGGAGTCGAAGTTGTCGACCGTGAACGGCAGGTACTCGTCACCCACCACCTCGGCGCCGGTCTTCTGGATGTAGCCCTTGGCGGCGGCGTTGGTGTTGCGGCCCCAGACGTAGTCGTTGCCGATCAGGTACCACTTCTTGGGCTTGCGCTCGGCGGCGATCCAGGGGATGACCGGCTCCAGCTGCTGCGAGGGCGTCTCGCCGTTCATGTAGGTGCCCTTGGCGCACTCGCCGCCTTCGTAGACCGGCGTGTAGAAGTAGGGCACCTGGCCCTTGAAGAGGTTGACCAGCGCGCCGCGCACCGCGCTGTCGTGCATGCCGATGACGGCGCCCGCGCCCGCGCCGCGCCACAGCTTGAGCGCCGACTGCGCGGCCTCGGCTGGCGCGGCGCCGGCGTCGCCGAAGGCCAGCTTGAGCGGGCGGCCCAGCACGCCGCCCTGGGCGTTGATGACCTCGGCGGCGAGCTCGGCGCAGGCCTTGGCGGTGGGGCCGAAGAGGCCGGCGGGGCCGCTCTGCGGGATCATGACGGCCACCGTCAGGGGGCTGGCGGCCATGGCCGCGCGGCCCAGGCCCAGGGTGGCGGCCAGGCCGGCGGTGGCTTGCAGGAGGGCGCGACGGTCCATGGAGAACTCCTCGGAAGAAAGTGAAGGGACGGTGGGGAGGGGAAACGCCTGGGCGTTCAGGGCGCTGGGGACGCGATGGGGCGCGCCGGTGGGAACAGGTCCTCGACGGACGCCGCGATCGCCAGCAGCGCGCGGTCCGCGCCGATGGGCGCGTCCAGCGCCAGGCCGATGGGCAGGCGGCCGTCGAAGCCGATCGGCAGCGTCACGCCGGGCAGGCTGGCGTTGCTGCCCGGGTCGGTGTTGCGGATGAAGGTGGGGAAGGTCGGCAGGCGCTGGCCGTTGAGTTCGACGGTCTCGTCCTCGCCGATGGCGGCGGCGGTGCGCGGCGTGGTGGGGAACACCAGGGCCTGCACGCGCGCGGCGCGGAAGGCCTCGGTGTAGAGGGACTGCAGGCGCCGGCGCGAGGCCAGCGCCTGCTCGTACAGCGCGGGCGGAATGGCGCCGCCGGCCAGCAGCGGCTGGCAGGCCGCCGCCACGTCGGGGCTGGCGATGGCGGCCACCAGCGCCTCCAGGCCCACGCCGCGCTGCGTGGTCTCCAGGTAGGCGCGCATGTCGCGCACGAATTCGTACAGGGCGATGGGGAAGCCGGCCGCGTCGTTGGCTTCGCTGAGGCCGGGCAGGGCCACGTCGACCAGTTCCACGCCGGCCTCGGCCAGGGCCTGCAGGGCCTGGTCGGCGCAGGCCCGCACGGCGGGCTGCAGGTCGTCCCAGAAGCGCTCGCGCGGCACGCCCAGGCGCAGGCCGCGCAGCGGCGTGGGCACCAGCCCGGGGGCGGCGCCGGTGAGCACCGCGTCCAGCGTGGCGCAGTCGCGGATGTTCAGCGCCAGCGGCCCGGCGGTGTCGCGCGTGCTGGAGATCGGCGCCAGGCCCTCGCCGGGCACGCGGCCCACCGTGGGCCGCAGGCCGGCCACGCCGCACAGCGCGGCCGGCACCCGCACCGAGCCGCCGGTGTCGGTGCCGATGGCCGCCGGCACCACGCCCGCCGCCACCGCCGCGCCGCTGCCGCCGCTGCTGCCGCCCGGGATGCGGGACGGGTCGCGCGGGTTGTGCACCGCCTGCGTGACGGCGTTGTTGTTGGTGATGCCGAAGGCCAGCTCGTGCATGCCCACCTTGCCGGCGATGAGCGCGCCGGCGCCGCGCAGGCGCGCCACCAGCGCGGCGTCCTGGCGCGGGTGCAGGCCGTGCAGCGCGCGCGTGCCGGCGCCGCAGGCGAAGCCCAGGGCGTCGATGTTGTCCTTCAGCGCCACGGGGATGCCGAGCAGCGGCAGGCGCTCGCCCGCGCGCAGCCGCTGGTCCGCCGCGTCGGCCTGCGCCAGCAGCCCGGCCTCGTCGAAGTCCACGTAGATGTTCAGGGCGCGCGTGGCCTGCGTGCGCGCGATGCAGGCCTGCGCCAGCTCGCGGCTCGACAGCTCGCGGGCGTCGAGCGCGCGCCGCAGCGCGTCCAGGGATTGACCGATGAGTTCCATGCCAGCTCTCCAACGATGGCCCGAGGCTAAGTGGCACCGCCGCGGGCCGCACCTAACAGGATTGCTAGGCCGCCGGGTCGGTGGGCGGGCCGACCCTCGGGTCAACCACGATGACGCCGGCCCGGGGCGCCGCTAGGCTTGCGCATGCTTCTTGCATGAGTGCGCGCCATGTTCCTGTCCTCGTCCCAGACCAAAGCCCTGTCCCAGGTGATGTGCCTCACGGCCGAAGCCACGGACGCCGATCTGCTGCGCGAGCAACTGGCGCTGCCCATGCTGTCGCTGCTGAACGCCGACACCTACGTGTCGATGGCCTGGAACACCGGCATGCGCCGCTTCGAGCGCGCCAAGGCCTTGAACATGTCGCTGGAGCACCTGCGTTCCTGGGACGACTACTACCGCTTCATCGACCCGCTGACCCAGCCCATGATGCAGCGGCGCCGCCCCACGGTGGCCACGCAGGTGATGCCGCAGTCCGAGCTCTCGCGCACCGAGTTCTTCAACGACTTCCTGCAGCGCGACCGCATGCACTGGGGCGTGAACGTCTACTTCCACGCGGGCGACACCTGCGTGGGCGATTTCCGCATCTGGCGCCACAAGGACCGCGGCAATTTCACCAGCCACGAGATCGAGGCGCTGCGGCTGGTGGAGCCGGCGGTGACGGCCGCGCTGGCGCGCACGCGCGGCGAGGCCTCCGAGGCGCCCGCGCCGCGCGTGGCCGATCAGGTGGAGCGCCTGATGCGCCAGCCCGCGCAGCTGAGCCGGCGCGAGGCCGAGGTGGCCTGGCTGGTGAGCAGCGGCTGCCCCGACAAGGAGATCGCGCGCCAGCTCAAGGTGCAGTTCCCCACCGTGCGTTACCACCTGGGCAACGCCTTTCGCAAGCTGCAGGCCGACAACCGCGCCGGCCTGGCCGCGCGCGTGCAGTGCCTGCTGGACGGCGACCCGCTCGCGCACGCGGCCTGGGAGCCGCGCGGGGTGCCGCTGGGCTGAGCTCAGGCCCCGGCCTGCCAGGGGGGCGGGGCCCAGGGGAGGCTGAGGTTGGCCAGGCCGAGCTCGCGCGGCGAGGCGGCGCCCATCAGGGTGAGCGTGCGTTCGAACTCGGTGCCGATCAGCTCCAGCGAGCGCGCCGCGCCGGCCTCGCCGTCGGCGGCCAGGCCCCACACGGCGGGGCGGCCCACGAACACGCCGCGCGCGCCCAGCGACAGGGCCTTCACCACGTCGCTGCCGCGGCGGAACCCGCTGTCCACGAACACCGGCAGGCGGCCGTCGACGGCCTGCACGATGCCCGGCAGCACCGAGATGGTGGAGGGCGCCGCGTCCAGCTGGCGCCCGCCGTGGTTGGAGACGATGAGGCCGTCGACGCCCTCGCGCGCGGCGCGCGCCGCGTCGTCCTTGTGCAGCACGCCCTTGATGAGCAGCGGCCCCTGCCAGAGGCGGCGCAGCCAGGCCAGGCTGTCCCACACCAGGGTGCGGTCCATGGCGCGCGCGAGCAGGGCCGCCTGCACCTGGGCCGACGCGGCGCCGCCGGTGCGTTCCGACAGGTTGACGAAACCCGGCGCGCCGTGGCGCGCCATGCCCAGGGACCAGCGCGGGTGGCTGGCCAGGTCCCACAGCGTGCGCGGCCCGGGGCGAAAGGGCAGCTTGAAGCCGTTGCGCACGTCGCGCTCGCGCAGGCCGCTCACGGGCACGTCGACGGTGAGCACCAGGGCCTCGAAGCCCGCGGCGGCGGCGCGGCGCACGATCTGTTCGGCGATGGCGCGGTCGGACATCACGTAGAGCTGCATCCACTGCGCGGCCTCGGGCGCGGCGGCGCGCACCGCTTCCAGGCGCGCGTTGGAGGCGGTGGACAGCACGAAGGGCAGGCTCTGCGAGGCCGCGGCGCGCGCCAGCAGCACGTCGCCGTTCGGCCGCACCAGGCCGTTGAAGCCCACCGGTGCCACGCCCAGCGGGCGCTTCCAGGTGCGCCCGAAGACCTCCACCGAGGTGTCGATGGCGCTGGTGTCGCGCAGGCAGTTCGGCACCAGGCGCAGCGCGGCCAGGTCGCGGGCGTTGTGGTCCAGGCAGCGCTCGTCCTCGGCGCCGCCGTCCACGTAGTCGGCAACGAAGCGCGGCAGGTAGCGCCGCGCGCGCTCACGGACATCGTCCATGCGCAACCAGCTCATGCGTGTTCTCCTCGAATCCCGGGCCCCGTCGGCCGGCGGCGCGATGGTACGGAGCCGCCGCGCGCGGCCGTATCGATGGCTCAGCTGTTGCACATCGACGCGGGCCATGAGCGCGGCGCACAATGCGGCGCACCGCCACCCTCCGAAAGCCCCGCGTGCGACGCCTCGTCCTGCTGCTCCTTCTCGCGCCTCTCGCCACCGCCGCCGCGGCCGACGAGATCGGCTCCGTCGACACCGTGTTCAAGTTCATCGGTCCCGACCACAAGATCGTGGTCGAGGCCCACGACGACCCGGGCGTGCAGGGTGTGACCTGCTACATCTCGCGCGCCCGCACGGGCGGCATCAGCGGCGCCCTGGGCCTGGCCGAGGACAAATCCGAGGCCTCCATCGCCTGCCGGCAGGTGGGGCCGATCGCCATTCCCAAGCCGATCAAGGCGCAGGAAGAGATCTTCAGCGAGCGCACCAGCCTGGTCTTCAAGCGCCTGCGCATCGTGCGCATGGTGGACCCGAAGCGGCACTCGCTGGTCTACCTCACGTACTCGGACCGCCTGATCGAGGGCTCGCCTCAGAACTCGGTGGCGGTGGTCGCGGTGGACCGCGGCACGGCGATTCCGCTGCGCTGAGCGCGGCGCCGCGCGCGCTACAGCAGGCCCGGGTTGCGCTGCCAGACCGAGAAGCTGAGCGCGGTGGCGAAACAGACCCAGGCCAGGTAGGGCGCCAGCAGCACGGCCGCCAGCGGCCGGATGCGCGCGAAAACCGCCATGGTGGCGACGATGAGCGCGACGAGGAGCAGGATCTCGATGAAGGCCCACTGGCCTTGCCGCCAGGCGAAGAAAAGCCAGGTCCACGCCGCGTTGGCGGCGAGCTGGGCGAAAAACAGCACATAGGGCGTGGCGCCCGCGTCGAGGCGGCGTGCGCGCCACACCAGCCAGGCCGACAGGCCCATCAAGACGTAGAGCAGTGTCCAGACCGGACCGAACAGCCAGGGCGGTGGCGCCCAGGCGGGGCGGTCCAGGCTGAGGTAGAAGGCCGGCGCGCTGGCCGAGGCGATGGCGCCGACGCCGCCCGCCGCCAGGGTGAGCAGCAACCAGAAGGCCAGGCTGGGCAGGCGGGAACCGGTGTCCGGGGAGGTGGTGTTCATGGGGATAGGGGGCAATCGGTGTGCCGGCTGTGGGGGCTCACACCGAGCCGGCGTGTTCCACCACCAGGATGCGCGCGGCGCCGCGCGGATGCGCCACGTGCTCGCAGCCCACGTCGGCGAAGAACACGTCGCCCGTCTCCAGCACCACCATGGATTCGACACCGCCGACGCGGTAGTGCATTTCCACCACGCCATCGAGCACGGCGAAGACCTCCTGCCCGTCGTTGACGTGCCAGCGGTAGGGCTGGTCCGTCCAGTGCAGGCGGGTGGTGATGCCGTTCATGCAGGCAATGTCGAGCGCGCCCCAGGCGCGTTCGGCGCGGTACTCCTTTGCGCGGACGATCTTCATGGTGGCTTGACTCCTTCAGGCGCCAGGGCGGATTCTGGCGGAGCTTGTCGGCCGGGAACAGACAGGGGGCGACTTGCCCGACGGCCCCGCCGGGGGGATGGGGGAAATTGGCCGACACTGCGGGGTCCATGCCCACGCCACCGCACCCGCCCACCGTTCTGGCCCGCATCGGCGGGTTCATTCTGGACGCCGCGCAGGCGCGCGGGGTGGAGCTGCCTGTGCTGCTGGCGCGCACGGGCTTCGATCCGGCGGTGCTGGACGAGGCGGACGCGCGCATGGCGCTCGCACAGGAAGACGCGCTCTGGGACACGGCGGCCGAACTGGCGGGCGATGCCGGCTTCGGTCTGTGGGCGGCCACGCGCATCCGCCCTGGCGCCTTCGACGCGCTCGACTACGCCGTGCGCACCGCCCCGGACCTGCTGAGCGCCCTGCAGCGCCTGGCGCGCTACAACCGCCTGGTGCATGACCTGGCGAGCTTTCGCGTGATCGACGAGGGCACGCGCGTGGCGGTGGAGCACGGCTTTGCCGCGCCGGGCCAGGCGCCGGGCTGGCAGGCCAGTGACTTCACCCTGGCCTCGCTGCCGGTCGTGGCCTCGCAGATGCTCGGCCAGCGCGTGGCCGCGCTGGCGGTGGAGGTGGCGCACGCGGCGCCGATTGATGCGCGGCCCTACGTGCAGGCGTTCGGCGTGACGCCCCGGTTCGACGCACCGGTGTCGAAGCTGGTCTTCGACGCCGCCCTGCTGCGCCGGCCGCTGCCCAACGCAGACCCGGGCCTCTCGCGCATCGTCACGGCGCACGCCGATCGCCTGCTGGCCGAGCGCGCGCCCGGCGGTATCGACGGCGGCGTGGTGGCGCAGGTGGGCCAGCTGATCGGCGAACGCATCGCCAACGGGCCGCCCAGCCTGGGCGAGATCGCCCGCGCCCTGCACACCAGCGAGCGCGGCCTGCAGCGGCAACTCGAGGCGCAGGGCACGCGGTTTTCCGAACTGGTGGACCGGGTCCGGCATGAACTTGCCTTGCGCTACCTGGCCGACCGCCGCCTGGCGCTGGGCGAGGTGGCCTACCTGCTGGGCTATGCCGAGCCCAGCCCGTTCCACCGGGCGTTCAAGCGCTGGACCGGTAGGACGCCGGCGGCGGCCCGGCGGGAAAGCCCGCGGCGGCACTGAGGGCGTTCGCATGGCTCAACGGGCGCGCGCGGCCAGGCGTTCCCGCAAGAAGTCCAGCACGCGCGGGGCGACCTGGCCGGGGCATTCCAGGTGCGGGTAGTGTCCCGCGCCCTCGACGAGCATCAGCTCGGCGCCGATGCCCTGCGCCAGCCAGCGCGCCTCGGCCGTGGCGTCCGCGAAGTCGGGGTCTCGCGTGCCCATCACCACCAGGGCCGGCACGCGGCTGTCGGGCAGCATGGCCTCGGTGTCGGCCTTGGACAGGCCCACCATGGCGCGCAGCGCGTCCATGCGGCCGGGTTCGCGCAGGTTGCGGCGCAGGGCCTCCCTGGCCTCGGCATGGTCCGGCGGGCGGCGCAGCGGAAACAGGCTGTTCCAGTAGGCCATCCAGAAGGCCAGGCGCCAGGGGCCGGCGAAGCCGAGGCGCAGCACGGCCCGCATCAGCGGATTCGGCGGCGCATCGCGCACGATGGGGCCGAGCAGCACCACGCCGTCCACCCCTTGCGGCGCCTGGCGCGCGGCCCACAGTGCGGCGCCGGCCGCGAAGGAGTTGCCCAGCACGATGGCGGGCCCGCTGCGCAGGTGCTCGATGAGCCGCACCACGTCGCGGCCGACGGCGCGGGCCGACAGCTCGGACCACGAGGCGGAGGAATCGCCGAAGCCGCGCACGTCCAGGGTGAGCACGCGCCAGCCGGCCGCCACCAGGGCGGGGCGCAGCGCGCGGTATTCGCCGCGCAGGTCGCCCATGCCGGGCACGCAGACCACCACGGGGCCCGCGCCACCTGTGTCGTCGTAGGCCAGGCGCCCGCCTTCGGTGTCGAGAAAGCGGGTGGGCAGCGGGGTGGCGGCGCTCGCCGCCGGGGCGTCCATCGCCGTGGCCAGGGTGATGCGGGAAAGCATGTCGATCTCGGTGTGTGTCTGGAGGGCCCCAGTGTGCGGCGCGGCGGCCCGGCCGGCGATGACCTCGGGCGCCAGCCTCTTGACGCGAGACGACAAGGCGCGGCCTTGGCCTACACGGCCGGGGCCCGGCGGTGTCCGACAATCCCCCCATTCAAGCGCTCAGGAGATTGCCGATGGACGAGACCACCCCCCGGATGACCAACCTGTTCCTGCAGTTGGGGCTCGATGCCGGCGAGCGGGAGATCGCGGGCTTCATCCAGGCCCACCAGCTGGCGGCGGACGTGGCCCTGTGCGACGCCCCGTACTGGAACGAGGCCCAGCGCCAGTTCCTGAGCGAACAGATCAAGGCCGACGCCCCCTGGGCCCTGGTGGTGGACCAGTTGAACGAAGCGCTGCACGAGGACGCGGTCCGGCGCCGGGCCGAGCGCGGCTGAGGCGCGCCGCTCAGCCCACCTGGATATCGGCCTTCACGTTCAGGGCCCGCCGCAGCGCATCGCCCACCGGCGAGTGGGCCTCGGCCCAGTGCACCAGCTCGCGCAGCGTGGGCTCGGGCACGCCCGGGGCGGCGATGCGCACGCTGAGCACCACGTCCAGCGGCCCGGCCGCCACGCCCTCGGCGCCGAGCAGGCCGCGGTTGTCCGAGCGGCTGCCCACGGTCACTTCCAGCTGGCTCAGCTCGATGCCGAGCTGGGCCGCGCGCAGGGCGATCATGGTGGCGTCGCAATTGGCCAGCGCGGCGCGCAGGTACCAGCCCGGCGTGGGCGCGCTGCCGCCGCCGCCGATGGGCGCCGGCATGTCGGTGATCAGCGTTTCCCCCTTGGGGCCCACGGCCTTGCAGCGCAGGCCCGATTCGAGGGTGGCCACGGCCGGTTTGTCCTGGGACAACGCGTCCTGCGGCCGCTCCGCGAAGTGCTTCGCGAGCTGTTCCACGGATTGGCGGATGTGTGCTGCGCTCATGGGTCCACTCCTGGCGGCGCGGGGCCGGTTGGGGAACATGCGGGGAGAGCCGGTGCGGATGATGGCAGCCAGCGGCGGGCGAGCCAAGCCCGCTCGCCGGCGCCTGGCCTGGCCTGCGCTCAGTGCGCGCCCGCCGCCGCTTCCGCCGCGGCCGCCGAGGGCGCGCCGTCGCGCCGGGGCACGCGCGTCAGCCACACCAGCGGGATCAGCGCCAGGAACAGCATGGACGACAGCCAGAAGATGTCGTTGGCGGCCATGGTGAAGGCCTGTTGCTGCAGCATCCGGTCGATGGCGGCCAGGGCCTGCGGCTGCGTCATGCCGCCGTTGGCCAGGCCGGCCAGCGCCGCCTGCGCGGCCGGGCTGCCGTGGTTGATGGCCTCGGCCAGGTGCGCGTGGTGCAGGGCGGCGCGGCTCTCCCACACCGTGGTGGCCACCGAAGTGCCCACCGCGCCGAAGGTGATGCGCACAAAGTTGGACAGGCCCGCCGCCGCCGGGATGCGGTCGGGTGTGAGGCCCGAGAGCGTGAGCGTGTTCAGCGGAATGAAGAAGAAGGCCACCGCCACGCCCTGCACGATGGTGGGGATGAGGATGGTGTTGAAGTCCGCCTGCGTGGAGAAGTGCGAGCGCATCAGCATCACCAGGGCGAACACGCCGAAGGAGAAGGTGACGTAGCGGCGCGCGTCCACCTTCGCGATGGTGCGGCCCACGAAGGGCGAGAGCACGATGGCCAGCAGTCCCACCGGCGCGGTCACCATGCCGGCGTCTGTGGCGGTGTAGCCCATGAACTGCTGCAGCCACAGCGGCAGCAGCACCACGTTGCCGAAGAACAGCCCGTAGGCCACCGAGACGGCCATGGTGCCGGCCCAGAAGTTGCGGCCCTTGAACAGCTTCAGGTCCACCACCGGGTGCTCGTCGGTCAGCTCCCAGGCGATGAAGAAGGCGAAGCCGACGACCGCCGTGAGCGCCAGGCCCACGATCAGCGGCGAGGCGAACCAGTCGTGCTCCTTGCCCAGGTCCAGCACCATCTGCAGGGCGGCGATCCACACCACCAGCAGCGCCAGGCCGATGCGGTCGATGGGCAGCTTGCGCACCGCGCTTTCGCGGCGGTGGTAGACGCGCCAGATGAAGAAGGCCGCCAGCAGGCCCACCGGCACGTTGATGTAGAAGATCCAGGGCCAGGCGATGTTGTCGGTGATCCAGCCGCCCAGCAGCGGGCCCATCACCGGCGCCACCAGCGTGGTCATGGCCCAGGCGGCCATGGCGCGGCCGGCCTGCTCGCGCGGGTAGCTCTGCAGCAGCAGCGCCTGCGACAGCGGGATCATGGGGCCGGCCACGAAGCCCTGCAGCACGCGAAAGGCGATCAGCGTGGGCATGTTGGGTGCCAGGCCGCACAGCAGCGAGGCCAGCACGAACAGCAGCACGCTGGTCACGAACAGCCGCACCTGCCCCAGGCGCTGCGTGAGCCAGCCGGTGAGCGGCACGGCGATGGCGTTGGCCACCGCGAAGCTGGTGATGACCCAGGTGCCCTGGTTGGGGCTGACGCCCAGGTCGCCAGCGATGGCGGGCAGCGAGACGTTGGCGATGGACGTGTCGAGCACGTTCATGAACGTGGCCGCCGAGATGGCGAGCGTGCCCCACAGGCGCGCGCTGCCTTCGAGCGGCGGGTGCGCGCCCGCGGGCGGCGTGCCCGGCTTCGCGGGGGCCGCGCCGGGCGCGGCGGCGGTGTCGGCCATGGTCAGAGCGCGCGCTGGGCGAGGGTGGAGGCGCCGAGGTTGGCCTGGATGATGCGCCGCACCAGCGCGTCGGCGTCGGCGCCGGCGTGCTCGAAGGCCTGGGTGGCGGCGTGCGCGGCGGTGGGCGCGCTGGCCAGGGTCTTGCCGTCCTGCTGGCGCACGTTCACCGTCGCTTCCATCGACAGGCCCACGCGCAGCGGGTGCTGGTCGAGCTGGCCGGGGTCGAGCGCGATGCGCACCGGCACGCGCTGCACCACCTTGATCCAGTTGCCGGTGGCGTTCTGCGCCGGCAGCAGGGCGAAGGTGGAGCCGGTGCCCACGCCCAGACCGACCACCTGGCCGGTGTAGCGCACGTCCTTGCCGTAGACGTCGGCGGTGAGCTCGACGGGCTGGCCCAGGCGGATGTGGCGCAGCTGCACCTCCTTGAAGTTCGCGTCCACCCACACCTGCTGCAGCGGCACCACGGCCATCAGCGGCGTGCCGGCGGCCACGCGCTGGCCGAGCTGCACGGTGCGCTTGGCGACGTAGCCGTCCACCGGCGCGGGCAGCGTCAGGCGCTGCGTGGCGAGCCAGGCCTCGCGCACCTTGGCGGCGGCGGTCTGCACCTGCGGGTGCCGCTCGACCGAGGTGCCCTCGGTCATGGCGCGGTTGCTGGCGAGCTGTTCGCGCGCGGCGGCCAGCGCGGCCTCGGCGGCCGACTGCACGCTGCGCGCGGCCGCGAGCTGGGCCTCGGCGTGCTGCAGCTCTTCCTTGGAGACGGCGCCGTTGCCGGCCAGCGACTGGCGGCGGTTGAGGTCATCGCCCGCGCGCGCCACCTCGTTGCGGGCCTTGGCCACGTCGGCCTGGCGTGCCGCCACCTGGGCGTCGAAGGCGCCGTTGTCGGCGTAGAGCTTGCGCACCTGGCGCACGGTCTGCGCGAGCTGCGCCTCGGCCTGTTCGAGCGCCAGCGTGGCGTCGGCCGGGTCGAGTTTCACCAGGGGCTGGCCGGCTTTCACGAAGTCGGTCTCGTCGGCCAGGATGGCCTGCACGGTGCCGCCGATCTGCGGCGTGATCTGCACCACGTCGCC
Source organism: Hydrogenophaga sp. PML113 (assembly GCF_001777155.1). Classification (NCBI taxonomy): domain Bacteria; kingdom Pseudomonadati; phylum Pseudomonadota; class Betaproteobacteria; order Burkholderiales; family Comamonadaceae; genus Hydrogenophaga; species Hydrogenophaga sp. PML113. The sequence continues at coordinate 49,806 of NZ_MIYM01000013.1, read as the reverse complement.
CTGCACGTAGGCGTTGTCGGTGGTTTCGTAGTGGCTGGCGATCAGCCATTCGTAGGCGCCGGCGGCCAGGCCGCCCAGCACCACCACGGTGGCGATGGCGAGCAGGGCTTTCTTGCGGCGCGGGTTGCCGGCGGGGGCGTTCGGGGCCGTTGCGGTGTTCGTGCTCATGGTGAAGGAGGGGGTGTTGGGCTTCAGGGTTGTTCGGTGGACGCGCGCCAGCCGCCGCCCAGGGCCTGGGCCAGGTTCACCTGGGCCTGCAGGGCGCGCGTGCGCAGGTCGACGTCGAGGCGGCGCTGGGCCAGCACGGCGGTTTCGGCGGACAGCAGCTGCAGGTGGTTGGACAGGCCCGCGCGGTAGCGCTGCTCGGCGATGGAATAGGCCGATTCGGCCGATTGCAGGGCCTGCTGCTGCTGGGCGCGCTGCTGGGCCACCGAGCGCGCGGAGGCGAGCTGGTCGGCCACCTCGTGCACGGCCTCGATGACGGCGGCGTTGTAGCTCTCGATGGCGGTGTCGAGCTCGGCGTTCTTGCCGCTCAGGTTGGCGCGCAGGCGCCCGCCATCGAAGATCGGCAGGCGCACGGCCGGTCCGATGCCCCACTGCCGGGCGCCGCCGCTGAAGAGCTGGTCGAGCCCGATGCTGGACAGGCCGACATAGGCCACCAGGTTGATGTTGGGATAGAACTGGGCGCGCGCGTTGTCCACCTCGCCGCGCGAGGCCTGCACGCGCCAGCGCGCGGCGGCCACGTCGGGGCGCCGGCCGAGCAGGTCGGTGGGGATGGCCCGGGGCTCGGGCAGCGGGCGCAGGCCGGCCAGGCGCGGCGCCTGGGGCGCCGGGTCCTGCGTGGGCTGGCCGCTCAGCGCCGCCAGCGCGTGGCGCGTGAGCTGCATCTGCTCGCCGATGGCCTCGATCTGCTGGCGCGCCTCGGGCACGGCGCCCTCGCTCTGGCGCTGTTCGAGCACGCCGTCCAGCCCGGCCGAGACGCGCTGATTGACCAGGGCCAGCATGCCCTCTCGCTGCGCGAGCGCGCGCTGCGCCAGTTCGTACTGGTCCTGCAGGCGCGCCAGCTGCACGTAGCCGCGCACCACGTTGGTGGCCAGCAGCGTGCGCGCGGCGGCGGCTTCGGCCTGCGCGGCCTGGGCCGTGCCCAGGGCGGCGTCGAGCGCGGCGCGGTGCTTGCCGAAGAAATCGATTTCCCAGGAGCCGTTGAGCTGCAGCGTGGCCGTGTCCTCGACGCTGCCGGCCAGCGGCGGGGGCACCATGCCCTTGGCGGTGAAGCGCTGGTGCGTGGCGTCGAACTGGCCGTTGAGCTGCGGGCCGCTGGTGGCGTCGACGCCGTCGACGGCGGCCATGGCCCGGGCCACGCGCGCCTGCGCCACGCGCAGGTTCGGGTTGCCCTGCAGGGCCTGCTCCACCAGGCGGTCGAGCTGCGGATCGCCGAGCGCGCGCCACCACTGGGGCTCCACCGGCGCCACCTCGGCGGCGGCGCGCGATTCGCTCAGGCCCAGCGAGGCGGCGTCGCGCAGCTGCGCGCTGGACGGCGTGGTGCCTTGCATGCTGGCGCAGCCCACGAGCGCGGCGGCGGCCAGGGGCGCGAGCAGCCAGCGGCTCTTGAAGGAACGGTTCATGCGCGCTCCTTCGTGGCCAGCGTTTGCGCGTTGGCCAGCATGCGCCGCAGCAGCGACTTCAGCGTGTCGAACTCCTCGCGCGTGAAGCCGGCCAGCAGCTCGTTCTGCACCTTGCACAGCGCGCTGGGGATGTGTCCGGCGGTGGCGCGTCCTTCGGGCGTGAGCTCCAGCTTCACCACGCGGCGGTCGGCGGCCGAGCGCTCGCGCTGGATGAAGCCCTTCTCTTCCAGCCGGTCGATCATGCGCGTGGTGGCGCCGGTGTCGATGCGGCATTCGCGCGCCAGCTCGGACGAGGTGCTGGCCATGGCCATGTGCAGCTTGAACAGCGGCATCCACTGGGCCTCGGTCAGGCCCAGGGGGGCGAGTTCGCGCTCCACCTCGTTCGCGCTGGCGACGAGGATCTGGCGCATCAGCCGGCCCACGGAGTCGTCCGGGCGCAGGGTGTCGGGGTGGTAGAAGGCCGTGTCGCCGGCCGGGGAGGGGGGTGGGTGTTTCATGGCTGGGCAGGAATTTAACTGCCTAGGCAGTTATTGACCAGGCATTAAATCACTGCGAACAGGGGTTTTCCGGCCGGGGGGCGGCAATGACGGCCTTGCGGACAGGGGCTTTCTCGGCTACTTAGTGGCTGGCGCGCGGCCGGCACGCGCCTTGCCGGCCGCCACGCCACCCGGGGAGGCCCTCAACACCGCCACAGGAGACGCCCATGCCCATCGACACCTTCGATGCCATCGTCGTCGGCGCCGGCCAGGCCGGTCCGGCCATCGCCGCGCGCTGCCACCGCGAAGGCCTGCGCACCGCCGTCATCGAGCGCGCCGAATTCGGCGGCACCTGCGTGAACCACGGCTGCATCCCCACCAAGACGCTGGTGGCCAGTGCGCGCGCCATCCACCTGGCGCGGCGCGGCGAGGAGTTCGGCTTCGCCACCGGCCGGTTGCGGGTGGACTTCGCGCGCGTGATGGCGCGCAAAGAAGCGGTGGTGGCCCAGTCGCGCGAGGGCGTGGAGCAGTGGATGCGGGGCCTGGACAAGGTCGAGGTGATCCTGGGCGAGGCCCGCTTCGTCGCGCCCGGCCGCCTGCGCGTGGGCGAGCGCGAGCTGCGGGCGCCGCGCATCTTCCTCAACGTCGGCGCGCGCGCCGCGCGCCCGCCGCTGGACGGCATCGACCGCGTGCCCACGCTGGACAACCAATCGATCCTGCGGCTGGACACGCTGCCCCGGCACCTGGTGATCATCGGCGGCAGCTACATCGGCCTGGAGTTCGCGCAGGTGATGCGCCGCTTCGGTGCCCGGGTGACGGTGGTGGAGAAGTCCGCGCGCCTGCTGCCGCGCGAGGACGAGGACGTGGCCCAGGCGATCCGGGAGATCCTGGAGCGCGAGGGCGTGCGCTTCGAGCTGGGCGCGGAGTGCATCGCGCTGGCGCCGCGCCAGAGCGGCATCGCGGTGGGCGCGCGCTGCGAGCGCCGGCCGCCGCGCCTGGTGGGCAGCCATGTGCTGCTGGCCGTGGGGCGCCAGCCCAACACCGAGGGACTGAACCTCGGCGCGGCCGGCATCGAGGTGGACCCGCGCGGCCACATCCGCGTGGACGAGCAATGCCGCACCAGCGCCGAGGGCGTGTGGGCGGTGGGCGAATGCAACGGCCGCGGCGCCTTCACGCACACCGCCTGGAACGACCACGAGGTGGTGGTGGCCAACCTGTTCGATCAGGACCCGCGCCGGCTGTCGGACCGCATCGAGGCCTACGCGCTCTACACCGACCCTCCGCTGGGCCGCGTGGGCCTGGCCGAGGCGAAGGCGCGCGAGAGCGGGCGGCCGCTGCTGCGGGCCACCCTGCCCATGCACCGCGTGGGCCGCGCGCGCGAGGCCGGCGAAACACAGGGCCTGATGAAGGCGGTGGTGGACGCGCAGACCCGCCAGCTGCTGGGCGCGAGCCTGCTGGGCTACCGCTGCGACGAGGCCGTGCACGGCCTGCTGGACCTGATGAGCCTGAAGCAGCCGGTGGACGGCCTCATCCGCTCGATGCCGATCCACCCGACGGTGTCGGAGTTGCTGCCGACGCTGCTGCAGGCGCTGGAGCCGGTGAAGGACTGAGCGCCCGGGGCCTCAGGCCAGGCAGCGGCGCAGCGCCCCGGTCAGGGCGTCCACCTCGTCCGCGCGCAGGGCGATCAGTTCCAGGGTGAGCACGCCTTCGGCCACGCCGTGTTCCATCACCCAGACCGGCGGGTCCTGCCGCCGCAGCGCCTGCGCGGCGGCGCGCGCCGCTTCGGCGCCGCCCGCGAAGCGCAGCCGCACGCGCGGGACGGGCGCGCCCAGAGGGTCGGGCATTCGCATGGCCTGCACGCCGGGCAGGCCGCCCAGGGCGTCCACGGCCTGGCGCACCTTGGCTTCCTGCTGGCGCGACCAGGCGCCCAGGTCCAGCGCGCGCCGCTCGTGCAAGGCCGCGAGCACGCCCACCAAGGCCTCCTTGCTCGGCTTCATGGCGCGGCCGATGCCCTTCTGCTGCGCGCGCACCGCCTCGATGAAACCGGCCTCGCCCACCACCAGGCCTGCCGTTGGCGCGGCCAGGTACTTCTGCGCGCTCAGCACCACGGCGGCCGGCTGCAGCGCCACCAGCTCGCGCACGCGCAGGTCCTGCGCGGCACCGTCGATGACCACGGGCACGCCGGCCGCGCGCGCGGCCTCGGTCGCGGCGGCGAAGTCGAACGCCGGGTCGCGCGTGAGGCGCGAGGACACCAGCAGCAGGCAGCCCACCTCGGGCGCCGCCAGCGCGGGCAGCCAGTCGTCGGCGGTGCAGCGTTCGGGCTGGCCGCAGGCGCGCACCGTGCCGCCGGCCAGGCGGATGTCGGTGGCCAGCGGGTGGCCGTAGTCGATCAGGTGCGGCGCGGGCACCACCACCGCGCGGCGCAGGCCTTCGCTGTCGGGCAGCTGCGCGATGCGCCGCGGGTCCGTGCCCGCCATGGCCGCCGCCACGCACAGCGTGATGCCCGCCGCCGCGCAGTGCACCACCGTGCCCGCCGCCGCGCCGCTGAACGCGGCGAGTTCGCGCGAGGCCAGGTCCTGCCATTCGTCGATGACCAGAAAGCGCTGCAAGGCCCAGGCCGTGGCCTCGGCCACCGCGGGCGAGGCCCGCGACACGCCCACGGGCGTGAAGGTGCCGGCGGCGTTGAGGGGCTGGTCGAACGGCGGCAGTCCGTGCAGCAAGGCTGGTGTGGTGGTCATGGCAGCTAGGGGATTCCCCAGGAACGATTCGCTTTGTCAATCATTCTGACAAGCCTAGATTGCGCGGTTCCCCTCAATTCACCGGAGACCCGCCATGACCCCCCGCCCAACCCCCGCGCTGCGCCGACTCGGCCAATGGCTGATGCCGCTGCTGGCCCTCGGCGGCGCCATGCCCCTGGCCGCGCAGACCTGGCCCACCCGCCCGGTGACGCTGGTGGTGGGCACGCCGGCGGGCGGCGCGGTGGACGTCTATGCCCGCACGCTCGGCGAGCAGCTGGCGCGCCAGACCGGCGGCACCTTCGTGGTCGAGAACCGCGCCGGCGCCAACGGCAACCTCAGCGCCGAGCAGGTGCGCAAGGCCGCGCCCGACGGGCACACGCTGTGGATCAGCACGCAGGCCATGTTCACCATCAACCCCTCGGCCTACCCGGCGCTGCCGTGGAAGCAATCGGACTTCAAGCCCATCGCCAAGGGCGTGGAGAGCCCGCTGGTGCTGGTCGTGCACCCCTCGGTGCCGGTGGATCGGCTGGCCGATCTGGGCCCCTGGCTCAAGGCCCACGCGGACAAGGCCGCCTACGCCTCGTTCAGCCCGGGCACGCCCTCGCACTTCCTGGGCTTCCAGTTCAGCGAGCGCCTCAAGGTGCCCATGGTCCACATCCCCTACAAGGGCTCGGCACCGCAGATCACCGATCTGCTGGGCGGCCAGGTGCCGCTGGGCTTCACGCAGCTGCAGAGCGCCCTGCCGCACGTGCAGAGCGGCAAGCTCAAGGCCCTGGCGGTCACCTCCGCCCAGCGCTCGCGTTTCCTGCCGCAGGTGCCCACGCTCGCGGAGCTGGGCCATGGCGACCTAAATACCACGGTGTGGTTCGGCCTGATGGCGCCCGCCGGCACGCCGCCGGCGGTGACCGACGCGATCATGGCGGCGGCGGTGAAGGCGCAGGCCGACGCCGGCTACAAGGGCAAGCTCGAAGCCCAGGGCTTCGACGTGCCGACCGAGAGCGGCGCGGCGTTCGAGAAGACCATCGCCACGGAAACCGCGCGCTGGGCGCAGGTGGTCAAGGCCACGGGGTTCAAGGCGAATGACTGAGCGCGTGGACACCGCCGCGCCGGCCGCCCCGGGGCTCGACTTTTTTGCGCAGCTCAGCGTGCAGGTGGGGCCGGTGCACGAGATCGGTCCCACGCCGGCCGGCAACCGGCGCGTCATTCCCATCACGGGCGGAACGGTGCGCGGCGACGGCTGGACGGGGCGCGTGCTGCCGGGCGGGGCCGATTTCCAGGCCATCGTGACGCCCTCGCTGGCGCGGCTGGACGCGCGCTACGTGCTCGAGACCGACGGCGGCGACCTCATCTACGTCAGCAACCAGGCGATTCGCGTGGCGCCACCGGCGGTGACCGCGAGCCTGGTGCGTGGCGAGCCGGTCGATCCCTCGCTGGTGTACTTCCGCTGCGTGCCCGCGTTCGAGACCTCGTCGGCCGCGCTGGGCTGGATCAACGAGCGCCTCTTCGTCGGCAGCGGCGTGCGCCACCCGGACCGCGTGGACATCGCCTGCTTCGCGCTGCGCTAGGCTCAGGCGCGGCGCGCCGCGCCGGACCAAGGACCGCCGATGGACATCCGCCAGCTCAAGTACTTCGTCGGCATCGCCGAGGCCGGCAGCCTGACCGAAGCCTCGCGGCGCCTGCACATCGTGCAGCCCGCGCTGAGCCAGCGCCTGGGCGACCTGGAGCGGGGGCTGGGCGTGAAGCTGGTGGTGCGCGGCCGCGTGGGCACCGCGCTCACGCCGGCCGGCACCGAGCTGTACGAGCGCGCCAAGCGCATCCTGCGGCAGATCGACTACGCGGCCGCGGCCACGCGCGAGAAGGCCGGCGTGGTGGAGGGCGTGCTCAGCATCGGCCTGCTGCGCAGCCTCTCGCCGCTGCTCAGCGCGCGGTTGTTCGGGGCCATCCGCGAAGCGATGCCGGGCGTGCAGCCGCAGATTCGCGTGGGCTACTCGGCCGAACTGGAGCGCCTGCTGCACAAGGGCGAACTGGACATGGCCACGCTGGTGTCGGCCACGGCCGTCGAGGGGGCGCGTGGCACGGCCTTTTCGGAGCGCTTGGCCCTCGTGGGCTCGCGCGAGCGGCTGCGCGCGCTGCCGCGGCGGCCGCGGCTCCAGGACGCGCTGGCGGTCGAGCTGCTGCTGTCGCCCATGCAGCCGGCGCACCGCCTGGTGATGGACGCGTCCGAGCGCCTGGGCCTGTCCCTGCGCATCCTCGGCGGCATCGAGGACCTGTCGTCGATGCTGGAGCTGTGCGAGCAGGGCGTGGGCGCGACCATTCTCTCGACCTTCGCCGCGCGCCGCGCCGTGCAGCGCCCGGGGCTGATCGCGCTGCCCATCGCCGAGGGTGGGCTGGAGCGGCATGTGCGCATCGCCATGGCGCCCGAGGCCGGCTGGTCCGAGGCCATGCTGGTGGGCGAGTCCCTGCTCGCGCGCCTGTTGTCCGAGGCCGTCAAGCGCTCTTGATGCTCTCGTTCGGGTAGCAAGGAGTCCTTTGGTGGTCGGGTCCCGGGTCGATCCATTGCGCAACGCAATGGCGGCCTCATGACAAAGTATTGGCCGCGCGGACACCGCGCTGACACAGTGCGACCTCCCGATCACCCAGAGGAGACACTGTGAAGCACCCCATCCGCCAGGCCCTGACGCTGGGCCTCCTGGCCGCCCCGGGCCTGAGCGCCCTGGCCCAGGACGTCGGCCTCTACGGCATCGCCGACCTGTACGTCGGCAGCATCCGCGGCAGCGACTCGCGCACCGTGGTGAACGAAGGCGGCAACGCGGTCTCGCGGCTGGGCTTTCGCGGCAAGGAGGACCTGGGCGGTGGGCTGTCGGCCCACTTCGTTCTGGAAATGGGCCTCACCATGGACAACGGCACCATCCCCTTGGGTGGCGGTTTTGGCCGCCAGTCCTTCGTGGGCCTGCAGGGTCCGTGGGGCACCGTCGAGGCCGGGCGCCAGTACACGCCGCTCTTTTTCAACCTGCTGGCCACCGTGCCATTCGGCATGAACGCGAACTGGGCCCCGGTGCAGCTCGCGGGCAGCGTGGACAGCCAGCCCGCGGCCGCGCGCACGGTGGGCCTGGCGATGCGCCAGTCCAACCTGCTGCGCTACCGCTACGGCGGCGGTCCGCGGGCCAAGGGGCTGCGCGTGGACGTGGCGGTGGCGCCGGACGAAGGCGCCGCCGGCCTGGGCGGCATCCTGGCCTTCGGCGCCAGCTACCGCGGCGAGCGCTACTTCATCGGCTACGCGGCCCAGCGCCTGGACAGCGGCAGCGCCGCCGCCACGCCGTTCCACAACCAGACCCAGGGCCTGAACGGCAGCTACGCGATCGGCGGCCTCACCCTGTCGGCCGCCTACCTGGTGTCGGACAGCACCGCCCCCGGCGCGCGCCGCGCGGCGCACACCGTGCTCGGCGCCGCCTACGACCTGGGCCCGCACCGCTGGATGGCCGAGCTCAACCGCCGCGACCTGCGCAACAGCCCGAACGACGCCCAGGCCATGGCGGTGGGCTACGACTACCGGCTGAGCAAGCGCACCACGCTGTACGGCCGTCTGCTGCGCCTGAACAACCAGGGCACGGCCGCGAACACGCTGGCGCTGGCCCCGGTCACCGCCGGCAGCGGCGACGACGTGCGCGCCCTGGCGCTGGGCATCCGCCACAACTTCTGAGCCCATGCGCCGACCCAACTTCCTGGTCATCGTCACCGACCAGCACCGCGCCGACCACCTGGGCTGCTACGGCCACCCGGTGCTGCGCACGCCGCACATCGACGCGCTGGCCGCGCGCGGCACGCGCTTCGAGCGCTTCCACGCCGCCAGCCCGGTGTGCATGCCCAACCGCGCCTCGCTGCTCACGGGGCGTTACCCATCGGCGCACGGGCTGCGCGTCAACGGCGCGGCGCTGTCGGTGCGCGCCACGACCTTCGTCGAGCAGCTCCGGCGCGCCGGCTACCGCACGGCCAGCATCGGCAAGAGCCATGTGCAGCCCATGACGGACCGGCCGGCCGAAGGCGGCGCGGCGGCGCCCGCCGTCGACGCCTGGAAAGACGACGGCGGCGACTACACGCAGGAACAGCCGGGCCACTACGCGGGCCTGGACCGCCACCCGTTGCACACGCCGTACTACGGCTACGACGAAGTGGACCTGGTGACCTTCCATGGCGACCAGGCGGGCGGCCACTACCTGCAGTGGCTGCGCCGCCACCTGCCGCAGGCCGATCGGCTGCGCGATCGCGCGAGCCAGCTGCCACACGGCTACGTGTGCCCGCAGGCCCACCGCACCGCGATCCCTGAGGCCTTCTACCCGACGAGCTACATCCGCGACCGCGCGGTCGACTTCCTGCGCGGCACGCGCGGGCAGGAACAGCCCTTCTTCGCCTTCGTGTCCTTCCCCGACCCGCACCACCCCTTCACGCCGCCCGGCCGCTATTGGGGGCTGTACGACCCGGCGGACTTCACGCTGCGTTTGCCCTACGAGGCGCACCAAAACCCGCCGCCGCCGATCGGCTGGTGCCGCGAGCGTTTTCTGGACGGCAGCCGCCAGCGCCAGGGCCCGCACGACGCCTTCTTCGCCACCGAGCGCGAGATCCGCGAGGCCATGGCGCTGAGCGCCGGCATGATCGCCATGATCGACGACGCGGTCGGCGACATCGTGCGCGCGCTCGACGACAGTGGCCAGCGCGAGGAGACGGTGATCGTCTTCACCTCGGACCACGGCGACTACCTGGGCGACTTCAACCTGATGCTCAAGGGCGCGCTGGCCTCGCGCGGCATCACGCGCGTGCCCTTCATCTGGTGCGACCCGCGCCAGCCCGCGCCGGCGGTCAGCCAGGCGCTCGCCTCCACCATCGACATCGCGCCCAGCGTGCTGGCGCGCGCCGGCGTCGAGGCCTACGGCGGGCTGCAGGGCCGCTCCCTGCTCGGCTGCCTCGACGGCCAGGGCCGCGGGTGGGACGCGCTGCTGATCGAGTACCAGGACAGCCGCACGCGCCAGGGCTTCCAGCGCCCGGCCTGCGTGCGCAGCCTGCTGACCGAGCGCCACCGCCTCAGCGTCTACCAGGGCGAGTCCTGGGGCGAGCTGTACGACCACCAGCAGGACCCCGGCGAGACCTACAACCTCTGGGACGCGCCCGGGCACCGCGATACCCAATCCCAACTGATGCAACAACTGCTGCGCAAGATGCTCGCCGCGGTGGACAGCAGTCCACCAGCGCGCTACGCGGCCTGAAGGAGACAGCCACCATGCAACGCCGCCATTTCATCGCCGCCTCGGCCCTGGGCCTGGCCCGCATCCCGTCCGCCTGGGCCAGCGATTGGCCTTCGCGGCCGGTCCGCGTCATCGTGCCCGGCGGACCGGGCTCGCCCGCCGACGTGGCCATCCGCGCCCTGCAGGACGTGCTCGCCCGCCAGCTTGGCCAGGCCATCGTGGTGGATAACCGCCCCGGCGGCCAAGGGATCATCGGCGTCGAGGCCCTCGCCAAGGCCGCGCCGGACGGCTACACCGTCGGCCTCATCAACCTGCAGTCGGCGGTCACGCCGGCCCTGCGCGCGAAGACGCCCTTCGACCTGCAGCGCGACTTCGTGGCCGTGACCCAGCTGACCACCGAGTCGCCCGTCCTGCTGGCGCGCCAGGGCCTGGGCGTGAAGACCCTGGCCGAGCTGGTGGCCCTGGCCAGGCGCCAGCCCGGGCAACTCACGCTGGGCAGCGCGGGCGCGGGCACCCCGTCGCACCTGGGCATGGCGCTGCTGCAGCGGGCCGCCGGCATCGAGCTGCGGCACGTGCCGTACCGCACCATCGCCGCGGCCGTCACCGACCTGACGGGCGGCACGGTGGACGTGGTGCTCTCCGGCTCGGCCGCGGCGCAGCAGGGCCTGAACGCCGGCCGGGTGGTGGCGCTGGCCATTGCCGCGCCGCAGCGCAAGAAGGCTTTCCCCGGTCTGCCCACGCTGGCCGAGGAAGGCTACCCCGGCATCGATCTGCGCGGCTGGACCGGCGTGGCCGCGCCCGCCGGCACGCCCGCGCCCATCGTGGCGCGGCTGGAGCGCGCCCTGGTCGCGGCCCTGGCCGACCCGAACGTGGCCTCGCGCATCGAGACCTCGGGCGCGGAGCCCGGTGGCGCCGGAGGTGCCGCCTTCGGCGCCTTCGTGGCCAGCGAGTCGAAGCGCTGGCGCCAGGTGGTGGTGGACGAGAAGATCACCCAGGATTGAGGGGGGCGGGGCACGGGCCGCGCCCCGCCGAGGCAGACTCGGGCCCATGACCCCCCCGCACAGCGTCGATTTTTTCGACCGCCAGTTCCAGCGGCAGATCGCCGAGGGCGAGCACGCCCTCAACCCCTTCGAGCGCGCGACCCTGCCGCACCTGCGCGGGCGGACGCTCGACTTCGGCTGCGGCCTGGGCCACCTGGCCCTGGAGGCGGCGCGCCGGGGCTGCACGGTCGAGGCGCTGGACGCGAGCGCCTCCGCCATCGCCCACCTGCGCGCGGTGGCGGCGCGCGAGTCGCTGCCGCTGCGCGCCACCGAGGCCGACCTGCGCGATCGCACGCCCGAGGGCCGCTACGACACCGTGGTCTGCATCGGCCTGCTGATGTTCTTCGACTGCGCCAGCGCCTGGCGCCAGCTGGCGGCGCTGCAGGCGGCCACCGAGCCCGGCGGCGTGCTGTCGCTCAATGTGCTGATCGAGGGGACCACCTTCCTGGGCATGTTCGGGCCCGAGGGCCACTGCCTGTTCGAGCCCGGCCGCGTGCGGGAGCGTTTCGCCGGCTGGGAGCGGCTGCACGAGGCCATCGACAGCTTCGAGGCGCCCGGCGGCACCACCAAGCGCTTCCTCACCCTGATCGCGCGCCGGCCCCTGGCGGCCTAGGTGCATGGCGCGGGCGCCCGGGCGCTTGTCGGCCCCCGGTGCGAAAATCCCGACCCATGAACGCCAGCAACACCACCGAACTCATGCACACCCTGGGCCAGCAGGCCCTGGCGGCGTCGCGGCTCATGGCCAAGGCCAGCGTCGCGGCCAAGGCCCAGGCGCTGCGCCGCCTGGCCGCCCTGCTGCGCGAGGCCGGTGAACCACTGGCGCTGGAGAACGCCAAGGACCTGGAGCGCGCCCGCGCCAACGGCCTGGCCGAGCCCATGGTCGACCGCCTGAAGCTCACGCCCAAGGTGATCGAGACCGCCGCCCAGGGCTGCGAGCAGCTCGCCGCCATGCCCGACATCATCGGCGAGCTGATGGGCATGCGGCAGATGCCCAGCGGCATCCGCGTGGGCCAGATGCGCGTGCCCATTGGCGTCTTCGGCATGATCTACGAGAGCCGCCCCAACGTGACGATCGAGGCCGCCTCGCTCGCCATCAAGAGCGGCAACGCCGCCATCCTGCGCGGCGGCTCCGAGGCCATCGACTCCAACCGCGCCCTGGCCGCCCTGGTGCAGCGCGCGCTGATCGACGCCGGCCTGCCGGCCGACGCGGTGCAGCTCGTGCCCACCACCGACCGCGCGGCCGTGGGCCAGCTCATCGCCATGCCGCAGTACGTGGATGTGATCATCCCGCGCGGCGGCAAGGGCCTGATCGAGCGCATCAGCGCCGAGGCCAAGGTGCCCGTCATCAAGCACCTGGACGGCAACTGCCACACCTATGTGGACGACCCCTGCGACATCGCGCTCGCGGTGAAGGTCACCGACAACGCCAAGACGCAGAAGTACAGCCCCTGCAACGCCACCGAAAGCCTGCTGGTGGCGCGCGGCGTGGCGAAGGACTTCCTGCCGAAGATCGGTGCCGTCTTCGCGGCCAAGGGCGTGGAGATGCGCGCCTGCCCCGAGAGCAAGGCCCTGCTGGCCGGCGTGGCCGGCGCGACCCTGGTGGACGCCAGCGAGCAGGACTGGTTCGAGGAGTACCTCGCGCCCGTTATCAGCATCAAGCTGGTGGACGGCGTGGACGAGGCCATCGCCCACATCAACCGCTACAGCAGCCACCACACCGACGCCATCCTCACCACCGACCACGGACACGCCCAGCGTTTCCTGCGCGAGGTCGATTCGGCCAGCGTGATGGTGAACGCCAGCACCCGCTTCGCCGACGGCTTCGAGTACGGCCTGGGCGCCGAAATCGGCATCAGCACCGACAAGTTCCACGCGCGCGGCCCGGTGGGCGTGGAAGGCCTGACCTCGCTCAAGTACGTGGTGCTGGGCGAGGGTGAGGTGCGCGGCTGAGCGCCACCCCCCCAGGCTCGGCGCGGTTTGCGCGCCCGGGCCTGAACCGGCTACGCTGTCGCCGGTCGATGGAACCGGAGACAGCCATGGCGATCAGGGTGGTGCGGCTCGGCAGCCCGCGAGCGAACAACGAAGGCCTGCGCATCGGCACGGTGCGGCGTCCGCCGCGCGGCGTCCCCAAGAGCGAGTTCGCGCGCCAGGACTGGTACGACGTCTGGTTCCCCAACCTCGCGCCCAGCCTGCAGACCATGAAGCAGGCCCAGCAGGCCAAGACGCCGGCCGAGTGGGCCGCGTTCACACGCCGTTACCGCGCCGAGATGGCCACACCCGAGAATGCCCATGCGATCGCGCTGCTGGCGGCGATGTCGCACGGCAGCGACTTCTCGGTGGGCTGCTACTGCGAGCACGAGTCGCACTGCCACCGCTCCGTGCTGCGCGAGCTGCTGGCCGCGGCCGGCGCGGACCTGGCCCACTGAACCCGTTCTTCTGGAGACACCGCCCATGAGCGAATTCCTGCTGCTGTCCCGAGGCCAATGGGACGCCGACCGGTCCCCCGAACAGATCCAGGGCGCCATCGACGCCTTCTACGCCTGGTTCGGCGAACAGGCCGCGGCCGGCGTGCTGCGGGCCGGCAGCCGCCTGGGCACGGGCTGCCGGCTGGTGACGCGCGAGCGCGTGCTCGACGGGCCCTTCACCGAGGCCAAGGAGATCATCGGCGGCTACTGGTTCATCACCGCCGGCAGCCTGGACGAGGCCGCGCGCATCGCCTCGCGCAACCCCTGCCTGGCCTTCGGGCTGAGCTTCGAGATCCGACCGCTGGAGGCCGAGCGCGCGAGCGCGTTCCGCGACGGCAACGAAACGCCCAGCGGGCGGGCCGCGGCGGCGCGCTGAGCTCCGCGGCGTCGGGGTTTACCCGGGGCGTGTCGACAACCGGGGGTGTCGGCCGTCGTTTGGGTTTCCCCAGCCCCCGAAAGGACCTGTCCATGAGCACCCCACTGCAACGCCTGAACTACCGCACGCACATCCACGCCCCCGTCGAACGGGTCTGGGCCACCATGCTCGCCGACGACGGTTACCGCGACTGGACCTCGGCCTTCATGGAGGGCTCCTACTACGAGGGCAGCTGGGAGCAGGGCGCGCGCATCCGTTTCCTCTCGCCCTCGGGCGAGGGCATGGAAGCGCAGATCGCGCAGAACCAGCGCCACGTGTTCCTGTCGATCCGCCACCTGGGCATGGTGTCGCCGGGCCAGCCGGCCGTGCCCCACGAGGGGCCGCCCGCCTACGAGAACTACCGCTTCGCGCCGGAGGCCGGTGGCACGCGGCTGGACATCGAGCAGGATGTGCCCCCCGAGTACGCGGCCATGATGGACGAGAGCTGGCCCAAGGCCCTGGCCCGCCTCAAGGCCTTGTGCGAAGCGCCCGCGCGCGCCTGAGCGTCCCATGGCCACGCTGCTGCAGGGGATCGCCATCGCCGCCATCGTGGGCGGGGGCCTGGTCACCGGCCTGCTTTACGCCTTCTCACTGGTGACCATGCGCGCCCTGCTCGAACAGCCGGCCGAGGCCGGCATGAGCACCATGCAGAGCATCAACCGGCTGATCATCCGCCCGCTGTTCCTGCTGCCCTTCCTGTGCACGGCCGTGCTGTGCCTGCTGCTGCTGATCGGCGCGCTGTGGCAGGGCGGCGCCGGGGCGATCGCCTGGTGCGCGGGCGCGCTGGCCTACCTGATCGGCCCGCTGGGCGTGACCATGGCCTGCAACGTGCCGCTCAACGACCGCCTGGCGCGCACCGACCTGCGCGAGGCGCCGGTGCTGTGGCCGCGCTACGTGCGCGACTGGCTGCGCTGGAACCACGTGCGCAGCGCGCTCGGCGCCGTGTCGCTGGCGCTGCTGGCGCTGGGCCTGGCGTTGAAGGCATGAGCGCGCTCTCGCCGCGGCTCGCCGCGATCGTCGACGCGCTGCCGCTGCGCCCGGGCCTGCGGGTGCTGGAGATCGGCTGCGGCCCGGGCGTGGCGGCGCGCGCGGTGGCCGAGCGCCTGGGGCCCTCGGGGCACGTGCTGGGCATCGACCGCTCGGCCAAGGCCATCGCGCAGGCCCTCGCGGGCTCGCGCGAGGCGCTGGCCTCGGGGCGCCTGGCGTTTCGCGAGGTGGCGGTGGAGGACTTCGCGCTCGCGCCCGGCGAAGCGCGCTACGACATCGCCTTTGCCGTTCGCGTGGGCGCCCTCGATGGGCGCCACCCCGAGGCCGGCCGGCGCGCGATCGAGCGGCTGCGCGCGGCGCTGGTGGACGGCGGGCGGCTGTTCATCGACGGCGGCGACCCGCTGCGCGAACTGGCGCTCGGCGGCCGCGAGGCCCGCCCGCGTTAGCATCGCCCGGTCCGATTCCCGGGAGACCCCGCCCATGCTTGCCACCCTCGCCAACGCCGTCGTGCTGCTCGTGGCCCTGCTGCACGTCTACATCCTCGTGCTCGAGATGTTCCTGTGGGACAAGCCCAAGGGCATGAAGGCGTTCAATCTCACACCCGAGTTCGCGGCCCAGACCAAGACGCTGGCGGCCAACCAGGGCCTCTACAACGGCTTCCTGGCGGCGGGCCTGTTCTGGGGCCTGGCGCTGGGCCCCGAGGGTTTCGCGGTCAAGGTCTTCTTCCTGCTGTGCGTGCTGGTGGCCGGCCTCTACGGCGCGGCCACGGCCAGCAAGCGCATCCTGTTCATCCAGGCGGTACCGGCCACGCTTGGCCTGGTGCTGCTGCTTCTGGGCCGTTGACCATGCCACGCACCCTCATCTCATCGGGCTCCACCTTCGAACAGGAGATCGGCTACTCGCGCGCCGTGGTCCAGGGCGACTGGGTCTTCGTTTCCGGCACCACCGGTTTCGACTACACCACCATGGACATCGCGCCCGGCATCGAGGCGCAGACCGAGCAATGCCTGCGCAACATCGAGGCCGCGCTGCAGCAGGCCGGCGCCGGCCTGCGCGACGTGGTGCGGGTGACCTATGTGCTGCCCGACGGCAGCGAATTCCCGAAAACCTGGCCGGTGCTGCGCCGCTTCTTCGGCGAGGTGCGGCCGGCGGCCATGATGATCTCGGCCGGCCTGGCCGACCCGCGCATGCGCATCGAGATCGAGGTGACCGCGCTCCGGTCGTCGGGCTGAGGCCCCTCGGGCGCCGGCGGGCCACCGAGCCGCCAGCCGGGCGCGGGGGCGCCGGCGGGCGCTTGGAATGCCCGTCACCGTCCCCATTTACACTGGCCCTCCCGCCCGGTTCCCCCGCCCCGCCATGGTCCCCCACCTCGTCACCGCCCTCACCGGCCCGATCAACGAACTCGAGCAGCGCATCCTCGAATCCACGCCGGTGATCGAGCGCTGGTTCCGGCTGGAATGGATGGAGCACACGCCACCGTTCTACTGCTCGGTCGACGTGCGCAACGCGGGCTTCAAGCTCGCCCCGGTGGACACCAACCTCTTTCCCGCCGGCTGGAACCACCTCACGCCCGAGATGATTCCGCTGGCCGTGCAGGCCGCCATGGCCGCCATCGAGAAGATCTGCCCCGAGGCCAAGAACCTGCTGCTGGTGCCCGAGAACCAGCGCGACAGCTTCTACCTGAGCAACCTGGCCACGCTGCAGAAGATCTTCTACATGGCCGGGCTCAACGTCCGCCTGGGCTCGCTGTCGAACGAGATCACCGAGCCCACGCGCATCGACCTGCCCGACGGCGGCCACGTCACGCTGGAGCCCCTGCAGCGCGGCAAGCGCCGCCTGGGCCTGAAGAACTTCGATCCCTGCACCATCCTGCTCAACAACGACCTGAGCGCGGGTGTGCCTGGCATCCTGGAAGAGCTGCACGAGCAGTACCTGCTGCCGCCGCTGCACGCGGGCTGGGGCACGCGGCGCAAGAGCCTGCACTTCAAGGCCTACGAGGAAGTGTCCAAGCGCTTCGGCAAGCTGCTGGGCATGGACCCCTGGCTCATCAACCCCCTGTTCGCGCAATGCGGCCAGGTGGATTTCGAGGCCGACGCGGGCCTGGAATGCCTGCGCAGCAACACCGACGCGCTGCTCACCAAGGTGCGCCGCAAGTACAAGGAATACGGCATCAACGAGAAGCCGTTCGTGGTGATCAAGGCCGACAACGGCACGGGCGGCATGGGCATCATGACGGTGCGCGACGCCAAGGACATCGACAAGCTCTCGCCCAAGACCAAGGCGCGCATGGCGACGGTGCAGGCGGGCCAGGCGGTCAGCGAGGTGATCATCCAGGAGGGCGTGCTCACGCACGAGCGCATCAACAGCGCCGTGGCCGAGCCCGTGGTCTACATGATGGACCGCTACGTGGTCGGCGGCTTCTACCGCATCCACGCCGACCGCGGCGAGGACGAGAACCTGAACGCCCCGGGCTCCAGCTTCGTGCCCCTGGCTTTCGAGCAGAGCGCCCAGCTGCCGCAGCCCGGCGTGAAGCCCGGCGCCAGCGTGCCCAACCGCTTCTACATGTACGGCGTCATCGGCCGCCTGGCCATGCTGGCGGCGAGCTACGAGCTGGAAGCCACCGACCCCGAGGCCGAAAACCTCGACTGACAGGCCGGTCGGGGGTTGTTGCGGTGCAACAAAATCCACGCAGACCATGGCTTTAGGCGTCCCAGCCGGTGGTGCCCCGCGTCTGGCGGGCGCAGAATCCGCCTCTTCTGAGTTCACGCCCCGCGGCAACCCGGTGGGGCTTCTCGCTTGAATTCCCGCGCTCCGTCCTCGCTGGCCGCCCTCACGCTGGGCGCCATCGGTGTGGTGTACGGCGACATCGGCACCAGCGTGCTGTACGCCGTGAAAGAGATCTTCGGGTCCGGCCACGTCCCCTTCACGCACGGCAACGTCTATGGCGTGTTGTCCATCATCTTCTGGACGCTGACGACCATCGTCTCGCTCAAGTACGTGGTGCTGGTGCTGCGCGCCGACAACGCGGGCGAAGGTGGCCTCATCGCCATGCTCGCGCTGGCTGCCAATGCGGTGAAAGACAAGCCGGCGCTGCGCCGCATGCTGATGGTGATCGGCATCTTCGGCACCTCGCTGTTCTATGGCGACGGCGTCATCACGCCCGCGATCTCGGTGCTCTCGGCGGTCGAGGGCCTGACGGTGATTTCGCCCGCGCTGCAGCACTACGTGATCCCGCTGACCCTGCTGGTGCTGCTGGTGCTGTTCGCGGTGCAGAAGCGCGGCACGGGCGGCATCGGCCGCTACTTCGGGCCGATCACGCTGTTGTGGTTCCTCGCGGTGGCCGCGCTGGGCGTCTCGCACATCGTGCACCACCCCGAAATCCTGGGCGCGCTCAGCCCGCACCATGCGCTGCGTTTCCTGTGGCAGCAGCCGGGCGTAACCTTCATCATCCTGGGCGCGGTGGTGCTGGCCGTCACCGGCGCCGAGGCGCTGTACGCCGACCTCGGCCACTTCGGCAAGAAGCCGATCCGCCTGGCCTGGTTCGCGGTGGTCATGCCCTGCCTCACCCTGAACTACTTCGGCCAGGGCGCGCTGCTGCTGGCCGACCCGAGCGCGGTGAGCAACCCCTTCTTCCGCATGGCGCCCACCTGGGCGCTGCTGCCGCTGGTGGTGCTGGCCACGGCGGCCACGGTGATCGCCTCGCAGGCGCTGATCTCGGGCGCCTTCAGCGTGACCAAGCAGGCCATCCAGCTCGGCTACCTGCCGCGCCTGAACCTGCGCCACACCAGCGTGCGCGACACGGGGCAGATCTATATCCCCTTCGTCAACTGGGCGCTGTTCACCGCCATCGTGCTGGCGGTGGTGATGTTCAAGTCCTCCAGCAACCTGGCCTCGGCCTACGGCATCGCGGTCACCCTGGACATGCTCATCACCACCACGCTCACCTTCTTCGTCATCCGCTACGGCTGGAAATACCCGCTGTGGCTGTGCGTGGGCGCCACGGGCCTGTTCTTCGTCATCGACCTGGCCTTCTTCAGCTCGAACATGCTCAAGCTGTTCCATGGCGGCTGGTTCCCGCTGGTCATCGGCGGCGCAGTGTTCACGCTGATGATGACCTGGAAGCAGGGACGCCGCCTCATGTCCAAGGCCCAGCAGGCCGAGGCACTGGAGCTCAATGGCTTTCTCGACGCGGTGTTCGTCGAGCCGCCGCTGCGCGTGCCCGGCGTGGCGGTGTTCCTCACCGCCGACCCGGGCATCGTGCCCAACGCGCTCTTGCACAACCTCAAGCACAACAAGGTGCTGCACGAGCAGAACCTGTTCGTCACCGTGCGCTCGCACCAGGTGCCCTGGATCGGCATGAGCGAGCGGCTGGAGGTCGAGCCCCTGGGCCACGACTGCTGGGCGGTCACCATCCACTACGGCTTCAAGAACGACCCCGACGTGCCCGCCGCGCTGGAGCCGCTGCGCCTGCGCGGCTGCGAGATCGAGCCCATGACCACGAGCTACTTCCTGTCGCGCGACGTGGTCACGCCCACGCTGGGCAGCGGCATGGCGCCCTGGCGCGAGAAGCTCTTCGCCGCCATGCACCACAACGCCGCCGGCGCCGCGGCCTTCCTGCACCTGCCGGCCAACGCGGTGGTGGAGCTGGGCTCCAAGGTCGAGATCTGAGGCCTTGGAGGCCCGCGAGGGCAACAGGGATTTGGCGGCTCTATAAGATCGAAATAAAATAGATCTTATTGATTCCTGCCCCCGGCAGCGGCGACGAGGAAGTCCCATGACCACGACCGATCTGTGCACCGAGGAAGAGCTGAAGGTGCTGGTGCACGCCTTCTACGCGCGCGTGCGCCAGGACGCGGTCCTTGCGCCCATCTTCAACGCCCGCATCGACGATTGGGACCACCACCTCGACAAGCTGGTGGACTTCTGGTCCTCGGTGCTGCGGCGCACCGGGCGCTACACGGGCAACCCCATGCAAAAACACGCGGCCCTGCCCGAGTTGAGCGCCGAGCTGTTCGAGCGCTGGCTGGCGCTGTTCGGCGAAGTGGCCGACGCGCAGCCGAACCGCCGCATGGCGGTACAGGCCCGCGCGCTCGCCGGGCGCATCGCCCAGAGCCTGTGGATGGGTTGGCAGATGGGCCGCGACCCCCAGGCCCTGCCCCGTGGCCTGAACCCGGCCGGCGCCACGCCCTGAGCCGGTCGACGCCATGCGCCTGACCACGCTGACCGACTACGCGTTGCGCCTGCTGATGTACGTGGCGCGCCAGCCCGGGCGGCTGTGCACCATCGCCGAGGTCGCGCAGGCGCACGGCATCTCCGAGGCCCACCTCATGAAGGTCACGCACCTGCTGGGCCGCCAGGGCTGGATCGAAACCGTGCGCGGCAAGGGCGGCGGCATGCGGCTCGCGCGCGCGCCGGCCGATATCAACCTCGGCGCGGTGGTGCGGGGGATGGAGCCGGACTTCCTGCTCGTCGAGTGCTTCGGTGAGGACAGCCGTTGCGCGCTCACCGGCCGTTGCGGGCTGGCGGGCGTGCTGGACGGCGCGCTCCAGAGCTTCCTCTCGCACCTGGACGGCCACACCCTGGCCGACCTGCTGCCCCCGGCGGCGGCGGTGCTGCGGCGGGCCTGAACCATGGACCTGCTGATGGCCTACCCCTGGATCAAGGCCGCGCACGTCGCGCTGGCGCTGACCAGCGGCGGATTGTTCGCCGCGCGCGGCGTGGGCGTGCTGCTGGGCTCGGCTGCGCCGCTGGCGGCGCCGGTGCGCCGCCTGAGCCAGCTCATCGACACCGCCCTGCTGATGGCGGCCCTGCTGCTGCTCGCGGCGCTGCGACTCAACCCCTTCGCCACGCCGTGGCTGCAGCTCAAGCTGGGCCTGCTCGTGGCCTACATCGTGCTCGGCACGCTGGCCCTGCGGCGGGCGCGCACGCCGACGGGCCGGGCCATGGCCTTCGCGGCGGCCCTGGCCTGTTTCGGGGCCATGGTGGCGGTCGCGCGGGCGCACGATCCGGCGGTGCTGCTGCGCCTGCTGCCGGCGGGCTGAGCCCGCCGGCCTGTCGGGCCCGCGCCAGCGGCGCCGGGCCTGTCCCGGCAGAATCGCGCGATGCGATTCTTCAAGGACCTCAGCCTTTCCGCCGCCACCGCCGGCTTCGTCGCGGTGCTGGTGGGCTTCACCAGCTCGGTGGCGATCGTCTTCCAGGCGGCGCAGGCCTTCGGCGCCACGCCGGCGCAGATCACGTCCTGGATGTGGGCGCTGGGCCTGGGCATGGGCCTGTGCTCGGCGATTCCCTCGCTTCTGCTGCGCCAGCCCGTGATGGTGGCCTGGAGCACGCCCGGCGCGGCGGTGCTGGCCAGCGCGGGCCTGGCCGGCGGTTTCACGATGTCCGACGCCATCGGCGCCTTTCTGGTCTGCGGCGCGCTCATCACCCTGGCGGGCGCCACCGGCTGGTTCGAGCGGGTGATGAACCGCATCCCCATGGCCATCGCCGCGGCGCTGCTGGCCGGCGTGCTGGCGCGCTTCGGCCTGCAGGCCTTCGGCGCGGCGCAGACCGCGCTGGGCCTGGTGGTGCTGATGCTGCTGGTCTACCTGGTGGCGCGCCGCCTGGCGCCGCGCTACGCGGTGGTGTTCACGCTGCTCGCGGGCGTGGCGCAGGTACTGGCCACCGGCCGCTTCAACGCGGGCGCGCTCAGGCTCGAATGGGCCGTGCCGGTGTTCACCGCGCCGAGCTTCAGCCTGGCGGCGCTCACCAGCCTGGCGCTGCCGCTGTTCATCGTCACCATGGCCTCGCAGAACCTGCCGGGCGTGGCGGCCATCCGCGCGGCGGGCTACGACATGCCCATCTCGCGCATCCTCACCGTCACGGGCATCGCCACGCTGGTGCTGGCGCCTTTCGGCGCCTTCGCGCTCAACCTCTCGGCCATCACCGCGGCCATCTGCATGGGTCCCGAGGCCCACCCCGACCGCGACAAGCGCTACACCGCCGCGGTGGTGTGCGGCGCGCTGTACGTGGCCATCGGTCTGGTGGGCGCGCTGGTCACGGGCCTGCTGATCGCCTTCCCGCGCGAGCTGGTGATGGCCATCGCGGGCATCGCCCTGCTGGGCAGCATCGGCGGCGGGCTGCACGCCGCGCTCAAGGACGATGAGCACCGCGAGGCCGCGCTCATCACCTTCCTCGTCACGCTCAGCGGCGTGGTGATAGCCGGCATCGGCTCGGCCTTTTGGGGGGTGGTGGCCGGCGCCGCCGCGCTCTTTGTGCAACAGTACGGCCTCGCGAAAAAACACCCCCGCCCATGACGAAGAAGATCCTGGTCGTCGCCGACCCGCTCGAAGCTTTCAAGACCTACAAGGACAGCACCTTCGCGATGATGCGCGAGCTGCAGCGCCGCGGCCACGCGCTCGCGGCCTGCGAGCCGCGCCACCTGCAATGGGTGAGCGGCGGCCGTGTCACCGCCCAGGTGCGGAACCTGCGCCTCACCGGCGAACTCGACCACTGGTTCGACGTGAGCGGCGAGGGCCGCGAGGCCCTGGCGAGCTTCGACGCCGTGCTCATGCGCAAGGACCCGCCCTTCGATAGCGAGTTCTTCTACGCCACCCACCTGCTGGAGCAGGCCGAGCGCGAAGGCACGCGCGTATTCAACAAGCCCGCCGCGCTGCGCGACCACCCCGAAAAACTCGCGCTGATGGAGTGGCCGCAGTTCGCGCCGCCCACCCTGGTGACGCGCTCGGCCGAGGCCGTGCGCGCCTTCCACGCCGAGCAGCGCGACGTCATCCTCAAGCCGCTCGACGGCATGGGCGGCATGGGCATCTTCCGCGTGCGCGAGGACGGTCTGAACCTGGGCTCCATCATCGAGACCCTGAACCAGGGCGGCGCCACCAGCGTGATGGTGCAGCGCTACCTGCCTGAGATCGTGGAGGGCGACAAGCGCCTGCTGCTCATCGGCGGGAAGGTGGCGCCCTTCGTGCTCGCGCGCATCCCGCAGGGCAGCGAGGTGCGCGGCAACCTGGCGGCCGGTGGCAAGGGCGTGGCCCAACCGCTGTCCGACGACAACCGCGCCGTGGCCGAGGCCATGGCGCCCACGCTGGCCGCGCGCGGCCTGCTGCTGGTGGGCCTGGACATGATCGGCAACCGCGTGACCGAGATCAACGTCACCAGCCCCACCTGTTTCCAGGAGATCCAGCAGCAGACCGGCTTCGACGTGCCGGCGATGTTCGTGGACGCGCTGGAGGCGGCGCTGGGCTGACGCGATGGCCTGCCATCGCGGCCGGTGGCCTGGGCGCCGCCAAGCCCTCACACTGTGGCGATGAACACCCCCCCCAAGACCCCCGCCGCGCCGGCCTCGCCGCCGGTGGACCCGCTGTTCCTCGCCACGCCGAAGGTCGGCACCTTCCTGGGCGAGCAATCGCTCACCAACGCCAGCGGCTTCTTCTTCGCGCGCGACGAACACCTCTTCCTCGCGACCAGCCGCCACGTCTTCATCGACGAGGGCAGCGAGCACCGGCCGGACCGCATCGAGATCACCCTGCACCTGGACCTTCAGGACCTCACGCGCTGCACCGGCTTTTCCATGCCGCTGTACGCCGACGGCACGGCGCTGTGGCGCCAGGGCCAGGACAGCGGCGGCGACATCGACGTGGCCGTGCTCGAAATCGATCGCGAGGCCCTGCCGAAGGAGTCGGTGCTGTTCGCCTTCACGCCCGCGCACATCGTTCGCGACTTTGACGCCGTGCCCGTGGACGCCACGCTGTTCATCGCGGGTTTTCCGCTGGGCTTTCACGACGAAGTGCACCAGCTCCCGGTGCTGCGCCGCGCCGCCATCGCCTCGCCCTTCGGCATCCGCTTCCAGGGGCAGGGCACCTTTCTCACCGACGGGCGCGCGCACCGTGGCATCAGTGGCGCACCGGTGGTCATGCGCGACCCCGTGCCCGCGACCGGTGTGCTGCCCTGGCGGCTGCTGGGCGTGCACTCCTCGCGCCTGGACATGGGCAACCGCGACCAGGCGCTCGACGAATCCCTGGGCCTGAACTGCGCCTGGTACGCGGACATCCTGCTCACGCTGACGGAGCCGCCCGCGGCGGGACAGAGCGGTCCCGCGTAGAGAACGACAGGGGGTATGCCCCCGTCGCGCTGTGCACACTGGCGGGCCGTTCACCACCCGCCGCTGCCGCCCATGCGCCTCCATCGACTCATCCTGATCGCCGCCCTCACCGTCTTGGGCGCCTGCTCATCCCCCTCGACGCGCCCATCCGCCCCGTCCACCGCGCCCGCCGCCGACGGCACCCAGAGCGCCACCTCGCGGGACGGCTCCTTCCAGGGCGAGGTCACCGGCAAGGCCCGGCCCGGCAGCCGGTTCGCCCGGCTCCAGATCGGCATGGGCATGGACGAGGTGCAGACCCTGATGGACCGTGCGCCCGACCGTTCGCATTCCTACGAATCGGGCAAGCGCTGGATTCCGTTCTATTTCGGCAACGACGCGCGTCGCCTGCAAGCGCTCTACAAAGGCGAGGGCTGCCTGATCTTCACCGGCGGCAACGTCTGGGGCAGCGCCGGTGGCGACCTCATCGCCATCCACCACGACGCCACGGGCGCCTGCTACCAGCCCTGAGGCGCCCCGCTCAGCGCGGCTGCTTGACGATGCGCAGGTAGGGCTTGAGCGCCTTCCAGCCATCGGGGAACAGGGTCTTGGCGTCCGCATCGCTCACCGAGCCCGCGATGATCACGTCCTGCCCCTGCGTCCAGTTCGCGGGGGTCGCCACCTTGTGCCTCGCGGTGAGCTGAATCGAATCGAGCGCGCGCAGGATCTCGTCGAAGTTGCGGCCCGTGGTCATGGGGTAGGTCATCATGAGCTTGATCTTCTTGTCGGGCCCGATGATGAAGACCGAGCGCACGGTGGCGTTGGTGGCGGCGGTGCGGCCTTCGGCGCTGCCGGGTTCTTCGGCCGGCAGCATGTTGTAGAGCTTGGCCACCTTCAGGTCGACGTCGCCGATCATGGGGTACTTGACCGTGGCGCCCTGCGTTTCCTCGATGTCGGTGACCCACTTGCCGTGGCTGTCCACCGGGTCCACCGACAGACCGATGAGCTTGGTGTTGCGCTTCGTGAACTCGGGTTCGATGCGGGCCATGTAGCCCAGCTCGGTGGTGCAGACGGGGGTGAAGTCCTTGGGGTGCGAGAAGAGGATGGCCCACTGGTCGCCAATCCAGCTGTGAAAGTCGATGACGCCTTGCGTGGTCTGGGCGCTGAAGTTCGGTGCGGTGTCGTTGATGCGTAGGGACATGCCGGGCTCCTGGGCGGGTGAAAAGCCGCTAGTGTGCGCAGTCCGAAAGACCGTGTCCATGAAGGAGTTACCTGCACCATGACCACCGTTCGCCCCTTGGCCGAGCCCGAAGCCGATCCGCGCGTGAAGGCCGTCTTCGACGACATCCGCGCCACGCGCAAGACCGACTTCGTCAACAACCTGTGGCGCGCCCTGGCCTTCGACCCCGCGCTGCTGGAGGGCACCTGGGCCGAGGTGAAGCGGCTGATGGCCACGCCCTCGCAGCTGGACCCGCTGACCAAGGAATTGGTCTACATCGCGGTCTCCATCGCCAACGGCTGCGGCTACTGCGTGCACTCGCACACGGCGGCGGCGCGCGCCAAGGGCATGACGCATGCCCAGCACGCGGAGCTGATGGCCATCGTCGGCCTGGCCGCCAAGACCAACCACCTGGCCACGGCCCTGCAGGTCGAGGTCGACCCGGTGTTCGACGCTGGCCGCGCCTGAGGCGTCGGCGCGCCTCAGTACAGGCGCACGGCGACGTCGAAGTGCCAGCTGCGGCGGATCTCGATCACGTCGTACTGGCGGGCCATGGCCGGCGGGAAGGCGATGTGCGCCATGCCGTGCACCAGGCGCGGAATGGCCTCGTCGATGGTGGCCACGCCGCTGGTGCGCACCAGCGTGACCGATTCGATCGTGCCGTCGCTGCGGATGGCGACGGTCACCACTGGGTCGGTGTAGCGCTGCCGGGCCGCCTCGCGCACCAGTTCCACCGGCATGTTCATCTCGATGCGCTTCGCCCAGGCCTCGGCGTAGAGGACCAGGTCGCGGTTGGGGTCGTAGCGCCCGAAGAGTCGGACGCGGCGCAGGCCGCTGGCGGACGGGTTGCGCTGTGCCTCGGCCTCGGCGGCCGCGCGGCGGTCGGCCTCTTCGTTGAGCTGGCGACCGATGGCGCGGCGTCTCTCCTCGCGGGCCTCGTCCTCGGCCTGCCGTTCGGCCTGCAGGCGCGCGGCCTCGGTCCTGGCGGCGGCCTCGCGCTCGCCTTGCAGTCGGGCGACTTCTGCCTGGGCGGTGGCTTGTGCCTCCGCTGCGGCCGCCGCCGCGGCGCGAGCAGCCGCCTGGCCTTCGGCCTCTAGCCTTGCCGCCTCTGCCTGAGCCTGAGCCTGAGCCTGAGCCTGAGCCTGAGCTTGAGCTTGAGCTTGAGCTTGAGCTGCGGCCTGTTGCGCGGCCGCCAATTCGTTGGCCCGGCGCTCGGCCGCGCGTTGAGCGGCTTCGGCCTCGGCTGCTCGCTGCGCTTCCTGCCTCGCAGCCGCGTCGCGCTGAGCGGCCTGTCGTGCGGCCTCGGCCGCCTGCTGTTCGGCCTCACGCGCCGCCTGCTGTTCCGCCGCGAGGCGTTCGGCCTCGGCCCGCTCGGCCGCCTGCCGAGCGGCTTCGCGCTGTGCGGCGGCTTGTTGCTCCGCTTCCAGCCGTTGCGCCGCTTGCTCGGCCTGGCGCTGTGCTTCCAAGCGCTCGCGGGCCAGCTGTTCGTTGGCCAGCCGTTCGGCTTCTGCCCGTGCAGCCTCCGCCCGCGCGGCTTGCTGGCGGGCGCTCTCTTGGCGGGCCGCTTCCTGGCGAGCGATTTCCTGCCTAGCCGTCTCCTCCCGAGCGGTGGCCTCGCGTTCGGCCTGCTGCGCCTGTTCGGCCGCCCGCTGCGCGGCCTCCCGGCGGAGCGCTTCCTGTCGCTCGACTTCCTGTTGCTGAGCGTCCCGCGCGGTGGCCTGCCGCGCCGCTTCCACGCGCTCGGCCTCGGCGCGGGCGCTCGCCTGCCGCAGGGCGTCCTGACGTTCGACTTCCAGGCGCTCCATCTCGGCGCGCTGCGCCGCCACCTGTTCGGCCGTTTCGCGTGCCGCCAGCTCGCTCTCGGCCTGCTGGCGCGCGGCGGCTTGCCGGGCCGCCTCCTGTTGGTCGGCCGCGACCCGCGCCGCGTCCTGTCGGGCGGCCGCCTCGTGTTCGGCGGTTTGCCGGGCGGTGTCGGCCTGTTCGGCCGCCGCCCTGGCCGCCACTTCCCTGGCCGCCGCCTCGCGCGCCGCGGCCTGCTGGGCCGCCAGTTCGCGTGCCCTGGCCTGTCGGGCCGCCTCGCGTTGGGCCGCCGCCCGGGCCGCGGCCCGGCGTTCGGCCGCTCGCCGCTCGGCCAACTGGCGCGCCGCTTCCGCGCGCTGGGCTTCCCGGCGCGCGGCCTCCTGCCGCAAGGCTTCCTGTCGCTGGGCCTCCTGCCGTCGGGCCTGCAGCGCGGCGTGGTCGAGCACCGTCAAGGCCCCGGCGCTCGGGGGCGCCGGCGGGGTGGGGCGAGGCGCAGACACGCTGGCGGGCGGCGCCGCTTCGGCGGCGGGCGCTGGTGGCGGTGACAGGCGCGCTCGCAGTTCCGGCACCTCGGTACGCCGCTCCTTCCACGGCAGCTCCAGCCCCGGCAGGTCCAGGCCGTCGCCGAAGGTCAGGCTCAGGACCAGCGCGTGCACCAGCAGCGAGACCGACCACGCGAAGGTTTGCCGGCGCGGCTCGGACACCAGCCAGCCGCGCGGCCGCCAGCGGTAGGCCAGCACCGCCGCCAGCGGTGGCAGCGGCCGTCGCACGGGCGCCTCGTTGTCCTTCGCGGTCTGCATGGGGCGCATTGTCTCGTCCAAACCGGCGCGCTCGCGGGGCGATGGTCGCGACAGGCCGTGCAATGCTCGGTTTTCAGGGCCGCTGTCGATTCCAGGGTCCCATGGCCGTCGTCATGTTTGGTGGTGGCCGGGCGCGCGGGCCGCCACGGCGTTTTGTCCACGTCCGCGCGAAGGAAGACCTCCATGGCCTCGAACGACAAACCCCAGGGCCCCGCGTCCTACTTTCCTTCCATCGAGAAAAAGTACGGTCAGCCCATCGAGCATTGGATGGGCGTGCTGCGCCAGGCTGGCCCGCTCAAGCACATGGCGCTGGTGGCGCTGTTGAAGGCCGACCACGGACTGGGCCATGGACACGCCAATGCGCTGGTGGCGTGGTTTCTGGCCAAGCGCGGGTAAGCGAGCGCTTACGGCCGCCCGCCAGCCCGCCCCGGGTTCATCCGCTGCCAAGCAGTTCGGCGCCCTTCGCCTGGTATCGCGCATGCTCTTCTGCCGGCACGAGTGAGCCCCCCGTTGCCCAGATGACGTGGGTGGCATTCGGGTCATCGGATCGCAGGCCGTGGGCGTCCAGATAGGCGCGGCCAGCCTCGGACTGCGCGAGGAACAAGGGGCCGCGCGCCGCCGCGATGGCCGACGGTTCAAGCAGCACACCTTCCGTGCGCTGGAGGCGGCACACGTCGCGCAGCAGGTCGCCGTCGCGCACCGTGAACACACCGCCGAGCCGGCGCTTCATCATCGGCGCCACCAGGTGCGAGGCCTGCGCCACGGCCAGGCCATCGGCATCGGTCCTGTTGTCCAGACCGATGTCGTAGACCGAGAGCGGGCCCTGGCCACTGGCGCTCAGTTGCACCAGCATGCAGGGCGCGGCCACCGGCTCCGCGAAGAAGGTGTGTACCGCGTCGCCGAACAAGGCTTTGAGACCGTAGGTGATGCCGCCAGGTGAACCGCCCACGCCGCAGGGCAGGTGCACGAACAGCGGTCGCTCGCGACGGGGCGTGCGGCCGATCGCGTCGAGCTGTCGCGCGAGTTCCTGTGCGGCGACCGAATATCCCAGGAAGAGGTCGGCCGAGCGCTCGTCGTCCACGAAGTGCACGCTCGGGTCCGTGGCGGCGCGCTGACGGCCGCCCTCCAGTGCATCGGCGAAGTCGCCCGCGTGTTCGACGACGCGGATGCCCCGGTCGCGCAGGCGCCGCTTCTTCCATTCCTTGGCGTCGGCGGACATGTGCACTTCGGCCTGAAAGCCCAGGCCGGCGGCGATGAGTCCGATGCCCAGGCCCAGGTTGCCCGTGCTGCCCACCGAGATGGTGTGCCGCGAGAAGAAGGCGCGCGCCGCGGGCTGTTGCAGCACGATCGGGTCTTGCCCCGGCTGCAGCAGGCCGTGTGCGGTTGCCAGGCGTTCAGCGTGCGCCAGCACCTCGTGAAAGCCCCCTCGCGCCTTGACCGAGCCCGCCACCGGCAGCGCGTGATCGCCTTTGAGGAACCAGGCGCCTTGCCCCCCGAGCAGAGCGGAAAAGCGCGGCAGCGGCAGCAACTCGGACTCCACGCGGCCCTCCAGCGGCTCCAGCGCCGGGAACAGCGCGCGCATGAGGCCGCGAAAGCGTTTGAAGCGTGAGGCCGCGGATGCCATGTCGAAGCCGGCGTCCAGCGCGTCGACACCGGCGGCCATGGACTCGGCGTGGGGGTTCACCCACAGCAGCGGCTCGCGCTCACGCAGCCGGGTCAGAAGGGTTGGATCGATGCGGGCGGCGGCATCGGAGAGGTGTTCAGCGGAGGCGGCCATCAGCGGGCGAAGTCGGGTGCGTCGCGGTGGAGTTTGCGCACGAAGGCGGCCCACATGAAGCGTTTTTGTTCGTGGCGGTCTTCGAACAGCGCTCGGCCTTCCTCGGCCACCTCGTCGCGTATGGGAATGTGAGGGCGTGCGCCGGCCAATACCTGCACCTGAATGCGGCAGGCCTTCTCGAGGTAGTACATGTAGAAGAAGGCGTCGGCCACGGTGGGGCCGCAGGTCATCATGCCGTGCGATTCCATGATCAGCGCGGGATGGTCGGCGATGCAGGCCACCAGCCGGTCCTTCTCGTGCTCGGGAAAGTGGATGGTGTCGTACGAGTAGCGGCCGATGCGCTTGTAGAAGTGCAGCGACATCTGGTTGAGCGGCAGCAGGCCCTCGGGCATGGAGGCCACCGTCATGCCGGCCAGGGAATGCGTGTGGATCACGCAGTGCGCATTGGGGCTGCGCGTGTGCACGGCGCTGTGGATGTCGAAGCCCGCGGGGTTCACCGGCCAGGGAGAGTCGCAGATCTTGTGGCCATTGACGTCGATCTTGACGAGCGACGTGGCGGTGACCTCCTCGAACATCATGCCGTAGGGGTTGATGAGGAAGGTGGGCACTTCGGTGTCGGGGATGCGCACCGAGATGTGCGTGAAGATAGCGTCGTCCATGTTGAGCGTGGCGATGAGGCGGTAGGCCGCCGCCAGATCGACGCGCGTTTGCCATTCGCCGGCGGAGTAGCGCGCCGGGTCCGGGTTCGGGATGTCGGGCATGCGCTCCGCCATGGCATTGCTTTTTTCCTCGACATGGACGGGTTCGGTGGATGGGTGGGAACGGGTGGGAAGCACGGTGTCTCCAGGGGACTACTTGAGCAGGCCGGGGATGGCCAGGGACAGGGCCGGCACGTAGGTGATGACACCGAGTGCGAGCAAAGAGGCGGCGATGAAGGGCAGGATTTCTTTCACCGAACTCTCGAAGGACACACCGGCGACGCGGCTGGTGACGAACAGCGCCAGGCCCACGGGCGGCGTGATGGAGCCGATCATGAGGTTGACGTTGACGATCACGCCGAAGTGCACCGGGTCGATGCCGTACTGCTGCACGACCGGCATCAGGATGGGCACGAAGATCACCATCGCGGCGAAGTTGTCGAGGACCATGCCCACGAGCAGGAGCAGCACGTTGATGATGATCAGCAACATCAGCGGATCGGAGGTCAAGCTCAGCATCGCCGAGGCCACGCTCGCGGGGATCTGCTCGGCCACGATGACCCAGGCCAACAGGCTGGCCGATCCGATCATCAGCAGGATCTCGCCCATGCCTTTGGCCACGTCCCAGGAAAGGTGCAACAGCTGGTCGACGCGGATGCGACGCATGAGCACGGCCAGGGCCAGCGCGTAGGCCAGGGCCACCGCGGCGCCTTCGATGGGCGTGAAGACGCCGCCGCGGATGCCGCCCACGATGATGATCGGCAGGATCAGCACCGGAATCGCCCGCCGGAGCGCGATGCCGGTCTTCAGGGCCGGCGCGGCGTCGTGGGCGGGGATGCGCCCGCGTCGCGACAGCATGTTGACCGTGAACATCTGGAAGGCGACGATCACCACGCCCGGCAAGATGCCCGCCATGAAGAGGTCGATCACCGACACGTCGGCCAGCACCGAGAACAGGATGAAGGTGATGCTGGGCGGAATGATGGGCGCCACGATGGAGCCGGCCGCGGTGAGCGCCGCCACGAAGGATGCGCGGTAGCCTTGCTCGACCATCTTGGGCTTCATCAGCGCCGTCAGGGCGGAGGCGTCCGCCAGGGCCGAACCCGAGATGCCCGCCATCATCATGTTGGTGCCCAGGTTGGCCATGGCCAGACCCGCGCGCAGGCGGCGCAACAGCACGTGCGCCAGATCGAGCAGGCGCGCCGTCAGGCCGGAGGTGTTCATGACCTC
This sequence comes from Hydrogenophaga sp. PML113, assembly GCF_001777155.1. Classification (NCBI taxonomy): domain Bacteria; kingdom Pseudomonadati; phylum Pseudomonadota; class Betaproteobacteria; order Burkholderiales; family Comamonadaceae; genus Hydrogenophaga; species Hydrogenophaga sp. PML113. The sequence continues at coordinate 18,229 of NZ_MIYM01000013.1, read as the reverse complement.
ACCGGCCAGCATGAACATGGGCACGGCCAACAACAGGAACGAGTCCATGTTGTTGAACATGCGCTGCACGATCAGGTTGGTGGGGAATCCCTGCACCCAGATGTAGCTCGCCGAGGCGAGCCCGATGGTGGCCCAGATGGGGGCGCCCACCAGCAGCAGCACGCCGCCGACCAGCAGCAGGAGCACCATGGCTTCATTCATCGCGACCTCGCCAGATGTGCAGGAGACGCAGCAGGGCACCGCCGATGACGATGAGCCCGGCGATCGGAAACACCGCATACACCCAGTTCAGCGGGATTTCGGCCGCGGACGATCTGGGCGAAAACTCTGCCAGGAAAGACACCCGCGCCCCGTTGGTCACGAGGAGCAGCGCGAAGCCGATGGCCGCCAGCGAGGCCAGCGTGCGGCTGGCCTTGCGCAGCCAGGGGCGTTGGCTGTCCTTGATGGCGGAGAAGGCGATGTAGCGGTCTTGCGCCGCCAGCGTCGCCGCACCCAGCAGGCCTGCCCAGATCATCAGGAAGGTGGAAACCTCTTCACCCCATGCGAGCGAACTGCCCAGCACGTAGCGGAAGAACACCTGAGCGATCAGAAGGCCGGCCACCACCAGGGTGGCGATGCCGACGGTGCCGCGATAGAGACTGGCCAGACGAGCCATGGCTCAGTGCCTTCAGCGAGCGGCGTTGACGGCGGACTGCCAGGCCTGCAGTGCGGGGGCGCCCACGCGGCGTTCCACGTCCTTGATCACAGGCGGCTGCGAGGCCTTGGCCAGTTCGGCCATATTGGCGGCCGGCATGTCCATGACTTTCACGCCGAAGCCCGGCAGATCCTTGGTTTCTGCCTTGGTGACGTCTTCGTCGACGTACTGGCGCTCCTGCGGCGTGAGCGAACTCAGCGAGTGGAATACCAGGGTTCGCAGATCGGCGGGCAGCTTGTCGAAAAATGCCTTGGAGCCCAGCACCAGGATCGGGTCGTAGATGTGCTTGGTGAGCGTGAGGAACTTGAGCTGCTCGTGCACCGGGGTCTGCGAGAAGATGTAGCTGGGGTTCTCGACGCCGTCGATGATTCCTTGCTGCAGCGAGGTGTAGACCTGGGCCCAGCCGATGGGCGTGGGGTTGGCGCCCACGGCCTTCCAGGCCGTGATGTGCAGCGGCGCTTCCATGGTGCGCAGCTTCAGGCCCTGCATGTCGGCGGCCTTCATGGCCGGGGCCTTCACCGTGGCCAGGTTGCGAAAGCCCTGTTCCCAGGCCGCGAGGCCCACCAGACCCACCTTGCCAAGGTTGGCGAACAGCATCTTCTCTCCGCCGTTGTCCAGGAACTTGCGCGCGTGCGCCGCGCTGTCGAACTGGAATGGGATGTCGAGCAGGGCAAAAGTCGGGTCGAAGGCGGCCGCAATGCCGTTGGGCGTCAGGGTGATTTCGATCGACCCGGCCTGCAGACCTTCGACGCCTTCGCGCTGGCCGGCGAGCTGACTGGAATGAAAGATGCGTACCTCGATCTGCCCTTTCGAGTCGGCCTCCACCTTCTCCTTGAACTTGAGCATGGCCTTGTGGCCCGGGTGGTTCACGGTGACCGCGTGCGAGACCTTGATCACGTGCTTCGCCGCCCAGACGGGGCCGGCCAGGCCCAGTGCGCAGGCGACGGCCGCCACTTTCAAGGCATCGCGCCTCAGACCGGGAAAAGTTCTCATGGGTACCTCTGTGGTGGTGTGGGGAGGGGTGGAATGCGGCGCCATCGTATGTGTCACCAATGTTAACTGTCAACTGTTGCATGTTAACTGTCGACAAGAGGTCGTTCCCTTGGGCATAATCCGCCCGCGCGGTGGCCATGAAAAGGCCGCGCCAAAGGAGAAACCGTGAGCTTTGAAATGGACGCAAGCCCCCTGTCCGACCTGGCCCCCGTGAGCCGCGACAGCCTGCAGCATCAAGCGAAGCAGGCCATCGTGCGGTCCATCCTCAACGGCCTGTTCATGCCGGGGGAGCGTGTGGTGGAGACCAAGGTGGCTGAGGGACTGAACCTGAGCCGCAGCACGGTGCGCGCGGCCCTGCAGACCTTGATCCAGGAAGGACTCCTGGAACAGGAGAGCTTTCGCGGCACCATCGTGATGCCGGTGACGGTGCGCGGGGCCGAGGAACTGGAAACCATCCGTGAGTCACTCGAGCAGCTCGCCGTGCGGCAGGCGATCGTGCACGCCTCCGATGCCGAAGTCGCCGAGTTGCGAGCGCGGTACGAGCGCGCCCTGGCCGCCGCCGCCAACCAGGACGTCGGCCTGGCGTACCACCTGGACCTCGCCATGCACCAGCAGATCGTGGCCATGGCGCACCACAGCCTGCTGTCGCGGCACTTCGCGCTGATCGAACACAAGATGCTGCTGTACATGGCGCACGCCGGCGGGCCGCATCTGTCGGCCGAGGGCTTTCGCCGCCAGCACGAGGACGTGATGGAGGGCATCGCCAGCCGCGATGAGGCCCGTGCGCTCAGGGGGCTGGACCGGCATTTCGTCGAGGCCACCAGCTTCCTGGTGGGCATGTTCACCAACAAGGAGACGACACATGGTTGAGGCCTCGACGGTGCCCGATCTGGTGATTCGCCAGGCGACGGTGATCGATGGCACCGGCGCCCCCGCACGCGTCGCCGACGTCGCCGTGTGCGGCGACCGCATCGTGCAGGTGGCGGACTGCATCGAGGCACGCGCAGCGGTGGAGATCGACGCCAAGGGCCAGGTGCTCGCCCCGGGTTTCATCGACGTGCACACGCACGACGATCGCGTGGTGATCGACGACCCGATCCACCTGTGCAAGATCAGCCAAGGCGTGACCACGGTGGTCACCGGCAATTGCGGGGTGAGCCTGGCCCCCTTGTCGCTGGAGCAGCGGCCGCCGCCGCCGCTGGACCTGCTCAGCGGCGATCCGCGCGCCTTCTTCGCGCGTTTTGCCGACTACCTGGCCTACCTGTCGGCCGAACCCGCGGCGGTGAACGTCGCGGCCCAGGTGGGGCACTCGACCTTGCGTGTGGCCACCATGAGCGATCTGCGCCGCCCGGCCACGCCGGACGAAATCTCCGCCATGCGCCGCCTGCTCGACGCCAGCCTGGATGCGGGCGCGATCGGCCTGTCGACCGGCCTGTTCTACCGGACGGCCGATGCATCCAGCACGGAAGAGGTGATCGCGATCACCGAAGCCATGCGGGGTCGGCCGCGCGCGCTCTACACCACCCACATGCGCAACGAAGCGGACCACATCGACGAGTCGCTGCGAGAGACCTTCCGCATCGGCCGCGAGACGGGCGTTCCGGTGGTCGTGTCGCACCACAAATGCTGCGGCACGCGCAACTTTGGCCGCGCGCCAGAAACGCTGGCGCTCATCGACGAGGCGAACGCCCGGCACCCCACGGGGCTGGACGTGTACCCCTACGACGCCGCGTCGAGCGTGCTCGACGTCGAGAAATTTTCCGACGCGAGCCGCATCCGTATCAGCTGGTCACAGGCCGAGCCCACGGCGGCGGGACGTGACCTCGCCGAACTCGCGGCGGAGCGCGGCCTGAGCATGAAGGCCATGGCCGACCGGCTTCAACCCGCGGGGGGCATCTACTTCATGATGGACGAGGCCGACGTGCAGACCATCCTCAAGCACCCGCGCAGCATGATCGGCTCGGATGGCTTGCCGAGCGACACCCACCCGCATCCGCGCCTGTGGGGGACCTTCCCCCGCGTGCTGGGGCACTACTCGCGCGACCTGAAACTGTTCCCGCTGGAGACCGCCGTGCACAAGATGACGGGCATGTCCGCCCGGCATTTCGGGCTGGTGGACCGTGGCGAGATCCGCGAAGGAGCGTTTGCCGACATGGTTCTGTTCAGCGCCGACGACATCATCGACACCGCCAGCTTCGATGCGCCGGCGACCCCGGCGCGTGGCATCCGGTCGGTGTTCGTCAACGGGCGCAAGGTGTACGCGGACGGTCAGGCCACCGGGGCGCGCCCAGGCCAGGTGCTGCGAAGACCCGACTGAGGCCGCGCCACCCACCGCGTTCCGGCCGCGGGCCGGACGCTTACAGCTTCTCCGTTTCCCCGGCCTTGGGCTGCCACTTCATCAACCGCTTCTCGATGCGCCCCACCATCGCGTCCAGCACCAGCGCGAAGGCGGTGAGCACCAGGATGCCCGCCATCACCGTGTTGATGTCGAACTGGCCCTCGGCCTGCAGGATGAGGTAGCCCACGCCCTGCGAGGAGCCCAGGTACTCGCCCACCACCGCGCCCACGAAGGCCAGGCCCACGCTGGTGTGCAGGGAACTGAACACCCAGCTCGTGGCACTGGGCAGGTAGACGTGGCGCAGCAGCTGCTTCTGGCTGGCGCCCAGCATGCGCGCGTTGGCCAGCACCACCGGGCTCACCTCCTTCACGCCCTGGTAAACGTTGAAGAAGACGATGAAGAACACCAGCGTGACGCCCAGCGCCACCTTGGAGCCCATGCCCAGGCCGAACCAGACCGCGAAGATGGGCGCCAGGATGATGCGCGGCATGGAATTGAGCGCCTTGATGTAGGGCTCCAGGATGGCCGAGGCCATGGGCGACAGCGCCAGCCACAGCCCGCCCGCCAGCCCCGTGACGGCGCCGATGCCGAAGGCCATCAGCGTCTCGGCCAGCGTGATCCACAGGTGCACGTAGATGTCGGCGTCGCCGACGAACCAGGCCCAGATGCGGGCGAATATCTTCAGCGGCTCGCCGAAGAAGAACGCGGCCTGGCGGTCGTTGTCGAACATGAAGGTCGGCACCAGGCCGGGCGTGGTCATCACGTGCCAGAACACGAAGATGAGCACCAGCAGCGCCAGCTGCCACAGGGTGAGGTTGCCCGGACGGGGCTTGATGAACTTCCACATGCGATGACGGGGCGGTGAAGGGCCGCGCTCAGGCGGCCTTGCGCAGTTGTTGCTGGTAGCCTTTGAGCACCTCGTCGCGCAGCACGGCCCAGATGGCGGCGTGCAGTTCGAGGAAGCGCGGCGTGGTCTTGACCTCGGCCACGTCGCGCGGGCGCGGCATGTCGATGGTGAAGTCGCCGATGGGGCGGCTGGCGGGGCCGGCCGACATCACCACCACGCGGTCGCTCATGGCGATGGCTTCGTCCAGGTCGTGCGTGATGAAAAGCACCGCCTTGCGGGCATGGCCCCCTGGCGCTTCGCGCTGCTCCTCCGAGGGGGCGCGCGCCGAGCTGGGTGCGGCCCGGCGCTCGTCGCCCGACCACAGCTGCAGGACCTCGTTCTCCATCAGCTGGCGCGTCTGGATGTCCAGGGCCGAGAAGGGCTCGTCCATGAGGATGATGTCGGGGTCGAGCACCAGGGTCTGCGCCAGGCTGGCGCGCTTGCGCATGCCGCCGCTCATCTGGTGCGGGTAGCGGTCGCCGAAGCCGCCCAGGCCGACGCGGCGCAGCCAGCCGTCGGCCTGTTCGCGCGCCTGGGCGGCGCCCACGCCGCGGAACTGCAGGCCGGCCATCACGTTCTCGAGCGCGGTGCGCCAGGGCATCAGGCTTTCGGCCTGGAACATGTAGCCCGCGCGCGAATTGATGCCCTTGAGCGGCTCGCCGAAGATGCGCGCGCTGCCCTTGCTCGGCTCCAGCAGGCCGGCCGCGACGTTGAGCAGCGTGCTCTTGCCGCAGCCGGTGGGGCCCACCACGCTCACGAACTCGCCCGCACCGACCCGCAGGTCCACCTGGTCGACAGCGGTGTAGCGCTGGCCCGGGGCGTCCTTGCTGATGAAGGTGCAGGCGACGCCCTGCAGTTCGATCGCTGGTGCCGACATCTCAGCCTTTCGGGTAGTTGGCGTTGGCCTTCTGCGCGAAGCTGTTGGTGTAGACCGCGCTCAGGTCGAGCTTGGCCTTGGCGATGGCGGCGTCCACGCTGCCCAGGGCCCGGAAGGCGGTCTCGGGGCCCTTGGTGGGGAACAGGCCGTCGGGCGACAGCGCCTTCTGCGCGGCCAGGAAGCCGTCGATGTAGACCGCGCGGTCGCCGAGCAGGTAGCTCTCGGGCACCACCTTGATGATGTCGCCCGCGCCGGCCTTCTGGATCCACTTGTTGGCGCGCACGATGGCGTTGGCCATGGCCTGCACGGTGTTCGGGTTCTTGTCGATGAAGGGCTGCGGGCAGTACAGGCAGGCCGCGGGCATGGGGCCGCCGAACACCTTCTCGGCCTCGCTCACGATGCGCGTGTCCGAGACGATCTTCAGGTCGCCCGAGCGCTGCAGCAGGGTGATGACCGGGTCGAGGTTGCTGATGGCGTCGATCTGGCCCGCGCGCATGGCGGCCACGGCGCCGTTGCTCGCCCCCACGCCGACGATGCTGACGTCGCTGGGCTTGAGGCCGGCCTTGGCCAGTACGAAGTTCACCAGTACGTTGGTGGAGCTGCCCGGCGCGGTCACGCCGATCTTCTTGCCCTTGAGGTCGGCCACGGTCTTGAAGTTGGCCATGGTCTTGGGGTTCACGCCCAGCACGATCTGCGGCGCCAGGCCCTGCAGCACGAAGGCGCGCATGGGCTGGCCCTTGAACTGCATGTTCACCGTGTGCTCGAAGGCGCCCGACACCACGTCGGCGCTGCCGCCGACCACGGCCTGCAGCGCGCGCGAGCCGCCGGCGAAGTCGACGATGGTCAGGTCCAGGCCCTCGTCCTTGAAGTAGCCCAGCTGCTCGGCGATGGTCAGCGGCAGGTAGTAGAAGAGGTTCTTGCCGCCCACGGCGATGGTGCACTTGGGCTTTTCCAGGCCCTGCGCGGCGGCGAAACGGGGCAGGGCGGCGGCGGCGAGGCCGCCGGCGACGAAGTGGCGTCGTTGCATGTCGGGTCTCCTGAGGGGCGGAGCGGGTGGCCCCGCTGGGGTGGTGGCCCGGCGATGATAGTCCGGGGGGTTTCCCAGTCGCGTGGCGCGGGACTGGGGATTGCCCTTAGCCCCGCCTCAGGCCGCCTTCAGGCCACCGGCAGCCCGTCCACGAAGACCTTGAGCTCCTCGGGCGCGAAGGGGGTCCACACCTCGTTGCGGGTGAGCGGCGTGGTCACGATCACCGCCGCGCGGTCGCCGGGGTGGTTGAGCTCGGCGAAGTTCACCGTCCAGTCGCGGTCTTTCAGCGTGGCCAGCGAGAACGGGTGCTGGCGCACCAGCCAATGCAGGTGGGTGCTGCAGTGCGCCCACAGGGCTTCGCCGTTGGAGAGCAGGAAGTTGAAGCTGCCGAAGCGGCGCACCTGCGGCACCAGTTCGCGCAGGGTACGGGTGAGCTCGTCCACGCTGGGCAGGGACGCGTGCGACTTGGCCATTTCCTGCATCAGCCAGCAGAAGGCGCGTTCGCTGTCGGTGCTGCCCACGGGGCGGAAGTGGCTGTGCAGGTTCGGCTCGTAGTCTTTCAGGTCGCCGTTGTGCGCGAACACCCACTGGCGACCCCAGAGCTGGCGCACGAAGGGGTGGGCATTTTCCAGCGCCACCTCGCCGATGGTGGCCTTGCGAACGTGGGCGATGATGTTGCGGCTCTTGAGCGGGTAGCCCTGCAGGAAGGCCGCCATGGGCGAGTCGTGTGCGCTGCGGTGGTCGATGAAGAGGCGCAGGCCCTTGCCCTCGAAGAAGGCGATGCCCCAGCCGTCGGCGTGGTGGTCGGTCTTGCCGCCGCGGTCGCAGAAGCCCGTGAAGCTGAACGACGCGTCGGTGGGCGTGGCGCAGTTGAGTCCCAGCAGTTGGCACATGGCGCGGATTCTGCCCTTTCGCTGGCGGCCTATCCCCGGGCAGTATGCCGTTCGGGCGGCGATGGTGGTTCGGCGGGGCCCGGGGGCTTCAGCCGGGCGGCGGCCAGCAGGGCCAGCGCGCAGATGGCCGCGAGCATGAGGAAGGTTTCGTCGAAGGCCGCGAGGCGCGCCGGCGTGGTGGGTGAGGCGTCGAGCGGCGCGCCGTGCGCGGCCAGCCGCCACTCCAGGAAGATGCCGCACAGGCTCACGCCCGCCGCGCCCCCCAGCATGCGCAGGAAGTTGATGACGCTGGCGCCCTGCGGGATGTGGGCGTGGCCCAGCCCGCGCATGGCGCCGATGTTGAGCGAGGGCAGGATGAAGCCCAGCCCGATGCGCCCGACGATGGCCCAGAGCACCAGCAGCGGGATGATGCGCGCCGCGTGCTCCAGCCGGATCGTGACCATCAGCGCGAACGAGGCCGCCAGCAGCACCAGGCCGATGCACACCAGGCGGTGCGTGGGCTGGCGGTCGGCCAGGCGGCCGACGCTGGCGATCGTCACCGCCAGCACCAGGCCCGAAGGCAGCAGCACCGTGCCCACCACGGAAGGCGAGAGCTGCAGGCCCATCAGCATGTACACCGGCAGCAGGTAGGTGGAGCCGAACAGCGCCACGCCGTAGATGAAGGCCACCAGGCTGCCCATGGCGAAGCGGCGGTCGGCGAACAGGCTCAGGTTCATCAGCGGCTCGGGCCCGTGCGCGTGGCGGTGCGCCTGCAGCATGCGCCGCGCCAGCCAGACGAAGACCAGCAGCAAGGCGCCGGCCGCCAGCAGCAGCGTGGCCGCGGTGAGCGGCGTGCCGCCCTGCAGTTCCACCAGGCCATTGAGCAGGCACAAGGTGCCCGCGGCGGCCAGCAGCAGGCCGCGCCAGTCGAGCGCGGCGCCCGCGCGGTTGGCGGCCTGGCCGCCAGGCGCGGAGGTGGGGATGAGCTTGCGCGCCATCCACAGCGAGGCGATGCAGAACGGCACCACCATGAAGAAGATGGAGCGCCAGCCGAACCAGTCCACCAGGACGCCGCCGATGCTGGGCCCCAGCGCCGGCGCCAGCACCACGCCCATGCCGAAGACGCCGCTGGCGCGGCCCTGCTCGGTCGAGTCGAAGGCGCGCAGGATGATGATGGCCGGGATGGGCTGCACCACGCCCGCCGCCAGGCCCTCGGCCACGCGCGCGGCCAGCACCAGCGGGTAGTGGTTGGCCAGGCCGCCGGCCATGCCGCCCACCAGCAGCAGCCACATGCAGCCCGAATAGGTGGCGCGGTAGCCATAACGCGCCAGCAGCCAGGGCGTGGTGAGCATGGACACGGTCATCGCCGCCATGAAGCCCGAGCTGACCCATTGCGCGCGCTCCTGGCCCAGCGTGAAGTGCTGGCTCATGTCGGGGATGGCCACGTTGACCACGGTGGACGACATGATGGACGCCATGGTGCCCACCATGACGGCGAGCAGCAGCAGCCAGCGGTAGCGCGGTCCGTAGCGTTCGCGCAGCGCGGGCAGCCCGTGGGGCGAGGGCGGTGGTGCGGGCGGTTCGCTCATGGGCGGGGTGCCAGCGCCTGGCGCACGCAGGCCTGACAGACGCAGGCCTGGCGGCGCGCCGCCTCGGGGATGCGGGCGAGCAGCTCGGGGCTGAAGGTTTCGCTCACGCACCAGCACGGTGGCTGCGGCTCGCCGGTGGCCTTCTCGATCTCCACCGCGCAGCGGTTGTCGCCGCCGCACAAGGGGCAGCGCGTCGCGTCGATGGGGGTGGGCGGGTGGGCGGGCATGGGAGGGAGTATCCGCCGCGCCATTGTCGCCGCTGCGCGGGACGGGGGCGATCAGGGGTGCTCGGGGTCCTGGAAGAGCTCGATCACCAGTTCGCGGAACCAGCGTTGCAGGGGGTTGTTGTGTGTGCGGTCGTGCCACAGCAGCACGACCCCGAACGGCTCCAGGTCCAGCGGCGGCTCGAAGATCTCGATGTCGGTGAACTGGGTGAACCCCTTGGCGACCTTCTCGGGCACGGTGGCGATCAGGTCGGTCTGCTCGATGATGAAGGGAATGCCCAGGAAGGTGGGCTTTGACATCACCGTGCGCCGGGGGTGGCCCGCGCGCTCGAGCGCCTGCTCGATCTGCGCGTTGTACATGGTGGCCTGGCCGGGCTCGACGATCACGTGGCCCTGGTCGCAGAAGCGTCGCAGGTCCATGGCGCCGGACAGCAGCGGATGGCCGCGCCGGGCCACGCCCACGAGGCGGTCGCGGAACAGCGGGCGCACGCGAAGGCTGGCGGGGGGATTGGGGAAGTAGGTGATGGACACGTCCACTTCGCCGCTGCTGAAGATCTCGCCGAAGCGCGTGGGGTTGGGGCCGACGATGCGCAGGATCACGTGGGGCGCGCGCCGCGCGAGTTCCTTCACCAGCGACGGCACCACCACGAAGTCGATGTACACCGTGCTGGTGGAGGGCGACGACATGACCGAACCAGTGGCCGACGAGACCCGGTCCATTCTCGATGGGCACATCGTGCTGTCGCGCAAACTGGCGGCGGCCAACCACTACCCAGCCATCGACGTCCTGGCCTCGGCTTCGCGCGTGATGGGCGCCCTGGTGTCCCCGCAGCACAAGGCCGCGGCCGGCCGGGTGCGCGAGCTGCTGGCGAAGTACGACGAGATCGAGCTGTTGCTGAAGGTCGGCGAGTACAAGAAGGGCGCCGATCGGGTGGCCGATGTGGCGATCGAACGCCGCGAGGCCATCAACGCCTTTTTGCGGCAGCCCACACACGAGTTGTCGGGCTTCGACGCCGCGATCAAGCAACTGCGGACCCTGGCGGCCTGAGCCGCCCAGCGGGCCCTTGCATTTCCCTTCTTGCCCGCGGCCGTCGGCCGCTGCATCGGTGGTACCGTTGTACCGGCGTGCGACCGACCGGTCGGATCATGTCTCCGTTGCATGGACTGTCAAATTTGACAGGGGTGAAGTTGGAGATTCAAAGATTCTGAAGTAAAATTGAGGCGGGTGCCGAGAGGTGCCTCCCGCTTTTCCTCCCTGAGCGGGTGCCTTAGTGTGTGACAGCAAAAAGGCTTCCCAACCCGGCCCCTGGCCGGGTTTTTTTTGTCCATTCGCCTGCTGAGAGGGTGTTGGATCGCGCGAACTACACTGCCCGGATGCTCTGGGTCAAAGCCTTTCACATCGTGTTCGTGGCCAGCTGGTTTGCTGGCCTGTTCTACCTCCCGCGCGTCTTTGTGAACCTGGCCATGGTGCCGCCCGAAAGCGTGGCCGAGCGGGCGCGCCTGCTGCTCATGGCTCGCAAGCTGCTGCGGTTCACCACCCTGCTGGCGGTGCCGGCGCTGGCGCTGGGGCTGTGGTTGTGGCTGGGGTATGGCATCGGGCGGGGGCCGGGCAATGGCTGGATGCATGCCAAGCTGTTCGTGGTGGTGCTGGTGCTGGGCTACCACCACGCCTGCGGCGTCTTGTTGCGGCGCTTTGAGCGCGGGGCGTCGCGGCACGGCCATGTCTGGTTCCGCTGGTTCAACGAGGCGCCGGTGCTGCTGCTGGTGGCAGCGGTGGTGCTGGTGGTGGTCAAGCCCTTTTGAGCGCCGGCGCCATGGTCACGGGCTCTCGGACGTCGGCCTGGCCTTTGGCCGTGCTGTACGCGGGCCTGATCGCTTATGCCAGTCTTTACCCCTTCACGGGCTGGCGCGTCCAGGGCGTGGAGCCGTGGTCCTGGTTGTGGGCGCCGTGGCCGCAGTACTGGACGGGTTTCGACCTCTGGACCAACTTCGTGGGCTACGTGCCGCTGGGCGCCTTGATGGTGGGGGCCGCCCTTCGGCTGGGCTGGCGCCGCGGGGCATTCTGGTGGGGGGCCGGCGGTGCCGTGGTTCTGTCGGGCCTCGTCGAGAGCCTGCAGACCTTCTTGCCGGGGCGCGTTCCCTCCAACGTGGACTTCGGCCTGAATTCGACCGGGGGCGCGCTGGGCGCCGGTCTCATGGTCCTGCTGGACCGCTGGGGCGTGCTGGCGCGCTGGGGCCGCTTTCGCGACGGTTGGTTCGCGCCCGGAGCGCACGGCGGGCTCGTGCTGCTGGCGCTGTGGCCGCTGGCCCTGCTGTACCCGGCTGCGGTGCCCTTTGGGTTGGGGCAGGTGGCCGATCGCCTGATGCTGGCGCTGGCCGACTGGCTCGGCGACACCCCGTTCCTTGCGTGGTTGCCGACGCGTGCGGAGCCGGTGGTGCCGTTGAGTCTGCTGACGCAGGCATTCTGTGTGGCGCTGAGCCTGCTGGCGCCGCTGCTTATGGCCTTCGGCGACATGAAGGGCGGGTGGCGGCGGGTGCTGTTCCTGCCGCTGTTCTTTGGCGGCGCCACGCTGGTCGCGGGGCTGTCGTCGGCGCTGACGCACGGGCCGGACCATGCCTGGGCCTGGCTCAGTCCTGTGGCGGTGGTCGGCATGCTCGCGGCCTTGGTGGTGGGGTTGGCCTGCCTGCCCCTTCCCCGGCGGATGTGCCACGCCCTGATGCTGCTGTGCCTGGCCGTGGCGCTCTCGCTGCTCAATCGCGCACCCGAGGTGCCCTACATGGTGCAGTCGCTCGAGGTCTGGGAGCAAGGGCGTTTCATCCGCTTTCACGGCCTGTCGCAGTGGTTGGGGTGGCTGTGGCCTTTCGCTGCCATTCTGTTCGGGTTGCGCGCCGTGGCGCGTCCGCCAGGACACCAGGAGGCAGCGGCCTAGAATCGCGTCATGGCCGATGGCACCGCTACCCCTCCCGCTTCCTACTATCAGCGGCACATTTTTTTCTGCCTCAATCAGCGCGAAGGTGGCGAAGCCTGCTGCGCCGACCACAAGGCCGAAGACGCTTTTGCCCGTTGCAAGTCGCGCGCCAAGGCCCTCGGCCTGCTCGGGCCGGGCGGCGTGCGCGTCAACCGCGCGGGCTGTCTTGACCGTTGCGCGGGTGGCCCGATCGCAGTGGTGTACCCGGAGGCCGTCTGGTACAGCTATGTCGATCAAGCGGACATCGATGAAATCGTCGAGTCGCATCTGCGCGATGGCGTCGTGGTCGAGCGGCTGCTGACGCCTCCCGACGTGGGCCGCTGAGGTGAACGCGCAAACCGAATCGCGTCTGATCGACGGTCCGGCCGGCGCCATCGAGCTCGCCATTGACCGGCCCGAGGGCGTGGCCCGCGCCACGGCCGTCATTGCCCATCCGCATCCCTTGCACGGTGGCACGCTCACCAACAAGGTGGTGCAAACCCTGGCGCGCGCGGCCGTGCTGGCGGGCATGGTGGCGGTGCGTTTCAACTTCCGCGGCGTGGGGCGCTCCGGCGGACAGTACGACGAGGGGCGCGGCGAGACCGACGACCTGATGGCCGTGGTGCAGTCGGAGGCGCCCTCCGGGCCCCTGGCCCTGGCCGGCTTCTCCTTCGGCTCCTACGTCACCAGCCAGGCCCTGCAGCGCCTGCATCCCGTGCGCGACGTCCGCGAGTTGGTCCTGGTCGGTACCGCCGCCAGCCGATTTCAAGTGGCGCCGGTTCCGCAGGAACTTCAGGCCCGAACGCTGGTCGTTCACGGCGAGCTTGACGACACGGTGCCGCTGAGCGCGGTCATGGACTGGGCTCGTCCGCAGTCCCTGCCCGTGGTGGTGGTGCCGGGCGGCGGCCACTTCTTCCATGGCCAGCTGCCCCTGCTGCGCGAGCTGGTGTGGCGCCATTGGCGGCCTTGAGCCGCAGTGGCGCCGATTTTTTTGAGGACTTTGCGTTGATGACCCGTTTCCGTTCCCTGATCGCCGGCCTGGCGCTGTCGCTGGCCGCGCTGGCGCCTGCCTGGGCGCAGATGCCGCAACCCCCCGAGATCGCGGCGCGTTCCTATTTGCTGCTGGACGTGACCACCGGCCAGGTGTTGGCCAGCAAGGAGCCCGACGCGCCGGTGGAGCCGGCCTCGCTCACCAAGCTCATGTCGGCCTACCTGGTGTTCGACGCGCTGCGCGCCGGCAAGATCACGCTCACGCAGACCTTCGGCGTGAGCGAGCGCGCCTGGAAGATGCCGGGCTCGCGCATGTTCATCGAGCCGCGCATGCAGGTGCCGGTCGAAGACCTGATCAAGGGCATGATCGTGCAGTCGGGCAACGACGCCACCGTGGCGCTGGCCGAGGGCGTGGCGGGCTCCGTCGAGCGCTTCGTGGAACTCATGAACCAGCAGGCCAAGGCGCTGGGCATGACGGCCACCAGCTACCGCAACGTCGAGGGCCTGACGGCCCCGGGCCACACCACCACGGCGCGCGACCTGGCCACGCTGGCCACGCGGCTGATGAACGACTTCCCCCAATACGTCGGCTACTACTCCATCCAGCGCTATCGCTACCCGGGCACGCCCGCCACCAACGACACGAACCGCAACCTGCTGCTGTTCCGGGATCCGACCGTCGACGGGCTGAAAACCGGTCACACCGACGCGGCGGGCTACTGTCTGGTGGCCACCGCGCGCCGGCCGGTGCCTGGCCTGGGCGATGGGCCGGCTGGCCAGCGCCGCCTGGTGTCGGTGATGCTGGGCGCGTCGAGCGAGAACGCGCGGGCCGCCGAGTCGCAGAAGCTGCTCAACTGGGGGTACACCGCGTTCGATACCGTGCGCCTGCTGGCGGCCAACCAGCCGGCGGCCGAGCCGCGCATCTGGAAGGGCAAGGCCGACACCGCCAAACTCGGCCGCGCCGAAGGCGTGGTGGTGTCGGTGCCGGCCGGCCAGGGCGCTGGCCTGAAATCGACGGTGGTTCGCCCGGATCCCCTCGTCGCGCCCCTGCAGAAAGGGCAGCCGCTCGGCACGCTGCGCGTGACCACCGCCGCGGGTCAGCCCGTCGTGGAGGTGCCACTGACGGTGCTGGAGACCGTGGAGGAGGCGGGCATTTTCGGCCGCGCCTGGGACGCGATCCGCCTCTGGATCCAGTGACCCGTTCCCCGGGGGCGGGGGGGCGGCTTGGCGCGGCTGACGCGCCAGTGCTACACTAGTAGGCTTTTCGGAATTTTCCGAAAGGCTTTGTCGTTTTCAAACGTTTAGGGACGTTTTCAATGCCAACCATCAACCAACTCGTGCGCCACGGCCGGGAGGTCGAAAAGACCAAATCCAAGAGCCCGGCCATGGAAAACTCGCCGCAACGCCGCGGCGTGTGCACCCGTGTGTACACCACGACCCCGAAGAAGCCGAACTCGGCGCTTCGCAAAGTTGCCAAGGTCCGCCTGACCAACGGCTTCGAGGTCATCTCCTACATCGGCGGTGAAGGCCACAACCTCCAGGAACACAGCGTGGTGCTGGTTCGCGGCGGCCGTGTGAAAGACCTTCCCGGTGTGCGCTACCACATCGTGCGTGGCTCGCTGGACCTGCAGGGCGTGAAAGACCGCAAGCAGGCCCGCTCCAAGTACGGCGCCAAGCGCCCCAAGAAGGCCTGATCGGTCTCATTCGGTGCCGCCCGGTTTTGACGAGCCGGAACGGCGTAGTGGCCTTGAACAAAGGCCGAGTAAGTGCAGGCTCCTGATGGGTCTGCGGGGTGTCTGGATCAAGAAGGACGTCCGGACATCAACTGAAGCAAGAGGTGAAACATGCCACGTCGTCGCGAAGTCCCTAAACGTGAAATCCTGCCGGACCCGAAGTTCGGCAACGTCGAAGTCGCCAAGTTCATGAACGTGATCATGCAAGGCGGCAAGAAGGCCGTGGCCGAGCGCATCATCTACGGTGCGTTTGAGCAGATCGAGAAGAAGTCGGGCAAGGACCCGCTCGAAATCTTCTCGACGGCCATCAACAACGTCAAGCCCATGGTGGAGGTGAAGAGCCGCCGTGTGGGTGGCGCCAACTACCAGGTGCCCGTTGAAGTGCGCCCGGTGCGCCGTCTGGCGCTGTCGATGCGCTGGATCAAGGAGGCGGCCAAGAAGCGCAGCGAAAAATCCATGGCCCTGCGCCTGGCCAACGAGCTGATCGAGGCCACCGAAGGCCGTGGCGGCGCGATGAAGCGCCGCGACGAAGTGCACCGCATGGCCGAAGCCAACAAGGCCTTCAGCCATTTCCGCTTCTGATTCGGACCTTATCTTTCCGATCAACCTGACCCGAGAGCCCGCGGGCCCCTTACAGGGGTGGCGGGCTCGAACCATTCCGGAGTATTTCCATGGCCCGCACCACGCCCCTTGAGCGTTACCGCAACATCGGCATTTCCGCGCACATCGACGCAGGCAAGACCACGACGACCGAGCGCATCCTGTTCTATACCGGCGTGAACCACAAGATCGGTGAAGTGCACGACGGCGCCGCCACCATGGACTGGATGGAGCAGGAACAGGAGCGCGGCATCACGATCACGTCCGCTGCCACCACCTGCTTCTGGAAGGGCATGGACCTGTCCTACCCGGAGCACCGCTTCAACATCATCGACACCCCCGGCCACGTTGACTTCACCATCGAGGTGGAGCGTTCCATGCGCGTGCTCGACGGCGCGTGCATGGTGTACTGCGCGGTGGGTGGTGTGCAGCCCCAGTCGGAAACCGTCTGGCGCCAGGCCAACAAGTACAAGGTGCCGCGTCTGGCGTTCGTCAACAAGATGGACCGCACCGGCGCGAACTTCTTCAAGGTCTATGACCAGATGCGCCTGCGCCTGAAGGCCAACCCCGTGCCGGTCGTCATTCCGATCGGTGCCGAGGACAACTTCAAGGGCGTGGTCGACCTGCTCAAGATGAAAGCCATCATCTGGGACGAGGCTTCGCAGGGCATGAAGTTCGAATACCACGACATCCCGGCCGAGCTCGTCGAGACCGCCAAGGAGTGGCGCGAGAAGATGGTCGAGGCCGCGGCCGAAGCCAGCGAAGACCTCATGAACAAGTACCTCGAGGAGGGTGACCTCTCCGAGGAAGAGATCAAGCTGGGCCTGCGCACGCGCACCATCTCGACCGAGATCCAGCCCATGCTGTGCGGCACGGCCTTCAAGAACAAGGGCGTGCAGCGCATGCTCGACGCCGTGATCGACTTCCTGCCTTCGCCGGTGGACATCCCCCCGGTGGCAGGTACCGACGAGAAGGAAGAGCCCGCGACCCGCCAGGCCGACGACGGCGAGAAGCTGTCCGCGCTGGCGTTCAAGCTCATGACCGACCCCTACGTCGGCCAGCTCACCTTCGTGCGCGTCTATTCGGGCGTGCTGAAGAAAGGCGACACCGTCTTCAACCCGGTCAAGGGCAAGAAGGAGCGCATCGGCCGTATCGTGCAGATGCACGCCAACAACCGCCAGGAAGTGGAAGAAATCCGCGCCGGCGACATCGCCGCCTGTGTGGGCCTGAAGGAAGTGACCACGGGCGAGACGCTGTGCGACCCCGATGCCGTCATCACCCTGGAGCGCATGGTCTTCCCCGAGCCCGTGATTGCGCAGGCCGTGGAACCCAAGACCAAGGCCGACCAGGAAAAGATGGGCATCGCGCTGCAGCGCCTGGCCTCGGAAGACCCCTCGTTCCGCGTCAAGACCGACGAGGAATCGGGCCAGACCATCATCTCCGGCATGGGCGAGCTGCACCTGGAGATCATCGTCGACCGCATGAAGCGTGAATTCGGCGTGGAAGCCAACGTGGGCAAACCCCAGGTGGCCTACCGCGAGACCATCCGCAAGAGCGTGGACGAGGCCGAAGGCAAGTTCGTGCGCCAGTCCGGCGGCAAGGGCCAGTACGGTCACGTGGTGTTCAAGATCGAACCCAACGAGGCCGGCAAGGGCTTCGAGTTCGTGGACGCCATCAAGGGCGGCGTGGTGCCGCGCGAGTACATCCCGGCGGTGGAAAAGGGCGTGATCGAAGCCCTCAACACCGGCGTGCTGGCGGGCTTCCCGGTGGTGGACGTCAAGGTCACGCTGCATTTCGGTTCGTACCACGACGTGGACTCGTCCGAGCAGGCTTTCAAGATGGCCGCCATCTTCGGCTTCAAGGAAGGCTGCAAGAAGGCCAACCCGGTCATCCTCGAGCCGATGATGGCCGTGGAAGTCGAGACGCCCGAGGACTACGCCGGCAACGTGATGGGCGACCTGTCGTCGCGTCGCGGCATGGTGCAGGGCATGGAGGACATGGTCGGTGGCGGCAAGGCCATCAAGGCCGAGGTGCCGCTGTCCGAAATGTTCGGCTACTCCACCACGCTGCGCTCGATGTCGCAGGGTCGTGCCACGTACACGATGGAGTTCAAGCACTACTCGGAAGCGCCGCGCAACGTGTCCGAGGCCATCGTGGCCGCGCGCGCGAAGTAAAGGTAAGTCGGTTCGACGGGGTGGGTGCTTCGCGCGCCCTCCCGCCGATCCAGTCGGTCTGCGACGCCACGCCGTCCTGTGCCCGTGCGGGACGATCCAGCAGTGGCGTGCAGACCTTAAACCCTCACACGGGCTTTGTTCTTTTTAAGGAATCGACATGGCTAAGGAAAAATTCGAGCGGACCAAGCCGCACGTGAACGTTGGCACGATCGGGCACGTGGACCACGGCAAGACGACGCTGACGGCGGCGATCACGACGGTGCTGGCGAGCAAGTTCGGCGGCG
>NZ_MIYM01000012.1:0-87237 GCF_001777155.1 Hydrogenophaga sp. PML113 | reverse complement strand
GCCCAGCGCCACGCCGCCCTGCAGCCCTTCATTGACCACTACAACTGGCTGCGGCCACACTCCGCTCTGCACCATCAGCCGCCCATGACCCGCATCCCGGGCATGAACAACCTCCTGAGACTCAACATCTAGCCCGCGCCCACGGCCCCGGCGGACCGACGGCGGCGCCGCACGCGCGCGACTTGATCCGCATCATCCTGCCGCTGGCCCGGCGCTCCAAGATGGGTCCCGTTGCCGCGCCCCGCGGCCCCCACAGGACCCCACCGGAGAAGCCCATGAACATCGCCAGCCTTTGCCAACGCGCCGCCGTGGCCATCGACGCCGACGCCCCCCTCAACGAAGCCGCCCACCGGATGTTCGACGAACACGTCGGCGCCTTGCTCGTGGTCACCGGCGAGAACCCGCCCCAGGTGGTGGGCGTGGTGACCGACCGCGACATCGTGATCGACGCCCTGGCGCGCTCCAGCGCGGCCGGCGTCGATCTGCGCATCGGCCACCTGGCCAAGTCGCCGCCGCTCGCGGTGCGCGGCACGGCCGACGTGCACGAAGCGGCCAGCGCCATGGAGCAGGCCGGTGTGCGCCGGCTGCTGGTGGTCGAGGAGGACGGCGGCGTGGTCGGCGTGCTCTCCATCGACGACCTGTTCGCCGCCGTGGCCGAGGAACTGCGGCTGCTCGCCGGCGCGCTGCGCAAGGGTCTCGCCCACGAACACCAGGACCGCCAGGCACCTTTGCCGCCCCAGGGCCAGCGCCCGGTGTACCCCTACTTCGGCACGGCGGCCACGCACTGAGGCCGGGTCAACATGGACAGCATTCTCGTCGTCCACTATTCGTACACCGGCGTGTCGCGCCGCGCGGCGCAGCTGCTCGCCTCGCACCACGGCTGGCCGCTGGGCCAGGTGGAAGACCTGCACCGGCGCGCCGGCGCCAGCGGCACCTGGCGCTGCGTGCTCGACTCCCTGCTGAGCCGCCGGCCGCGCATCCGCTACGCGGGGCCACGGCCCGAGGACTTCCGCACCGTGGTGCTGGTCGCGCCCATCTGGATGTACCGCCTGGCGGGGCCGATGCGCAGCTTCCTGCACGCACACCGACTGCGCCGCGTGGCCGTGGTCGTGACCATGGGCTCGGCCGGCGCCTCCAACGCTTTCGCCGAGGTCCAGCGGCTCACCGGCAAGCCGCCGGTGGCGACGCTGGCGCTGACCGCGCGCGAAGTGGAAACGGGCAGCGGCACCACGCGCCTGCTCGACATGGGCGAGCGGCTGCGCCCCGGACACACGGCCGCTCGCCTGAGCGCGGCGATGGGCTGAGGCGGCCATGCTGAAGGACACGACCGCCCTGGTGACCGGCGCCGCCTCGGGCATCGGCCGCGCCATCGCCCTGGCCTATGCGCGCGAGGGCGCTCGCGTGGTGGTGTCGGACACCGACGCCGACGGCGGCCAGGCCACGGTGGCGCAGGTGCGCGAGCGCGGGGGCCAGGCCCTCTTCGTCGCCGCCGACGTCACCAAGCCCCGCGACCACGAGCGCTTGGTGCAGCGCTGCCTCAAACAATTCGGCCGCCTCGACATCGCCTGCAACAACGCGGGCATCGGCGGGGAGCTGGCGCCCACCGCCGACTACCCGCTGGAGGCCTGGGACCGCGTGATCGGCATCAACCTCTCGGGCGTGTTCCTCGGCCTGCGCGCCCAGATCCCGGCCATGCTCAAGGGCGGCGGTGGCGCCATCGTCAACATCGCCTCCATCCTGGGCGCGGTGGGCTTCGCCAACGCGCCCGCCTACACCGCGGCCAAGCACGGCGTGGTGGGGCTCACGCAGGCGGCCGCGCTGGAGTACGGCGCGCAGGGCATACGGCTCAACGCGGTCGGCCCGGGCTTCATCCACACCCCCATGATCGCGCGCCTGGAAGACGACCCGGCCTCGGCCGCGCAGCTCGTGGCGCTGCACCCCATCGGGCGCCTGGGCCGGCCCGAGGAGGTGGCCGAGCTGGTGCTCTGGCTCAGCGGCCCGGCGGCGTCCTTCGTCACGGGCGCCTACTACCCCGTGGACGGCGGTTACCTCGCGCGCTGAGCGCGCGGGGTACCGGCCCACGTCAGCGGGCGCGCTCGCCCAGCGCCCGCAAGCGGGCCTGCCAGCGCGCCACGTCCCGCGCGCCGAACCGCCCCACCCCGCCCACCACCGTGTCGCGCACCGGCGCGAAACCCACGAACCCCAGGATGTTGCGCTTGAGCGCCTTGAGGCTGTGGGCGCGGTAGAACCAGCGGTAGGCCAGCGCGGGCATGCCCATGGTCACCACGACGCGCGCCGAGCGCCCGCCCAGGCCCCGGCGCGTGCCGAGCGCGCTGGTCGCGTCGTAGCGGAACGCGAAGCCGGGCCGCGCCACCTGTTCGAGAAAGCCCTTGAGCAAGGCCGGCATGCCGCCCAGCCAGAGCGGGTACACCAGCACGAGGTGCGTCGCCCAGCGGATGTCTTCCTGCGCCGGCGCCAGCGCGGCCGGCACGGCGCCGCGCTCCCATTCGCCCGGGCTGCGCAGCAAGGGGAAGTCCAGGTCCGCCACGCGGATCTGCCGCACCGCGTGGCCGGCCGAGCGCGCGCCCGCGGCGTAGGCGTCCGCGAGCGCATGGCAGAGATGGGAGGTCCCGGGCTCGGGGTGGCCCTGGACGATGAGCACGCGGGCGGGTGGCGGGACCATGCGCGCACTGTAGGCCGGGCGCGGCGACGGGGGCTTGACGGGCGTCAAGGGGCGGGCGCCGGCCCCCACCGTTGCGGAAACAGAAACGCTGCGTTGCCCCCGGGGTGGTTTTTTCAATTAAGGGAAAACCCTAAAGTACACCCATGCCAGACAGAAAACGGCATTGACAGACAAACACCACCAACAACCACCCATCTTCAAGGAATTGCCATGAAAACCGCTCAAAACCTCGCCCTCTCCATCGCCCTTGCCCTGGGCGCCGGTGCCGCCTTCGCCGAAGGCCCCATCGAAGGCAACGAAGTCTTCAACTTCCAATCCACACTGAGCCGCGCCGAAGTGCAGGCCCAGGCCGTGCAAGCCAACCGGGCCGGCCTGGTCGCCCGTGGCGAGATCGTCCCCGTGCAGGAAACCGTGGCCGACAGCGGCCTGAGCCGTGCGCAGGTCCGCGCCGAGACCATCGAAGCCCGCCGCCTGGGCCTGATCGCCAGCGGCGAGATCCTGCCGGTGGCCACGCCCGCCCAGGTCGAGCAGATCCGCACCGCCGGCCTGCGCGCCGTGGCCGGCGACAAGCTGGTGCAGTCGGGCCAGCCCGCCGTGACCGCCCACTGAGCGGCCAACGCCTCCACGACAACGGCCCTGCGGGGCCGTTTTCTTTTGCGCCCGCGCCGTCCCGCAGAATCCGATCTGCGATACTGGACTTAATTAACTCAATAGAGAATTAAAGCGCGTGAACAAGCCCTCCCCCGTGGCCCCCGAAGAGCGCCTGCGCGACGCCGACCGATCGCAGGCCACCATCCTCAAGGCCGCGCGCGACGAGTTCTCCGAACACGGGCTGGGCGGCGCGCGCATGGACCGCATCGCCGAGCGCGCGGGCCTGAACAAGCGGCTCATCTACTACTACTTCGCAGACAAGGAGCGGCTGTTCCAGGCGGTGCTGGAGCAGACCTACCACCACATCCGCGAAGAAGAGCACAAGCTCAACCTGCTGCACCTCAAGCCCGAAACCGCGCTGCGCCGCCTGGTGGAGTTCACCTGGCACTACTACCTCGAGCACCCCGAGTTCCTCACCCTGCTCAACAGCGCCAACCTGCACAAGGCGCGGCACCTGGCGCAGTCCGAACGGGCGCGCGAACTGAACTCGCCGCTGGTCCTCATGCTGCAGGACATCATCGAGCGCGGCCAGGCCGAGGGCAGCTTTCGCGGCGGCATCGACCCAGTGCAGCTCTACGTGTCGATCGCCGGGCTGGCGTACTTCTACCTGTCGAACAACCACACGCTGTCGGCCATCTTCGGGCGCGACCTGATGGCCCCCAAGGCCCTCAACGAACGGCTCTCGCACATGTGCGACGTGATCCTAGGGTATGTCCTGAGAGGCTGAGCCGGCGGGCGCCTTGACGGCGGGGGGAGCGGTTCCTAGCATTAACCGTTCGGTGAATTAACCCCCAGGAGACATCGCATGACCACCGCCCGGCCTCTGCGCCAGTTGCTCGCCGCCTCCCTGCTCGCCGCCGCCGCCGCCGGCGCCTTCGCCCAATGGAAGCCCGACCGCCCGATCACGCTGATCGTGCCCTGGGCGCCCGGCGGCTCCACCGACCAGGTCACGCGCGTGACCGCGGCCGAGTTGGAGAAGCACCTGGGCCAGAAGATCGTCATCCTGAACCAGCCAGGCGCCTCGGGCTCGGTGGGCACCAAGAACGCGCTGGCCGCGCCGGCCGACGGCTACACCTGGACGGCCGGCGGCGCCAAGGACCTGGGCACCTACAAGGTGCTGGGCATGCTGGATACCTCCATCGCCGACTGGAACCTGTACCTCAATGTGGCGCACATCGCGGTGGTCGGGGTCAACGCGGACACGCCGTACAAGACCATGGACGACCTGCTCAAGGCCATGAAGGCCAACCCGGGCACGGTCTCGGTGGCCACGGCGGGCGTGAACTCCAGCGGCCACTCGGCGATCGAGGCGCTGGCGCGCGCGGCCGGCGTCACCTACAAGCACGTCACCTACGACGGCGGCGCGCCGGCCGCGGTGGCCGCCGCCTCGGGCGAGACGCAGGTGACCACGCAGCTCGCGGCCGAGCAGACCGACATGATCCGCGCCAAGAAGATCCGCCCGCTCGCGGTGGTGGGCGACAAGTCGATCGAAATCGAAGGCTTCGGCACCATTCCGCCGCTGTCGCAGTTCATCCCGGGCTTCAAGGACCCGATCAACTACTTCGGCGTCTTCGTGCCCAAGGCCGCGCCGCCCGAGGTGGCGCAGACGCTCAACCGCCTGTGGGCCACCGAGATGAGCAAGAGCGAGGCGCTGAAGAAGTACGCGCAGTCCCGCGGCGCCATGTTCGCGCCGATGGCGGGCGAGGAAGCGCAGAAGGCCGTGTTCCCCGCGGTCCAGGCCTATGCCTGGACGCAGCAGGCCGCCGGCAAGGCCAAGGTGTCGCCCGACACCGTGGGCATCCCCAAGCCCTGACGCACCGCGGGGTCCCACATGACCGAGGGTGGAACCGCCGCCCGCTCCGATCTGCGGGGCGGGGCGGGCTGGGTGGGCTTTGGCCTGCTGATCCTGATCGGCTCCTGGCGCATGGAGCGCTTCGAGTCCATGGGCGCGCAGCTCTACGCCATGCCGGGCTTCGTGCCGGGCCTGCTGGGCAGCGCCCTGGTGCTGCTGGGCGCGGTGCTGATGCTGCGCGGCTGGACGCGCCGGCGCCAGGCCGCCCGCACGGGCGGCGCCCCTGAAGCCGGCCCCGCGCCGCTGATCAACCGACGCATCGCCGCCACGCTGGCGCTGACGCTGGCCTACGCGGCGGTGCTGATCGGGCGCCTGCCGTTCTGGCTGGCCACGGCGGCCTTCGTCGCGGCCTTCGTGGCGCTGTACGCGCCGAGCGAGCAGCGCGCCGCGCGCCGCCTGGCGGTGGCGCTGCTGGCCGGCGCGCTCACCTCGGCCGCGGTCACCTGGGTGTTCCAGTCCATCTTCCTGGTCCGCCTTCCCTGAGCTTCACGCACCATGTTCGACGGTCTGCTCCTGTTCGGCCAATCCATCGCCCACTTCTCCTCGCCTTCGACGATCGGCCTGGCCCTGCTGGCCTCGCTGGTGGGCGTGGTCATGGGCGCCCTGCCCGGCCTCACGGCCACCATGGCGCTGGCGCTCATGACCACGCTCACGCTCAAGCTGCCGCCCTCGCAGGCGCTGCTGATCCTGATCTGCACCTACGTGGGCTCCATCTACGGCGGCTCGCGTTCGGCCATCCTGCTCAACATCCCGGGCACGCCGGCCTCGGCCGCGTCCTGCCTGGACGGCTACACCCTGGCCCGCCAGGGCCTGGCCGGGCGCGCCATGGGCATCGCCACCACCGGCTCGGTGATGGGCACGCTGATCGGCATGTTCTTCCTCGCCACGCTCACGCCGGTGCTGGGCGGCCTGGCGCTGAAGTTCGGCGCCTACGAGTTCTTCTGGCTCGCGCTGTTCGGCGTCATCATCGCCGGCACGCTCACCGGCGACGACCCGCTCAAGGGCTGGATCGCCGGCATCGCGGGCCTGTTCGTGGCCACCATCGGACAAGAGCCGCAGTACGGCTACGAGCGCTTCGCCTGGGGCCTGCGCGACCTGGCGGGTGGCATCCAGCTGGTGCCCGCGCTGGTCGGCGCCTTCGGCTTCGCCGAGTTGCTCACCAGCATGCGCGCGCGCCAGGCGCCGGTGACCATCAGCGCCTTCGACACCGTCATTCCCAAGCTGCGCGACGTCTTCCAGTACTGGCGCACCATCCTGCGCTCGGGCCTCATCGGCACCGGCGTGGGCATCGTCCCCGGCGTGGGAGAGGACGTGGCGGCCTGGTCGTCCTACGCCGCCGCCAAGCGCGCCAGCCAGGAGAAAGAAAAATTCGGCAAGGGCTCGGTGGAAGGCCTGATGGCCGCCGAGACCGGCGACAACGCCTGCGTGCCGGGCGCGATGATCCCGGTGCTCACGCTGGCCATTCCGGGCTCGGCGCCGGCCGCCGTGCTGATGGCCGCGATGATCATCCACGGCGTCAAGCCAGGCCCCATGATCATGGTG
Organism: Hydrogenophaga sp. PML113; assembly: GCF_001777155.1. Classification (NCBI taxonomy): domain Bacteria; kingdom Pseudomonadati; phylum Pseudomonadota; class Betaproteobacteria; order Burkholderiales; family Comamonadaceae; genus Hydrogenophaga; species Hydrogenophaga sp. PML113. Next base: position 80,509 of record NZ_MIYM01000012.1, on the reverse strand, counting down.
GAGAGCCCGCAGTTCGTGTACGACGTGGTGGCCATGATGCTGTTCGCCACCATCGGCATCCTGATCTACGGCCTGGTGCTCACCAAGGCCCTGGTGCAGGTGCTGCGCGTGCCCCAGCACCTGATCGTGCCCATCATCTTCGTGCTCTGCGCCGTCGGCAGCTTCGCCATCGCGGGCCGGCTGTTCGACATCTACGTGATGCTGGCCTTCGGCCTGATCGGCTTCGCCTTGCGCCACCATGGCTACCCCATGGCGCCGCTGGTGCTGGGCATCGTGCTGGGTGACCTGCTGGAGAAGAACCTGCGCCGCGCGCTGATCCTCTCCGACGGCGACCTCACGCCCTTTTTCACCCGGCCCATCGCCGCCGCCGTGGCGGCATTGATCTTCGCCACCATCGCCTGGCGGGTGTGGTCCCTGGTCCGCCCCTCCCGCACGGGGCGCGCGCCGGCATGAAGCTCTCGCTGTGCAACGAGGTGCTGCACCCGCTGCCGCTGGCCGCGCAGTGCGAGGCCGCCGCGCGCTGGGGCTACGCGGCGCTGGAACTCGCGCCCTTCACCCTGGCCGACGACCCGTCCACGCTGCGCGCCGCCGACGCGCGCCGCTGGCGCGACACGGCGCAACAGCAGGGCCTGGCCATCAGCAGCCTGCACTGGCTACTGATGCGGCCCGAGGGCCTGTCGCTGGTGAGCGATGACGCCGCGCAGCGCCGGCGCACGCTGGACCTGCTGCGCCAGCTGATCGACCTGGCCGCCGCCTGCGGCGCGCGCGTGCTGGTGCACGGCTCGCCGCGCCAGCGCTCGCCCGGCCCGGGGCAGAGCGTGGCCGACGCGCTCGCGCGCTTCGAGGCCGCGCTGGCCGAGCTCGCGCCGCACGCCGCCGCGGCCGGCGTCACCTACTGCGTGGAACCCCTGGGCCGCTTCGAGACGCCGGTGGTCAACACCGTGGCCGAGGCCGCCAACCTGGTGGACCGCATCGGCTCGCCCGCGCTGCGCACCATGCTCGACGTGAGCGCGGCCTCGCACAGCGAGAACGAGCCCGTGCACGAGGTGCTGCGCCGCTTCCTGGCCAGCGGGCACATCGCGCACGTGCAGCTCAACGACCACAACCGGCGCGGCCCCGGCCAGGGCGACACCGACCAGCGCCCCGTGCTGCAGGCGCTCAAGGACAGCGGCTACGCCGGCTGGGTGGCGGTGGAACCCTTCGACTACATGCCCGACGGCCCAGGCTGCGCCGAGGCCAGCGCGCGTCACGTGCACGAACTTTGGAGCCAACTGACATGAACGGCGTGAACCTGCGCCTGCACGCCATCGAGCTGTACGAGCGACACGTCACGCTGCGCCTGCCCTTTCGCTTCGGCGCGGCCACCGTCACGCAATGCCCGCAGGCCTTCGTGCGCGTGCACGCCGAGGCCCAGGGCCGCCGCGTGGAGGGCGCCGGCGCCGAGCTGATGGTGCCCAAGTGGTTCGACAAGTCGCCCGCGCTCACGCACGAACAGAACTTCGAGCAGCTGCGCGAGTCGCTGCGCAACGCGCGCGAGGCGCTGCTGGCCCAGCGCGATCCGCTCACGCCTTTCGCGCACTCGCAGTCGGGTGGCGAATCGGCCATCGCCGTGTCGGTGGCCCGCGGCCTGCCGCGCCTGGCCGCGCAGTTCGGCGCCGCGCTGCTGGACAAGGCCGTGGCCGACGCGGCCCTGCGCGCGGCCGGCCTGTCGTGGGTGGACGGCCTGCGCGCTGGCGCGCTGGGCGATCCCTGGAGCGCTGGCCTCACGATCGCCCGCCCCGACGCGGTGGTGCTGCGCCACACCGTCGGCCTGGCCGACCGCCTCAACGACGACGACCCCGGCAGCGACCCCGGCGACGGCCTGCCCGCCACGCTGGAGGCCGCCATCCGCCGCCAGGGCCTGCACCACTTCAAGCTCAAGCTCAGCGGGCGCATCGAGGCCGACGTGGACCGCCTCTCGCGCATCGCCGCCGTGCTGCGCGCGCACGCGCCCGAGCACCGCGTCACGCTGGACGGCAACGAAACCTTCGCCGACGCCGCCAGCCTGGGCGCCTATTGGCAGGCGCTGCGCGCCACGCCCGCGCTGGCCGATCTGCTGCGGCGCACCCTGCTGCTGGAGCAGCCGCTGGCGCGCGCCGTGGCGCTGCGCGAACCCATCGCGCCGCTGGGCATCGACGTCCCCGTGATCCTCGACGAATCCGACGACCACGCCCACGCGCTCGACGAGGGCCTGGCCCTGGGCTACCGCGGCATCTCGAGCAAGGCCTGCAAGGGCATCTACCGTTCGCTGCGCAACGCGCGGCGCATCGCGCAGGACCCGCGCCTGCTGCTGTCGGGCGAGGACCTCACCTGCCAGGCTGGCCTGGCGGTGCAGCAGGACACGCTGCTCGCCGCCAGCCTGGGCGTGCGCCACATCGAGCGCAACGGCCACCACTACGTGGACGGCTTCGGCAGCGCGCCCGCCGAGGAGGCCCAGGCCTTCGCCAGCGCCCACGCGGGCTTCTACGACAACGGCGGCGGCCGGCCCCGCCTCGCGGTGCGCGAGGGCCGGCTGGACCTGCGCTCGCTGCACACGCCGGGCTTCGCCAGCGCGGCGGCGCCGCTGTGGCGCAGCCTGAAAGCCATCGACTGACTTCCCCCATCACCCCCAAGGAGACCCATGAAAACCCTCTTCGCCGCGGCCCTGGCCGTGTCCACCCTGGCCCTGGGCCTGCCCGCCGCCGCGCAGGGCGGCTACCCGAACAAGGCGATCCGCGTGATCGTGCCGTTCGCCGCCGGCAGCACCACGGACATCATCGCCCGCGCCATCACCGACAAGATGAGCCAGAGCATGGGCCAGCCGGTGATCGTGGACAACCGCGGCGGCGCCAGCGGCACCATCGGCCAGGCGGCGGTGGCCACGGCCGCGCCCGATGGCTACACCATCATGATCCACTCGTCATCGCACACGGTGAGCCCCTCCACCTTCGCGAAACTCTCCTTCGACACCGCGAACGATTTCGCCGGGGTCACGCCGATCTCCTCCACGCCCAACGTGCTGGTGATCGCGCCCGGCAAGAACCTCAAGACCCTGCCGCAGCTCGTGGCCCACGCCAAGGCCCACCCCGGCAAGATGAACTTCGCCTCGGCCGGTCAGGGCAGTGCCACGCACCTGAACGCCGAAAAGTTCAAGATGGCCGCGCAGATCGACGCGGTGAACATCCCCTTCAAGGGCTCGGCCGAGGCCGTGACCGAGGTGATCGCGGGCCGCGTGGACTACTACTTCTCGCCCATCGCGCCCGTCATCGGCCAGATCAAGGACGGCCAGCTGCTCGCCCTGGCCGTGGGCTCGCCGCGCCGCGCCAGCGCCCTGCCCGAGGTGCCCACCACCGCCGAGGCCGGCGTGCCCGGCTCCGAGTTCAACTTCTGGATCGGGATGATGGCGCCGGCCAAGACGCCGCGCGACATCGTCAACCGCCTGCACGACGAGGTGGTGAAGGCCCTGGCCACGCCCGAGGTGAAGGAACGCTTCCTCAAGCTCGGCGCCGACGCCTGGACGCTCAAGCCCGAGCAGTTCGACGCCTACATCAAGGACGAGATCAAGGCCAACGCGGCCCTGGTCAAGGCCGCCGGCCTGCAGGTCGGCAACTGAATCCCCCGCACGACGACAGCACCAGCAAGGACCTTCACATGGCAGTCAAGACACTCGGCCTCATCATGTACGGCGTGACCGGGCGCATGGGCATGAACCAGCACCTCATCCGTTCGATCTGCGCCATCCGCGCCCAGGGCGGTGTCGCCCTGAGCAACGGCGACCGCGTGATGCCCGACCCCATCCTCATCGGCCGCAACGCCGAGAAGATCGAGGCCCTGGCCAAGGCGCACGGCATCGCGCGCTGGGACACCGACCTCGATGCCGCGCTGGCCAACCCCGCCGACACGGTGTTCTTCGACGCCGGCACCACCCAGATGCGCCCCACGCTGCTGGCCAAGGCCATCCGCGCGGGCAAGCACGTCTACTGCGAGAAACCCATCGCCACCAACCTGAACGAGGCGGTGGAGATCGCGCGCCTGGCGCAGGAGGCCGGAAAGAAGCAGGGCCTCAAGCACGGCGCCGTTCAGGACAAGCTCTTCCTGCCCGGCCTGCGCAAGCTCGACATGCTGCGCCGCGCCGGCTTCTTCGGCCGCATGCTCAGCGTGCGCCTGGAGTTCGGCTACTGGGTGTTCGAGGGCGACCTGCAGCCCATCCAGCGCCCGAGCTGGAACTACCGCAAGGAAGACGGCGGCGGCATGATCCTCGACATGATGTGCCACTGGCGCTACGTGCTGGACAACCTGTTCGGCGAGGTGAAGGCGGTGTCCTGCATCGGCACCACGCACATCCCCAAGCGCTGGGACGAGGCCGGCCAGCCCTACGAGTGCACCGCGGACGACGCGGCCTACGCCACCGCCGAGCTCACCGGCCACAACGGCGAGCCCGTGATCGCGCAGCTCAACATGAGCTGGGCCACGCGCGTCAACCGCGACGACCTGGTGACCTTCCACGTCGATGGCACCCACGGGTCCGCCGTCGCCACGCTGACCGGCTGCAAGGCGCAGAGCCGCGTGAACACGCCGCGCCCGGTGTGGAATCCGGACGTGAAGAACACCATGAATTTCTCCGAGCAGTGGCAGGACGTGCCCGACACCCAGGTCTACGACAACGGCTTCAAGATCCAGTGGGAGCACTTCATCCGCCACGTGGTGGAGGACGCGCCCTACCAATGGACCCTGCCCGAAGGCGCCAAGGGCGTGCAGCTGGTGGAGGCCGCGCTGGCGAGCTGGAGCGAGCGCCGCTGGATCGACGTGCCGGCGCTGAAGGTCTGAAGTGAAGTGAACCACCCCCGCCGCGCTTCGCGCGACCCCCTCCAGGGGGCGACACCTGCGGCCCGGCAAAGCCGGTTCCGCGGTGTCTCCCGATCAGATCAACTCACGCGAGTCGCCTCGGCATCCGAACAATGAACTTGTCCCTTCAACTGCCCACCGCCTCGGGCGCGATCGAGGCCTACACCCTGCGCGGCAGCGCGCCGGTGAAACCCGCACCGGGCCTGACATTCAACCGCATCGCCTACTCGGCCGCGCACGTGGTGGCCGACCCGCGCGCGGCCATCGACCCCTGGCTGCAATGCGCCATCGACTGGGACGCCACCATCGCCTACCGCCAGCGCCTGTGGTCGCTCGGCCTGGGCGTGGCCGAGGCCATGGACACCGCGCAGCGCGGCATGGGCCTGGACTGGCCGACCTCGCTGGAACTCATCCGCCGCTCGCTCGACGCCGCCCAGGACCACCCCGGCGCGCTGGTGGCCTCGGGCTGCGGCACGGACCACCTAGTGCTGGAGCACGTGAAGACGGTCGACGAGGTCATCGCCGGCTACGAGGAACAGATGGCCGCGATCGAGAAGCTCGGCGGCCGACTCATCGTGATGGCCAGCCGCGCGCTGGCGCGCGTGGCCAAGGGACCGGCCGACTACGAGCGCGTCTACGGCCGCGTGCTGAGCCAGGCGCGGCAGCCCGTGGTGCTGCACTGGCTGGGCGACATGTTCGACCCCGCGCTCGGCGGCTACTGGGGCACCCGGGACCTGGACGCCGCGATGGACACGGCGCTCGGCATCATCGCCGCACACGCCGGCAAGGTGGACGGCATCAAGATCTCGCTGCTCGACAAGGACAAGGAGATCGCCATGCGCCGGCGCCTGCCGGCCGGCGTTCGCATGTACACGGGCGACGACTTCAACTACGCCGAACTCATCGCGGGCGACGGCTGGGGCAGCGAGCCCACCCACGGCAAGAGCGACGCGCTGCTGGGCATCTTCGACGCCATCGCGCCCGCCGCCAGCGCCGCGCTGGGTGCACTGGCGCAGGGCAACACCCGCCAGTTCCACGACATCCTCGGCCCCACGGTGCCGCTGTCGCGCCACATCTTCGCGGCGCCCACGCGCTTCTACAAAACGGGCGTGGTCTTCATGGCCTGGCTCAACGGCCACCAGAGCCACTTCAGCATGGTGGGCGGCCAGCAAAGCACGCGCTCACTGCCGCACCTGGCCGAGCTGTTCCGCCTGGCCGACGCCGCGAACCTGCTCGAACAGCCCGAGCTGGCGCTGCGGCGCATGAAGACCCTGCTGGCCTTGCACGGGATCGAGTGATGCGCGACTTCTCCACCGACCACCGCTGGTTGTCCATCAACACCGCCACCGTGCGCAAGAGCCAGGGCCAGGACCTGCCGCTGCCGCAGATCCTGGACGCCGTGGCGCGCCACGGCATTCCCGCCATCTCGCCCTGGCGCGACCAGGTCGCGGCCGCCGGCCTGAAGGCCGTCTCCGCGCAGGTGAAGGCCCTGGGCCTGAAGCTCTCGGGCTACTGCCGGGGCGGCATGTTCCCCGCCGTGGACGCGGCCGGCCTGGCCGCCGCGCGCGACGACAACCGCCGCGCCGTGGACGAGGCCTGCGAGCTCGGCGCGCCCTGCCTGGTGCTGGTGGTGGGCGCGCTGCCCGGCGCCCTGACGGGCCAGGCCGCGCACAAGGACATCGCGCGCTCGCGCCAGCAGGTGAGCGAGGGCATCGCCGAGCTGCTTCACTACGCGAAGGACAAGGGCATGCCGCTGGCCATCGAGCCCCTGCACCCCATGTACGCGGCCGACCGCGCCTGCATCAACACCCTGGAGCAGGCCCTGGACGTGTGCGACGCGCTCGACCCCGGGCGCAGCGGCGCGCTCGGCGTGGCGGTGGACGTGTACCACGTGTGGTGGGACCCTAAGTTGCGGGCGCAGATCGAACGCGCGGGCCGCGAGCGCCTGCTGGCCTTCCATGTATGCGACTGGCTCACGCCCACCACCGACCTGTTGAACGACCGCGGGATGATGGGCGACGGCGTGATCGACATCCCGCGCATCCGCGGCTGGGTGGAAGACCAGGGCTTCGGGGGCTTCAGCGAGGTGGAAATTTTCTCCACCGGCCACTGGTGGCGGCGCGGGCACGACGAGGTGCTGCAAACCTGCATCGCCCGGCACCGCACTGTGGTCTGAGTCACAGGCGCGGTGTGACCTGGGTCACTTCCCGCCGGGTGGCGCCTGGCCGACACTGGCCGGATCGCCGCCCGCGCGGCCCCGCCCCGCACAAAGGAACCCCATGCCGCCCGCCCCGTTCACGCGTTTGTCCCTGTATGGCCTGCTGGCCCTCGCCCCCGTGGTCGGCGGCGCGCAAAGCGTGCGCAAGCTGGGCGACGGTGAACTCAGTTGCGCGCAGATCTACGCGGAGAGCCAGGCCCTGGAGCAAGCCAGCGAGGCGCAGCGGGCCGATGCCCTGCAGGCCCAGCAGGCCATGACGGACATCCAGAACCAGATGATGCAGCAGGCCAGCGGCGCGCGCGGCGGCATGGGCTCGGCCATCGGCGGCGGGCTGCTCGGCCTGATCCCGGGCGGCGCGCAGGTGCAGGGCTATGCCATGCAAGCCGCGGCCGAGGCGCGCCGGGCCGACATGCAGGACAGCGTCGACAAGATGATGCAGGCCACCACGCGGCAGATGAACGCGGAGCAGGCCCTGGAGCGCACGCAGGCGCGCAGCGAACACCTGGCCGACCTGTTCCTGAAGAAGGACTGCAAGCTGTCCCAGGTGAAGGCCGGCGCCGACCGGCCTCAGTGACGGTGGGTCAGCGGCACTGTCCGTCCCAGGTGCTCTTCATGTTGGCGATCACGTCGGGGCGGATGCCCAGCCAGGTCTCCACCTTCATGCCCGTGGCCCTGGCCTCGCACTGAAGCCGCGCCGGTGCGGGGGGCGTGGCCGGCATCAGGCGGATCAGACCGGACAGGGCGCCGCAGTACTGCGGCAGGTTCTTCGCCTGCAAGGCCTTGTCGCGCTGGGCGCGCAGCGTGTCGTACTCGGCGCACTGCGGGTCGGGCGCGGCCAGGGCGGTGGTGGCAAGAAGGGACAGGACGAGACCGAGCAGCGGTTGGGACATGGGAGCGGGCCTGAGCGGGGGCGTTGTGTGGACGGCCGCGAGTATCCCGGGCGCCTGTGCCCGGCGTAAGTGACCCCGGTCACATCGCGGGCGGGGCCACCACCGTGCCCGCCAGCGCGTCCATCAGTTGCTGCGCCCGCACGGGCTTGTGCAGGTAGGGGACGCCGCTGGCCTTGATGTCGGCGATGCGCTGGGGCGCGGTCTCGCCGGTGACCAGCACGGTGCGCAACCGCGGCGACGCGCGGCGCAGCGCGAGCAGGTGGTCCAGGCCGTTGCCCTCGCCTGGCAAGCGGAAGTCGGACACCACGGCCTCGATCGGGTGCCGGTCCAGCAGCTGCCGCGCCTGCCCGAGGTCGCCGGCGGGGTACACGGTGCAACCGCAGGACGAGAGCAGCAAGGACAGGGCCTCGCGGCCGACCGGCTCGTCGTCGATGACCAGCACGTGGCGCGGCAGCTGCTGTTCGGCCGGCGCGGCCGGCGCCCGCCCGGCGTCCGCCGGCCGGGGCGCGTCGAGCGCGGCGGCCCGTCGCACCCAGACCCGAAAGCGCGTGCCCCGCTGCGGCGCGGACACCAGCGCGATGGGGTGGTCCAGCAGGCCGGACAACCGCTTGACGATGGACAGGCCGATGCCCAGGCCATGGGCGCGGTCGCGCTGCGGGTTGGCGAGCTGGTAGAACTCGTCGAACACCCGCTGCTGGTGCTCGACGGCGATGCCGATGCCGGTGTCGATCACCTCGAAGCAGGCCCAGCCCTCGCGGGCCGCCGGCGCCCCCGAGCGCGCCGCGATCAGCACGCCACCGCGGCGCGTGTACTTGATGGCGTTGTCGATCAGGTTGCCGAGCAGGCGGGTGAGCAGCTGCGCGTCGCTCACGACGGCCAGGTCGCCCGGCGCGCGGAAGCGGATCTGCAGGTCGCGCGCCTGGGCGCTGCCCGAGAACGTGTGGCTCAGCGAGAGGAACAGCTCGTGCACCCGCAAGGGCGCCAGCCGGGGCTGCACCGCCCCCGCGTCCAGCCGCGAGATGTCCAGCATGGTGTCGAGCGACTGGTTCAGCACGCGCACCGAGTGGCCCAGCCGCGCGACCGTGCGCGCGCTGTCGGCGTCGAGCCGGGCACGCTCGAGCACCGAGGTGAACAGCGAGATGGCGTGCAGAGGCTGGCGCAGGTCGTGGCTGGCGGAGGCGAGGAAGCGGCTCTTTTCCCGGTTGGCGTTTTCGACCAGCGCCACCTGCTGCGCCAGGCGGCGCGCGAGGTCTTCCTTTTCGAAGCGGACCGTGAGCGACTGCGCCAGCAGATCGGCCTGCTGGAACGTCCACTTGAGCGTCATCGCCAGAAAGAGCGCCATGCAAAAGGCCAGCACCCAGCCGACCAGGCCGCCGTGCCAGACACAGGCGCTGACCATGCCGGCGGCAGCCGGCACGCTGAACGCGGCGATGGTCTGGCGGTGCGTGGAGACGATGGCCGAGCCCAGCGAGATCGCGCCGATGATGAACAGGGAGATCAGCAGCAGGCCGTCGACGCTGCGGTGCGCGCTCAGCAGCCAGGGCGCGGCCCCCCACATGGCGCCCAGCAAAAAGATGTCGCGCACGCGGCCCCGCAGCACCGCCGACAGCTCGTGGTCCTGCAGCGGGCCCCGGGCCGCCAGCCGCCGCCGCCGCAGGTAAGTGAGCAGCACGGCGGCATAGAACAGGCCGAGCCAGACCAGCGGAAGGCTGGAGGCCCATTTCCAGTAGAAAACGATCGCCAGCGGCGTCGCGAAGGGAATGGGCGAGAGGATGCGCACCGGCCCGGTTTTTTCCAGCAGCAGCTCAAGCTGGATGCGCTGCACCGCCAGCGGCGCGGTGAGCGCGGGGGGGAACTGCCATGGCCAGGCGGTCATGGCGGGCCTCAGGAAAAGCGGCCGATCAGCTCGGCCCGGGAACGCACGTTGAACGAGAGAAAAATCGCCGACACGCAGTTCTTCACCGAGCCCAGCGCCAGCCCGGTCTCGGCCGCGATCGCCCGGTTGTCGAGGCCGCTCAGCAGCAGCTCCAGCACCTGGATCTGGCGGTTGTTCAAGGGCGCCGACGGCAGCCCCGCGCCACGCGCCGCGCCCGGCCCTGCCGCGCCCGGCGCCGCGGCGCGTTCGATCGTGTCGAGCAAACCGCTCAGGTCGCGGGTATCGCCGGTCTTGCAGAAGTACCCCAGGGCGCCGTGGGCCAGCGCCTCCTCGCGCACACGGGCATCGTGCGTGCCCGACACGATGGCCACCCGCAGCCGCGGGTAGAGCCGGCCCAGCAGCTTGAGCCCGGACAGGCCGCGCGCATCGCCCAGGTTCAAGTCGAGCAGGAGCAGGAACACCTCATCGGCGTGGCGCTCCAGAAACGACAGGGCCTGCTCCAGGCTGTGCGCTTCCTCGACATGGAAGCGGTCGGCGAAGCGCTGGGCGATGACCTGGCGCAGGCCCACGCGCACCAGCTCATGGTCGTCCACCACCAGTAGGGTTCTCGGTTGCTGCTGCTCGGACATCGCGGGATCGGCCTTTCCTCTGTCGCTCGCCTGCCATGGGCCAAGCCTATCAGCGCCCCAGGTGCGGGTGCCTGGCGAACAGTTCCGCCGCCCATTCCACGAAGGCCCGCACCTTGGCGCTGAGGTGCCGGTTGGGCGGGTACACCACGTACACCGGGATCGTTTCGCAGGCCCATTCCTCCAGCACCTGCACCAGCTCGCCGCGCTCGATCAGCGGCATGGCGACGAAGCCCCCGGTCTGTCCGATGCCCAGGCCAGCCAGCAGCGCGGCCGTCATGGCGTTGCTCTCGTTGACCGAGAGCCGGTAGCGGCCCGAAATCTCCAGCTTCTGCCCGTCCTTGTGGAATTCGTTCGGGTACATCCGCCCCGTGCGCGTGGAGAAGTAGTTGATCACCGTGTGCTCGGTCTGCAGCTGCTCGGGGTGCGTGGGCGTGCCGTGCGCCTTCAGGTAGGCCGGCGAGGCCACCGTCACCAGCGGCAGGTTGGCGATGCGCCGCGCCACCAGCGACTGCTCCAGCAGTTCGCCGCCGCGGATCACGCAGTCCACGTTGTCGGTGATCAGGTCCACCGGGCGGTCGGTCACGCCCATGTCGAGCTGGATGTCGGGGTAGCGGCGATAGAAGTCGGCCAGCGCGGGAATGAGGATGAGCTGCGCCACCGAGGTCCCCACGTCCACGCGCAGGCGCCCGCTGGGCTTGGCCTGGGCATTGGTCATGCTGGCCTCGACGTCGTCGAGGTCATTGAGCAGGCGTGAGGTGCGCTCGTAGTAGGCCGCGCCGTCGGGCGTCACCGTCACGCGCCGCGTGGTGCGGTTGAGCAGCTTGACCTTCAGGCGCGACTCCAGGTGCTGCACCAGCTTGGTCACCGTGCCCTTGGGCAGGTCCAGCGATTCCGCGGCCTTGGTGAAGGTGCCCGCCTCCACCACGCGCGCGAACACGCGTATCGATTGCAACTGGTCCATTCCCCGGCTCCTGTGTGTGCTGTGCGGCGATTGTGGGGGCCGGATTGTTCATGCACGGGAAACAGAGCGGTGGCGCGGTCCCGCTTTTTCCGCACGGCCGCTGTGCCTATAGTCGCCGCCATGGATTCCACTGCCTCCCCCTTCGCCGCCGCCGCGGCGGCGCAGACGCTGTCCGTGCCGGGCCAGCCGCCGCTCACGCTGCGTGTGCTGGGCCGCAAGCCGCACGGCGGCGCACGGCCGCTGGTGCTGCACTTCCATGGCGGCGCGTTCGTCTCGGGCGACCTGGACAGCGGCGCCTGCCTGGCGGAGCTGCTGGCCGGCGCGGGCGCGGTGGTGGCCTCGCTGGCCTACCCGCTGGCGCCCGCGCACCGCTTTCCCGAAGCGCTGGAAACCGGCTACGCCGCGCTGGAGTGGCTGCACAAGCAGCGCCCGCGCCTGGCTGGCAAGGACGCTCCCCTGTTCGTGGCCGGCGAAGAAGCCGGCGGCAACCTCGCGGCCGCCACCGCGCTGATGGCGCGTGACCGCGCCCACCCGCCGCTGGCCGGGCAGATCCTGGTGGCGCCCATGCTGGACCCGTGCAACGCCACCGCCTCGCTGCGCGAGAGCCTGGGCGAGTGCGTGGAATGCAAATGGGCGCATGGCTGGCAACAGTACCTGCGCGGCCCCATGGACGCCGAGCATCCCTACGCCGTGCCCGGCCTGGCCCAGCGCCTGGCGGGTCTGCCGCCCGCGCTCGTGCTCACGGGCGCCGACGACCCCATGCGCGACGAGGCCCTGGCCTACGCCGAGCGCCTGCGCGGCGCCGGCATCGCCGTGCGGGCCCATGTGCTCGGCATCGACACGGGCTGGCCCGACTCGCTGGCCGAGCCGCTGACGGCGGAATGTCCCTGTGCCCACGAGGCACGGGAACACCTGCGCGCCTTCTTGCAGGCCGCCACGCCGCCGCCACCGTCCTGACGGACGCCCGCACCCCTCCCCCCGTTCTCCCGACGCCATCCCCGGCCACACGCCGGGGATGGCTTTGTTCACCCTCAAAAAGGATCAGACCATGTCCCGCCCGTCCACCAAGCCTTCGTCCCTGGGTCGCATCTGGCTGCCCATCGCCGCGCTGGCCGCGATCTCAGCCGCCGCGTTCGCGATCGCGCAACAGGCCATGACCGCGCAAGCCAGCGCGCCCGCCGATGCGGCACCGCCGCCCCTGCCGGTGTCGGTCGCCACCGTCGCCGAAAGCGACGCCACCCTCTGGGACGAGTTCTCCGGCCGCCTGGAAGCGGTGGAGCGCGTGGAAGTCCGCTCGCGTGTGGCGGGCGCCGTGCTGGCCACGCACTTCCGGGAGGGCGCGCTGGTGGCCAAAGGCGCGCTGCTGGTCTCCATCGACCCCGCGCCTTACGAGGCCGAGGTGGCACGGGCCGAGGCGCAGGCCAGCGCCGCGCAGGCCCGCCTGAGCCATGCCAGCGGCGAGTTCGCGCGCTCGCAGCGGCTCTGGCAGGACAAGGCCATTGCCCAGCGCGAGCTCGACGACCGCCAGAACGCGCTGCGCGAAGCCGAGGCCAACCTGCAGGCCGCGCGCGCCCAGGTACAGGCCGCCCGCCTCAATCTGGGCTACACCCAGGTGCGCGCGCCGGTGGCCGGGCGCATCGGCAAGGTCGACGTGACCGCGGGCAACCTCGTCGCGGCCGGACCGGGCGCGCCGGTGCTCACCACGCTGGTGTCGGTCAACCCGATCTACGCCAGCTTCGACGCCGACGAACAGACCGTGGCGCGCGCGCTGCAGGGCCTGAACCAGGGCGGCGCCAGCGCGCGCCGCTCGCTCGAGCGCATCCCCGTTCGCATGGGCACGGCCGGCGACGCCGACACGCCCTTCACCGGCCGGCTGCAACTCATCGACAACCAGGTCGATCCACGCAGCGGAACGGTGCGCGTGCGCGCCGTCTTCGACAACGCCGACGGCACGCTCATGCCGGGCCAGTTCGCGCGCATCCGCATGGCGCAGCCACGCAGCGCGCACCAGTTGCTGGTGAGCGAACGCGCCATCGGCACCGACCAGGACAAGAAGTTCGTGCTGGTGGTGGGCCAAGACAACAAGGCCGAGTACCGCGAGGTGGCTTTGGGCGCGTCGGTGGATGGCTTGCGCAGCGTGCTGAGCGGCCTGAAGGCGGGCGAGCGCATCGTCGTCAACGGCCTGCAGCGCGTGCGCCCCGGCGCGCTGGTGCAGCCGCAGCCCGTCCCCATGAACCAGGCGCGCGTCACCAGCGACGCGCAGGAACTCGCGGCCAAGCAGCCCTGAGGCGCGCCGCAGAAACAGACCTCCCATGAACCTGTCCAAATTCTTCATCGACCGGCCGATCTTCGCGGGCGTGCTCTCGCTGCTGATCGTCATCGCCGGTCTGGTCGCCCTGCGTGGCCTGCCGGTCTCGGAGTACCCCGAAGTGGTGCCGCCCTCCGTGGTGGTGCGCGCCCAGTACCCGGGCGCCAACCCCAAGGTGATCGCCGAGACCGTGGCCACGCCGCTGGAGGAATCCATCAATGGCGTCGAGGGCATGCTCTACATGGGCAGCCAGGCCACCACCGATGGCGTGATGACGCTGACCGTGACCTTCCAGCTCGGCACCGACCCCGACAAGGCCCAGCAGCTGGTGCAGAACCGCGTCTCGCAGGCCGAGCCGCGCCTGCCCGAGGAGGTGCGCCGCCTGGGCGTGACCACCGTCAAGAGTTCGCCCGACATCACCATGGTCGTGCACCTGGTCTCGCCCAACGACCGCTACGACATCAACTACCTGCGCAACTACGCGGTGCTCAACGTGAAGGACCGACTGGCCCGCATCGAAGGCGTCGGCCAGGTGCAAATCTTCGGCGGCGGCGACTACGCCATGCGCGTCTGGCTCGACCCGCAGAAGGTGGCGCAGCGCGGCCTGTCGGCCGGCGACGTGGTGGCCGCCATCCGCGGCCAGAACGTGCAGGCCGCCGCCGGCGTGGTGGGTGCCTCGCCCGGCCTGCCGGGCGTGGACCTGCAGCTCTCGGTCAACGCGCAGGGCCGCCTGCAGACCGAGCAGGAGTTCGGCGACATCATCGTCAAGACCGGCACCGACGGCGCGGTGACGCGCCTGCGCGACGTGGCCCGCCTGGAGATGGGCGCGGCCGACTACTCGCTGCGCTCGCTGCTGAACAACCAGCCCGCCGTGGGCATGGGCGTGTTCCAGGCCCCGGGCTCCAACGCGCTGGAAATCTCGGCCCTGGTGCGCGCCACCATGGCCGAGTTGCAGCAGCACATGCCCGAGGGCGTGGAGTACCGCATCGCCTACGACCCCACGCAGTTCGTGCGCGCCTCCATCGACTCGGTCATCACCACCCTGCTGGAAGCCATCGCCCTGGTGGTGCTGGTGGTGATCCTGTTCCTTCAGACCTGGCGCGCCTCCATCATTCCCCTGTTGGCGGTGCCGGTCTCGGTGGTGGGCACCTTCGCGGTGCTGCACCTGCTGGGCCTGTCCATCAACGCGCTGTCCTTGTTCGGCCTGGTGCTGGCCATCGGCATCGTGGTGGACGACGCCATCGTGGTGGTGGAGAACGTGGAGCGCAACATCGAAGCGGGCCTGAGCCCGCGCGAGGCCACCTACCGCGCCATGCGCGAGGTCTCGGGGCCCATCGTCGCCATCGCCCTGGTGCTGGTGGCCGTGTTCGTTCCGCTGGCCTTCATCAACGGCCTCACCGGCCAGTTCTACAAGCAGTTCGCGGTGACCATCGCCATCAGCACGGTGATTTCGGCGATCAACTCGCTCACGCTGTCGCCCGCGCTCGCGGCCCTGCTGCTCAGGGGCCACCACGAACCGAAGGACGCGCTCACGCGTGGCATGGACCGCGTGTTCGGCGGCTTCTTCCGCGCCTTCAACCGCGTGTTCCACCGCGGCGCCGCGTCCTACAGCGGTGGCGTGCGCCGCGCCATCGGCCGCAAGGCGCTGATGATGGTGATGTACCTCGCGCTCGCGGGCCTGACCATCGGCCTGTTCAAGGCCGTGCCCAGCGGCTTCGTGCCCGCGCAGGACAAGCAGTACCTGATCGGCTTCGCGCAATTGCCCGACGGCGCCACGCTGGACCGCACCGACGCGGTCATCCAGCGCATGGGCGAGATCACCCGGCAAAACCCCAACGTGGAAGACGCCATCGCCTTCCCGGGCCTGTCGATCAACGGCTTCACCAACAGCTCCAACGCGGGCATCGTGTTCGCCACGCTCAAGCCCTTCGCCGAGCGCCGGAACGCCGACCAGAGCGGCGCCGCCGTGGCGGGTCAGTTGAACCAGGCCTACGGAGAGATCCAGGACGCCTTCGTGGTGATGTTCCCGCCGCCGCCGGTGGCGGGCCTGGGCACCACCGGCGGCTTCAAGCTGCAGCTGGAAGACAAGGCATCCCTCGGCTACGAGGCCATGGACGCGGCGGTGAAGGCCTTCATGGCCAAGGCCTACCAGACGCCCGAGCTGGCCGGCATGTTCACGAGCTGGCAGGTCAACGTGCCGCAGCTCTATGCCGACATCGACCGCACCAGGGCGCGCCAGCTGGGCGTGCCCGTGACGGAAATCTTCGACACCCTGCAGATCTACCTCGGCAGCCTGTACGTGAACGACTTCAACCAATTCGGCCGCACCTACAGCGTGCGCGCCCAGGCCGACGCACCCTACCGCGCGCGCGCCGAAGACATCGGCCTGCTCAAGGTGCGCGCCACCAGTGGCGAGATGATCCCGCTGTCGGCGCTGATGAAGGTCGATGCCAGCTTCGGCCCCGAGCGCGCCATGCGCTACAACGGCTACCTCACGGCCGACATCAATGGTGGCCCGGCGCCAGGCTTCTCGTCTGGCCAGGCGCAGGCCGCCATCGAGCGCATCGCCGCCGAGACCCTGCCCGCGGGCATCGGCTACGAGTGGACCGAGCTCACCTACCAGGAGATCCTCGCCGGCAACTCGGCGCTGTGGGTGTTCCCCCTGGCCATCCTGCTGGTGTTCCTGGTGCTGGCCGCGCAGTACGAGAGCCTGACGCTGCCGCTGTCCATTCTCCTCATCGTGCCCATGGGCCTGCTCGCGGCCATGACGGGGGTGTGGCTGGACGGCGGGGACAACAACGTCTTCACGCAGATCGGGCTGATCGTGCTGGTGGGCCTGTCGGCGAAGAACGCCATCCTGATCGTCGAATTCGCGCGCGAACTGGAGTTCGCGGGCCGCACGCCGGTGCAGGCCGCCATCGAAGCCAGCCGCCTGCGCCTGCGACCCATCCTCATGACCTCGCTGGCCTTCGTCATGGGCGTGCTGCCCCTGGTGCTGGCCAGCGGCGCCGGCGCCGAGATGCGCTCGGCCATGGGCGTGGCGGTGTTCGCCGGAATGATCGGCGTGACCGCCTTTGGTCTCTTCCTCACGCCGGTGTTCTACGTGCTGCTGCGCCAGCTGACGGGCAACCGCCCCCTGCGGCAACACGGGGAGACACCCCACTTCGAGGGCTTGGCCAGCGGCGGCGCCGACGCCCGGCCCCTGCCCGCGGCCCCGGTCACGCATTGAAGGATTTCCACCATGAACACCATCAACCGCCTCCTGCCATTGGCCGCCGCCCTGGTGCTGGCCGGCTGCGCCACCGCGCTGCCGCCGCTGCCCGCGTCGGTGGACACGCCGGCGCAGTTCAAGGAACAAGGCCCGGCCGCGCAGGCCACGGCCCCTGCGCAATGGACCATCGCCCCGCCCGCCGAGGCCCAGAGCCGGGGCACCTGGTGGAAGGCCTTCGGCGATCCCGTGCTCGATGCACTGATCGAGCGCTCGGCCGTGGGCAACACCGACATCCAGCAGGCCGCCGCGCGGCTGGCCCAGGCGCGCGCGCTGCTGCGCGGCGCACAGGCCGAGCGCGCGCCACAGATCGGCGCGGGCGCCTCGGCGGACCGTGGCGCGGGCGCCAACACCGCGAACGGTTCGACGCCGGCCACACTGCTGCAAGCCGGCCTGAACCTCTCATACGAAGTGGACCTGTTCGGGCGCCTGGCCCGCGCGCAGGACGCCGCTTCACTGGATGCGCAATCGCGCCAGGCCCTGCTGCAGAGCACGCGCCTGCTGGTGCAGGCCGAGGTGGCGCAAACCTACCTGGCCCTGCGCGCCACCGACACCGAGCGCGCCCTGATGCAGGACACCGCCAACGCCTACACCGACACCCTGCGCCTGACGCAGCGCCGCTTCGAGGCCGGTGACGTGGCCGAGCTGGACGTCATCCGCATCCAGACCGAGCAGGCCGCGACCGAGGCCGAGGTCATCGCGCTGGAGCGCACACGAGCCGAGCTGGAACACGCGCTGGCCGTGCTGCTGGGCGAGCCCGCCTCGGGCTTCGCGCTGGCCCCCACCGCCACGGCGCGCACGTTGCCGGTGATCCCGCCCGGCGTGCCCGCCACCGTGCTCGCGCGCCGGCCCGACGTGGCCGCGGCGCAGGCCTCGCTGCTGGCCGCGCAAGCCCGCGTGGGCGTGGCCCAGGCCGCCTGGTTCCCGCGCGTGTCGCTCACCGGCGCGGCGGGCTTTGCCTCGCCGGAGCTGGGCGATCTGTTCCAGTGGTCCGCGCGCTCCTGGAGCGTGGGCGCGCTGCTGTCGCTGCCGCTGTTCGACGGCGGCCGGCGCCAGGCCGGCGTGCAGAACGCGCAAGCCGAGTTCGACGCGGTGGCGGCGCAGTACCGCGGCCAGGTGCTCAACGCCCTGCGCGAGGTGGAGGACCAGTTGTCTTCCCTGCGCCTGCTCCACGAGCAATCGCTGGCCCAAGGCCGCGCGGTCAACGCCGCGCAGCGCGCCAGCGCGATCTCCGAGACGCGCTGGCGCAACGGGCTGGTGAGCCAGCTCGAGCTGCTGGACGCGCGCCGCAACGAACTGCTGAACCGCCGCCAGGCGCAGCGCGTGGAGGCGGCGCGGCAGCAGGCCACGGTACGGCTGATCCGGGCCTTGGGTGGGGGATGGGGGACAGGCGAGCCGCAGCGCGGCTGAGCGATGGCGCGGCGCCCCACTCTGGGGCCTTGACGCCACGAAAGGGGGCTTGCGTCAAAACCCCCTCATTCGGACGAACTCGCCCACCTCGCGCCGCGGTGTCTCAAAGCCGTTCACCGCCGCGCGCTCGTCGCGGTAGCCGAGCGACATGCCGCACACCGTCACCTGCCCCTCGGGCAGGCCGAGCACCGGCGCGATCACCGCGTGGTACGGCGCGAAGCTCACCTGCGGGCAGGTATCGAGCCCGCGCGAGCGCGCCGCGAGCATCACGCTCTGCAGGTACAGGCCCAGATCCAGCCAGCTGTGCGGCTTCAGGCAGGCGTCGATGCTGAATATGAGGCCCACCGGCGCGCCGAAGAAGCCGAAGTTGCGCCGCGTCTGGCGTGCGCGCGCGGCGGCGTCCGTGCGGTCGATGCCCAGGGCCTGGTAGTAGCGCGCGGCGAAGTCCGCCTGGCGCGCGCCGTAGGCCTCGGGCAGCGGTGTGGGGAAGTGGTGGGGCGGCGGGAGCTCGCCGCTGTCGAAGACGGCGGTGATGGCCCCCTCCATCTCGCGGATGGCCTTGCCGGCCAGCGCATAGACCTGCCAGGGCTGCGTGTTGGAATTGCTCGGCGCGCGACTGGCCACGCGCAGAATTTCCAGCGCCGTCTCGCGAGACACCGCTTCGTCTCGGAACGCGCGCACCGAACAGCGCGAGCGCAGCAGGCCGTCGAGGCAGGCGGTGGTGTCGTCGATGGACAGCGTCATCGCGCACCCCCGTCCGGTGCCGGGTGGTAGGCGATGCGCCCGGCCGGCAGGAAGAACAGCGCGATCACCGCGCCGCCCTTGGCCTCGGGGTAATGGTGGCTGCCGGGCGGTGGCGCGGTCCAGCCCGCTTCGCACCAGCCATTCGGGCCCGCCAGCGCGGCGCCCGGCGTCACGGGGATCACCATGTTGAATTCGCCGTAAGGGTGTGCGTGGTATTGCCCGCGGTAGCTGCCTTCGGGGTTGCCTTGCGTGTTGCCCCGGCTGTCCATGTACACGGCGGTGATGCTGAAGTGGTGCGTGCGCGCCGAGGGTTCGAGCAGGCGGCTGCGGCGGTAGAGGGGTCCATCGATCTCGATGTTGGCGGCCCAGCCATCGGCCACGCCCCGCTTGATCAGTTTTGCCAGCGTGTCGAACAGCGCGCTGCCCGGGCCGCGTTGCGCGTTGAGCCATCGCTCGACCTCGGTGCCGGCCGTCATGTCCTTCACCTCGGCCAGGAAGGGCAGGCAACACTCAATGAGTTCCTCGCGTTCGCGGATGTCGGTGTCCGGGTTCATCTCACTCCTCCATGCGGAAGCCCGACGCGCGCACCACCGGCGCCCAGGTCTCGCGTTCCTGGCGGATCTGGGCCGCGAACTCCTTGGGCGTGCGCGTGCGCACCTCCAGGCCCACCTTCTCGTAGCCGGCGCGCAGCGCGGCGTCGCGGCTGGCCTTGTCGATGGCGGCGTGCAGGGCGTTGACGGTGTCGGCGGGCGTGCCCGGTGGCGCGAAGACACCATAGGTTTCCGCGCCGCGAATCTGGCCAAGGCCCTGCTCGGCGAACGTGGCGACGTTCGGCAGGAAGCGCGAGCGCCGCTCGCCCGTCACGCCCAGGATCCGAACCTTGCCCTGCTGCACATAGGGCAGGAAGTCGGCCACGAAACCGAAGTAGGCGGGGATTTGGCCGCCCAGCAGGTCCTGCATGGCGGGGGCCGATCCGCGGTAGGCGATGTGCTCCAGCTTCAGGCCGCCGGCCTCGGACAGCTGGTAGCCCAGGAAGTGCGCCACCGAGCCCGCGGCAGGTGAGGCATAGAGGGCCGCGTTGGGTGTCTGGCGCACCCAGGCCACGTAGTCGGGCAAGGTCTTCACCGCGGCGGGGGCGTTGGCGGTGATGGCGAAGGCGCAGCCCGCCGTGACCACCGAGGACACAGGCACGAAGTCGGCCTCGGCGTCGTACTGGAGCTTGGTGTAGACGTGCGGGTAGATCGTGAGCGCCGAGGTGTGCGTGCACAGCAGGGTGTTGCCGTCGGCCGCTTCGCGCTTGAGCTGGCCGTTGGCGATGCGCCCGGCCGCGCCGGCGCGGTTGTCGACGATGAAGGTTCGGCCTTCGCGGCGCCAGGCGTCGGCGAGGTGGCGCGCGGTGGTGTCCAGCGTGCCGCCGGCGGGGTAGCCCACCAACAGCTTGCCAGGGGTGTTGGCCAGCAAAGGCCAGGAAGCGCCCGCGGCCGGCAGGGCCGCGAGCAACTGCGCGAAGGCGCGGCGGGAGAGTGTGTTCATGCGGGTCCTCTGCTTTCAACGGCAACCGATGTCCGTTGACCCGAATGCTGCGACGATTGCGGATTGCAGGGAACTGGTCTCTGTGCAATGGTTCGTTGCACAGCATTCATATCGGAGTGGGCGAGCATGAGCATCGGCAAGGTGGACCTCAATCTGCTGAAGGTCTTCGACGCGGTCTTTGAGGAGCGCAACCTGGTGCTCGCGGGGCGCCGGCTGCACCTGAGCCAGTCGGCCGTCAGCCACGCGCTGTCGCGGCTGCGCGAGGTGGTGGGCGATGAGCTCTTCGTTCGCACGGGGCGCGGCATGGAGCCCACCGGGGGTGCACTGCGCATGGCGCCCGCGCTGCGCGACGCGCTGCGGCGCATCGAGGCCACGCTGGACGTGGCGCCATTCTCGGCGCGCGGCTCGCAACGCCAGTTCGTCATCGCGGCCAACGACCACGTCACCGCCGTGCTGGTGGCGCCGCTGGCGCGCAAGCTGCAGCGCGCCGCGCCGGGCGTGGACCTGGTCATCCGCCCGTCCACGCGGCTGGACCTGGCCGAGCAGATCGACCTTGGCCGCATCGATCTCGCGATCGGCATCTTCTCTCAGGTGCCACCGCGCATGAGCGCGCGCACCCTGATGTCGCAGGGCGAGGCGATCCTGATGCGCAAGGACCACCCGGCGTCGCGCGGCCGGCTCACGCTGACGGCCTTCGCGCGCCACCCGCTGGTCACCATCTCGGTGGGCGGGCAGGAAGAAGGCGCGGTGGACGGCTTCATCCTGGAGCGCGGCCTGGCGCGCCAGTCGGAGATGTTCGACCGCGGCGCGCTGCGCGAGGCGCTGGACGCGCAGGGTGTGCAGCCCCGCGTGCGCGTGACCGTGCCGCATTCGCTCGCGATCCCGGCGCTGCTGCGCGACAGCGACATGCTGTCCATCGTGCCGGCCTCGCTGGCGCGGGCGCTCACGCGCGGCGACACCGGCCTGGTGATGCGCCAGCCGCCCTACCCGGCCAGCCAGGCCACCACGCGCGCCGTCTGGCACAGCCGCCACGACCACGACGCCGCGCACACCTGGCTGCGCGACACGGTGGCCGAGGTGGCGGGCGCGCTGGGTGAGCGGCGCGTGGCGAAGGCCTGAGGACCGCGGCCCGAGCTCAGGCCAGCACGTTCACCTGTGTGCCGACGCTGCCCGACGTGGCCAGGGGCAGCGCGCCGGTGACGCCTTGCAGCAGCGCCAGCGCGGCGCTGCCCTGCATGTCCATGGACTTGCGCAGCATCGCGATCTGCACCTTTTGGGCCACGTCGGCCTGCTGGTTGGCCACGACGGCCTGGACCATGGCGGCGGGTGAAACGTCCACGGGAACTCCTGTTGCTGAATGCCTTGTTCCTGGTATCGGTCCGTCGCCCCCGTTCTTGAACCGCGCGCCCGGTTCAGCCCAGGCCGGGGCCCTCCCCCCCCTCCCGCGTCGCCTGCCGCATCAGCTCGATGAACCGCTGCGCCCCCAACCCCAGCGGCCGCTCCGCGTTCCACACCACGTCCACCCACAGGCGCAGCTGGTTGCTGATGTTGCCGAAGCGAATCTCGGTGAGCCCGCCCGCCGCCACCAGCGGCTCGATGAGGCGGCGCGGCAGGTAGGCCCAGCCCAGGCCGGCCTGCACCAGGCTCAGCGTGGCCAGGTGGCTGTCGGTGCGCCAGAGGTGGCGCGACAGCAGCATGCGCGGGTCGCGCCCACGCGGGTCGCGGCTGGCCACGGCGATCTGGCGGATCTCGATCAGGTCGTTGAGCTGCAGCGCGCCCTGGCGCGCCAGGGCCTCGGGGTGGTCGGCGGCGATGACGGCCACGAACAGTTCGGTGCCCAGCTCCTGAAAGCCCTCGCGCTCGTCGCTGCCCGGGCGCTCGAACACCAGGGCCAGCTGCGCCTCGCCGGCGTGCAACATGCGCAAGGCGTCGGCCTGCGGCGCCGACAGCACCTCCACCAGCAGCGCCGGAAATGCTTCGGCCAGCACCGCCAGCGACCGGCTCCAGGGCGCCGACAGCAGCTCGGGCGCGATGGCGATGGTGAGCTGGCGCTCCAGCCCCTGGTGCAGGGCCTGGGCGTGCGCGCCCAGGCGGCGCAGCTGGCTGGCGATCTGGCGCGCCTGCGGCTCCAGCGCGCGCGCCACGTCGGTGGGCCGGGGCTCGCGCGCGCGGCGGTCGAACAGCACCAGGTCCAGCTCGGCCTCCAGCTGCGCGATGGCCATGCTCACCGCCGAGGGCACGCGGCCCAGCTGGCGCGCGGCGGCCGAAAAGGAGCCGGTGTCCAGCACCGCCAGGAAGGTGCGCAGGTTGTCGCTGGTGAAGGCCATGGTCGCCCCTATCTGTCAGATTTTCTGAAATTATCTGACTTTTCCCTTCAGAAATGTGCGCATACAGTGCCCCCATCGCCCCCGCCCATCCGCCGCGGGGGCCACCCGAAGGATTCCCGACCATGCAAGGCATTCGACGCAAGATCGTCTACGTTTCCCTCTACGAGCTGTTCGCCATCGCCGCCTCCAGCGCCGGCCTGGCCCTGCTGTCCGACAGCGGCCTGGGCCACGCCAGCGTGGCGGCGGTCGCGGCTTCGGCCATCGCCGTGGTCTGGAACCTGGCCTACAACACCCTGTTCGAGCGCTGGGAAGCGCGCCAGGCCACCAAGGGGCGCGGCGTGGCGCGCCGCATCGCGCACGCCCTGGGTTTCGAGGCCGGCCTGGTGCTCATGCTGGTGCCGCTGTTCGCCTGGTGGCTGGGCGTGTCGCTGTGGCAGGCCTTCGTGCTGGACCTGGGCCTGATCGTGTTCTTTCTGGTCTACACCTACGTGTTCAACCTGGGCTTCGACCGCGTGTTCGGCCTGCCGGCCTCGGCCGCGCCGCAGCCGGCCCCGGGCGGCTGAGCCGGCTCAGGAATCCTGGAACAGGCTCTCCCGCACGCCCGAGACCTCGGGCAGCGGGAATTCCTGGCGCACCGCGCGCCCGAAGTAGCCCTGGCGCACGGCCTGGCTGGTCTGCCAGGCCGCGATGGTGGTCTGCGCCCGCTGCGCCTCGAGCAGGCGCATGGCCGGGGTGCGGAAGTAGATGATGAGCGCGGCCTCGCGCGGGTTGAAGCCTTCGCTCAGGCCCAGATCGATGACCGCCTGGCGCAGGTGCGAGGGCACCGTGTTCGACGGAATGCCCAGTTCGCCGAGGGCGCGGCTCAGGCCGAAACGAAACCACGCTTTCTTCAACATGAAGAAATTAGAGCATCGGGCCGCCGCGGCGCACCCCCGGGAAGCCCCTCACTGTCGCCCATCTGTAGGACCTAAGCCACTGATCTGTGGCGGCTCCGCCGCGCCTCAGCCCGCCGCGTTCAGGACAAGCGCCAGCCGCCGCCGCTGGCCAGCTTCGCGACGGGCTGCTGCCAGCGGCGTGCGGCCCGCCTGACCTGCAAGGTCATGGATTCGATGCGCGCCGGCCGGCACAGTGGGGCCCCACACCACAAGGAGCCCCCATGTCGGACCTGTCCCAACTCCCCCTCGCCGTCGGCCACATGATTGGCCTGGGCGCGCTCGGTTCGTGCGTCGGCATCGGCCTCATGGCCAGCCGCTACCTCGAGGCCTCGGCGCGGCAACCGGAGATGATGGAAGCCCTGCAACCCAAGGTCTTTCTGCTCGCGGGCCTGCTCGACGGCGCCTTCATCATCTCGGTGGCGCTGGGCGTGTGGTTCGCGCTGGCGGCGCCCTTCCCCACCTGAACGCCGGCGATGCGCCCCTCCTCCGCCCCGCACCGCGTGCTCGTGATCGGCGCCGTCGGCCGCGCCGGCGCCGCGGTGCTGCGCGAGCGGCTGGGCCGGGTGGACGCGGCGCCGGTGACCGTGCTCTGCACACGCGCCTTCGCGCACCTGCCGCGCGGCCTGGGCCATGCGGTGGTGGACGGCGATGGCTGGCGCGCCGGCCTGCCGCATGTCGCGCCGAGCGATGAGGTGGTGGTCGTGCTCGACGCCCGCCGCCACGCGCGCGAGGCCGTGTTCTGGCGACCCGAGCGGGCGGCGCTGGTGCCGCTGATGCAGGCCCTGCACGCGCGGGGCGTGCGCCGGCTGGAACTGGTGCATGGCCCAGGCCACACCCCGAACGCGGCCGAACGCGCGGCGGTGCAGGCCCTGGGCTATGGCGCGCGCGAGGCCGGTGTCCGCCCGCCGTCGCCGCGGCCGCGCGAGGCCACCACGGGCGGCTGGCTGGAGCGCCTCGCCGCCTGGATGCTGCGCACCCTGATCGACACCCTGTACGCACTGGGCATGCGGCCGCCCCGCTAGCCGCCGACCTCCCGCGGCGCGGGCGCGGCCTGGGAACGCCATTTGCCTGCCAGCCGGCCGGGTACCACGCGGCCGGCCCACCCCCACGATCCAAGGAGTCCTTCATGCCCACCACCCGCCATGCCTCCGATGCCTGCACCCTGCTCGACGCCGACCACAAGGCGGTCAAGAAGCTGTTCAAGGCGTACGAGGAGATCGCCCATTCCAGCGCACGCGGCGTCGCCCAGCGCAAGCTCGATCTCGCGCGCGAGATCTGCCGCGAGCTCACGGTGCACGCAACCCTCGAGGAAGAAGTCTTCTACCCCGCGCTGCGCGCCGCCCTCAAGGACACCGCGCCCTTGGCCGAGGCCGAGGTGGAGCACGCCAGCGCCAAGGAACTGATCACCCAGCTCGAGTCCATGGACGAGGTCGACGAAATGTTCGACGCCAAGGTCAAGGTGCTGGGCGAGCACATCGATCACCACGTCAAGGAAGAGCGTGGCCAGATATTTCCCAAGGCGCGCGCAGCGCGCCAGCTGGACCTGGTGGCCATGAAGGACGATCTGCAATCGCGCAAGGAGGCGCTGATGGGCGCCGAAATGGCGTGAGCCGGCGCCACCGGCGCGCGCCTACAGGTCCAGCACCAGCCGCGCCGACGCCGCGCGCGAACAGCAGGGCAGCATTTGCGTGTGCGAGGCCTGCTCCTCGGGCGTGAGGTAGAGGTCGCGGTGGTCCACCTCGCCTTCGAGCACGCGGATCAGGCAGGTGCCGCAGACGCCTTGCTCGCAGGAGGTGTCGATGGCCACGCCCTCGGCCGCGAGCGCCTGCGTGATGGACACGTCGGGCGCGATGCGCACCGTGCGCCCGCTGCGCGACAGCACGACGTCGAAGGAGCCGTCGCCGCGGGTGTCGGCGGCCACGCCCGAGAAGTGTTCGAAGTGCACGCGCGCCGCGGGCCAGCCGGCCCGGGCCGCGCCGTCCCGCACGGCGGCGATGAAGGGCTGGGGGCCGCAGACGTAGGCGTGCGCGCCGTCCGGTGCCGCGGCCAGCGCGGCGGCGATGTCCAGTTGCCGGCTGGCCTCGCCGCCATCGAAATGGAAGCGCACGCGATCGGCGTAGGGCCGCTCGCGCAGGCGGCGCAGGAAGGCGGTGCGCGCCTCGCTGCGCGCGCAGTAGTGCAACGTGAACTCGCGGCCCTGGGCGTGCAACGCGTCGGCCATGGCCACCAGGGGCGTGATGCCGATGCCCGCCGCGAACAGCAGGCTGGCGCCCGGCGCCTCGCTCAAGGCGAAGTGGTTGCGCGGCGCAGACACCGCCAGTCGGTCGCCTTCGGCCAGCGCGTCGTGCATCGACGCCGAGCCGCCGCGTCCCGCCGCCTCGCGCAGCACGGCGATCTGGTAGGGCCCGGGCTGGCCGGGCGGACCGCACAGCGAGTACTGCCGCACCGCGCCCGAGGGCGTCTTCACGTCGATGTGCGCGCCGGCGGTGAAAGGCGGCAGCGCTACGCCCTCGCCCTCCAGGTCCAGCAGCACGATGCCTTCGGCCTCCACGCGCTTTCGCGCGACCTTCACCACGAAATCCAGGCCCATCGCCGCGATCAGCCTTCCAGGAAGTTGCCGGCGTCGAAGAACACCGGCGGCGCCTCGGGGTCGAAGCTCACGCCCACCGGGTCGTCGCCGCGCTGCACGGCCTCCACCTGAGCCTGCAGGAAGCGGCGCAGCATCACGATGCCGCGGTCGGAGGTGGCCAGGTGCTCCTCGGAGTGCCTGGCGATCTTGCCCTGGCTGACCATGGCCTCGTAGTCGCCCGGCGAGGCGCGGTGCTCTTCTTCGGTGAGCTCCTCCCACAGCTTGCCGTTCTGGCGCGAGCGCATCTTGGCCAGCTCACCGGCCTCGCTCACGCGGCCCACCACGTAGATGCGGAAATGGTGGTCGTCGATGGGCAGGATCCAGCCGAGCGATTCGACGCGGCCGAACTTGCCCAGGCGCGGGCTGGGAATCACGCGCAGCGTCGGAATGGCGGCCTGGCTCACGCGGCGGAAGGTCTTGCCGTCGTCGAGCTGGCGCACCGAGGTGGTTCGCACGCCCAGCTCGACCTTGTCCCAGGTGACCTGGGGCATGAGCGCCATCTGCTCGACGAACTGCGTGCCGCTGAAGGTCGAGTGCAGCACCACCACGTGGAAGGGGTCGACCAGGTTCTCGTAGTGCTGCAGCCAATTGCAGTCGATGATCTGCGGGCCACCGCCGCCGATGCTGCGGTCGTTGGCCTCCAGGAACTCGCCCGGGTCGAGGTTCTCCAGCGCCTCGTAGCGCGGCAGCGTGGGCTTCTTCTCGGGCGGGCCCATGTAGGCCCAGACCAGGCCGTACCGTTCCTGCACCGGGTACCAGGGCTGGCGCACCTTGTCGCGGAACTTGCCGCCCTCGGGCTCGCACGGCTGCTCCAGGCAGCGGCCGTCGGCCGAGAACAGCCAGCCGTGGTAGCAGCAGCGGATGCCGTTCTCTTCCACCTTGCCGTACAGCAGCGAGGTGCCGCGGTGCGCGCAGTGCGGGTAGACCAGGCCGGCGCGGCCCTGCTTGTCGCGAAAGAGGATCAGGTCTTCGCCGAGCACGCGCACCTGGCGCGGCGTGTCGGTGGCGTCGGCGGCCAGGCCGATGGGGTGCCAGTAGCGGCGCAGCAGCTCGCCCATGGGCGTGCCCGGGCCCACCTCGGTGAGCTCCTTCTTGTGGCTGGGCGCCGGGCGGCCGTAGGCCGTGCCCTGGTCGGGAATGAGGGGAATGATCCGTGCGTTCATGGGTCGGGGGCGATCAGCTGGCGCGCATGCCGGCGGCGCGGATCAGCGCCTCCCACTGCGGCATTTCCTTCTGCTGCGACTGGGCGAACTCGTCGGGGCTTTGCGTGAGCGGCGTCAGGCCGAGGTCGACCAGGCGCTGGCGCACCTCGTCGGTCCTGGCGGCCTCGTGCAGGCCCTTGACGATCTGATCGACGACCGGGCGCGGCGTCTTGGCCGGCGCGAGAAAGCCGAACCAGCTCTCGGTCTCGAAGCCGCCCTTGAAGCCCTGCTCCACGAACGTGGGCACGTCGGGCAGGGTGCCGCTGCGCTGGCTGCCGGCGATGGCGATGACCCGCACCTTGGGCTTGCCGCCCGAGTTCTTGTCGCCCTGCAGGTGCACCTTGGCGGTGGCGGGGTTGGCCCAGGCCGAGTCGATGACGCCGCCGAACAGGTCGATGTGCGCGCCGGCCTGGCCCTTGTAGGGCACGTGGTCGATGGGCGCGCCGGTCTGCTTGCGCAGCAGCTCGGTGTAGAGGTGCGCGGCCGTGCCCTGGCCCCAGGTGGCGCAGGTGGCGCGGCCCTTGGCCTTGGCCCAGGCCACGTACTCCTGCACGTTGGTCACCGGCGAGTCGGCGCGCACCATCAGCACCGGGCCGCCCACGCCCACCGGCGTGAGGGGCTGGAAGTCCTTGATCGGGTCGTACGGCGTTTTCTGCAGGAAGGGCAGCACCAGCTGCGTGTGCGTGATGGTGAACAGGAAGGTGTGCCCATCGGCCGGCGCCTTGGCGACGAAGTCGGCGGCGATCATGCCGCCCGCGCCGGGCCGGGTCTCCACCACCACCGGCTGGCCCCAGGCCTTGGACAGGCGCTCGGCGAACACGCGGCCCAGGATGTCCAGCGGGCCGCCGGGCTCGCCGAAGGCGATGAGGCGCACGTGGCGGTTGGGAAAGCTGGGGGCCGTCTGGGCCAGGGCCGTGCCCAGGAAAGGCGAGGCCAGGCCAAGGGCCACCAGGTCGCGTCGGTTCATGCGTGTCTCCGTCGTGGGTTGTGCAATGCGGGGCCGCACGATAGGCCGGTGCGCGCGCCGGATCAAAGCAAACGTTTGGATATGAGATATGCGTGGGGCTGATAGCTGCCCCACCCGCGCCGCTGGCGCGCCCGTCAGAGCGTGCGCTCGATGGCCTCGATCACCTGCCCGCGCAGCCAGACCACGGCCTCGTCCGCCTCGCTGCGCTTGTGCCAGCAGGCGTGCAGGCGGTAGTCGGGCAGCTCCAGCGGCAGCGGCCGCGAACCCAGCGCATGCAGGTAGCGGCGCGCCACGCGCTGCGGGAAGACGGCGATCAGGTCGGTCTCGGCCAGCAGGTCCACCATCTGGCTGAAGGAGTTGACGCCGGCCTGCACCACGCGGCGGCGGTCCAGGCGCGCGAGCTGGCTGTCGATGGTGTCGTCGAGCACCGAGCGCGACTGGCCCAGCACCACGTGCCGCCAGGCGCAAAAGGCGTCGAGGTCGAGGCCGCTGGCCAGCACCGGGTGCCCCAGGCGCGCCACGCCCACATAGGAGTCCTCGCACAGGATGGAGGTCTGCACGCCGGTCACCTGCGTGATGCGCGGGATCAGCGCCAGGTCGATGTCGCCGCGCGCCAGCTCCTCGGCGGTCTTGCTGTAGTCGGCCAGCGACCAGGACACGCGCATGCGCGAGCCCAGCGCGCCCAGCGTCTGGCACAGGCCGGGCATGAGGGTGCGGCAGAGGTGGTCGCTGCCGGCCACGCGCAGGATGCGGTCGGACGCGGCGGGGTCGAAGGGCTGCTGGCGGCTCATGAGCCGCTGCAGATCCGAGAGCACCGATTCCACGCCAGGCGCCAGCGCGAGCGCGCGCGGCGTGGGCTCGACGCCGTACTGGGTGCGCACGAACAGCTCGTCGCCGAAGGCCACGCGCAGGCGCTTGAGGCAGGCGCTGACGGCGGGCTGGCTCAAGAAGAGCCGCGCCGCGGCGCGCGACACGCTGCGCTCGCGGATCAGCGCGTCGAAGGCGCGCAGCATCGTCACATCGATGCCGCGCACCTCGGCGTACGAGGGGTCGTCCATGGGGTCTCCTGCTGCGGCGGCCACGGGCCTCGGGGGCACGCGCCGCGCAGGCCGATTCTGACGGACGCCCGCGGGCCCACCGCCCCGCACCGGTCCGCATCGGCTCAGCGCTTGTTCGCGGGCGCGGCGGGCGCCGACGGTTCGCAGGGGTCGCCGTCCTCCTGGCGGCCGCGCTCGATGAAAGGGATCACCGCCGCCGCCGGGCCGGCGGCGGCCCCCAGCGCGATCGCACCGGCCACGCGCCCCGCCAGGCGCCCGCCCTCGATGCCGACCTTGGGCTGGCCCAGCGTGCCGCCCACCGTGACCGGCGTGCGCAGCGACAGCGGCGACCAGTCCTTGGGCCGCGTGACCAGGCGCAGCGCCAGGCTTTCATCGCGCAGGTTCACGCGGCCCGCGACATGCACCGTGCTGTCGCGGTTGTCGAGCACGGCGAGCCGCGGCTCGACCACGCCCTCGCGCGCGCGCAGGTCGAAACGCGCGCAGCGCAGCGGCAGCGGGCGGTCGCCGCCCACCACCACGCCCAGGGCCTGGGCGAGGTCCAGGCCCATGGCTTCGGTGGCCACGTGGGAGATGGTGCCGTCGCGCAGGCGCAAGTCGATGGGCCCGTCGAGCGAGCCCAGGATCTCGGCCGTGGACTGGCCCGCCCCCGTCACGTCCAGCCGCGCCGACAGCACGCCGGTGAGGTAGGACTTCAGGCCCTGTTCGCCGCCCTGGCGCGCCCGCTCGCGCTCCCGCTTCAGGGCGGAGGCGGCGCTGGGCGCGGGCGCGCCCTCGCGGCGCAGGCCGCGCAGCCAGCCCGCGACGTCGACGCCGTTCATCTCGAGGCGCGCCCGCCACGCGGCGGGCCTGGCCGTGGCGTCGAGCTGGGTCATGCCCTCGACGCGGCCGCCGGCCACCTCGGCCCGCAGATCGTCGAGCCTCAGCACCCCCTGCGCCAATCGCACGCGGGTGCGCAGCCCACGCAGCGGCGCCATGGCCCGCGTGCCGAAGTCCAGCGACCCGATGGCCACGCGCACGTCGGCGTCCATGGCCTGCAGCGACGGCAGGTCGAAGCGGTGCTGCGGCAGCACGCGGCGCGGGCCCGGGGGGGCGGGCGCGGCGGCAGCACCCCCGGCACCGATCGCCGGCCCGAGGTCGGCGAGCGCGAGCCGCTGTCCCTGCAATTCGCCGGTCAGGCGGCGCGGCCGGGCGCGCTGGTGGAACCGCAGATCGCCCGCGAGCCGGCTGCTGCCGATGTGGGCGCGCTCGGCCTGCAGCCGCCACACGCCGTCGCCCTGCGACAGCGTGCCGCGCAGTTCGAAGGGCGGCGTGCGCGGCAATGTGATGCCCAGCGGCCGGCCCACCGCCGCCAGCGAGGGGCCGCTCAAGGCCAGCGCGCCCCGCAGGCGCGGCAGACCCAGCAGCGCCGCGGCCTCGCCGTCGAACCGCAGGCGAGCGGCGCCCGCCGTGCCCTCCACGCGCACCGGCACCCAGGGCGCGTCGGGCGCGGTCTCGGGGTCGTTGAGCAGCGGCAGCGTGCCGCCCGCGTGGGCCTGCAGGCGCAGCGGCAGGGCGCGGTAGCGGCCGCTGAACGAGGCCTGGTAGCCGGCGTTCGCGGCCTCGGCTTCGCCCTCGCGGCCGCGCAGACGGATGTCGATGTCGACGCCGGCGATGGGGTCCTTCCAATCGACCTCGCCCTGGCCGATCACCAGCGAGCCGAAGCGCGGCAGGCCGCCCAGGGGCTCGGCCTCGGGCCGGGGTTCGCGCGCGCCCAGCTGCCAGTTGGCGCTGCCATCGTCCAGGCGCCGCAGCCGGGCGTCGAGCGCGTCCGCGCTCAGCGCCTGCAGGCGCAGGCGGTCGCCGCGCCACCAGCGCCAGATGTCGCCCCAGCGCCAGGACAGGCGCACGCCGCGCGCGTCCACCAGGTGCGGCGCGCCGAAGCGCTCGGCCGAGGCGAGGTTCAACTGGCCCACCTCGATGCGCGGGCGCCCGAACAGGTGCAGGCGAAACGGCCCCTCCAGCCGCACCGGCACCGCCGCGGCGCGCGTGGCCGCGCGCTGCACCGGTTCGCGCAGAAAGGGCCAGCCGCGGTGCTCGGCCACCACCAGCGCGGCCACCAACGCCGCGCCGGCCAGGCCCAGGCCTATGAACGTGCGCCGCCGCGGCCCCATTCAGTGCCCCCCGCGCGGTGCGCGCGCCTGGCGGCCCCGCGACAAGCCCGGGCCCCGGCGATGGAAGTGGAACGGCGTTGCCATGGGTGTGGGAAGCCCGCGCGGCAAGCGGCGTTCCCGGGCCGCTGTATCGGTCTGTGAACCGGATGGGCATGTTCCCGGCCGCCGAGGCGGCGTCGCCCACGCGCCTAGACTCGCCGCATGCCCCCTCCCGACACGGTCCCGGCGCGGCTGCGCGACCAGCGCGACTACCTGCGCCTGCTGGCCGCGCGCGTGACCGGCGGCGCCGCCAACCAGATGCTGATGGTGGCGCTGGGCTGGCAGATGTACGACCTCACCGCCAGCGCCTGGTACCTGGGCCTGGTCGGGCTCGCGCAGTTCCTGCCCGCGCTGCTGCTGACCCTGCCCGCCGGCCACCTGGTGGACCGGCACGACCGGCGCCTGCTGCTGGCCGGCGCCCTGGGCCTGCAATGCCTGGCCGCCTTCTGCCTGGCCCTGGCCAGCGCCGGGGGCTGGGTGGGGCCGCAGGTGATCCTGCTGCTGTCCGTGCTGCTGGGCGCGGCGCGCGCCTTGCAGATGCCCGCGCACCAGGCGCTGCTGCCCACGCTGGTGCCGCTGGGCCTGCTGCCGCGCGCGGTGGCCGCCGCCAGCTCCACCATGCAGGCCGCCGTGATCGGCGGGCCCGCGCTGGGCGGCGCGCTGTACGCCCTGGGGCCAGCGGTGGCGCGGCGGATGGACCCGCGGGCGCTGGCCGCCGCCGACGCGGCCGGCCAGGCCGGCGCCCTAGGCGCGCACTGGGGCGCGGCGGTCGTGTACGCGCTGTCGTGGCTGCTGCTGATGGTGGCCATCGCCGGCGTGCTGCGCATGCGCCACCGGCCCGCGCCGGGACCGCGCGCGGCGCCTGGTCTGTCGCAGCTCACGGCCGGCCTGCGCTTCATCTGGCGGCGGCCGGTGCTGCTGGGTGCCGTGTCGCTGGACCTGTTCGCCGTGCTGCTGGGCGGCGCCACGGCGCTGCTGCCCATCTTCGCGCGCGATGTGCTGCACACCGGTCCCGAAGGCCTGGGGCTGCTGCGCTCGGCGCCGGCGCTGGGCGCGGTGCTGGTGGGCCTGTGCCTGGCGCGCTTTCCCATCGCACGCCGCGCGGGGCGCCGGCTGCTGGGCGCGGTGGCGGTGTTCGGCGCCGCGATGATCGCCTTCGCGCTGTCCACCAGCTTCTGGGCGGCCTTCGCGGCGCTGGCCGTCAGCGGCGCGGCCGACATGTTCAGCGTGGTGATCCGCCAGTCGCTGGTGCAGCTCGAAACCCCGGACGAGATGCGCGGCCGCGTGGGCGCGGTGAACGCGGTGTTCATTGGCGCGAGCAACCAGCTCGGCGAGTTCGAGTCGGGCGCGACGGCGGCGCTGCTGGGGCCGGTGGGCTCGGTGCTGCTGGGCGGCATCGGCACCCTGGTGGTGGTGGCCGTGTGGTGGCGGGTGTTCCCGGCGCTGGCGCGCAGAGACCGGTTACAGCCGGAAACGCCCGCGGCTGCATAAGATAGGACCGATGACAGCCCGTCCCGCTGCCACCCCCGTGCGCCGAAAGGTCCGCGCCTGATGCCGGTCTCCCTCGCCTTCGCGCGCCGGCCCGTCGCCTTTCTCGGCGAGGTCCTGCTCGCGGCCGTGGCGGCGCTGGGCGGACGGCGCCGCTACCGCGTGCAGGACGCCCTGCGCGTGCTGGCCGACACCAGCGCCCGCGCGGTGGGCATCGTCTGCCTGGTCAACTTCCTGGTGGGCGCCATCCTCGCCTTCGTCGGCGCCGTGCAGTTGCTCAAGTTCGGGGCCGGCATCTTCGTCGCCGACCTGGTGGCCATTTCGGTGGCGCGCGAGATGGCGGCCATCATCACCGCCGTGGTCATCGCCGGGCGCACCGGCGCGGCCTTCGCGGCCGAGCTGGCCACCATGCAGACCAACGAGGAGGTGGACGCGCTGGAGGTGCTGGGCCTGCCGGCGATGGACTTCCTGGTGCTGCCGCGCGTGGCGGCGCTGCTGGTGATGATGCCGCTGCTGTTCGTCTTCGCCTGCCTCGCGGGCCTGGTGGGCGGCATGGTGGTGGCCTCGGTGATGCTCGATCTCTCGCCCGCCGCCTACATGCACCGCACGGCCGAGGCGCTCAGTTGGACGCACCTCGGCCTGGGCGCGGCGAAGTCGCTGGTGTTCGGCGCGCTGATCGGCATGGTGGGCTGCTACCACGGCCTCTACGCGCAGCGCAACGCTGCGGGCGTGGGCCTGGCCACCACGGGCGCGGTGGTGACCAGCATCGTGGCCATCATCGTCATCGACGCCGTGTTCGCGCTGGTCGCGAACACGCTGGGGATCTGAATGGCGGCGCTGCTGAACGTGCAAGACCTGGAGATGCGCTTCGGCGATCGCCTGATCCAGCGCGGCGTCTCGTTCGAGGTGGAGGCCGGCCGCATCTTCGCCATCATGGGCGGCAGCGGCTGCGGCAAGAGCACCCTGCTCAAGCACCTGGTGGGCCTGCTGCCGCCGGCCAGCGGCACGGTGCGCCACGGCGGCGTCGACTACTGGGCCAGCGGCGAGGCCGAGCGCGAGGCCATGCGGCTGAAGTTCGGCATGCTGTTCCAGAGCGCGGCGCTGTGGTCGTCCATGACCGTGCTGGACAACGTCTGCCTGGCGCTGGCGCGGCAGACGGCGCTGGACGCCCGGGCGCAGGAGGCGCGCGCGCGCGAGGTGCTGGCCTGGGTGGGCCTGGACCACGCCGCCCACCAGATGCCGGCCCAGCTCAGCGGCGGCATGAAGAAACGCGCGGGGCTGGCGCGCGCCATCGCCGCCGAGCCGCCGCTGCTGTTTCTCGACGAGCCCTCGGCGGGCCTGGACCCGATCAGCTCACGCCGGCTCGACGACCTGATCCTCGACATCCGCCAGCGCACCGGCGCGGCCGTGGTCCTGGTCAGCCACGAACTGCCCAGCCTGTTCGCCATCGCGGACGACGGCCTGTTCCTGGACGCCGACAGCCAAACGCCCATCGCGCGCGGCTGCCCGCGCGAACTCGCGCGGGCCCACGTCCATCCCACGGTCGATGCCTTCCTGCGAAGGGAAGTGCCGCCCGACCCACCAGCGCCCAGCGCGCGGGGAGATTCCGCATGAAACGCTACGCCCTGCTCATCGGCAGCTTCGTCGTCGCCGCCCTGTTCATCGTGCTGGCCGCCATCTTCTGGCTCGGCGGCAGGGACTGGTTCAGCGACCAGCAGAAGGCCACGGTGTTCTACGAAGACAACGTCAGCGGCCTGTCGATCGGCGCGCCGGTGACCTTTCGCGGCGTCGCCATCGGCCAGGTCACCGAGATCGGCATCCGCGTCGATGGCGCGACGCTGCGCACCACGGTGCCCGTGGTCATGCGGCTGCAGGCCTCGGCGCTCGCGGGCGCGGGCGTCGACGTGCCCGCGCTGGTGGCGCGCGGCCTGCGCGCGCGGCTGGTGTCGGAAAGCATCGTGACCGGCCAGAAGGCGGTCGAGCTCGACTTCGCCCCGCAGACGCCCGCCACGCTGCACGGCGGCTCGCGCCACCCGGAGATCCCGGCACTGCAGGACCGCTTTGGCCCGCTGATCCAACAGGTGGCCGAGCTGCCGCTGCGCGACACCGTGAGCGAGATGCGCGCCACGGCCGAGGAGATGCGCAACACGCTCGTGGTGGTGCAGAAAACGCTGAGCGGCGTGCAGGTGGCGCTGTCCGAAGCCTCGGCCGAGCTCAAGCTGACGACGGCGGCCTCGCGCCAGACCCTGGCCGCGGCCACGGAGACCATCCACCAGGTGCAGGCCAGCTCGACGGCGACGCTGGCGTCCGTCGAGCGGCTGTCGCGCAGCACCGAGCAATCCATTCAGGAGGCGCGGCCGGAACTGCAGCGCGCGCTGGTCGGCGCGCGCGAGGCCACGCAATCGGCCAAGCTGGCCATGGACCGCCTGGCCGACCTCTCCGCGCCGGACGCGCCGCTGCGCGCCGACCTGGAAACCGCGGTGCGCGACCTGTCGCAGGCCGCGCGCGGGCTGCGCTCGTTCGCCGAGCTGCTCGAAGAGAAACCCAACGCCATCATTTTCGGGAACCGACGCGAATGAGCACGCCCTCCTTCCCCCGCCGCGCCGCGGCCCTCGCGCTCGCCGCCGCCGCCGCGGCCGTCCTCACCGGCTGCGCCTCGGCGCCCGAGCGGGCGCCCACGCTGCTGACCCTGCCGGGCACCCCGACCATCGCCACCGCGCCATCGGCCGCGCCGCCGGTGGAGAACGCCACGCTCGCGGTCGCGCGCCTGGAGATTCCGGAGTACCTCGTCTCGCGGCGCGTGCGCTACCGCACCGACGGCGCCACCCTGGCCGAATGGCCCGACACCTTCTGGGCCGAGCGCATCGAGGTGGGCCTGGCGCGCGAGTTCACCTCGGGGCTGCGCGCCCGGCTACCGGGCTGGCGCATCTGCGAGGCCCAGTGTTCGGAGTGGTCGCCGGTGGCGGGGCTGCGCGTGGTGATCGACCGCATGGACTATTCGCGCGCGCAGCGGCAGTTGAAGGCAAGCGCGCGCCTCATGGTGGCGTCCATGGGCGCCGGGCCACGCACGGCGAACAGCCAGCGGCTCGACTACGAACTGGCGGCCGGCGCGGACACGCCGCAGGCCCAGGCGCAGGCCTACGCCGCGCTGCTGGACCGCCTGGCCACCGACGCGGCCGCGGCGGTGGCGCGTGCGGCAGCGCTCACACCGCCACCCGCCGCACCCCCATCGCCGGCCAGGGCGCCCGGGGGGTAAACCGCCCAAGCAAAAAGCGGCGGCCCCGAAGGGCCGCCGCTGTGTGTGTCGGGCGAGGGTGCGGCGCGCGCGCCGCGGGACTCAGGCGCCCGCTTCCACCGACACGATCTCGCCGCGGGCGGTGCGGCCCGTGCGCTGGGCCTGGATCGCTTCGGCGCGGACCTCGTCGCGGCTCAGGCCACGGCTGGCCACGGCCTGGTCGACCGGGAAAATTTCGCCGCGGGCCAC
This sequence comes from Hydrogenophaga sp. PML113, assembly GCF_001777155.1. NCBI lineage: Bacteria > Pseudomonadati > Pseudomonadota > Betaproteobacteria > Burkholderiales > Comamonadaceae > Hydrogenophaga > Hydrogenophaga sp. PML113. The sequence goes on along the minus strand of NZ_MIYM01000012.1, from coordinate 43,530 downwards.
CAGGCCGGCCTGGTTGGCTTGCACGGCCTGGGCCTGCACTTCGGCGCGGCTCAGCGTGGATTGGAAGTGGAAGACTTCGTTGCCTTCGATGGGGCCTTCAGCGAAGGCGGCACCGGCGCCCAGGGCCAGAGCAAGCGAAAGGGCAACGTTTTTGGCGGTTTTCATGACAATTCCTTTAAGAAGACAGCGGATAGACAGTGGTTTGAATCTCGATGCCGCTTTGTGTTCGGCATGGGATGAACTGTAAAGACTGCCTTCAAAGGAATAAACAAGCCAGATGGAAATGAATAGTTGCCGATTGAGCAACTATTTCAGGCACCACCCGCCGCGGTTCAGCCCGGGTTCAGCCGGAACACCGCCACCGACTCCACCATCTGGGCGGCCTGGGTTTTGAGGCTGGCGGCCGCGGCCGCGCTTTCCTCCACCAGCGCCGCGTTCTGCTGCGTGGCCTGGTCCATCTGCGTCACGGCCTCGCCCACCTGGGCCACGCCCGAACTTTGCTCGCTGCTGGCAGCACTGATCTCGCCCACGATGTCGGTCACGCGGCGGATGCTGGCCACCACCTCGGTCATGGTCGCGCCGGCGCGGTCCACCAGGGCCGAGCCCTGTTCGACACGCTCCACGCTGGCGGTGATCAGGCCCTTGATTTCCTTGGCCGCTTCGGCGCTGCGCTGGGCCAGGTTGCGCACCTCGCCCGCCACCACCGCGAAGCCGCGGCCCTGCTCGCCGGCGCGCGCGGCCTCCACCGCCGCGTTGAGCGCCAGGATGTTGGTCTGGAAGGCGATGCCGTCGATCACGCTGATGATGTCGGCGATGCGGCGCGAGCTGTCGTTGATGCCCTTCATGGTGTCGACCACCTGGGCCACCACCTCGCCCCCCTGCTCGGCCACCGTGGAGGCGCTGCGCGCCAGATGGTTGGCCTGCTGCGCGTTGTCGGCGTTCAGGCGCACGGTGGAGCTGAGCTGCTCCATCGATGCGGCCGTCTCTTCCAGTGCCGAGGCCTGCTGCTCGGTACGGGCCGAGAGGTCGCTGTTGCCCTGCGCGATCTGCGTGCTGGCCGAGGCCACGCCTTCGGCGTTGCCGCGCACGTTGGCGACCACGCGCGACAGGTTGTCCTGCATGCCCTTGAGGGCCTGCAGCAGTTGCGCCGCTTCGTCGCGGCCTTCGCTGTGGATGCGGCTGGTGAGGTCGCCCTCGGCGATGCGGCGCGCGCCGTCGGCGGCCTGGCGCAGCGGCACGGTGATGGAGCGGCTCAGCACGAAGGCGGCGGCCGCGCCCAGCAGCACGGCGAACACGCCGCCGACGATCAGGATCCAGCGGCCCTGGGCCGCGTTGGCGTGGGCCTGGGCCAGGGCCTGGTCGTAGAGGGACTGCTGGTACTCCTCGAGCTTGGCGATGGAGCCCAGGTAGGCCTCGGCCAGCGGGCGCAGGTCGCGCTCCAGCGCGGCGCTCACGTCCTCGCCGGCCAGGCGCTGCTTGAGCAGGTTCGCGCGCGGCGTGCGGTAGGCCTCGCGCGCGGCGTCGATGGCCGCGATCAGGCGCTTGCCTTCGTCCTCCTGCACCAGTTCCACCAGCCGCTTGCGCGAGGCCAGGGTGATCTCGGAGGTCTTGTCCATGCGGGCCTGCCAATCGCTGATGCGGCTGGTGTCCGAGTCCAGCACAGCGGCGCGCGTGCGGACCCAGTTCAGGTCGATGGTCTGGCGCCAGCGCACAGCCAGCTGGAGCTTCTCGTTGTCGGTGGTGGCGAGCCGCTGCGTGGTGTCGGCCAGCTCCTGCAGGCGCCACACACCGATGCCGGACATGAGGGCCGTGATGAGCAGAACCAGTCCAAAGGCAAAGGCCAGGCGGCTGCCGACCTTGAGGTCATTGAGTTTCATGCGGGGGGTACCGATGTCATGCGGAAGGGTAGGTCTCGCCCCTCGACCAGACACAACGGGGCGTGCTTCGCGTATCGACGGCGTGTTGCCGATCTTGAGCCGCTCACCGACTGGCGGACCGCGGGCAGGCGCGCCGCGCGCCAAGGCCGGCGCGGGCGCCGGGTTCGCGCGTTCCGGTCATCGCCGACAGAAGGAAGCAGAATCCGCGTACCGCCCTCTCGCCTCCGGGCCACCTCATTGCCGCGGCTTTCACCGGTCGCCATGACATGACACACGGACCGCTTTCCGCCGTGCTCAAAGGCGGCCTGCTGGCGCTGCTGGCGGCCACCCTCTTTGGCTTGAGCACGCCCTTCGTGCAGCGCTGGGGCCAGGGCCTCGGTCCATTCACCACGGCCGGCCTTCTCTACGGCGGCGCCAGCCTGGTGTCGCTGTTCATCCGACACCCCCGGGAGCGTGAAGCGCCCCTGAGGCTCGGCGACGCCGGCCGTTTGTTGGGCATGGCGCTGTCGGGCGCCGTCATCGGACCGGTTGCCCTGGCCTGGGGCCTGCAGCGCACCAGCGGCACCTCGGCCTCGTTGACGTTGTCCCTCGAAGCCTTCTTCACCGCCTTTCTGGCATGGCGCCTGTACGGAGAGACCATCGACAAGCGAGTCGTCCTGGCCATGGCGTCGCTGCTGGCCGGCGGCATGGTTCTCGCCCTCGAACAAGGCGTTCAGGGCCGCGCGCAACTGTTCGGCCTGGTCGCGGTGATGGTGGCCACGGCCGCCTGGGGCTTGGACAACAGCTTGTCGCGAGGGCTCGCCGACCGCGACCCCGGGCAAGTCGTGCTGAGCAAATCCTGTCTGGGCGCGGTGGCCACGTTCACGCTGGCCTGGGCATTCGGCGAACCCCTGCCCGGCGGTTGGGTGGCCTGCGGGCTGGTGGGCATCGGCGCCAGCGGCTATGGCCTGAGCCTTCGCTTCTACCTGCTGGCCCAGCGCAGCTTTGGCGCCGCGCGCACCGGATCCGTGTTCGCCTTTGCGCCCTTCATTGGCGCGCTGGGTGCATGGGGTCTCGGGGAACGCGGTGGATCGCTGCTGCTGGTGCTGGGCGGCACCCTCATGCTCGCGGGCGTCATGCTCCATCTGCTCGAGTCGCACGAGCACGAACACGCGCACGAGCCCATCGAACACGAACACGCCCACACGCACGACGACGGCCATCACGACCACCGCCATGAGCCCATGCCACAGGGTGCCCACAGCCATCGCCATGCCCATGCGGCACTGGTGCACACGCACCCCCACGTGCCCGACCTGCACCATGGCCACAAGCATTGACAGACGCCATCGAGCGTCGAACACCCCGGCGGGAAGCAGGGGCGGGCGCGACGCGGTGAGGCCAGACCCGCCGCCTTGAACCGAGGGCGCTCGGCAAGGCCTCAAGCTTTCGGCCCCTTCGCCGATAGTTGGTCCAAATTCAAGGATTCACGGCCCGCGACACGGCGGGCTTTCGCCACCGCGGGACAACCGGCTGTCGACGCCGCCATGCGACAGCGCCGAACCACCTGAAATGACACTGCGCACACTCATTTTGGCGACTTCGCTTCTCGCACTGACGGGCTGCGCCTCACAGCGCATCGCCAAAGACATGCCGATCTCCACCGGCGCCCAAGAACAGGCGCGGGTTCAACTGCACAACGAAATCGGGCTGCTGCGCGCCGTCTACGAACAGGCCCAGCGCATGGCAACGCAGCGCTACTGCAGCACGGTTCAACCGCACGAGCCCTTCATTCTGATGACGACGGGCCACGTCGACCCCAAGCAGCTGAGCGACGAGCTGCGCGCGGCCTATGCCCAGCTCGGCGTGGACCACAAGGCCCGTGTCGTGTGGGTGGACCCGACGGCTGAGCCGAAGCTCAAGGTCGGCGACGTCGTGGTGGCCATCAACGGCCGGGACATTGAGCCCGACGAACCCTACTCGGCCATGGTGGCCCTTCGAAAAGCCCGCCATGACCTCCAGCCAGACCAGCCCTTCAAGGTGAAGCTCGACGATGGCCAGTCGGTGGAACTGCTTGGACAGCCGGTTTGCGAAGCGGGTGTGTACAGCACCTATTTCGACCCCTACCCGCACCAGCTGGGGTTCGACCTGTCGCCGGGCATCAAGCTCCCGACGAACCTGCTCAAGCAGGCCCAAACGGCGGCCGATCTGCGCTGGCTGGCGGCCTATGGCCTGTACATCACGTCGTCGCCTGAAGCCGAGTCGCGCAGAACCAAGGCGCGAATCGCGGCGGTGCCTGGCTTGGCGGGGCATGTGGCGCTGGCGATCATCCCGGGAGGCAGTTGGCTGTCCGGACGGTACGTCTCGAAGTCGATCCTCTACTTCGGCCTGGACGGTGTCTACCCGACAGCCGCCGAATTCGCCACGCGGGAGCTGCACGCACTGGGCGAAGACCCCTCACCGGGCATCGAGATGTTCGCTCGCGCTCAAGCGCAGAAGATGCAGGTGGGCGACATCGTGGTGTCGGATGCCGAGTTGGCCTCGATCCGTGCCTTGGCGGCGGCCTTGAAGCAGGGAAACGCACCTCAACCCAAGTACGAACTGCCCGCCGTGGCATCGAAATAGCGCCCCATCCGCTCGGCGGATTCGCCAAGGGCCACCGCCGGATCGCACCAGGCTATTCTGATCAAATAATGTCGCAAACTGCCCGCTAGGGCGCATGCGGTCTTCGCCAAGGTCGAAGGACATCGTACTCCGCCCAATGTCGAAAACTGCCGCCGCAGTCCGCGTGGCCTACCGCTGCGTTGCAGCAAATAGAGTCGAGAACTGCGCATCCTGGTGCGTTTCTTCGTCTAAGCAACATAGATCAGTAGACCGATCTTCTGCCGCCTTCGGGGGACCACACCCTCAGTTTTCGAGCGGAATGTTGGCCTTGCGGATGACGCCTCTGCCTCATCTGAGAATCCTCCCTCAAGAACTTGGTCCATTCTTCAGGACACTTGACTTGCACTCAATTCCCAACGCCACCAACTACGCGCGCAATTCGTCGGAGTAGATGGCGCGCACAACGAGGGCCAACGGCTTGGCGTGGACGTCCTCGGGCAACCCCTTCGGCCTCAAAAGACCGTCCCAGACAGGCACGACGAGTTTCGAGGAGTCTGCTTCTACAAACATCGAAACGCCGATGCATCGCGCCCGCGTTTCTAGAGTGACGCTGCTCAGCTTGGTCCGTCCCGCATAGACCAGTGCGTTTGCAATCTCCACCAAAGTCGCCATGATCTTGGCCTCTCCGCTGACAACGCTCCCAAGGCTGAAGCACCAGTGCCGACCACTCTACGGCTGGTTTGACGTGGAAGCACCCCCAGCCCCACCGCAGATTGAGAGCGACAAGACGGTGAGTGCGAATGCGGCATGGGCCACGGCGACCAGTTACTGGACCGTCGACTCGCTACTGACGCGGTGAGGTTTTTCGGGTTGGCCCGTCCTGATTCCGTAGGACATCGAATCGGCCATTGGTCTAGAGAATCTCTACGTGCGCTACAGAGCGTATCAACGACCAGGGAGAGACAAGAAATCCAACGGAGAAAAGTGCTTTCAACCTAAACGATATCGAGCGCAGCACTTGCGCCGAAAGCGCCCGCACCGCTGATTGAGTTCACCCATGCGGTGCTGAACACTCCCTTATGTAAGCCGCATCGATGACCGCGGTCGACTACCTGCGCATGGGATTCGACCTGCAGGATTCCAACATGCTGTGGCTTGGCAGACAGAAGCCAACGAGCGCATTGCAGTTGTGGTGCAGCCACCAGTTGGCCGAACACGTCTCCAACGAGGAGTACCGCGCCGTCTGCTACGCAGAGACGGGAATTCGAGAACGACTCTCCCTGCTGGCGGTGTTCCGCGATGGCTGCCGCGTAGCCGTGAACCTCTGCCGCAGCCTTTCCCACCCTGATTTCGACGGAAAAGACATCTCTGCGTTGACTCAGAAGGCACGACTTACCTGCAGCGCGGTAAGACGCCACATGCAAGTGGCGAGGCAGGAGAGAGCGACAGCCAAGCTCTCCAGGCACACCATGGCGGCTCTCTCGGGACGAGAGCGGCAAGTCATCACCCACGTGCTGGAAGGAATGACAATGCCTGAAGTGGCACGGCAACTGCCCACCGCGAAAAGCAGGCTCAGTCCGAGACGTTGCTCCAAGGCAAAGTGATTCTTGGGCAGTGAAGTCACTCAACGACGACAGGGTTCACGTGCACATGACCGATGTAAGACGCGCCGAGGACGTTCGTTCGTTCATCGAAGCCGCGCGCCAAGCCTGGGGCCGCATCGACGTATTGTTCAGCAACGCTGGCAATGCTGGCGTCGTGGCGCCGCTCGCGGAGTACCCGGAAGACGTGTTTGACAGCGTGATGGCTGTACACGTTCGCGGCGCGTTTCTGGTCTGCAAGTACGCTCTTCCGCACATGGCCGACTTCGGCAGCATCATCATCACGAGCAGTGTGGCAGGCGTCATTGGAGCTGAGGGCGTGTACGCCTACATCACTGCCAAGCATGCGCAGATTGGTCTGATGCGCTCCATCTCGAAGGAGGCAGGCCACCGGGGCATCCGAGTGAACACCCTTCACCCTGGACCGGTTTCCAATGACTTCCAGCTCGGCATAGAGCGGCAGATTTCGCAGGCCATCCAACGAGATGCCGCAACCATGTTTGACGAGTAGATTTCGCTGGGACGCCATGCCACTCCTCCGGAAATCGCACGTTCGGCGTTGTATCTGGCGTCGGACATGAGCTCCTTCACTACCGGAAGTCTCCTGATGGTCGATGGCGGCCTGAGCACCTAGATGTACGTGAGACAGGCACGCGACTTTACGAACGTTCAACAGGTAGGCGTCTGGTGCGCTGCTGACGCCTCCAGGGGTACTAGACAATTCGGCCCAAGTGTCGCTATGCTTCGGCTCAAGCCGTTCCGCCGGCTTGCCCGCCCACGAGGCGAAGTCGTACTGACAGCGCGAGTTTCAAGACGAGTCCTGCCTTGACCTTCCAATGGTCGCCGCTGGCTCGGTGTGTGGGCGCATCGGACTTGCCGCGACCGCGGAGTCAAGTCATGGCTACATCTTTCTCTCCCTTGCAGCTCGAGCGCTTCCGCCGCGAAGCGAAGAAGCTCGGCCGCGCACTCTCCATCTGCCACAGCGAAGCCCTGGACCGCATTGCGGTGCAGAACGGCTTCACCAACTGGTCGCTGCTGTCGAAGCACAGCGATAGCTCGTCGCAGGCTGTCGCGGACGCGCCGAAGCCGTTGCGCCCATCCGGTCCGTACCGCTACTACCTGCACGGAGACGTTGTGGAAGACGACCCTACGAAGTGCTATTGCGCCCGTTGTGACGTCTTTTGGCCACTGGACCACCTGGTGCCCACCAGCTATCACACCGACGGCAAGGACGGCGAGCGCTTCCTCTCCAGCCTTGCTCAATGGAACACCTTGCCGGCCGAGGAGCGCGGCCGGAAGTACCGCCCTGACGGTGCCCCGAACGTGCTGGAGACGCCTTTGCGTGCAACACAGGTCGCAAAAGAGGCTGCGCGCGCTCCATTCCATCGCTGGCTCGAAGGCCAGCGAGGTCGCAGTGACCCAATTGGTGATGTCGCTGGCGACATCCAGCGTGACAAATCCTTCCCTATCGGGGCTTCTACCTGGCGCGAGGTGGAAGACTACTTTGCGGGCTACGGCTCACACGTCGTTCGCGCCGCGCGTCAGGCCTGGCGCGAGTTTGAGGGCGGGGAGTTGCGCCATCGCACACTGGCTGAGGCATTGGCCGCAGAGCTCAAGCTGACTGTGGCCGAAGCGCACGAGCTGACCGATGCAGAGGCGATGGAACTGACGAACCACAGTGGGGACGTGCGCACGGGATTCGAGTTCGACTTCACCAACTACGCGTCTCCGAAGCTTGCGGCCAAACTGATGAAGAAGCGCGGTACGCTCAAGCTGACCGTTGACGAGTGGTTCTTCGACGACATCCGCGGTGCGGACTTTCCCAACTGAGAACCTGCGGCCGCCGAAGACCTAAGTCTTTGCGGCCGCAAGGCGCACTTGGCCCGCTCGACCTCGGGCTCGGTACGCCCCGCTTTTGCGGCAGGGTCTGGGTCAATCGACTGTGGCATTCGACTTCTTTACGCGCTTCAGGGCTGGCTGATCACGGTCAATGGTTCCGAACATCGGATCAAGACTTCCCCCTCGCGCCGCCCTTTTCCGGCGCAGCCGGTCGAATGCCATGGGCCAGCAGGCCGATGAATATGTCGGCGACCTGATCCCCACGCAGACGACCTTCTGCGTGGAACCACTGGGAAATCCCGCCGACGGCTCCCATGAACCAGAAGACCGCCAGCTTGGCATCGCACGGTGCGATGGATCCATCCCGTATGCCTTCTTCGAACACCTGGCGCAACTCCAAATCGAACTTGCGGCGCCTCAAGGTGATCTTGCGCTGATCCGCCGCCGTCATCGCAGAGAAGTCGTGGAGGATGGCAGGGGCCCCCATCTCGTCGGTCAGCAGAGAGATGTAGTTCTTGATGAAGGTAGTGACGCGCCCATACCCGGTTCCCTCTGATGCAATGGCGTCTTTCAGCACCTGGTCACCAAGCCTCATCGACAGTTCGTGGCACTCGTAGATCAGCTCCTGCTTGTTCTTGAAGTAGTAATAGAGAGCGGGCTTGGTGACATTGAGCGCGGCGGCAATCTCGTCCAGGGACACGTTCTTGTACCCATGGCGGCCAAAGGTGCGAGAAGCCTCGGCAATGACCGCCTGCTTCTTGAGCTGGTACTGCTCATCCGCGCCACCCACCGCGTTGTTCCACTTAACGCCCTTGCCTGGACGTCTGGCGGCGTTGCCGCGGGGTCTCGACTTAGGCTTGGCGTCAATCTGCGTGCTCATTCTTGCAGTGTCCTCTGCGCGTTAACCCGGATGCAGGCTGGGCTTCGATGATATCGGACAGGCTAATCGCAGCTTCAAGTCGCAAGCCCGAGTCATCCTGCCAAGATCTGGCGCGCAATAATCAGCCTCTGGATGTGGCTGGTGCCTTCGTAGATCTTCGTCACCCGCACGTCGCGGTAATAGCGCTCGACGGGGAAGTCATTCACGTAGCCGTAGCCGCCATGGACCTGCAGCGCAGCCGAACAGACCTTCTCTGCCATTTCGCTGGCAAATAGCTTGGCCATCGCAGCCTCTTTGATGGACGGCAGTTTCGCATCCGTCAGGCGCGCGGCGTACAGCATGAACTGGCGGGCCACGTCCACCTGCGTGGCCATCTCCGCCAGGTCAAAGCTCACGGCCTGCAGTTCGGCGATCGGTTTGCCATAGGCCTCCCGCTCCTTCGCGTAGTGGATCGCGGCCTCCAAAGCAGCACGGGCAATGCCGATGGACAGCGCTGCGATCGCGATGCGGCCATCCGACAGCAAGGAGAGCGCCTTGCCATAGCCACGCCCTTCCTCGCCAACCATGTTCTTCGCTGGCACACGCAGGTTGTCCAACTGGATCTGGGCGGTGTGAGCCGTGTGCTGACCCAGCTTGTTCTCGATTCGAAGGCACTGGTACCCCGGTTCCTTCGGATCCGCGATGAAGAGGCTGAAGCGGTCGCGGGAGCCCGGATCGCCCGTGGCGGCGACCACCAGTGCGAAGCCGGCCTCGCTGCCGTTTGAGATCCATTGCTTGCTCCCATTGAGCACATAGCTGTTGCCCTCGCGCCGGGCCGTGGTGCGGATGGCGGCGGTGTCCGATCCAGCTTGGGGTTCGGACAGCAGGAAGGCCCCGATACGTTGCGCACTGGCCAGCTCGGGCAGAAAGGAGTTCATCTGCTCCTCGGTGCCAAACGACCGCAGCACGTGCGCGGCCGAGTTGTGCACATGCATCATGGTGGCAAAGCCGCCATCGGCTGCGGCGAATTCCTCAATAGCCAGGCAGTACTCCACGAACGACAGCCCAGATCCGCCGTAGGCCTGGGGCGCCAGCATTCCCATGAAGCCGAGTTCAGCCACCGCCCGGATTTCATCGTGAGGCCAGGCGCTGCTGCGGTCGCGCTCGGCAGCGGTGCTGGCCACCACCTCGTTGGCCACGCGGCGGGCCGACTCCCGGATCATCACTTCCTGTTCGCTCAAAAACGCATTCGACACGCTGCTCATTGCTCATCCTTGAATTTTGTCTGTCGGTTCCGACGGGCCATGCCCTCAGCCCAACCACCGCTTGCGGCGGCGATAGTGCTTCATGTCCCTGAAGCTCTTGCGTTCACCTTCCACCGTCAGGCCCAGGTAGAACTCGCGCACGTCCTCGTTGCTCCGCAGGCTGGTCGACGGGCCTTCGAGCACGACGCGGCCACCCTCCATCACATAGCCGTAGTCGGCCAGCTCCAGCGCGACGCGCGTGTTCTGCTCGACGATCAGCAGCGTCAGGCCGCTGGCCTTGAGCTCGGACAGCAGGCCGTAGACCTCCTCCACCATGAGCGGGGCCAGGCCCAGCGAGGGTTCATCGATCATGACCAGCTTGGGCTTGGCCATGAGGGCACGCCCGATCACCAGCAACTGCTGCTCGCCCCCGGACAGGTAGCCCGCCGTGCGGTGACGCAGGGCGGCAAGCCGCTTGATGCGACCATATACCTCGTCCAGCAGGGCCCTGGCATCGCGCCCGGAGCCCATGTGTCCGCCGACCACCAGGTTCTGCTCCACCGTCATATGCCGCAGCACCTTGCGGCCCTCCATCACGTGCACCATGCCTCGACGGACTTGGTCGGCCGGATTGCCCCCCGCGATGTCGATACCATCGAAACTGATGGTGCCGGCCGTCACACGGCCGTCTTCCGTTTTGATCAGGTTCGATATGGCCTTCAACGTGGTGCTCTTGCCGGCACCGTTCGCCCCCAGGAGGGTCACGCATTGCCCGGCAGGCACTTTGGCCGAAATGCCTTTGACCGCGAGAATGACATCGCTGTACAGGACCTCGACGTTGTTCAGTTCAAGCACAGGGGACTCCATTGGAGTGGGCCTGGATCGGAATCGATCCGGATCCAGGCCAGGGTTCATTTACCACTTGTTCAGCACGGGCATGGGAACGTTCTGCTCCAGCAGCTTGTACTTGCCCTTTTCGACCGTGCCGATGTTCACGGCCAGGCCTTCGGTGGGGAAGGGCGCGTCCTTGCCATACTGGAGGTCGGGCAGCACGCCGAAGCTGCGTTCACTCGGCATCGGCGTGGTCAGCAGCGCCGCGCGCACGTCTTCGCCCTTGACGCCCTTGGCACCTTTGGTCTTGATCGCCTGCTCGACGGCACGGGCCACGATCAGTCCCTGGCTCATGCCCATGATGCAGGCCGAGGTGTAGCTGACCTGCGCCTTGTACTTGGTGCGCAACTGCTCGAAGTAGGCGCGTGCCGGAGTGGGATCGTCCGTGGACATGGCCATGCCGTAGACCTCGAAGTTGCCCTCCATCTGCTCCAGCCCGCCCAGGGCCTTGCCCGAGGAAACCAGGCCGTTGTGGGCCGACATGACGATGGGGATGTTGGTCTTGCCCAGGCTCTGAAGTGCACGGCGGGTCGCCACCACGGAGGCCGTGTTGTTGAAGACCTGGAGCACGGTCGCGCCCTTGCGGACCAAGCGGTTCACCTGCTGGGTGAGGTCAGTCGGCTGGGCTTCGGTGTAGACCGTCTCCACGACCTCCAGGATCTTGGGGTTGTCCTTCGCGAACTTCTCGGTGCCCTTGTGGATGTCCACGTAGGCCGGGGAAACCTCGGACGAGATCACGCCGACCTTGATCGGCGCCGTGGAACCCGATTTTTTCTGCAGCCAGGTGTAGAAGGCCGCCACTTCGTGCGGGTAGGTGGCGCGTGCGTTGAACACCCAGCTGTCGCTCTTCCAGGCGAAGCCATAGCCGGCGGTGGCCAGGATCTGAGGCACCTTGTCGTTGGGCAGGCGCTGCTGCAGTGCCGCCGCGTCCGAGCCGCCGATGCCCAGGATCGCCACGGGGTCGAGTTCCGATTTGATGCCGGGCCACAGGCTGGCCACCTGCGCGACATCGTAGCGCGTGTCGTACTCCTTGATGCGAAGCGCCACGCCCTGGGCCTTGCCCACCTCTTCGCTCCACCAGTCCAGAACGCCCTTGCGGCAGCCCGTCATGTCCTTCATGACATCGGCATAGGGCCCCGTGAAGTCGGCCAGGCCGGCGATGTTGTACGTGGTCTGCGCCTGGGCCGTGCCCGCCAGACCGAACACACCCGCGGCCAAGGCGCCGTATTGCGCCAGACGCGCGAGGGCCGACAGACATCCATTGTTTGTATTCACACAAGTCTCCTGATTTTGATCACGCTGTCCAACACGAATCGACCGTCCTCCAGCGCAGCGGACGGCCGCGAAGATCCGGCATCAGTAGGGGTAGGGCCACATCCGGTAGGAACGCTTGAGGATGTTCCAGCGGTGCATCAATCCACGCGGCTCGAAAATCAGGAAGCCGGCGATGATGCCGCCCAGGAAAATGTTCATCGCGGCGAAGACCACGTCGCCGCTCAGGAAGGAGAAGCTCTCGACCAGCGAAGGGCCCACGCTGGTGAAGGATTCCTGCGCAAGCCGGATGACGAACACGCCAATCAATGCGCCCGTCACCGAGCCCATGCCGCCCACGATGATCATGGCGATGAACCAGATGGAGTGGATCAGGGTGAACTGGTCGATCGAGACGAAGCGCACGTAGTACGCCCACAGCCCTCCCCCGATGCCCGCGTAGAACGCACCCAGCAGGAAGGCCAGTGCCTTGGTGCGCACCACGTTGATGCCCATCATGCCGGAGGCGACATCGTCATCGCGAACGGCGGCGAAGATCCGACCGTGCCGGCTGCGGGCCACGCCGTAGGCGCCGGCGATCATGATGCAGGCGACCACCAGGCACAGGTAGTAGACGCCGGTGTCGGTGTCGAGCACCAGGCCGAACAGCCGGGCCGCTTCGACCGTGATGCCGTTGGAGCCTCCCAGCCAGGCCGCGGGCATGTTCAGCACCATGAAATGGAACAGGATCTGTGCCGCGATCGTCGTCAGGGCCAGGTAGAAGCCCTTGATGCGCACGGCGGCCAAGCCGAACACCAGGCCGAACAGAGCCGCGCACACACCGCCCGCCGGCAGCGCGAGCCAGAACGGCAGGCCGCCCTTGGTTGCCAGCAGCGCGGTGGCGTACGCGCCCACTCCCATGAAGGCCGCCTGGCCCATGTTGATCTGGCCGGCCAGGCCGGTGTTGATCTGCAGGCCGATCACCACCACGGCGGTGATCAGCATCGACGTCATCACCGCCACCGCGCGGGCGTCGGCGACGAAGGGCAGCGAGAACATGGCCAGCACGAACAGGACCAGTGTCACGGCCTGGCGGCGCGTGCGCACCAGCGCTTGGTCCTGGGTAAACGAGGTCGCGAAGACGCCTGCGGGATCCATGCTCATACCCTCTCAATGGTTTTCCAGCCGAACAGGCCGGTGGGACGGATCAACAACATCAGCAGCATGATGATGAAAGGGAAGACCGAGCCCAGCGCCCCGCCCACCAGGGGATCGAGGTAGGCCGATGCCAGCCCCTGGATGACGCCGACCAGAATGCCGGCCAGCAGCAGCCCGGCCAGCGACTCCAGGCCCGCCAGCAAGGCCACCGGCAGCGCCGCCAGCCCGATGTCGGAGCTCATCATGTTGATGGAGCGGCCGCTCAGGTGGACCATGGCGCCCAGCGTCGAGAGCGCGGCGCCCAGCATCCAGGCGAAGGCGATCGAGCGCTGCACCGAGATACCCATGGACATGGCCACCTGGTGGTCTTCGGCCACGGCCGTCATCGTCAAGCCCATGCGGGTCCGGTTGAAGAACCAGGACAGGCCAAAGCCGAAGGCGATAGTCAGCAGGCCGCCGTACAGCAGCGAGCGGGAGATGACCACGTCACCCAGGATGATGGGTTCGATCGGAAAGATGATCGGGAACGCGCGCACCTGGGGGCCAAAGAACACCAGCACGATGCCGCGGATCAGGATCAGCAGCCCGATGGTCACCATCACCATCGAGAAGACGGATTCGCCCACGAGGCGAGCGAAGAAGATCCGCTCGATCATCAGCCCGAAGATCGCCGCGCTCGCGAAGGCCACGGGCAGACCAAGCCACATCGGCATGCCCATCTGGATGATGGTCCACCACACCATGTAACCACCGAAGACGACCAGCTCTCCCTGCGCGAAGTTGAACACCTTGGACGCGCGGTAGATCACCACGAAGCCCATGGCCATCAGGGCGTAGAGAAGACCGGTCAATGCCCCGTTGATGAGGTAGTTCAGAAAATCGCTCATGCAGGCCTCCTGCGCTGGGGTTCGGTCGAGGTGTTTGCACCGGATCCGTCGGCATCGTGAATGAACACGTTCGCGTTGAAGTTGCTCCGGCGTCCGTCCTGGTAGGTCACGGGGATGTCGATCCGCACCTCACGGGAGCCGTCGTACAGGCCCTGGATCAGGGCGCCGTAGCGCTCCTCCAGGAACTCGCGCCGCAGCTTGCGCGAACGCGTCAGCTCGCCTTCGTCGGGATCAAGTTCCTTGGGGAAGTTGGCGAATCGCTTCACCCGCGCATGCGCAGGCAGGAACTGGTTGACACGCGCGATTTCCTGGCTGATCAGGGCCGCGATCTCGGGCCGCTGCGACAGATCGGTGAAGGTCGAGAAACCGATGCGCTTGTCTTCGGCCCAGCGCGACAGCACGGCCATGTCGATGTTGATGAGCGCGGCCACGAAATCGCGCTGCTCATCGCCCACGGTCATGATGTCCTTGATGAAGGGGCTGAAGCGAAGGCGCGTCTCGACGAATTGGGGCGGAAAGGTGTCACCGCTGCGCAGCCGCTTCAGGTCGGACAGCCGCTCCAGAAAGACCAGCTCTCCTCGCTCGGTCCTGGTCACGGCATCGCCGGTGTGGAACCAGCCGGCCTTGACCTTGGACTCGACCGAGCCCTCCCGTCGGTAGTAGCCCAGAAAGGGACTCCCACCCCGGATCTGGAGCTCGCCGTCGGAGCTCACCCGCCATTCGAGCGGTGCGCCCGCCTGCGGGTGCGCCTGCATCCAGTGCCCTACGGTTTCCAGATCGAAGCGCTCGCCCTGGTGGCAGGTGAGCAGGCCAGTTTCGGTGGAGCCGTAGATGTTCCGCAGCGGCACGCCCATGGCGTGGAACATGCGAAACACGTCGGGCGCCATGGTGGCCCCCCCGCAACTGGCGATTCGCAACCGGGTCAGGCCCAGTTGGTCGCGCAACGGCCGCAGGACCAGGGCTTCGGCCAGGGGGAACTGCAGGCGATCCAGCCAGCCGACCGGCTTGCCATCCAGGCGGCCGACGTGGAAGGCATGCCCCACCTTCAAGCCCCATTCGTACACGGCACGCCGCACCGGCCCGGCGTCCAGCATGTGAGCCTGCACCGACGAGGCCATGCTTTCCCATTGGCGCGGGGCGAAGGTCATGGCCTCGACCGCCAGTTCCCGGATGTTGGCCAGCACCTGCTCGGGGCTTTCCGGGAAGTTGACCACCATGGGCAAGCCCAGGCCCATGGAAATCCCGTTGATCTGCTCAGTGGCCCAGGCCGGCGCGATGTAGCTCAGGTACTCCATGCCCGGCTGGGCATCGGTGGCCTGGATCAGGCGCTGCGCGTTGTCGATCAGGAAGCGGTGCGTGAGCACCACCCCCTTGGGTTTGCCGGTGGTGCCCGAGGTGTAGGACAACACCGCCACATCGTCGGGCGTGCCCTGCGCCACCAGCGAGCGGTACAATTCAGGGGCCTGCGCATCCAGCTCGCGCCCTTGCTGCTGCACCGCCCCGAAGGTGCTAAGGACGGGGTCCTTGTAGGACCACATGCCCGTGTCGTCCCAGTACACGATGTGGCGCAGCAGCCCCAGTCCGTCCTTGACCTCCAGGCCCTTGTCCACCTGTTCCTGGTCCTGAGCGAACAGGCAGACCGTCTCACTGTCTTCCAGCAGGTACCGGACTTCCTCCGCCGTCAGGTCTGGATACAGCGAGACCACCTTGCAGCCCAGCGCGTGCGCCGCGAATTCGGCCCAGTAGTGCTGCGGCTCGTTCTCGCCCATGATGGCCACGGTGGCGCCGCGCTGCACGCCCATGCGGTGCAGCCCCAGGGTCAGCTCCAGCACATGGCGCTGCACCGCCGAGAAGCTGTACTCGCGCCAGATGCCGCGCTGCTTGTGGCGTTGGGACAGCCGATCGGGCGTGGCCTGCGCACGGCGCTGCAACAGCTGCGGCAGGGTTTCGATCTGGAGCTTCATGGCCCGTCCTCCCCGAGATAGGCCTTCATGACGGCAGGATCGGCCTGGATCTCCTTGGGGGTTCCTTCGGCGATCTTGCGGCCGAAGTCGAGCACCGCAATGCGGTCGGCCAGGTCCATCACCACGCCCATGTCGTGCTCCACCAGTACGACCGGAATGCGTTTGGCCTCGCGCACGTCTAGGATGAAGCGCGCCAGGTCCTCTTTTTCCTCCGCGTTCATGCCCGCCATGGGCTCGTCCATCAAGAGGATGCGAGGATCCTGAGCCAGCGCCCGGCCCAGGTCGACGCGCTTGCGAAGGCCATAGCCGAGGCTGCCCACCGGGGCATGGCGGATGGCCTCGATTTCCAGGAACTCGATGATTTCCTCCACCACTTCCCGATGGGCCACCTCTTCGCGCCGGGCCGCGCCAAAGTAGAAGAACGACTGCGCCAGGTTCGTGCGCATGTGCAGGTGGCGGCCCACCATCAGGTTCTCGACCACCGTCATGCCCGAGAAGATGTGCGTGCCCTGGAAGGTCCTGGCCAGGCCCTGGCCCGCAACCTCGTGCACCGCCATCTGGCGCACGCTGCGCCCGCCGAGCGTGATGTCACCTTTCTTGGGGCGGTAGAAGCCGCTCAGGCAGTTCATGAGCGAGGACTTGCCCGCGCCGTTCGGGCCGATGATGGCCAGCAACTCGTCCTTGCGCACGTCGATGGACACGTCGTTGAGCGCGACGATGCCACCGAACTGCAGCAGCAGGTTGCGGGCCGAGAGCACGACGTCGTCGTGGTGGGCAGGGTGGGCGGCCGTCATGCCGAATGACCTTTGCCAGGTTGGATCATGTCCATCGGGTCTCCTTGTTCAGGTCGTGGCGCGCTTGCACGATGGGCATCAGAGCCGGGCCCCGCCGTCGATGCTTAGCGTGGTGGCATTCAGGTAGGCGTTCTCCACCACGTGGCAAACCAGGGCCGAGAACTCCGGCGCCTGCCCCATGCGGTTCGGGAACAGGATCACGTTGTCGATGATGTTTTGCGCCACCTTGGCCGGCATGCCGGCCGACATGCCGGTCTCGAACAGGCCGGGCGCTAGCGCGACGACGCGCACCCCGTGCGACGCCAGGTCGCGTGCCACCGGTAGCGTCAGACCCATGACAGCGGCCTTGCTCGCGCTATAGGCGGCCTGCCCCATCTGCCCCTGCCAGGCCGCGCCGGACGATGTGTTGACGATCACGCCACGCTCTCCATCCTCGTTGGGCTCGTTGGCCGCCATCGCACGTGCGGCGTGCCGGATGACGTTGAAGGTGCCGGTGAGGTTGACGCCGATCACTCGGTTCCAGAGATCCAGCGGAAAGAGCTCACCCTTGGACAAGGTCTTGCACGGCCCCAGGATGCCCGCGCAGTTCACGGCCACGTGCAAGCCACCGAAGGTGTCGACCGCAAACGCCACGGCGGCCGCCACACTGGCGTCGTCGGCCACATCCACTTTCAGGGTGTGCACGCGCTCGCCCAGCGGGGCCATCTCGCGTACCAGGCGTTCTTCGTCCAGATCGACGGCCACCACTTGGGCGCCTGCTTCGACCAGGGCTTTGCAAGTCGCCAGGCCGAGGCCTGATCCCGCGCCGGTCACCAGCGCTACCGTGTTCTTGATGTCCATGTTGCTTGTCGCTTTGGGTAGGGCGCTCAACGCGCCAGGATGGTGATGCAGGCCACGGCTTCCTCGATGCCCTCGAGGCCCCCGCCGTTTTCTGCCAGGGCGATGCGCGCGCCTTCTACCTGCCGGGTACCGGCTTCCGCGCGCAGTTGAGTCACCAGCTCGTGCACCTGTGCCAGCCCCGTCGCGCCGACCGGATGCCCCTTGGACTCCAGGCCGCCAGAGGGGTTGATGGGAATGCGCCCACCGATGCGGGTGTCGCCCCGCTCGGCGATCACACCGCCCTGGCCGAACTCGCAGAAGCCCAGGTTTTCGGACTGGATGATTTCGCCCATGGCCGTGGCATCGTGGACTTCGGCCACGGAGATGTCGTCCGGCCCCACACCGGCCAGTTCGTACGCCCGGCGGGCCGCCAGTGCGGTGCAATGGCTGGCATGGTCGTCCTCGCTGCGGTCCGAGCCGCTTTGAACGAGGGCTGCCAGCACCCGGATCGCCCGGCGCGTGTCGATGCCCAGCCGCTGGAGCGCGGACCGGCTACACACGATGACCGCAGCGGCGCCATCCGACACCGGCGAGCACATCGGCAGCGTCAAAGGGTAGGTGATGGGCGGGGCGCCCAGCACGTCTTCGATGCTGTAGGCCACTTGGTACTGCGACAGCGGGTTGTGCACCGAATGCGCGTGGTTCTTGGCCGAGACGGCCGCCAGCTGGCGCTGCGTAGTGCCGAAGCTGCGCATGTGGGAACGGGCGAAGGCCGCGTACACATCCATGAACACGCTGTAGGGCTTGGGCGAAGTGGAGCCCTCCGGCACCACCACGTCGCGCCCGAGCAGCATCAGGTTTTCGCGAATCTCGCCTGCCCTCGACAGATCCCAGGCGCTGTCGAAGACCGAGAACATCTTCTGCTTGTCCGCGGTGAACATCTTCTCCGAACCGATGGCCAGAGCCACCTCGCCGGCACCGGAGCGGACGTGGTTGCACGCCAGCACGAACGCGGACGAGCCGCTGGCGCAGGCGTTTTCTACGTTGACCACCGGAATGCGGCCGATCCCCATGGCACGCAGGGCGATCTGCCCGCGGATCATGTGCTGACCATCCATGTGGCCCTGCGAGGTGTTGCCGAAGAAGGCTGCCTGCAAGTCCTCCCGCCGGATCCCGGCGTCCAGCAACGCCGCCTCAGTGGCCTCGCGCGTCAGCTGCTTGATGTCCTTGTTCAGATGCCGGCCAAACGGGGTCATCCCCACACCAACGACGTAGATGTCTTCCAACGCGCTTCTCCTGTACTGGATCGATGGTTGGCGCCGCATCAGCGCCAATCTACTATAAATAAAAGTGATTTACTATATAGTCAAATTCACGCAAGCCGCCTAGGGAAATCCCGAGGCTGATCAGGCCCTGGTGGCGCGGTCCGCCAGCGCGGCGAAGCGCAGCCCTCTGACGGTCTCGACATCGCCCGCCGGTGTCACGTGGTAGAGGCCACGCGCCACGTTGTGAGGGTGCCTGGCCGCCTCGGCCATGTTCAAGACCGGCGCGTAGCAGGCGTCTGTGCCTTCCAGCAACTGCGTCCAGTGCGCACTGGGCCGCGATGCAAAGAGCGCCGCCATGCGCGCCTTCAATGCAGGCCAAGCGGACCGGTCCATCTGCTCGGACAGCACCACGTCGCTCAGCCCGAGCCGCTCCAGCAGCAGTGCGTAGAACGGTGGCTCGATCGCTCCCACGGTGACGTAGCGACCATCGGCGCAGAGGTAGCGGTCGTAGAAGGGCGAGTCATGGAACACACTCGGCACGCCTGCATCGAAGCCGCCCGCGGCGCTGACGAGCTGTACCAGCGGCGACAGCATGGCCAGCACATCCACGATGGCGCCATCCACCACGCAGCCCTGCCCGCTCGTCCTGGCGGCCAGCAGGCCCGACACCATGCCCAGCGAGAAGCCCAGTGCGCCCGCCGCATCGCCGAGCACCGTGGGAGGCAATATGGGCGGGTGGCCGGGGCGCTCCGTCAGCGCCATCAGGCCCGTGAGCGCCACGTAGTTCATGTCGTGGCCGGCGGCCTGGGCCAGCGGTCCGTCCTGTCCCCAGCCGGTCATGCGCCCATATACCAGGCGCGGGTTCAAGCGCCCGCAGACGCCGGGCCCCAGGCCTAGGCGTTCCATGACACCCGGCCGGTTGCCCTCGATCAAGCCATCGCTGGCCGCGACGATCTCCAACGCGCGGTCCCTGTCGTTTTCCTGCTTCAGGTTCAGAACCACCCGACGCTTGCCACGCGACAGCAAGCCGTCCTCGCGCGGCGTCATGTCCTTCGGCAAAGCGCCAGGACCCGGACGAGCCACGACCGTGACATCCGCGCCCAGCTGCGCCAGAAACAGGCCGGCCAGCGGCCCCGGGCCGATGCCCTCGAACTCAACGATCCTGATCCCCTTCAGCGGAGATCCCTGCGATGCAATCGGTGGATTCATGTCGACCTTTCTGTTGATCATTTTTACTGTAAAGTAAATTGAACGACCATGCAGTAATGGAATCCCCTGAGAGCCAAACCGACCCTTGAATCGCAGAATCCGCCCATGAAGAACCAAGCCCAGGAAATGGAAACGATGCCGCCCGCCGCTGTTGCCGCGGAAGTCCGCCAAGGTGCGATGTGGATCCGCCTGAACCGGCCGGACGCGATGAACGCCCTTACGCCCGAAGTGCTCGGCGGCCTCGATCAGGCCTTGAACGACGCCGAGAAGAACCCAGACGTGCGCGCGGTGGTTCTCACCGGCACGGGCCGGGCTTTTTGCGCCGGGGCCGACCTCAAGTACGTTCGGTCGCAATCGGATCTGGATCTGGACGGCCCGCGCCGCTTCCTCGACACCGTGCTGGCCACGATGAACCGGCTGGACAGTTTCCCCAAGCCGGTGATCGCCGCACTCAACGGGCTGGCCCTGGCGGGCGGCCTCGAGCTGGTGCTCTGCTGCGACCTGGTGCTCGCCGTTCGCGGCGCCAAGATCGGCGATGCCCACGCCAACTACGGTTTGCTGCCTGGTGGAGGGGGGTCGGTGCGCCTGCCCCGCATCATCGGGGCCACACGCGCCAAGTACCTGCTGTTCACCGGCGACTTCCTCACTGCGGAAGAACTGATGGAGGCCGGCCTGGTTAACCAGGTGGTGGCCCCTGGTGAACTGGAAACGGCCACCCAGGCGCTCGTGGACAAGATTGCCGCCAAGAGCCCGCTGGGCCTGAGGCGCATGAAAGCGCTGGTCGACGACGGCCTGCAACAACCCATCGAGACCGCGCTGCGCCTAGAGCTGCTCGCCTCGGAGGTGCATGCGCACAGCGCCGATCTGCGCGAGGGCTTGCTGGCCTTCGAAGAGAAGCGCTCACCGCGGTTCACCGGCCAGTAAGGGAGCGCCGGGCCATGACGCATTCCCTCCCATCCGATCGTCTCGGCGCGCTGCGCGCGGCGCAGCAGCACGCCTTCGAGCGGGCGCCCGCCATCCGCGAGATCTACGAGCGCGCGCGCATGACGCCACAGGACATCCGCAGCGCGGCGGACCTGGCGCGCCTGCCCGTCACGAGCAAGGACGCGCTACTGGAGCGCCAACGCCGGGCGCCGCCCTTTGGCGGCTTCCTGACAGTCGATGAAGCGGCGATCCAGCGCATCTTCGTGTCACCCGGCCCCATCTACGAACCCCAGTTGGTGGACGACCAGGACGGCCACGGTTTCGCCCACTGCTTCCAGCGCGCAGGCCTCGGCCCGCAGGACCGAGTGCTGAACACCTGGTCGTACCACCTGGTGCCCGCCGGCGTGCTGCTCGATCAGGGCATCGCCGCCACAGGCGCCACCGTCGTCCCCTGCGGCCCAGGTGGCGCCGAGCAGCAGGCCCAGCTGATCCTGGAACTGGGCATCACCTGCATCTGTGCCTCCACCGCCTTCTTTCTCACACTGATCCGGACCCTGGAGAACATGGGACACGCGCTGCCGTGCGCCTGGAAGCTCAAGTCGGCGTTCCTCGGCGGGGAGATGGGCGACTGGATGGGCAAGCGACGCGCGCTCGAGAGCCGGTACGGCATCAAGATCTTCTCCGCATACGCCACCGGTGACTTCGGCCTCATCGGCTACGAAGAAGCGGACGAGGAAGGCTACACCGTGCAACCGGAAAGGTTGGTCCAGATCTGCGACCCGCAAACCGGCGTTCCCCTGCCCTTGGGTGAAACCGGTGAAATCGTGGTCACCACCATGAACCGTGGCTGGCCACTCGTGCGGTTTGGCACCGGCGACGTGGCCAGCGGACGCGCCGCCTCAGCGGATGGTTTCGTCAGCCACATCAACCTTCTGGAAGGCCGGGTCGGACAGGGTGTAAAGGCCCGGGAAATCTTCATCTATCCGCGCAACGTCGAGGAGGTGTTGGCGCAGGTTCCGCCTATCCAGCGAGCTCAAGTGGTGGTCACGAGCCAGCAGCATCGCGAAACGATCACCTTGCGTGGCGTCTTGAACCCAGGCGGAGAGGCGGCAATGGCCGAGAAGGCTCTTCACGAGATCTTCAAGCAACGCACCCGTTTGAAGCTGGACGCTATCGAATGGATATCAGCCGACGATCTGGCCGTTGATGCCCCCTTGCTGGTCGATCGGAAGCACTCCTAGTGCGGGGATACAAGGAGTAAGCGATGTCCGTTTACACCGCGCCTTTGCGCGACATGCTGTTCACGATGAAAGAAGTGGGAGGCCTGGAGGCGATCTGCGCCCAGCCCGGCCATGAGGAGACCACGCCTGAATTGGTCGAGGCAATTTTGCGGGAGGCTGCCAACTATGCCGCTGGCGTGCTGGATCCGCTGAATCGTCCGGGCGACGTGCAGGGCGCGCGCTGGAACGATGGCGAGGTCACGTCTGCCGATGGATTTCGCGAAGCCTGGTCCAGCTTCTGCGAGAACGGCTGGATCGGCATGCCGGCCTCCACCGAATGGGGCGGCCAAGGCCTGCCGACGCTGGTGTCCACCGCCGTGCTGGAGATGTGGAAGTCGTCCAACCTGGCCTTCAGCCTCTGCCAGATGCTCACGCTCGGTGCCGTGGAGGCGATCGCCCACCACGGCAGCGGCGCCCTCAAGCAGCGCTTTCTCGAGCCGATGATCGCAGGTCGCTGGACCGGTACCATGAATCTCACCGAACCGCAGGCCGGATCCGATCTGGCCGCGCTGCGCAGCCGCGCCGTACCCGAGGGGGATCACTACCGCATCAGCGGCAACAAGATCTTCATCACCTGGGGAGAGCACGACATGGCCGAGAACATCGTGCACCTGGTGCTCGCTCGCCTGCCCGATGCGCCGCCGGGCGTCAAAGGCATCTCGCTGTTCCTGTGCCCGAAATTCCTGGTCAACGGCGACGGCTCCCTGGGTGAACGCAATGACCTTTCCTGCACTTCGATCGAGCACAAGCTGGGCATCCATGGCAGCCCCACGGCGTCCATGAGCTTCGGCGAGCGCGGGGGCGCCATCGGCTATCTCGTCGGTGAGCCGCACCAGGGGCTGGCCTGCATGTTCACGATGATGAACCACGCGCGGTTGAATGTGGGGCTGGAGGGCGTGGGCGTTTCCGAGCGCGCCTACCAGCATGCTCGGGCCTATGCGCTCGAGCGCGTGCAGGGCAAGCCGGCGCTGGCCGTCAGCGGCACCATCGCCGGCCACCCCGACGTGCGGCGCATGCTGATGGACATGAAGGCGCGAACCGAGGCGATGCGCGCGCTGGCCTATTTCTGCGCCGGCCAGATGGACCGTGCCGCCGGTCACCCCGACACCCAGGAGCGCGCGCAGGCACAGGCCCTTGTCGGCCTGCTGACGCCAGTGGTCAAAGGCTGGTGCACTGACAGCGCGCAGGGCATCACCTCCGACGGCGTGCAGATCCATGGCGGCATGGGCTACGTCGAGGAAACCGGTGCTGCGCAGTACTTCCGCGACGCCCGCATCACGACGATCTATGAAGGCACCACGGGCATCCAGGCCAACGACCTGATTGGCCGCAAGCTGGCGCGCGAGGGTGGGCGCACGCTGAAGGCGTTACTGGCTCGTATCGACAGCGATGCGCGCCGGCTGATGGATGCGCGCGACCCGGAACTCGAGCCAATCGGGGATGCGCTGATGAAAACAGCTCATGCCCTGGAGGAAAGCGCTGATTGGCTGCTCGTCCACAGTGATGCGCAGTCGCAGGATTGTGCCGCAGGCGCAGTACCCTTCCTTCGACTGGCGGGCACCGTGATCGGGGGCTGGCTGTCGGCGCGCATGGCTGAGGCCGCGACGGCGCAACTGGCGGCGGGCGCTGGCGATGCGGGCTTCCTGAGTGCCAAGCGCATCACGGCCAGTCACTACGCGACGCACGTCCTAGTGGAGGCTTCCGCGCTGCGCGACATCGTGATCAATGGAGCGGCCAGCACGTTGGCATTGTCGGACGACCAGCTCTGAAAGATGAGCAGACGATGAACGATCAGAACGGCTACGACGTCCGAAGATCTGCAGACGGGTATGAACGCCTGCTTCTCGAAGACCATCACCGCAGCGGATATCGCTACGGCTGTAGTACTAATCGCGGTTCCAGGCGGCCATCAACATCGCGCCGACCTCGTCAGCACCAACATCTTTCTTTGCGAATGTGCGCCGCGCGGTAGTCCGGCCTGTCCGCGTGCCATCCTGAGTCACTTTCGGAGTGGCTGAGTCGATCAGAAGTCCACCCAGCAATACCCGGTAGAACTCCTGAAAGGCCTCCTCGATGGTCAGGTTGGCCTGGGCGAGGAAGGCCGGGCGGCGCAGCCTCAGCGCGGCGCCCAGGATGAGTTCGGACACCACCAACCCGTGGCAGGGCGCGAACACGCCCTGCTGCACTCCCTCGTCGATCAGTTGGGACAGCCTCATGGTGCGCGCCTGTTGGTAGCGGTCGAAGATGCTCCTGGCGGTCGCGGAGTATTCCAGATCCTTCAGGAACTGGACGCCGATCCGGCCGGCCGCCTGAACACCTACGTTGAGGTAGGCGGCGAGCGCCGCTGTCAGATCCTGCTCACGGCCGACCAGCGCTTCGCTCTGGCCCAGGATGCGGTTGAAGAAGTGCTCAGCCGCCGCGCAGAAGATCTCTTCCTTCGTCTGCGCAACGTCGTAGAGGCGCCGCCGCGAACAGTGCAGCCGTGCGGCGATCTCGCCCACCGTCAGGCCGTTGATGCCCTCCGCGAGCAGCAGATCGGTCAACGCATCCATGAAGTCGTCGTCGGTGAGATTCTTTCTCATAAGGGTTTTCACCAGTCAAATTCGGTACCAAATCATTTGACATGGTACCGATGAAGGGCATCTAATGGTACCAATTTATGCGAAATAGTACCCACTGAAAAGCATGCACAACGTCCTTCCCGCTGTTGCGGACAGCATGCGGATTGTGCGGTGCGCTTCGATTCAACGTACGTTTTGATGAATCAACCCGGAGGTATCGCAATGTCAGAACCCGTTCTCGTCGCCGGTGTCGGCATGACCCCTTTCAAGAAACCCGGAGACAACCTGCCGTATCCGGAAATGGCCGCGCAGGCGATCCGCCAGGCGCTGCAGGACGCCGGCCTCGCCTACTCCGACGTGCAGGACGTCTATGCGGGTTATGTCTATGGCGACTCGGCCAGCGGCCAGCGCGCTGTCTATGAAGTCGGCATGACCGGCGTGCCGGTGATCAACGTCAACAACAATTGCGCCTCCGGCTCCACTGCGCTGTACCTGGCGCGCAAGGCAGTGGCCAACGGCTCGGTCGACTGCGCCCTCGCGGTGGGCTTCGAGCAGATGCCTTCCGGTGCCCTGAAGAACTATTGGGATGACCGGCCCGACCCGCTTGATCGCTTCAACGGGGTCATGGACGAAGTGTTCGGCCATCCGGAGCTGCCCATGGCGATCCGCTACTTCGCCGCGGCGGGCCGCGAGCACATGGACCGGTACGGCACCTCGCTGGAAACCTTCGCCAAGATCCGCGCCAAGGCGAGCCGCCATGCCGCGCGCAATCCGCTGGCGCTGTTCCGCAAGGAGGTGACGGAGGAAGAAGTGATGGCTAGCTCGTCCCTGGTGCCCGGCACCATGACCCGCCTGATGGCCTGCCCGCCAACCTGCGGCGCCGCGGCGGCGGTATTTGTCAGCAAGAAGTTCGCGCAGAAGATGGGGCTGGGCACCAACGTCCAGGTGCTGGCGCAGTCGCTGGTGTCCGACCGTCCCGGCACGTTCGACGAGAAGTCGGGGATTTCCGTCGTGGGCTTCGACATGACGCGCGAGGCCGCCCACCAGGTCTACAAGGCGGCGGGCGTGGGGCCGCAGGACATCGACGTGTGCGAACTGCACGACTGCTTCGCGCAGAACGAGCTGCTCAGCTACGAGGGCTTGGGGTTCTGCCCCGTCGGAGAGGCCCAGGCCTTCGTCGAGGCCAACGGCAACACCTATGGCGGCGCGGTCGTCGTCAACCCCTCGGGCGGGTTGCTGTCCAAAGGCCATCCGCTGGGCGCGACCGGCCTGGCGCAGTGTTACGAGCTGACCCACCAGATCCGCGGTAGCGCCGAAGAACGCCAGGTTGAGGGTGCGCGATTCGCCCTGCAGCACAACGCGGGCCTGGGTGGCGTCACCGTGGTAACCCTGTACGGGCGCGCAGGCTGAGCGAGGCATCCGCTCGAACGTGCTGATGCCCGACCTGATGAATACGCCCATGGTTCGGCAACCTTCACTGGCCTTGGCGGACGGATATCAGGAGGCCTCGCTGGAAGAAACGCTGGCCAAGCGGGACCGGCAGCGTCCCATGGGCCGCATGGGAGAGGCATGGGACGTGGCCTACACGGCCCTGTGGCTGGCGAGTGACGAATCCAAGTACGTCACTTCCGCTGAAATCATGGTTGATGGCGGCATTTTCGCCGGCATCGGCTGACCTGGAATTCATGGTGACCAACGACAGGAGACAGATCATGGGTAGCGTTGCGAAATGGTTCAAGAAGAGCATGGTGGTCGCCGCGGCGGCGGCCATGGGGTTGGTGTCCAACGGGTACGCCCAGACCAAGCCGGAAAAGTTCAAGATCGGTGGCGTGCTGTCGCTGTCCGGCCCCTACGGGCTGCTGGGCGAGGACATGCGTCGAGGCGCGCAGGTCGCTGTCGAGGAGCGCGGTGGCAAGGTGCTGGGCGTCCCCATCGAAATCACCTGGGAGGACGATGAGACCAAGCCCCAGCCGGCCGTGCAGAAGGCCACCAAGCTGATCTCCGAGGGCTCGCACATGATCTTCGGCGCGCTCAGCTCCGCCTCCACGCTCGCCGTCATGAACCTGACCAAGCAGCGCAAGGTTCCCCACCTCGTCACCATTTCGGCGGACGACAAAATCACCGTGCCTGGCGGCTCCCGCTACACCTTCCGCACGTCGAACAACCTGGGCATGGAAAACCGCATGGCGCTGGTGTACATGCAGGACAAGAAGCTCAAGAAGATCTACGCCGTCACCGCCGATTACCAAGCCACCCGCGACGGCTATGAGTGGATCAAGAGCCAGGTCGGGTCCACCGGTGTACAGATCGTGGGCGAGGACTTTCCGCCCCTGGGCAACCGCGACTACTCGTCGATCGTGGACAAGATCGCCAAGTCCGACGCCGACGGCGTGCTGCTGATGCTGACGGGTTCGGACGTGGTCACCCTACTCAAACAGGCGGGCCAGGTGAACCTGGGCAAGAGCAAGGTGCTTTTCGGACCTGTGGTTGCCGATGAAACCATGGCAGCGGCCGCTGGGCCGGCCTCGCTGGGCGTCAATTCCGGCTTGCGCTATGACCACACCATCGACACCGCCGCCAACCGCAAGTTCGTCGAAGCCTACCGCAAGAAGTTCGGCGTCTCTCCCAGCATGACGGCCGGGGAAGCCTACGACGGCATGGCCTGGTGGCTGGACACGGTGGAAAAGACTGGCTCCTGGGACAAGGAAAAGTGGGTGGACGCCTTCGCCACCAGCGTCCGCGAGAACTCCGTGGAGGGCAAGAAGACCATGCGCGCCTGCGACCACCAGGCCTTGCAGCCGGGCTTCTGGGGCGAGGTGGTGCAGGGCACCCCGCCGGCCCCCCTCCTGACGATGAAAATCACCAAGGTCTTCCCCGAAGAGAAGCTGTTCGAGGCCTGCAAGAGCTGAGGGCTGTTGCGGGGCGCCGCCCCGGCCCCCCGCACTTGGTGAATCACTATGTCAACTATCGTGATTGGCTTGAGCCTGGGCATGCTGCTCTTCCTGTTGGCGGCGGGTCTGACGCTCATCTTCGGCATGCTGGGCGTGATCAACTTCGCCCACGGTGCCATCTACATGTTGGGCGCCTACGTCTCGTATGAAACGGGGCGGCGAACGGGCTCGTTTCTCATGGGGGTGCTGGCTGCCACGTTCTTCACCGCGCTGGCGGGCGCGGTGATCGAGAAGCTGACGCTGCGCCCGCTCTACGAGCGCCCGCACTTCTACCAGTTGATCCTGACCTTCGGTCTGATCCTGATCCTGAGCGACCTGGTGCGATTCGTCTGGGGTCCTGGCTACCAGGAAGTAGCGATTCCGCAGCTGTGGAACGGCACCGTGGACATGCTGGGCAGCACGATCCCGATGTACCGGCTGTTCGTGATCGGGTTCGGCGCACTTGTCTCGGCGGGCCTGTACCTGGTGCTGGAGAAAAGCACCTTCGGCATGCTCGTGCGGGCCGCCAGCAGCGACGCGGAAATGGTGCGCATCCTGGGCCTGCCGGTGGGCACGATCCGCATGGCGGTCTTCGCCACAGGTTGTGGCCTGTCGGGCTTGGCGGGCGCAATTGCTGCGCCGCTGTTCCCCATCGAATTGGGCATGGCGACCAACACCATCATCGACTGCTTCATCGTCGTGATCCTGGGCGGCCTCGGGAACATCCGGGGGGCGATTGCCGCGTCCATGCTGATCGGCATGGTGCGTGCGCTGGGCTATGTGTACCTGCCCGGCTGGGTGGACATCATGACCTTCGTGCTGCTGATTGGCACCCTTTTGACGCGGCCGCAGGGCCTGTTCTACCGGACGGCGAGGACGGCATGAAACTCACCAGATTCGACATCTGCTTTGGCCTGCTGCTGGCCGCGGCGGGCATCTTGCTGCCCTTCCTTCACCCAGGGGAGGCGCTGATCCAACTGGTCACCCTGGCGGCCATCTGGGCGATCTTCGCCGTCGGCTTTGACTTCGTCTTCGGCGCGCTGGGCATGGTGTCGTTCGGGCACGCCACCTTCCTCGGGGTGGGCGGCTATGCCGTGGCCCTGGCGACGCAGAAGTACGGGTTGCCCTTCTCCGCTGGCGTCGGCCTGGCCATCATCGTGGGGGCCGCGTTCGCCTTGCTGTTCAGCTTCTTTGCGCTGCGGGTGTCCGGCATTTTCTTCGCGCTGGTGACCCTGGCGTTGTCCCAGTTGATCTTCATCCTGGCGGACAGCAAGCTGCGCGGCTTCACCGGCGGGTCGGACGGCATCTCGGGCGTGGAGCGGCCGGGTTTCCTGGGCATCGACTTCTACGACCCCGTCCACTACTACTGGTTCGTGCTGGGCGTGTATGCCCTAGTCATGTTGGCGGTGATCTCGCTGCGCAGCTCGCCGTTCGGCCGCGTGATCGCGGCGATCCGCGGCAACGAGACCCGCGCCGACCAACTGGGCTTCAACGTCAATCGATACAAGCAGATCACCTTCGTGATCTCGGGTGGCCTGAGCGGCCTGGCGGGGGCTCTGCTGGCCTCGCTGCTGATGTACATGAACCCGCAGATGCTGCACTGGACGACCTCTGGGGACGTGATCATCATGACCCTGCTGGGCGGCTCCGGCTCGCTATGGGGCGCCACTGTCGGCGTGATCGCCTTCGAGGTGCTCAAGGAGTGGCTGAGCAGTTGGACCGAGTACTGGTACGGCGTGCTGGGCCTGGTGTTCATCCTCACGACCATATTCTTCCCGCGGGGCATCGTCGGCGAACTGGAGAAGGGCTTTGCGGTGTACCAGAAGAACCGGCGGAGAAGTCCCCGATGAGCCAGGCGGCACTGCGATGCGAGGGCGTGACCGTCAGCTACGGCGCCCTGAAGGCGGTCAACGACGTCAGCCATGAGTTCCAGGAGGGCCGCATCTACGGCCTGATCGGGCCCAACGGCGCGGGCAAGACGACGCTGCTGAATGTGCTCGCCGGGCGGCAGATGCGCCATTCCGGCAAGGTTTACTGCGGCGGCCGGGACATCAGCCAGCGCCCAGCCCACGAGCGGGCCCGCATGGGCATCGGGCGCAGCTTCCAGATCATCAAGATCTTCGGCGAGATGACGGTGGCGGAGAACCTGATGGTCGCGGCTCAGTCGCGCAGGCCGGGGTTCCAGCCCTTTTGGATGAGCCGCCACTTTGACCGGCAATTCCGCGAGCAACTGGATGCCATTTTGGAGCTGACGGGGCTGACGGCCCACCGCGACGACATCGCGGGTACGCTGCCCTACGGCCTGCAGCGCTCGCTGGAGCTGGGCGTGACCCTGCTGCCCGACCCCAAAATCCTGCTGCTGGACGAGCCACTGGCCGGCATCGGCCACCATGAGATCCAGGCCGCACTGGCCCTGATCCGTAAGGCCGCGCAGGGGAGGACGGTGCTGCTGATCGAGCACAACATGGACGTGGTGATGTCGCTTTCCCACGAAATTGTGGTCATGAGCAACGGCTCGGTCATTGCGTGCGGCTCTCCCGAGGCTATCCGCCGGAACGAATCGGTGCGCTCGATTTACCTCGGGGAGGACGCGCAGTGATCGAACTCGAAAAAGCCAGTATCAAGTACGGCCAGGCCCTGGCGCTGGAAGAAATCTCAGTGCGGATCGATTTTCATGAGATCGTCGCCATCGTCGGGCGCAACGGCGCGGGCAAGACCACCTTGCTGAAAGCCCTGATCGGCCTGATGCCGCTGGTGGCCGGCCGGCGCCTGCTGGGTGAGCAGGACATTTCGGGCCTGGGCGTGGAAGCCATCGCCAAGCTCGGCGTGGCGCTGGTGCCGGACACGCGCCGCATCTTCCCCAACCTTTCGGTGCTGGAGAACCTGAAGATGGGCGCGCTGGCCCACCAGCCGGGGCACTGGACCCTCGATCGGGTGCTGGACGTGTTCCCGCGGTTGCGGGAGCGGCTGAACTTTGGCGGTGACCAGCTTTCCGGCGGCGAGCAGCAGATGCTGTCGATCGGGCGCGCCCTGCTGGGCAACCCGCGCATGCTGCTGCTCGACGAACCCACCGAGGGGCTGGCGCCGGTCATCGTAGCCCAGCTGGTCCGGGTGTTCAGCGAGGTCCATCGCCAGGGCACCGGCATCGTGCTGGTGGAACAGAACCTCAAGGTGCCGATGAAGCTGGCCCACCGTCAGTACGTGCTGGACCACGGCCAGGTCGCCTGGTCCGGCACGGCCCAGGAGTTGGATGCGCAGCGCGCCCACGTCGAGGGTCTCATCACGACGGGCGCGGCGGCGTGACCGCTCCGTGTTCACAAAAATCTCAAGTCAAGGCATGCCCATGAACGTCCACACCGCCGCGCGCATCGTGCCCCTGCATGAAAACGACCCCCGCTCCCAAGACCCCGTGCTGGAAGAGTTGGTGGATTTCGTCGGCTATCGCCCGAATGCGCTGCTGACCATGGCGCGCAAGCCCGGCGTGGTGCCCGCGCTGCTCAAGCTGCTAGGCGTGACGCTGCGCGGCGACGGCCTGCTCACGGAGCCACTGCGCTTCCTGGTCGCCGCGGAAGCCGCGCGCGGCGCGCGTTGCCGCTATACGACGACACACCTCGTCCATGCCGCCCACCACCTGGGCATCGGTTGGGACAAGCTGGCCGCGCTGCCGTCCTACTTGGACGATCCCCGGTACACCGGGCAGGAGCGCAAGGCGCTGGCCATCGCCACCGCGGGCGGCACCCTGCCGGTGCGCGAACCAGCCCAGGCCATCGGGCAGGCCCGGCAGGTCTTCACCGAGGAGGAAGTCGTCGAGATCGTGTCCTGCGTGGCCATGGTCGGATGGTTCAACCGCTGGAACGGCCTGATGGGATCGGTGCTGGAGCCAGTTCCCTCGGAGGCGCTGGCCCACGTTCCCTGGCTCAAGAACCTGGAAGTCTGAGCCTGCCCCACATCGATATTCCAAGGAATGGAGAAAGAGACCCATGTACAGCCGTATCCACGAACCCCACGCATGCACGCTGACCGATGCCCTGCGCGAATGGGCCACCAGCCACCCTGGCGCGCCCTGGCTGGAGGACAGCCGGGGCAGCACCCTCACTGCGGAGCAGGCCTTCGCGAGCAGCCAGCGGTTTGCCGGCTTCCTACACCAACTGGGCGTGCAGCCTGAGGAGCGCGTCGGCGTCTTCATGTTCAACAGCTGCGCCATGGTGGCGACCACGTTCGGCATCGGCTACCTGCGGGCCACAGCGGTGATGCTCAACACCGAGCTGCGCTCCTCATTCCTTCGTCACCAGTTGAACGACTGCCAACTGGCCACCATAGTGGTGGACGCATCGCTGGTCGAACACATCGCCATCCTGGCGGAGGAACTGCCCCACCTGCGCACCCTGATCGTGGTGGGCGATGCGCCCGCCGCCGTGCCCGAGCACTTGCGCCAGGTGGCCTGGACGGACAGCAACGCCTGCGCGCCTTGGGAGGGCCCCGCGCCGAGGCCCGAGGACATCTTCTGCATCATGTACACCTCCGGCACCACCGGGCCGAGCAAGGGCGTGCTGATGCCGCACTGCCACTGCGCACTGCTTGGGCTGGGGTCGATACGCAGCCTGGAAATCACCGAAACCGACAAGTACTACATCTGCCTGCCCCTGTTCCATGCCAACGGCCTGTTCCTGCAACTGGGGGCCACGGTGCTGGCGGGCATCCCGGCCTTCCTGAAGCAGCGCTTCAGCGCCAGCACTTGGCTGGCCGACATCCGGGAATCCGGTGCCACGCTGACCAACCACCTCGGCACCACAGCCATGTTCGTCATCAATCAGCCGCCCACGGAGCAGGACCGCAACCACCGCTTGCGCGCCAGCCTGAGCGCACCCAACCCCGCCCAGCACGAAGCCGTGTTCCGCGAGCGCTTCGGCGTGAAGGACGTCCTGTCCGGGTTCGGCATGACCGAGGTCGGCATTCCCATCTGGGGACGCATCGGGCAGCCGGCGCCGAACGCGGCCGGCTGGGCGCACGAGGACCGATTCGAGATCTGCATCGCCGACCCAGAGACCGACGTACCCGTGCCGGTCGGGCAGGTGGGCGAAATCCTGGTGCGGCCCAAGGTGCCCTTCGGCTTCATGGCGGGCTACTTGAACGTCCCGGCGAAAACGGTCGAGGCATGGCGCAACCTCTGGTTTCACACGGGCGACGCCGGCACGCGGGACGCGCAGGGGCTCATTACCTTCGTGGACCGCATCAAGGACTGCATTCGCCGACGTGGCGAGAACATCTCGGCCACAGAAGTCGAGGCCGTGGTGGGCCAGTTGCCGGGTATCCACGAAGTGGCGGCCTACGCCGTTCCGGCGCAGGGCGCGGGCGGGGAGGATGAGGTGATGCTGGCCCTGGTGCCCCGCGAAGGCGCGGTGCTGGACATGGCGGACATCGTCCGCCAGGCCAGCGCTCAGCTGCCGCGCTTTGCCAAGCCGCGTTACTTGCGCCAGATGGACAGCTTGCCGAAGACGGCGACCGGAAAGATCCAGCGCGCCGTCCTGCGCCAGCAAGGCAGCGTTGACGCCTACGACGCCGAGGCGGCAACCGCCCGGTAAACACAGAAGCACACCATGTCGGAAAAATTGCGGGGCAAGGTGGCCGTGGTCACCGGATCGGGCCGGGGCATCGGCCGGGCGATGGCCCTCAAGCTCGCGAGCGAAGGCGCCCGGCTCGTCCTCAACGACCTCGACAACGAGCCCGCCATGGCCGTGCGCGAGGAAATCATCGCGCTGGGCGGCGAGGCGGTGGCCTGCTGCGGCAGCGTGGCGGACGCAGATTTCGCGGACCGGCTGATCGGCACGGCCACCAGCGCGTTCGGCGGGCTGGACATTCTTGTGAACAACGCAGGCTACACCTGGGACAACGTCATCCAGAAGATGACCGACGAGCAATGGCACGCGATGATCGACGTGCACCTGACCGCGCCGTTCCGCATTCTGCGGGCGGCGCAGCCGGTGATCCGGGCGCTGAGCCGGACCGACGCCGAGGCCGGCCGCCGCGTGGTGCGCAAGGTGGTCAACATCTCCTCGGTCGCGGGTGTCTTCGGCAACGTGGGGCAGGTCAACTACTCTGCCGCCAAGGCCGGCATCGTGGGCCTGACCATGACGCTGGCCAAGGAGTGGGGTCGCCTGAACACCACGGTCAACTGCGTGGCCTACGGCCTCATCGGGACCCGCATGACCGAGGCCACCACCGATGCCGGCGCCGCCATCCAGGTCGATGGACGCGCGATCAAGGTGGGCGTGAACCCGGACCTGATGGCCATGCTTGAGCGCAGCATCCCGCTGGGCCGGGCCGGCACGCCCGAGGAGGCCGCCGGCGCGGCCTACCTGTTCTGCATTCCTGAGTCTGACTACGTGAGCGGCCAGACCCTGCTGTGCACGGGCGGGCTCACCGGCATCTGACCTTGCACCATGACGAAGCCCGACACTGCTGCGCTGACCTACCCGTTCGAGCCGCCCGCGCCGCGCCACACGGTCGAACTCGCCCCCGGCGTGCGCTGGATCCGCCTGTCGATGCCATTCCGGCTCGACCACATCAACGTCTGGACCATCGACACGCGCGATGGCTGGGTGCTGGTGGACACCGGCCTGAACGATCCCGCCACCGTGGCCGACTGGTTGGCCCTCATGGCGCAGGGTCCGCTGGCGCGCCCCCTGCAGGGGGTGTACGCCACGCACATGCACCCCGACCACATCGGATTGGCCGGCTGGTTCACGCGCCGTGCAGGCATACCATTGCACATGAGCCGGCTGGAATACCTGAGTTGCCGCGTGATGCATGCCGACACGAATCGCGAGGCGCCGCCCGACGGCGTGCTGTTCCACCGCCGCGCCGGCTGGTCGGAAGCGGCCATCGAAGGCTACCGCAGCCGCTTTGGCAGCTTCGGCAAGCACATCCACGCGCTACCCGAGAGCTTCCGGCGCCTGCAGGATTGCGATCTGGTGCCATTGGGCCCGCACGACTGGCGGGTCATCACCACCGGCGGCCATTCGCCGGAGCATGCCTGCCTGTACTGCCACAACCTGAATTTGCTGATCGCGGGCGACCAAGTGCTGCCGCGAATCTCGTCGAACGTATCGGTGTTCGCCACCGAACCTCAGGCCAATCCGCTCAAGGAGTGGTACGAGTCGCTGGACAAGCTGGCGCGGGAGGTGCCCGCCGATGTGCTGGTGTTGCCCTCCCACAACGAGCCCTTCTACGGGCTGCACCAACGCCTGGACTCGCTCAGGGCCAGCCAGGACCAGGCGCTGGAGCGGCTGCGCCAATCGCTATGCAACGGGCCGCAACGGATCGTGGACGTGTTCCCCGCCCTCTTTCACCGCGCCATAGGGGCGCAGGATGGACAGCAACTGAGTCTCGCCACGGGCGAGGCCGTGGCTTGCATGAACTACCTCATCGCGGAAAGCGCCGTGGAATGCGCCGTGAGTGGAGACGGCGTCGCATGGTATGCACTGAAGTCGTGAAGGTCGCGCTACTCTCCAATCTCAGGCTAGCAATCATGATGTCAACGAGTGCGCGACTTCGATACTCCATGCGCCACATCGCTCCGGGCAGCATGGCGAGGATTTCGCACGGACGATAGGTCTGTTCGATTGGCTGAATCTGGGCAGCCACCGCGCGAGGCCGGTCGGCAGATGCGAAGGTTCCGATCAAGGGGTCCTTTTGATTTCAGTGCAAAAAGTGACGTATAACTCTCCAGTACTGACGCGGGGGGGTGGTCGGTAAGTCATTGATTGTTCGAACATTGCTGTTCACTTCGCCGCAGCGAATCGTTTTCGGCCCCCAAATCGTCGAGGAGCGCGGCCATGCAAGGCTTGCAAACGTCTTACCTGTGCCTGCGCGACATCGCGTGCGAACTCAGCGAGTTCGAGTTGCAGGCGTTTTTCAGCTGCAGTGCACCGAGCACTAGTTGCTGGCGCGATGGCGCAGCGGCAGCCTCAAGCTGGGCTTGGCACTGCAGATCGGCTTCGCGCTCATGAGCGGCCGGTCCTTGAACAGTGTGCGGGTCGTGCCCCCAAAATTGCTGCGCCACCTTGACCACGAACTGGGGCTGATGGTGCGCTCCGCGCTGATGATGCGCGCCCAGGTCTGACGCTCGGCGCCGCGGGCGATGCCATCGCCGATGCGCTGGTGCCAGTTGCCCAGCATCACGGCGTTCCCCAGGCGCAGTTGCTCGGGCAGCGCGGCGAACAGCGGCACCTCCACGCGGTAGGCGGGCGTGGCGGCATCGGCCGCCAGCGCGCTGGAGCGCAGGAACCAGTTCTCCCCCGCGCCGTTGGCGTCCGCCGCGTACAGGCGGTACTCGTAGGCGCCTGCGTCGACGTGATCACCCGCGAGCCGGAAGGCGTCTCGGGTGGTCTGGGCCGTGGTGGTGGCGCCGTTGATGGCGCTGATGACCTCGATGCCGTCGCCCGTGGTCAACGCGCCCAGGCCGCCGAGGTTGGTGACCTGCACGGTGGTGGTGCCGCTGGCGCTGGCACCGGCGCCATCGAGCACCAGGCGGTCGCTGACGCTGCTGCTGTCGCCCAAGGCGGTGCCGATCCTCAGCAGCGCGTTGTGGCCCACGTAGGCGCCGCTCACCGTCAGCCGGCTGCCCGGCGCGGCGCCCAGCAGCGCGACGGTGCCCGCGTTGTCCAGGCTGGCCACGGTCTGGTCCAGGCCCGCCGTGTCGAGCGTGGCGCCGGCCGCCACCGTGTGCGCGGAGGCCGCGCTGAAGGCGTTGGCCACGCCGGCGCGCAAGGTGCCGGCGGTGATGGTGGTGGCGCCCGCGTAGGTGCTGAGACCGGACATCGTCAGCGCCCCCAGGCCGAGCTTGTTGAAGCTGGCCGCGCCGGTGAAGGCGGTGCCGATGCCCACCGCATGGTTGTTCGTGTCGAGCCACACGCCCTCAGCGCCCCCGGCCAGTGTGGTGAAGCCGCGCAGAAAGTCCGACTCGTCCCAGGTCACCCGCAGGATGCCGCCGTTGAGGTCGAGCGTGGCGGCGCCGTCGCCCCGGATCACCACGTCGGTTTCAAGTACGCCGCGCGCGAGCGCATTGCCGTTGAGGTGCAGCGTGCCGGTGGAGCCGGCCTGAACGGCGATGCGGGCCAGTGACGTTCGCACCGTGCCGCTGTCTTCGATGGTCAGTTCGCCGGTGCCCTCGTAGCCGACGTTCAGTTGCGCGGAGAAATCGAAGCTCGACGCGCGCCCACTGACGGCGTCTTGCCCCGACACCGTGGCCGTGCCGTTGCCGCCCACCTGGTAACCGATGTAGGCGGTGTGGCCCGTGATCGCACCGCCGTCTTCAACGAACAAGTCACCAGGGTCCAGAAAACCCACATACAGGTTGTTGCCGAGTTCCCAGGTCGAGACGCGGCCATTGCCGTCGCTGCCCCTGACCGTGACCGTACCGCTGGAAACGCCCGGGCCCACGCCGGTGGTGCCGCCAATGGCGCCCTGGACACTGCGCACCAGGCCTCCGTTCTCGATGAGCAGCGAGCCCGCGCCGGCATTGCCCACGGTGAGGGTAACGGCATTGATCCAGGTCGAGCGGTTGCCATGGACGTCAACGCCCGAGACGGTGGCCGATGCCGTGCCGCCGCCCGAGGCGATGTTGCCGAACGCGTTGCTCACCAGGCCGCCATTCAGGATGGAGAGGGACGCCGTGCCGCCCGCGCCGACGGCCAGATCGCCCGGCATGGTCCAACTCGACACGCTGCCGCTGGCATCGCTGCCCGTGACGGTGACAGTGCCGTCGCCCCCGGTGTAGCCGAGCGCGCCGGTCGCGCTGCTCGCCGTGGCGCCGCCCTGGATGGTCAAGGTGCCCACGCCGCCGGTGTCGCCGACATAGATCTCGCCACCCGGCACGTCCCAGGTCGGCGTCGAGACAGGGGCCGGATTCACGTCACCGATGGCCGTGATCGATTGCGCCATGGGGCGCCCAGGGTCGCGCAGACCAGGGCCAGCACCGCCGTCGACAGGCGCGAGCGCCGGTGGCGCAAGGATCCATCGCGACGCTGCCCCCGCACCGGGTGGCACACGGCATCGTTTGTCTTCCTTGTCATGACAGCTCTTGCCTCCCTAAGGTCAGTCAGCGCGGACAGGTGCCAGCGCTACTGTAATGGAAGCAGCGCGTGTCAGCCTCAGTGGCGCCGCGCGCCGTCGCGATAGGCCTGCGGCGTGACGGCGTGCTGGCGCGCGAACGCGCGCTGCAGCGCGTCCACCGAACGGAAACCGCTGCGGCTGGCGATGCGGTCCTGCGTCCAGTGCGTCTGCACCAGCAACTGCGCCGGCGTGTGGCACAGCTCAGCCGCGAAGGCGCGAGCAAGGCGCCGGAGACGACATTGATGCCATTGGAGTCCAGAAACAGGTTACCGGCCTCGAGGGTGAAGGCACGAGGCGCAATGAAGTAGATCAGCGGCGCGCCGGGCGTTGGCGCGCGCGCCCACTGACAAGCGCCAACAAATCTCGCCGAGTCCGAATACCTGGGTGCTGCAAAGCTCGGTATCTGCAGCGTCACTTCTAGGCCACGATGATGCGGCTTGGCTTGAGGCAGCCGCACGGCAATGCGCCTCGATTCCCCCGATGAGGGCCCATCTCTGCCCCACTAGACAAGACCCTCATTTGCTCAACACCGATACCCAAACACTGCTCAAAGCACCAGTTTGCCGGTCGTCCTCGAGGGCTCAATCCTCGCCTCCATCCCCGCAGTGAATTGCAAGTGGTCGGCCTCCATGCCGTCCGAGAAGATGACCCCGTTGTCCGGCATGCGCGAGCGCACCCGCAGCGGCGCGCCCGCCAGCACCCGCCCGTGCACCAGCGTGGCCTGAGAGGTGCGCGTGGGGAACGGCTCGCGCACCGCGAACACCAGGGCCCGCTCCTCCCAGGGCATGGGCTGGTAGTCCTCGTCGTCGGTGCTGGCGCCCAGGCTGCGCGCGATCGCGAGCGACCCGGTGACGATGCTTTTGAGCCAGGCGGTGGAGCCCAGGCCGGTGGAGACGATCAACCCCGAGGAGGACTGGAACTCGGTGGTCGACCCGTGCGACAGCTCGTACAGCGCCGAGGTGTGGCTGCGCGGACCGACGAACAGGTCGTTCACCGCGCGCAGCACCTGGCCGTCGCTCAGTCGTGCCTCGGCCATGGTCACCGTGCGGGTGTCGCGCCGGTCCGCCGCCACGCCCGGCAGGATGGCGGCGAGATCGGCCGGCTGGAACGGCAGCAGCACGCCGTCCCAGCGCGAGGGCTCGGGGTTGAGCCCCACCAGCGGCTGGCCCTCGAGGTACTTCATGGTGTTGGCCACCAGGCCGTCCTGGCCCAGGGCCACCACGATGTCGCTCGGCGCGAAGACGAAGTTGGCCAGCAGCGAACGGTCGACGATCTGGTAGCGCCCCCAGGCCTGCAGGGCCTGCACCGTCACCCGCAGGCTGGCCGCGTAGGCCTCGTTCTCCTTGAGGTAGTCCGAGAAGTCGGCCCCCAGGTGCTCCACATAGAACCTCGCCTGCCCGAGCGTGTTGTGGCGCGCGATGAGGGTATCGAGCCGCGTGCGCCGCGTCACCAGCACCACCCGCCGATCGCTGGCGGCGGTGGTCACGCCGACCTCCGCGTGACCGCCGACGCCGCGGCCCCACCGCCCGCGCCCAACAGGGAGTTGAGCAACTCGGGCGACAGGTTGAGCTGCCCGATTCGCTCGGCCCGCTCGGCGATGCCGCCGAAGGCCTGGGCGATGAGCTGGCCCGGCTGCATGCCCACGGCCGCCAGCGCCTGCACCACCCGGGGGTCGGCCTTCTCCAGCGCGTCCATCACGGCGCGCACCTTGTGCGCCTGGGCCTCGGCCGCCTGGCGCGTGTTCTCGGCTTCGCTGGCCACGAAGGCCTTGCGCTGGTTCTCCAGCTCGATGTCGGCGCCCATCTGCTCGGCGCGCAACTCGTTCTGGCGCCGCATGGCCGCGGCCCGGGCCTCCATCTGTGTCTCCTGGATCTCGCGCTTCTTCACCTCCACCGCGATCTCGGTGTCCAGCTCGTTCTGGCGGATGGCCCGCTCGTTCTGCACGCCGGCCATGCGCCGCTGCGAGATGGCGTCGTCGGCCGCCTTGAGATTGGCCTCCCGCGCCTCGGCCTCCAGCGCGCGGGCGATGTCGGGCGTGGGCTTGATCGCCACCACCGCCACCCCCAGGATCTCCAGCCCCAGCGCCTGCACCTCGGGCTGGCGGCCCAGTTGCTCCTGAACGGCGCGCGCGACCTCGGCCGTGGCCTTGAGCGCGTTGCGCAGCGACAGGCCCTGGATCACCTGTTGCACGATGGCGCGCACCTGCATCACCACCCGGTCCTGCAGGCGCTCCGGGTCCTCCGAGGCGTAGGTGGTGCCGTCGGGCTCGAGCGAGAAGTCCATCAACTTGTAGATGCGGCCCGGGTCGCCCACCCGGTAGGTGAGCTCGCCCTGCACCGTCACGCCCTGGAAGTCGCTGGTCACCAGGTCCAGCATGAAGCCGGCGTCGCGGCTGGCGATCGGCACCGCGACCAGGGAAGTGGTGGGTGCGTAGTAGAAGAAGGACAGCCCGGCCCCTTCGCGCACGAGCTTGCCGCCGCGGAACTGCATGAGGTGGGTGGTGGGCTGCGACTTGATGAAGCGGATGCCAAGCATTTGGGGCTCCTTATTGAGTTGTACTGTACAACTCTTATGGGTTGTATAGTACAACTCAAACCGGAGATGTCAAGCATGGCCAGCCAACGATCCCCTTCTCGCGTTGCGGCACCCGACTTCGAGCGACCGCTGGTCACCGTCGACGTCGTGATCTTCACGGTGCTCGACGAGCAGTTGAAGGTGCTGCTGGTGCGCCGCCCGGAGGCAGCCACCGATCCATTCCCGGGCCGCCTGGCCCTGCCGGGCGGATTCGTCAACGTGGACCTGGACGCCAGCCTGGCCGACTGTGCGCTGCGCAAGCTGGGCGAGAAGACCGGGTTCAGCGCGCCCTACCTGGAACAACTGGGCAGTTGGGGCAGTGCGACGCGCGACCCCCGCGGGTGGTGCACCACCCATGTCTACTTCGCCCTGGTCCCACCGCCCGCCGACAGCGAGGAGATGGCGTCGGCGGCGTCGGAGTGGATCGAGGTCAACGCGGCCCTGCGCAAGCGCCTGGCCTTCGACCACGCGGAGATCCTGGCCGCGGCGGTGGAGCGCCTGCGCGGCAAGGTGGAGTACACCTCGCTGCCGGCCTTCCTGCTGGAGGAGCCCTTCACGCTGCCGCAGTTGCAGCGCACCTACGAGATCGTGCTCGGCCGCCCCATGGACAAGAGCGCGTTTCGCAAGCGCATGCTCGATGCGCAGTTCCTGCTCGAGGCGGGTTCGATCGCGGGCGACGCGGGGCGTGCGGCCATGGGCTATCGCATCCTCGACCGCGAGCGCGCCGCGGTCTTTCCGCGCACCTTCCGATCGGTCGAATCGCCTGCCAGCAAGGAGTGACTGCCATGCGCACCCAACTGCTCATCATCGATCCCCAGAACGACTTCTGCGACATCGAGGGCGCCGCCCTGCCGGTGGCCGGCGCCAACGAAGACCTCAAGCGCCTGGCCGGCCTCATTGACTCGAACGCAAGCCGCATCGGCGGCATCACGGTCACGCTGGACTCGCACGCCAGCGTGGCGGTCGAGCGCACCACCTTCTGGCTCGGCCCGGACGGACAGCCCGTGGCGCCGTTCAGCTTCATCACCGCGGACGATGTGCGAGCCGGCTCCTACCGGCCGCGCGACGCCCGCCTGACCGAACAGGTGATCGGCATGCTCGAGCAACTGGCCGCGGCCGGCAAGGCGGGCATGGTGGTCTGGCCGGTGCACTGCGTCACCGGCACCTGGGGCCACAACATCCAGGGCGATCTGGCGCGCAGCCTCGCGGCCTGGGAAATGGCGCACCAGCGCGCCGTCACCAAGGTGCTCAAGGGTGAATACCCACTGAGCGAGCACTTCGGTGTGTTCGAGGCCGACGCGCCCGTGGCCTCGGTGCCGGCCACGCAGTTCAACACCACGCTGGCCACCGCACTGGCCGACGGTGCCGAGGTGATCGCGATCGCGGGCCAGGCCTCGAGCCACTGCGTGGCGGCCAGCTACGACCAGTTCATGCGGTTCCTGGGCAGGAGGACGCCCGCGGCCACGCCCCGGGTGGTCCTGCTTCGCGACTGCATGAGCCCGGTGCCCGGATTCGAATCACTCGCCGACGACCTGTTCGACCGGGCGCGCGCGGCAGGCACCGAGGTGATGACGGTCGATGAATTCGCCCGCAGCCTCGTCTGAGGTGGGCAAAAGAACGGAGCGACAACAAGTGTCTCGCGCTCTCAGAATTTGCGGCATATCCGAAGTCGTGTACGGAGTATCCGATAGCGCAAATTCGTCGTCCGCTCGCGTTCGTCGGCCACTTCGAACTCGAAGCTTGCTTCGCGATGCAACGTGACGTAGCCTGACTTCGTGGGCGCTTTGTCCCACGACTCGGGGGTTGCTCTCCGAACGTCCTGCAACACCGCAGGACCTGCACCGCAACCGTTCCACCTTTTTGGAGGCGAACATGGTTGCAGATGCCAAGGAGCGCACCGACGCTCGACCCACTTCTTCACTCATTGGCGGACGAGGCTTCCGCCACCCGTTGCTGCTCATCGCAACGGACACGAACAACGCACCTCGGCGATTCGGCGCGTTTCGACGCCTGATCAGACGAGCGCTCTCATCCCCTGTGGAGAGCCCCAGGCGTTCAGAACTTGCCATCAGGGTCCTCGAAGAGCTCGAGGCCCTTGAGCTCGATGATGACAGCGTTCGGAATTTTCGCAACGAGTGGCTGCACGAGATGGGCCGAAACACGCGAAACGCCTATCTGCTTGAGGCGTTCGCCATGGTCCAGTTGGCCATGAGTGATCTGGCGCTCGCTCATGGTGCATGGCAAGTGGCGCCGACGTCGCTGGGCAACTATGGGCTGCCCAGGCTTGTGCTCGCAGAGACGGCTTCGGCGAGTGCGCCGCCCAAACTTCTGGTTCCCGCATCGGTAGCTGAAACACTCCTCAAGTGCATCGACTTGGCGATGGAGGCTGAGCGGGACGCAAAGCTTTCGACTTGGTCCACGCGAGACTGTTTGGCGGTCATCCGTGCCATTGCGGTCCTATCGGTCAACGACACGCAGCACTTTCCGTTGCGCGCAGAAGCGGCTCGCAAGCAGTTCTTCGAGAGTGTGGGCATGGGGCTTTGGATTGCGTTGACCAAGCACCTGCGCCAACGACGGGATGCCATGGAATGTGCGACTTTATGGAATGGTCGACTGCAGCAGATCGTCGCGCTGAACGTCTTTGGAGGTGACCAAATCGCTGCAATGGCCTCCACAGCGCAAGGCGCGTTTTCGAC
This sequence comes from Hydrogenophaga sp. PML113, assembly GCF_001777155.1. Lineage (NCBI taxonomy): Bacteria > Pseudomonadati > Pseudomonadota > Betaproteobacteria > Burkholderiales > Comamonadaceae > Hydrogenophaga > Hydrogenophaga sp. PML113. Next base: position 211 of record NZ_MIYM01000012.1, on the reverse strand, counting down.
CATCGATGGAAGCGCCGACGCCACGCAAACAGCGCATGTGCTTCGGGTGGTTCACGGACCGATCAATCCCGGCAACTGCAAGGAATGACCTGCCCCCCACCAGCCGTACCAGTCTGAAGTTCGTGAAGTCCGTCAACCACCAGGAGAATGACGGACATGAAGAAGAGCAGATTCACCGAGGAACAGATCATCGGCTTCCTCAAACAGGCCG
>NZ_MIYM01000011.1:0-90896 GCF_001777155.1 Hydrogenophaga sp. PML113 | reverse complement strand
AAGAAAGGAGCTAAGACGGAGAGTCCAGACAAGGACTTATCCACAGAACCGGCTGCCGTCAGGTAGCCTTGAGGGTGGGTCAAATTTGAATGATCACGACGGGTCAGTATTGGGTGATCGTCAACAGCCCAGGCCCAGACCAGCAGGCCGATGCCCGCCAGCAGGATCACCACGCTGGCGATGGACCAGACCACGTTCTCCTTGCTGGGCACGTTGCCGATCAGCGGCTCGTGCGGCCAGTTGTTGGTGTAGGTCACCTGCGTGCCGGGCCGCTCGGTGGCCGCGGCCCAGGCGGTCCAGAAGAAGAACTGCGTGAGCCGCTCGCGCCGCTCGGCGCTGGGCAGGGTGTTCTCCTTCATCGCGAAGCTCTCGCGGCTCTTGGCCAGCGCGGGCGCGTCGGAGAACAGCTGGTCGTAGTAGGCGGCCGTGTGCGCCATGGCCATCGCGCGCCGCTCGCTCACCACCAGCGCGCCATCGGCGCCGACGCCATTGGCGCGGTACTCGGCGCGCAGCTCGGCGCGCAGCGCGCCCTGCAGGCCGGCGTCGAGGTCCGCGTAGGCGCGCCCGTGCCGCTCGCGGGCGGCCAGGTCGAGCCAGGCCGTGAGTTCGCGGTGCAGCCAGTCGGCCGTCCAGTCGGGGGCCTGGTAGGCGCCGTGGCCCCAGATGGAGCCGAGCTGCATGCCGCCCACCGACTGCCAGGCCGTCTGCCCGTCCAGGATGTCCTCTTGTGTGAACAGCGCCTTGCCTCCGGCGGTGCTGACCTGCGCCGGCACCGGCGGCGCCGAGCGGTAGACCTCGGCGCCGAAGTAGCCCAGCAGCGAGAACATGACGATGCACACGCCGATCAGCGCGAACCAGTACTTCTTGTAGATACCCATGAGGTTTCTCCCGTGCGTCAGTGCACGTCCGCCGGCGCGAAGCGCTCGAACAGCACGTTGTTTTCCAGGTGGATGTGGGCGATCAGGTCGTCTCGGAAGGCGACCAGGCCGCTGTAGAGCGCGCGCCAGGTGGTGCAGGCGCCGCGCGGCGGCGTGAAGTCCTGCGTGAGTTCGCTCAGGCGGCGCAGGGCCGCGCCGTGCTCCTCGTGCTCGCCGCGCATCACGCCGATGGGCATGCCACCCATGGCGCCGTGTCCGCGTGCGATCAAGGGGAACAGCACCAGCTCTTCCTTGCGCATGTGGCTCTCCAGTTCCTGGCCCATGGCCATGAGGTGGTCGGCCAGGCCCTGCGGGCAGTCCGCGCGGTCGCCGTGCACCTGCTCGACGCGCCGCGCCAGCCGGATCAGCTCGGGCAGCTGCTCGCGGTGCACCGCGTGGTAGCGCACCAGGATGTGGTCCACCAGCTCGGTGTCGGTGGCCCGGCCCCAGTCGGGCGCCTGGGACGGCGCCTCGCGCGCCTGCAGCGCCAGCAGCTCGGCCGCGATGGCCTCGCCGTCGACGCCGGCGGCCGTGGCCGCCGTGCGCAGCGTGCGGTTGCCCGCGCAGCAGAAGTCGAACCGGTGCGCATCGAACACGCGGGTGGCGCCGGGAATGCGCCGGGCCAACTGGCCCAGGGATTGGTCCATCAGGTCCATGCTTGCTCCTTGGTGAATGGGTCGCCAGGCGATACGCGATCCGCGTGCCAAAAAAATTCCCTTGCCAATCAAAGGCTTGGATTGACCTGGGTCAAATCCACCCGGGTCGCGCCACGGTACAAATCACCGCATGGGGTACGAATGACCATCGACACGACGCAACTGCTGCTGCTGACCGACCTGGTGGCCGAGCTGCCGGCCGCGGTGCGCCTGCAGCGTTTGGTGGGCAGCCTGCGCGCGCACTTCGCCTGCGGGGCGGTGGCGCTGCTGCGGCTCGAGCAGGAGCACCTGCGGCCCCTGGCGGTGGACGGCCTGGCCAGCGACGCGCTGGGCCGGCGCTTCGCGCTGAAGGACCATCCCCGGCTGGCGGCCATCCTGGCGCGGCGCGGCGCCACCCGCTTTCCCCACGACAGCGCGCTGCCCGATCCCTACGATGGCCTGGTCGACGGCCACCCCGGCCAGCCCCTGCCGGTGCACGACTGCATGGGCATGGCGCTGGACGTGGAGGGGGAGCGCTGGGGCGTGGTGACGCTGGACGCCTTGGACATCGGCCGCTTCGACGCCCAGGCCCCGCGCGAGCTGGAACAGCTCGCCAGCGCGATCGAGGCGGCGGTGCGCCTCACGCGGCTGGAGGTCGAGGTCCGCGCCCTGCGCACGGCGGGCTGGCCGGCGCCGGCCGGCGCGCGCGCCCACCCGCGCGAGGACAGCGACATCGTCGGCCAGAGCGAGGCCATCGTGCACCTGCTGCACGAGCTGCAGGTGGTGGCCGATTCCGAACTGCCCGCGCTGCTGCTGGGCGAGACCGGCGTCGGCAAGGAGCTGTTCGCGCACCGTCTGCACCAGCTGTCCCGCCGCGCCGGCAAGCCGCTGGTGCACGTCAACTGCGCGGCCTTGCCCGAGTCGCTGGCCGAGAGCGAGCTGTTCGGCCACGCCAAGGGCGCCTTCTCGGGCGCGATGAGCGAGCGGCCCGGCCGCTTCGAGGCCGCCGACGGCGGCACGCTGTTTCTGGATGAGGTGGGCGAGCTGCCGCTGGCCATCCAGGCCAAGCTGCTGCGCACGCTGCAGAACGGCGAGATCCAGCGCCTGGGCACCGACCGGCCGCGGCGCGTGAACGTGCGCGTGATCGCGGCCACCAACCGCCAGTTGCGCGAACTGGTGCGCGAGGGCGCGTTCCGTGCCGACCTCTACCACCGCCTCTCGGTCTACCCCATTCCCATTCCGCCGCTGCGCGAGCGTGGCAACGACGTGCTGCTGCTCGCCGGCCGCTTCCTCGAACTCAACCGCGCCCGGCTGGGGCTGCGCAGCCTGCGCCTGTCCGCCGACGCCGACGCGGCGCTGCGCCGCTACCGCTGGCCCGGCAATGTGCGCGAACTGGAGCACGTGATCAGCCGCGCGGCGCTCAAGGCGGTGAGCCGGGGCGCCGACCGCCGCGGCATCGTCACCCTGGAGCCGGACATGCTGGACCTCGACGAGGGGGACGCGCCGGCGCAGGACCGCGCCGCGCCGGGCGCCAGCGCCGCGCCGCTGCCCGCGCTGGCGCCGCTGCACGAGATGGTGGCGGCCACGCAGCGGCAGGCCATCCAGCAGGCGCTGGTGCTGCACGGCGGCAACTGGGCCGCCGCGGCCCGTGCGCTGGACCTGGACGCCAGCAACCTGCACAAGCTGGCCCGCCGGCTCGGGCTCAAGGCCTGAGCGCCAAGGCCCCGCGGGGGCCTCGCGGTGAACGCGCCCTAGCAGTGCTCGCCCACCGCCTTGTAAATGCCCGCGCGCACCGGGCCATGCTCACGCAAGCCGGTGCGCATGGCTTCCAGGTAGGCGTTCCAGTCGTAGCCGGCGGCGGCGGCGAAGTGCATCAGCAGCTGTCCGTTGACACCGAGCACGTACAGCAGGCCGATGTCGGGCTGCTGCAGGGCCTGCGTCTCTTGCGGATCGAGCTCGTAGGCCGACAGGTACTCGTCCGGCGCCGAGCGGAACCGCTGCAGCGCCTGCGGGCTGCGGTTGAGTTCGTAGATCACCTTCTGCACGCCATAGAGGCTCATCGTCTTCTCCGGTTCGGGCGGCGGCGCCGGGACCTCACAGGTCCAGCACGAGCCGCGGGGAACGGGCCCGCGACACGCAGATGACCATCGAGCGGCCCGCGTCGCGCTCCTCCTGCGACAGCACGTAGTCGTGGTGCTCGATCTCGCCCTCAAGGACCGTGGTCTCGCAGGTGCGGCACAGGCCCTCCCGGCACGAGCACGGAACGCCGATGCCATGGGCTTCCAGCACGTCCAGGATGCTTTGGTTCTGCGGCACCTGCAGGCGCAGGCCGCGCCGGCGCAGTTCGACCTCGAAGGCGCCGCCGGGACCCGCCGCTTCGGCGCCGGGCGCGGGAGCCGAGAAGTACTCGAAGTGCAGGCGCTCGGGCGGCAGGTGCGCGCCCTGGGTCCGCACGGCGTCCATCAGCGCGCTCGGCCCGCAGCAGTAGACGTGCTCGCCCTCGCGCACATCGGCCAGGGCCTCGCGCACGTCCAGCGCCGCCCCTCCGCACAGGGCGTCGAAGTGGAAGCGCACCGCGGCGCCGTGCTGGCCCAGGGTGTCATAGAAGGCCGCGCGCTGCGGGCTGCGGGCGGCATACACCAGCCGCCAGGGGCGCTGGTGCGCGATGCACCACTGCACCATGGACATGATGGGCGTGATGCCGATGCCCCCCGCCACGAACAGGTAGCTGTCCAGGTCCGGGTCCAGGCGGAAGTGGTTGCGCGGCGCGCTGGTCTCCAGGCGATCGCCGCAGCGCAGGCTGCGGTGCACGAACGCCGAGCCGCCCCGGCTGGCCGGCGACAGGCCCACGCCGATGACGTAGCGATCGCGCTCGCGGCAGTCGTTGCTGATCGAGTAGTGGCGCACCAGGCCGCCGGGCAGCCGGATTTCCAGGTGCGCCCCGGGCTCGAAAGCGGGCAGCGGGGCGCCCTGCGGGTCCCGCAGCTCCAACAGCAGCACGCCGCAGGCCTCGGCCCGCACGTCGCTGACCTGGAGCACCAGGCCGTCCTTCTGATTCGACATCGCGCGCCTCAGGCCGTGGCCCGCTGGGACACCGGCATGGCCACCGGCTGGGCCGCGGACTTCGCTGCCTGCTGCTCGGCCTTCACGCGCTCATCGAACACCCAGCGGAAGTGCGACAGCGCCGCGTCGGCACCGATCGCCAGCATCTTGAAGTCAGGGTCGGCGTCGAGCAGCTTCTGCTGCCCTTCGATGAAGGCCTTGTCCTCCATGAAGCCTTCCTCGATGCTGTTGCGCAGCGAGCGCGCGATGTTGGGGTCGTCGAGGTCGAAGTCGTGCAGGTAGTTCCAGAAGAAGTGGGTGCTGCGCCGCGTCTCCGGGGTCATGAACTGGCAGTTGCAGTAGCTGCGCGCGCCTTCCTTGTTGCCGTCCTTGAGGCCGCTGCCGGCCGGCGCGAAGGTGGTGTAGAGGAAAAACATGCCGGGGATCTGCATGTGGCCGATGTTCTTGCGGTCCACCTTGTCCGTCTTGTTCGGGATGACCTTGCGGTGATAGGGCGGCGGGTCCGAATCCAGGTGCCAGCGCTCTACGCGAAAGCCGTCCTCCAGCCGCTCGATGGCCACCGGCTTGGTCTTGTAGGCGTATTCCTCCGAGCCGCCCAGCGTATTCGTGTGCACGAAGGCCAGGTGCGCGAAGTCGCTGAGGTTGTCGACGATCAGCATCCAGTTGGCGTCGTAGTGCATGTAGTCGGGGATGCCGCGCCAGGCCGGGTCGCGCATGGCCGGGAAGTCCACGATCTTGGCCGGATCGGCCTGGTCCTCGTCGCCCATCCAGATCCACACGATGCCGTCGCGCTCGACCACCGGGTAGCTGCGCACGCCGAGCTTGGGCGGCACCCGTTCCTGGCCCGGGATCTCGATGCACTTGCCGGACGGGTCGAACTTCATGCCGTGGTACATGCAGCGCAGGCAGTCGCCCTCGATGCGCCCCAGGTCCAGCGGGGCGGCCCGGTGGCAGCAGCGATTGTCCAGCGCCACGACACGACCGCTGTCGCCGCGGTACAGCACGACCGGCACCTCCAGCAGCGTTCGCGCCAGCTTCCTGCCGTCGATGAGGTCGTGCGACCACGCCGCGACGTACCAGCAGTTCATGAGAAAAATCCCGTCCTTGTGTGCCATTGCTTCTCCTGATGTGGGGTTGATCCAAGCGTTTGGATGGCGCCGAGATTAGGGTTCGCCAGCCCTGGCATCTACGGGGTCTCGGTGGACACACTGTCCCCTGCGCTGGACAATCGACCCATGACGAGCAACTGGGACGACTACGACCTCTTCTGCCACGTGGTCGAGCACGGCAACTTCTCCGCGGCGGCGCGCGCGCTGGACCGCCCCAAGTCGAGCCTGAGTGCGGCGGTGATCCGCCTCGAAACCTCGCTGCAGGCCCGCCTGCTGGAGCGCACCACGCGCCGGCTGCGCATGACGGAAGCCGGCGAAGCGCTCTTCCATGGCATGGGGCCGCTGTTTGCCGCGCTGCGCGAGGCCCACCTCGCGGCCCTCGAGCAGCGGCAGGGCGTGAGTGGCACGCTGCGCATCGCTGCGCCCTACGAGTTCGGCGCCGAGCACCTGGCGCCGGTGGTGTGCGCGATGATGGATCGCTACCGGCAGCTGCGCATCGAACTCGACGTGCACCATGCCTCGCTCAATCCGCTGGAGCAGGGCCACGACCTGGCGTTCGCGATGCTGGAGTCGGCCTTGCCGGCCTCGACCATCGTGGTGCGCCGGGTGATGTCGCTGGAGCGAAAGCTCTACGCCGCGCCCACGCTCATCAAGGCCCACCGCTCACCCAGCACGCCGCGGCAGCTGGCCAAGATGCCCATGCTGGCGGGCCTGAGCGACACCGAGTGGCGCTTCCGGGGCCCCGATGGCGGCACTGAGAGCATCACCCTGCAGTCGCCCCGCTTGGTCAGCGGGAACGCCGACGTGCGGCTGCAGGCGGCCATCGCCGGCCACGGCGTGCTGCGGGTGGCCGAGCCCTTCGCCACGCCCGCCATCGGCGCGGGCCTGCTGCAGCGCCTGCTGCCGGACTACAGCTGCGACCCGCTGCGCGTGTACGCCCTGTTGCCGGCCAAGCGCCTGATGCCGGAGAAGGTGCGGCTGTTCCTCGAGATGCTGGAGCAGCAGGTGCGGCAGGACGTGACCGGCCGGGGCAGCCTCATGGGCTGGACCAGCCGGCGGCTCATAGGCGCAGCGCCTGAGGCAGCCACAAGGTGATGGCGGGCAGGGCGATCAACAGGCCCAGCCGCACCAGGTCCACCAGCACGAAAGGCATGACGCCGCGCCAGATGGCGCCCGTCGGCACTTCCGGCAGCATGCTGCGCAGCACGAAGACGTTCATGCCCACGGGTGGCGTGATCAGGGAGATCTCGGCGACGCAGACGATCAGCACGCCGAACCAGACCGGGTCCAGGCCCATGTGCGTGATCAGCGGAAAGAAGATCGGCACCGTGAGCAGGATCATCGACAGGGTTTCCATCGCCGCGCCTAGCACCACGTAGATCAGGCAGATGCCCACCACTACCATGAGGGGCGACAGCCCCAGGCCCATGACCGCGTCGCGCAGGTCGGTGGGCATGGTGGTGTAGTTGATGAAGTTGGCGAACAGCGAGGCGCCGATCAGGATGGTGAAGAGCATGGCCGAGGTGCGGCCCGATTCGCCCAGGATCTCGATGAGCCGACCCCAGGACAGGGTGCGCCGCAGCGCGGCGAACAGCAGACCGCCCATGGCGCCCACGCCGGCGGCCTCGGTGGCGGTGAACAGCCCGCCGTACAGGCCTCCCATGACGACGCCGAACAGCAGCAGCACCGCCCACACCTTGCGCAGCGCCTGCCAGCGCTCGCGCCAGGGCGTGTGCTCGCCCGGCGGGCCCAGTTCGGGCGAGCGGGCCGTGACCACCGCCGCGGCCACCATGTACAGCGCCATCGCCAGCAGGCCCGGCAGCAGGCCGGCGGCGAACAGGGCGCCGATGCTCTGCTCGGTCATGATGCCGTAGATGACCAGGATCACGGACGGCGGAATCAGGATGCCCAGGGTGCCGCCGGCGGCGATGGTGCCGGCCGCGAAGGAGTCGGCGTAGCGGTAGCGCCGCATCTCGGGCATGGCCACCCGGGCCATGGTGGCCACGGTGGCGAGTGAGGAGCCGCAGATCGCGCCGAAGCCTGCGCAGGACACCAGCGTCGACAGCGACAGCCCGCTGCGGCGGTGCCCGAAGAAGGCGAACGAGGCGCGGAAGAGTTCGCGCGACATCCCGGCCTGCGTCACGAGCTGGCCCATGAGGATGAACAGCGGCACCACCGACAGGGTGTACTTGGCGACGTCCAGCACCTCCGTGGTGGCCGAGGCGCCGGCCGCCGGCCAGCCGCGCATGAAGCCCATACCCACCACGCCCACGATGCCCATGGCGAAGGCCAGCGGCACGCGCAGGAACATCAGCAGGAAGAGGCCCCCGAACCCGAGCATGGCTTCGTTCATGGCGTGGCCTCCGGTGGGGTGTCGTCGATGGAAGGGGCGGGCGCGAACGCCAGGCCCAGGTGCATCGCGGCCGTCAGCAGCAGCAGCGCCGCGATCGCGTAGTGGAAGTTCGCCAGCCCGATGGACAGGATGGGCGTGGTGTCGCCGTACGAGGCGGTGCGGGCCGCCCGCGCGAACAGCAGCACGCCGATGCCGGCGAGGATCGCCGCGCAGCACAGGTCGGCGAGCCGGGACTGCAGGTGCTTCAGGCGGGCGGGCAGCCAGGGATCGAACAGGTCGAACAGCACGTGCTCGCCTTGGAGGGAGGCCAGCGGCAGCCCGGCGAACACCGTCACGAGCATCAGCAGCTCGACCAGTTCCACGACACCGGGCAGGCCGATGCCGAGCAGCTTGCGCGCGACCACGTCGGCGCATTGCAGCAGCATCATGGCGAAGATCGCGGCGGCCACCGTCCAGGTCAGCAGCGTCTGGATCCGCGCCGTGACCACGATCCGTGGGGCGGGCGCGGCCGCCGGCGCGGCGGGGCTCGCGAGCATCAGCGCTGCTGCTTCGCGATTTCGGCGCGAAGCTCCTGCAGGACCTGGGCCGCGTTCGGCAGGCCTTTCTGTTTCGCCGCGTCCACCCATTGCTGCTCCAGCGGCGCGGTCTTCTGCCGGATCGCCTCGATCAGCGCTGGCGAGGAGGGCGAGGAGTCCACGCCGATGGCGTCCAGCGCGGCACGGCCGCGCTGGTCGGCGGCGTCCCACTCGCGGCCGATGCGCCGGGCCAGCGGTTCGCCCGACAGCTTCTCGATGGCCGCGCGGTCGGCGGCGGGGAGCCGGCCCCAGGTGCCTTCGTTCATGAACATCGCGAAGCTGGTGTTGTAGAGGCCGCCCGGGATGTTCGTGCGGTACTTGATGAACTTCTCCAGGCGGTACACGGGCACGGATTCGGCCGGAAAGAAGACGCCGTCGACCACGCCGGCCGACATCAGCTCGTAGGACTCCACCGAGGGCTTGAGGATGGCGCTGGCGCCCAGGGCCTGGGCCACGTCCTTGACCATGCCCCCGCCTACGCGGAACTTCAGGCCGCCGAGGTCCGCGAGGGTCTTGATCGGGCGCTTGGACAGGTAGATGTCGGCCGGCCCGTGCGTGAAGACCGAGAGCACCTTCAGGCCCTTGTGCTCCTTCGCGAAGGCGTCGTGGCGCTCGAAGATGCGCTGGTAGGCGACGGAGGTGATCTCGGCCGAGTGGCCCAGGAAGGGCAGTTCGGCCACCGAGGTCAGCACGAAGCGGCCCGGCGTGTAACCGTGGATGCCGAAAGACAGGTCGGCGAGCCCGTCGCGCACCGCGTCGAAGGTGGCGGCCGGGCCCGCCACCGGCTTGGGCAGGATGTTGCAGCTCACGCGCTTGTCCGTGGCCTGGGCCACGTCGTCGCACCACTGGCTGACGGCCTTCATCACGGGATGGGTCTGAGGCACGAACATCGAGGTCGTGAGCACCGTCTGCGCCGACGACAGCAAGGGCGCCAGGGCCAGTGCGAGCAGCAGCGTGCGAGGGGTCGCCAATTTCATGGTGTTGTCTCCTGGAGAAAGCGGCACGGCTGTGCCTCGTGGGGTAAAGGGTCGTCAGGCCAGCGCGGCGGTCGCGGCCTCTTCGCCCGTGGCCATCACGCCGATGGAGCAGCCGCAGGCGAAGATGGGGATGGGCTCGTAGCACCAGACCTCGCCGGTGTGGCCTGCGCAGGCGCCGGCCACCGCGATGAAGGTGCGGATCTCGTAGCCGCCCTGGCCGCCGTCGCGCTGGGTCTCTTCGTCGGTGTAGGCGCACAAGGCCTCGCGGTCGTTGCGCGTCCAGCGCGCCAGGAATTCGCGGTCCCAGGCCTCGTTGATGCGCCCGGAGTCCGGCGTGCAGGGCCAGTGCGAGATGCCGCCGGTGCCGATCAGGGCGACGCGCGCCGGCATGGCGTCGGCGGCGCGCCGGATGGCCTCGCCGAGCGCGTAGGCGCGCTGCAGCGGCGCCAGCGGGGGGCCCTGGCAGTTGATGTTGACCGGAATGATGGGCAGGTCGTTCTGCGGCACCAGGTGGTGCAGCGGCACCATGATCCCGTGGTCCAGCTTCCACTCCTCGCAGAAGCTCAGGTCCACCGTGGCCGACATGCCTTCGATCAGCTGCAGCGAGAGCGCGCTGTTGCCGGGCACGCGGCGGCGCGCAATGCCCAGCCACTCGGGGTCCTCGATGGGGCCTTCGTAGTGGTCGGCCATGCCGACTGCGAAAGCCGGCATGTTGTTCATGAAGAAGTTGGCGAAGTGTTCGGCGGCGATCACCACCAGCACGTCGGGCCGGCTCGCGCGCAGCGCCTCGCGCTGGGCCTGGTAGGCCGCTTCCAGCCGCGCGAGTTGCCGGGGGTCGGCGCGATCGCGCCGCGCGGTGATGCCGGGGCCATGGCTGCAAACGCCCGCGAAGACGAGGCTCATGCCAGGTCCACCAGAGGCGCATCGGCGCCCGCCATCTCGGCCGGCAGGTCGTAGGCGCGCACGCCGCGTTCGCGGGCCACCACGCGGCGCACGGCGCCGCGTTGCCAGACCCGCTGCGCCAGGGCGCGGTAGCGGGGCCGGGGCGGCATCTCGCCGCTCAGCCGCTCGTCGAAGCTCCAGAGGTAGAACACAAAGAGGTAGGCATCGACCGCGCTGAAGGCATCGCCCAGCGCATAGGGCGTGTCGCCCAGGCGCCGCTCCACCGTCTGCAGCGCGCGCGCCAGGCGCTCGTGGCCCTGGGCGCGCACGGCCTCCACCACCTCGGGGTGGTCGCCGCCGTAGCTCTGCGGACGGAAGACCGAGCGGTAGGCGGCGTGCAGGCTGCTGGAGATGAAGTTCATCCACTCGTGGGCCCGCGCCCGCGCCAGCGTGCCGGGCCGCGGCAGCAGTTCGCGCTCGGGGACCAGGTCGGCCAGGTAGCTCAGCAGGGCCTGCGACTCGGTGAGGATCTGACCGTCGATGGACAGGGCGGGCACCGTGCCGCTGGGGTTGAGCTGCAGGTACTCGGGGCGAAGGTGTTCGCCAGTGCGGATGTTGACGGAGCGGGTGGCGTAGGGGAGCCCGGACTCCTCCAGCACGATGTGGGGCGCCAGGGAGCAGGCCTTGGGGCTGTAGTAGAGGATGAGCTCGGGGGGAAAGGGTGGGGCGTTCATGGGGTGGTGGCGTCGGCTGCGGGCGCAGTTTTATGGAGGGGGCCGGCCGCGATAAGGGGGGCGGACGTGGACAAACTGTCCACCCACTTGGACAATGCCCACGCTCCCTGCGGTGCACCCGCGCCCGGTAGCGCGCGGCGGGGTGGCGCTGGCCTCGCCCCCGGACCAGCGCATTCGGCCTTTGCGGCGTCAGCCGCCCCGGACCGTCGTTTCCATGAGATTGCGCGTGACGCGCGGCGGCTCCAGGCCGATGTGGAAGGCCAGCCGGCGGTCGCGCAGGTCGACGTCGGAGGCGGTGGAGCGGTCGAAGCGGCGCAGGTGGTCCGTCCACGACTCGTCCACGATGACCTCGACGAAACGCCCGGGCTTGTTGATGTCGTGCAGCAGCTCCCAGGACAGCGCGCCCTGGCGCAGGCGGCTGCGCCGGCTCTCGTTGAACATCAGGTCGCGGAATTCCTTGGCGCGCGCCGGGTCGATCAGGTACTCGATGGTCAGCATGATGTGACCCCGCTGGGGCGGCGACTCGACGCTGGTCGCCGTGGTGAGCACGCGCTGGGGCGTGAGGTCGCCCTCCGGGCCGCGGTCGGGCATCCAGCGGTTGGCCAGGGCCATGGCCACCCAGCCGCTCGCGGCCGCGATGCCCAGGGCCACGGACAGGCTGGTCCAGGTGGCGATCTGGCCCCACAGGGCGGCGCCGCTGGCGCTCGCGCCCATGATGGACATCTGGTAGATCGACATGCCGCGCGCGCGCACCCAGTCGGGCAGGCCCATCTGGATGGACACGCTCAGGGTGTTGGCGGTGGTGATCCAGGCCGCGCCGCCGAAGAACATGGCGGGCACGGCCACCCAGACGCGGTCGGTCAGGGCCATCACCGCCATGGCCGCGGCCTGCAGCAGCGCGCCGCGCAGCACCAGCGCGTCGCGCGCGTAGCGGCGGCGCAGGCGCGGCAGGAAGAAGGTCGACACGATGGCCCCCGCGCCCATGGAGGCCAGCAGCAGCGTGAAGGTGCCCGCGCCGCCGCCCTGCATGCCGCGCGCCAGCAGCGCCAGCAGGGCCAGCAGCGCGGTGGAGTGGAAGAAGAAGATGCAGATGCGCAGCAGCACGCCCTTGAGCAGGTAGGACTGCGACACGTACTGCCAGCCCACGCGCATGGCCGTGCCCAGCCGCTCGCGCCCGAGCGGGTGGGGCTTGTGCTCGCGGTGCCAGCGCGCGATGCCCGCCGCGGCCACCAGCGAGAGCACCGCGTTGAGCAGGAAGACCCAGGCGCTGCCCGCGCCCGCGATCAGCGCGCCGGCCACCAGCGGGCCGATGATGCGCGAGGCGTTCATGGCCACGCCATTGAGGGCCAGCGCCGCCGGCAGCTGCGGGCGCGGCACCAGCTCCGGCACGATGGCCGAGAACACCGGCCAGCGCATCGCGAAGCCGATGCCGTTGGCGAAGGTCAGCGCCAGCAGCAGCAGCGGCGACATCACGCCGAAGAAGACGAAGCCGCTGAGCACCATGGCCACCACCGCCACCCAGAGCTGCGTGACCAGGTAGTAGCGCTTGCGGTCGAGGTTGTCGGCCAGCGCCCCGCTGGGCAGGCCGAGCAGGAACACCGGCAGGGTCGAGGCCGTCTGCACCAGCGCCACCCAGATGGGGGTGGTGGTCAGCGAGGTCATCATCCACGCCGCCGCCACGTCGTTCATCCACATGCACAGGTTGGCCACCAGCCAGGTGCTCCACAGCAGGCGGAACACGGGCAGGCGCAGGGGGGCGATGGGGGAGAGGCTGTCGTCGGTGGCGGGCATGCGGGGACGCGAGGGCATGCGGAGACCGCCGAGCCTACCGCAGTTCAACCCCGCACTCACGTGCGACATTGCGTGGCCCGTTTGACGCCCCGCCGCCCCTTGCCTAGACTCGCCGCATGCCTTCTCGCCGGATCCACGCCCATTCGCATCGCGCCACCGCGCGTGTGCTGCCGTGCGCGCGTCACATCCAGGGCCCTTCTACGGCTCTGCGCGGCCACCGACTGCTGGCCGCACATTCCTCCGCCCGGCGATAACCCTTCCCCCTCGAACGCACACCTTCCATCGCCGGGCCCAGCAGCCAGTGCGATCCCTGCCGCGCGCCTGTTCCTTTTTTCTGGCGTCGGCGACCCGAAGGAGCCGTTCATGTCTTCCATCGTCCGCAGTGAGTGTGTTCTCACCGAGCTGGACCACGCGCGCCTGAGCAAGCTGCAGGACACCGCGCGTGGCGGTGCCCTGGCCGATCTCCTGGCCGAGGCCGATCTGGTGCCCTCGCAGCGCGTGCCCGCCGATGTGGTCACCATGTATTCGCAGGTGCTCGTGCGCGACCACGCGTCGGGCGAGGTGCGCAAGCTGACGCTGTGCTACCCGGGCGACGCCGAGCCCGACGCGGGCTTCATCTCCGTGCTGTCTCCCATGGGCGCCGCGCTCATCGGGCGGCGCGTGGGCGAGCGCGTGCGCAGCGCGCTGCCCGCCGGGCTGGAGCGTGAGATGACCCTCGAGGCCATCCTGTTCCAGCCCGAAGCCAGCGGCGACTACAGCACCTAGGCGCGCCCACCGCGCCTTCCCCCTTGTTGGCCGACGGTGGCGTGTCCACCGGGTTGGGCCCTGCCTGGGAGTTACCTGCCATGAAATTCTCTTCCCTCATTGCCTGGGACGACGCGGCCCTGCGCGAGTCGCTGCCCGCCAGCGCCAGCGCTGGCGCCACGGACGACCGCGCGCAACGGGGCGCGCGCGCGAACGACACGGTCGCGCCGCCCTGGCTGCTGGTGCTGACCACCCTGTCGGCGGTCACCGGCGACCACCTGGCGAAGGTGGCGCGCGCGGCGGCGGAACTGGGCGTGGGGCTGCGGCTCGCGTACTACGCGGGCGAGCAGCCCATCGGCCTGCTCGATCCTCTGGCGCGGCTGGCGCAGCGCGCGCGCTTCGTGCGCCGCCAGCACGGCATTGGCGTCGAGGTGGTGGCCCACGAGGTGCGCAGCCGCTACCAGCTGCTGCGGCTGTCGCGCGCCGCCGGCCTGACCTGCCTGCTGGACGCCAACGAACGGCCACGGCGCTCGCGCCTCGGGCCCGACCTGCTGTCGCTGCTGCTGCGCGAGGGCCAGGGGCCGCTGTGGGTGGTGAACGCTTCGGACACCGCCCCGGCGGCGCCGCTGTGCTGCTTCGCGCGCACGGCGCCGCTGGGGCGCGAGCGCGATCTGATGCGTTGGTCGCGCGTGTTCGCCCAGGGGCGCGCGGTGCAGCTGGTGCACGTGCTGCAGACCGCGGTGTCACCGCCCGATTCGGGCGACGCCGCCGAGCTGACGGTGTTCGACCACGTCTTCCGGCAGCTGCGCCTGCAGGCCTTCCAGGCGCTGGACACCTTGTCGCGGCCGCTGCGCGAGGCCGGCTGCGAGACCACCTTCACCGTGCTCGCGGGCGATGTCGAGCAGCAGCTGCGCCAGCACCTGCGCGCCACGCGGCCCGCGATGGTGCTCATCGGTCACCGCTGGCGGCCGTGGTCGGTGGGCGCGGCGCGCTCGCGCGTGCAGGGCATCGGGGAGCAGGGCGCCGACGCCCTGGTGGTGCCGCTGCCGCGTGGCGCCTGGTGGTCCTGGGTCGCGCGCGCGATCGGCTGGCGGGGGTGATGGCCATGGAACTCTCCAAAGCCTTCGTGAAGGCCAAGAACCCCTGCGCCGACGGTTTTCGCTGGTTTCTGCGCCACCGCCCGCAGGGCGAGGACTACCAGCCGCTGCTGGACGCGCTGGTGGCCGACGGTCGCGTCGACGACGCCTGCTGGCTGCTGGCGCAGTTCGGCCCCACCAGCGCGGTGCTGCAGCTCGACGAGCTGTCCTGCGAGTCCATCGTGTTCGCGGGCGCCATCGAGGTGCGCGGCGGCATCGACGCCGGCGCGCGCGTGCGCGCCGGCCGGGGCATCCGCGCGGGCGGCGACATCCGGGTCGGGCGCGAGCTGGTGGCGGGCGAAACCATCGCGGCCGGCGGTGTGGTCGAGGCCACCACCTTGGAGGCCGGCGGCGACCTGCTGGCCGGCGCCGCGGTCATCGAAGGTGCCCTGCGCGCGGGTGGCCAGCTGCGGATCGCGCGCGACCTGGTGTGCCGCCGCGACCTCGACGTGGGCGCGCAGGCCAGCGTCGGCGGCGTGCTGGTGGTGGAGGGCGAGGTGCGCGTGGCCCGCAGCCTGCGCGTGCGCGGCACGCTGCGCACGGGCGGCGTCGTGCGCGCGGGCGATGGCGTGCTGGTCGATGGCGCGATCGACTGCGGCTCGCACCTCGACGCGGGCTGGGGAATCAAGGCCGGTGGGCCCATCACCGCGCGCGGCGCGATCCGCGCCGGCGAAAGCCTTTGCGCCGATGGCGAGATCGTGGCCGGCGCGGGCTATGGCGTGTACGCCGGTCTGTGCGTGCAGCGCGAAGACTGGGCCGGCAGCGCGCGCGTGGTCGCCACCGAGCGGCCGGCCGAGCTGTTGAGCGGTTGCTGGGTCGGCCCGGCCGTGCTGGCCTGAGCGCGGCGGCACGGGCGGGGACCGCCCGAGCGCGCCCATGCGGCGCGAAGCGGGCCGCCTCAGCTGAGCGCGCCCGGCGCCTGCAGGGCGATGAAGGCCAGCGTGCCGAGGAAGACCAGCACCAGCACGAAGGCCACGGCGATCAGCACCAGCGGGTGATCGCTCGGCGCCTCCAGCCGGCTGCGCCGCGCCACGCCGATCAGGCCCCACAGCACGGTCTTGATTTCGCGGGTGATGCTCATGGCGGGGCGCTCCTTCAACGGACCTTCTGCACGTCCAGCGGCAGCACGCGCGAGGCGGTGTTGCCCCAGGCGCCGCGCACGTAGCTGGCCAGCGCCGCGATCTCGGCGTTCGACAGCTCCTGCCCGAAGGGCGGCATGCCATAGGGCCGGGGGTTGCCGGGCGTGCTGGGCGGGAAGCCGCCGCTCACGATCACGCGCACCAGGTTCGCGCTGGAGGCCATGGTCACCGTGCGGTGCCCGGCCAGCGAGGGGAACTCGGGCGCGGCGCTGGTGCCGTTCTCGCCGTGGCATTGTGCGCACTTGGCCTCGTACAGGCGCTGGCCGAGCACCAGCACCTGGGGTTCGGCCCGCTCCGTGTCGGGTGCGGCCGGCGCCACCACGGGCAGCGACTTCAGGTAGGTGGCCATGGCGTTCAGGTCCGCCTCGTCCAGGTGGCGGGTGCTGCCGGCCACCACGTCGGCCATGGGGCCCAGGGTGGCGCCGCGCGCGCTGTGGCCGTCGCGCAGCAGGCGCACCACCTCGGCCAGCGGCCAGTCCTGCACGCCGGCTTCCTGGGGCGAGGCCAGCGAGGGCGCGTACCAGCCCTGCATGGGGATCTGTCCGCCGCTGAAGTCGGGCTCGTTCGCGGTGGCGCCCAGCGCGTTGCGCGGCGCGTGGCAGGCCATGCAATGGCCCAGGCCCAGGGTCAGGTAGGCGCCGCGGTTCCACTCGGCCGACCGCGTGTTGTCCGGGCGGAAGGGCTCGGGCGAGAAGAACAGCGTGCGCCAGGCCACCAGCGCGGTCTGCGTGCCGTAGGGGAAGCGCAGGTCGTGCACGCGGTTGGGCGCGCGCACCGGCGGCAGGCTCATCAGGTAGGCGTGCAGGGCGTCGCTGTCCTCGCGCGTCACGCGGGCGTAGTCGGGGTAGGGGAAGGCGGGGTAGAGCAGGCGGCCGTCGCGCGACTGGCCGTGGTGCAGGGCGCGCCAGAAGTCGTCGGCGTTCCAGCGGCCGATGCCGGTGTCGGCGTCGGGCGTGAGGTTGGAGGCGTACACCGTGCCGAAGGGCGTGGCGATGCCCAGGCCGCCGGCGTAGGCCGCGCCGCCGCGCTCGGTGTGGCAGGCCGCGCAGTTGCCGGCCCTGGCCAGATAGGCGCCGCGCTCCACGAGCTCGGCGGTGACCGGCACCGCCGGCCCGGGTTCGATGGGCAGCAGTGTGGTGGCGCGGTTCACCCAGAGGGTGGCCGCGCCGAGCAGGACCAGCAGCACCCCGGCGGCGATGAGCAGGCGGCGCTTGTTCATGGCAGCACCTCCGCGCTGCCGCAGCGCATGGGCCAGGGGTTCGGCGCGGCGCTGGCCGGCGCGGGCCCACCCGTGACGGGCTGCGAGGACAGCCACACCGCCATCGCGCTCACGTCCTCGGGGCTCAGGCGGCGCGCGATCTCGCCCATGCAGTCGGGCGCGCTGGCCTGGCGCTGGCCGTTGCGCCAGGCGCCGAACTGGCCCAGCAGGTAGTCGCGCGGCAGGCCCAGCAGGCCGGGCATGGCGGGCTGGATGCCGGTCATCGCGGCGCCGTGGCAGGACGCGCAGGCGGGGATGCCCAGGGCCGGGTCGCCCTGGCGCACCAGTTGCTCGCCGCGCGCCAGCACGGCCGGCGGCGCGCCGGTGGTCTGCGGCGCGGGGTAGGGCAGGTCCAGCCCGGCGAAGTAGTCGGCGATCTCGCGCAGGTAGGCGTCGGACATGTGGTCGACCAGGTAGGTCATGGTCGGGTTGATGCGCCGGCCCGCGCGGAAATGCTGCAGCTGGTTGTAGAGGTAGCCCGCGGGCTTGCCCGCGATGCGCGGGAAGTAGCCCTGGTTGGTGGCGCGGCCGTCCTGGCCATGGCAGGCCACGCAGGCCAGCATGCGCCGCGCCATCGGGTCGGTGGGCAGGGTCTCGGCGGCCTGGGCGGCCAGCCCGGGCAGGGCCAGGGTGGCGGCCAGCAGCAGGCCTTTCCAGAAGGGGCCGCGCGGGCCCTGGGGCGCGCGGAGGGTCTTGTCGGAGGTCACGGCCCCGACTGTGCGCCCGGCGCGGCGCCGGCGGTAGGCTCAGATTGCGTTCAAATCGACCGGATCAGCCGCATCAGATCGGCGGCCCACCGAGAGAGCCCCGCCCCGTGACCACCAAATACGAAGCGCTCGCCAAGGACATCGAAGCGCTCATCGCCAGCGGCACGCTGGCCATCGGCGACCGCCTGCCTTCGGTGCGCGACACCGTGGCCGCGCGCGGCCTGAGCCCGGCCACCGTGTTCGAGGCCTACTACCTGCTGGAGGCGCGCGGCCTGGTCGAGGCCCGCCCGCGTGCGGGCTACTTCGTGAAGGCCGTGCCCGCGCCGCGCGAGGAACCACGCAGCGCCACGCCGCACCAGGGCTCGCGGCCGGTGGCCATCCACGACGTGGCGCAGGCCGTGCTGGGCCCCATGCGCAACCGCCAGGTGGCGCCGCTGGGCTCGGCCTTTCCATCGCCCGAGCTGTTCCCGCTCGATCGCCTGGCGCGCGGCATGGGCGCGGCCATGCGCCGGCTCGACCCGCGCCAGCTGCTGGAAGACCTCACGCCCGGCAACGCCGAGCTGCGCCGCCAGATCGCGCTGCGCGGCGTGGCGCAGGGCGTGAACATCGGCGTGGACGAGGTGGTGGTCACCAGCGGCGCGATGGAGGCGCTCACGCTCGCCCTGCAGGCGGTGACGCAGCCGGGCGACGTGGTGGCCATCGAATCGCCCGCCTTCTACGGCTGCCTGCTGACGCTGGAGCGGCTGCAGCTGAAAGCGGTGGAGGTGGCCACGCACCCGCGCACGGGCGTGCAGCTGGACTCGCTGGCCGAGGTGCTGCGGCGCCACCCGGTGAAGGCCTGCTGGTTCATGCCCAACTTTCAGAACCCGCTGGGCGCGCTCATGCCCGAGGACGCCAAGCGCGCGATGGTCGCGCTGCTGGCCCGCCACGGCGTGCCGCTGATCGAGGACGACGTCTACGCCGAGCTGTACTTCGGCGCGCAGCGCCCGCTGCCGGCCAAGGCCTGGGACCGCGAGGGCGGCGTGATGCACTGCAGTTCGTTCTCCAAATCGCTGGCGCCGGGCTACCGCGTGGGCTGGGTGTCGGCGGGGCGTTTCGCGCCGCAGGTGAACCGGCTGAAGTTCATGAGCACGCTGGGGGTGTCGGTGCCGTCGCAGCTGGCGGTGCTGCACTTTCTGCAGCACGGGGCGTTCGACAAGCACCTGCGCCAGCTGCGCGCCGCGCTGGCCGCGCGGCAGCAGCGCGCGCTGCTCGCCATCGAAAAGCACTTTCCCGATTGCACGCGCGTGACGCGGCCCGAGGGCGGCTACTTCTTGTGGGTGGAACTGCCGGACGCGGTGGACGCGATGGCGCTGCAGCAGGCGGCGCTGGCGCGGCACATCAGCGTGGCGCCGGGTTCCCTGTTCTCGGCGGACAAGCGCTTTCGCCACCACCTGCGCCTGAACGTGGGGCATCCCCGGCTGGATCAGCTCGACGCGGCGCTCAAGACCCTGGGGCGCCTGGTGGGCTGACGCCGTCCCGGTCCCGCGCCGCCGGGGCCTGGGGCTCAGCGCGCTGCGGGCAGCACCGCCCGCAGCGGCTCGGGAATGGCCCGCGGCGGCAGCCGGTGCAGCTGGGCCACCGCCGCCAGGAAGCCCTCGCGGTCCGCGCGCACCGGCCCCAGGTAGCGCAGCACGCCAGCCGGCCGGCAGATCGCCACGCTGGGAAACGCGGTGATGCCCAGCTCATCCGCGTCCAGGCCCTCGTCCTCGATGTCCACCCAGTGCAGCGCCTCGGCGGGCAGGTCTGCGGCCACCTCGCGGAAGGCGCGGCACTGGGTGCACCACTCGGCGCAGAGCACCACGATCGACACCTCGGGCGGCAGGGCAAGGGCGCTGGGGTTCATGGCGGGGGTGGAGTCGCCGATGGACCGGACGTTCCCTTGGTCCACCTCAGTTCGGCCTGATTTGGGTCAAAGTTCGGACTTTTCGGGCCGAATTCGGCTCACTAGCATGCCGGGCAATGCCAGGCCGCAGCGCCGGCAGAGGAGACAAGACGTGAGCTGGAAAGGCCTCAAGAACGGCGAAAAGACGCTGCTCGACCACGTGTTCTGGTCGAGCGGCATCTCGCGCGACGCGCTCGCGGCGGCGTCCTCTTATTCCAAGAGCCGCGCCAACGCCGCCGTGGCCGAGCTGCTCGAACAGGGCCTGCTGGAGCCCACCGGCGAACTCGCCAGCACCGGCGGGCGCCGCGCCGAAACCCTGCGACTGAGCCGGGGCCTGGGCGTGCTCGTCGGCGTGGCCGTGGGCGCCACCGGCCTGGAGGTCGGCGTGCTCAGCCCCGACCTCACCGTGCTCGCCCACCACAGCGAACCCGCCGACGTGCGCGACGGCCCCACGCCCGTGCTCTCGCGCATCCGCGCGCTCATGCGCGATCTGCTCGCGCGCTGCGGCGTGCCGCCGCGCCAGGTGATCGCCATCGGCATCGGCCTGCCCGGCCCGGTGGACTTCGACAGCGGCCAGCTCGTGAACCCGCCGCTGATGCCGCAGTGGGACGCCTACTCCATCCGCGACGACCTGGCGGCCGACTTCAGCGCGCCCGTGTTCGTGGACAACGACGTCAACGTGATGGCGCTGGGCGAGCTCTGGCGCATGCAGCGCGGCCTGCAGAACTTCCTGGTGGTGAAGGTGGGCACGGGCATCGGCTGCGGCGTGGTCTGCCACGGGCAGGTCTACCGCGGCGCCAACGGTTCGGCCGGCGACGTGGGCCACATCTGCGTGGTGCCGGACGGGCCGCGCTGCCACTGCGGCAACCTTGGCTGCGTGGAGACCCTGGCCGCCGGCCCCGCCATCGCGCGCATGGCCACCGAGGCGGCCGAGGCCGGTCAGAGCCCGCGGCTGGCGCGCCTCATCGCCGAGCGTGGCCCGCTGCGCCTGCAGGACGTGGCCGAGGCCAGCCGCGCGGGCGACATGGCGGCCAACCAGGTGGTGCAGCGCGCCGGCGCGCTGGTGGGGCAGATGCTGGCCTCGGTGGTGAACTTCTTCAATCCCTCGCACGTCTTCATCGGCGGTGGCATCACGCGCGTGGGACCGCTGTTTCTGGCCGCCGTGCGCCAGAGCGTGTACCACCGCTCGCTCGCGCTCTCCACGCGGCACCTGGAGATCCAGTACACCCCGCTGGGCGAGCGCGCCGGGCTCATCGGCGCGGGCGTGCTGGCCATGCAAGAAAGCCTGCGGCAGATGGAGGCGGCGTAAGTGAAACACCCCCCGCGCCGCTTCGCGGCTCCCCCCTCTCTCGCCTGCGGCGGGAGGGGGGCGCGCCCTGAGGCCTGGCGGAGCCAGTTCCTCGGGTGCCCTGGGGGCTTCGCTGGCGCTCGCCGGCTGGGGGCACTGACATGACGGGCGTGCGCGTGGCGCTGCGCGGCATCGTCAAGCGCTTCGGGCCGGTGCAGGTGCTGCACGGCGTGGACCTGGCCTTCGAGCCCGGCCGCATCGTCGGCCTGCTGGGCGAGAACGGCGCCGGCAAGTCCACGCTGATGAAAATCCTCGCCGGCTACGAGCCGCCCAGCGAGGGCGAGCTGCGCGTCAACGGCCGCCTCGTGCGCTTCGACGGGCCGCGCGCCGCCGAGGCCGAAGGCATCGTGCTGATCCACCAGGAATTCAACCTGGCCGAGGACCTCACGGTGGCGCAGAACATCTTCCTGGGCCACGAGAAGCGGCGCGGCTGGTGGCTGGACGACGCCGCCATGCGCGCCGTGGCGCGCCGCGTGCTGGACGACGTCGGCCTGCGCCAGCTGGACCCCGACGCGCGCGTGCGCGAACTCATCGTGGCCGAGCGCCAGCTGGTGGAGATCGCCAAGGCCCTGTCGCGCCGCGCGCGCGTGCTCATCATGGACGAGCCCACGGCCACGCTCACGCCCGGCGAGACCGGCCGCCTGTTCGAACTCGTCGCTCGGCTCAAGGACGAGGGCGTCGCGGTGGTCTTCATCTCGCACAAGCTCGACGAGGTGGAACGCCTCACGGACGAGGTGGTGGTGATGCGCGACGGCCGCGTCGTGGCGCGCGAGCCCACGGCCGAGCTCACGCGCGCGCAGATGGCGAAACTGATGGTGGGCCGCGAGCTGGCCGACCTCTACCCGCCACGCGCCGAGGTGCCGGCCGGCGCGCCGGTGCTGCTCTCGGTGCAGGGGCTCAGCGTGCCCGGCTGGGCGCAGGACGTGAGCTTCGAGGTGCGCGCGGGCGAGATCCTCGGCTTCGCCGGCCTGGTGGGCGCGGGGCGCACCGAGCTGTTCGAAGGCCTGCTGGGCCTGCGCGAGCGCACGGTGCGCGCGATCGACATCGCGGGCGTCCCCTGCCGGCCGCGCTCGCCGCGCGAAGCGGCCAACGCCGGCCTCACCTACCTGAGCGAGGACCGCAAGGGCCGCGGCCTGCACGTGCGCTTCGGTCTGCGCGAGAACCTCACGCTCATGGCCCTGGACCGTCACGCGCGGCCCTGGCTCCAGCCCGCCAGCGAGACCGCCGCGCTGGAGCAGGCGGTGCGCGAGTTCGGCATCCGCTGCGGCTCGCTGGACGTGAACGCGGGTTCGCTCTCGGGCGGCAACCAGCAGAAGCTGGCGCTGGCCAAGGTGCTGCACCCCGGGCCGCGCGTGGTGGTGCTGGACGAGCCCACGCGCGGCGTGGACATCGGCGCCAAGCGCGAGATCTACGCCCTCATCCGCCGCCTGGCCGACGAAGGCCGCGCGGTGGTGGTGGTTTCGTCCGAACTGATGGAACTCATCGGCCTGTGCCACCGCGTGGCGGTGATGCGCGCGGGCCGCCTGCAGGCCACGCTGTCGGCCGCGCAGCTGAACGAACAGGAGCTGATCGCCCATGCCACCGGAACGCACTGACGCCCCGGCCGCCCCGGCCCCGACCCGCCGCGGCTGGCGCCTGCCCACGCTCGGCCCGCTGCTCGGCCTGGCGCTGCTGTGCGTGGCCGGCACCTTGCTCAACGGCGAGTTCGCCACCGTGGACAACGCCATGAACGTGCTCACGCGCACGGCCTTCATCGGCATCATCGCGGTGGGCATGTGCTTTGTCATCATCTCCGGCGGCATCGATCTGTCGGTGGGCTCCATGGCCGCGCTGATCGCGGGCGTGACCATCCTGCTCATGAACAAGCTGGTGCCGCTGGGCTGGCCGCCGGTGGCGCTGGTGCTGGTGGGCATGGCCACGGCCGTGCTGCTGGGCGCGCTGTTCGGCCTGGCGCACGGCCTGCTCATCACGCGCGGGCGCATCGAGCCCTTCATCGTCACCCTGGGCACGCTGGGCATCTTCCGCGCCTACCTCACCTACTTCGCCGACGGCGGCGCGCTCGCGCTGGACAACGACCTGGCCGACGCCTACGGCCCGGTCTACTACGGCAGCCTGCTGGGCGTGCCGATCCCCGTGTGGGTGTTCGCGCTGGTCGCCATCGGCGGCGCGCTGCTGCTCCAGCGCACGGCCTACGGCCGCTACGTGCAGGCCATCGGCTCCAACGAGCAGGTGGCGCGCTACGCGGCGGTGGACGTGGACCGCACCAAGGTGCTCACCTACACCCTGCTCGGCGTGTGCGTGGGCATCGCCACGCTGCTCTACGTGCCGCGCCTGGGCTCGGCCTCGCCCACCACCGGCCTGCTGTGGGAGCTGGAAGCCATCGCGGCGGTGATCGTGGGCGGCACCGCGCTGCGCGGCGGCGCCGGCAGCATCGGCGGCACGGTCATCGGCGCCATCCTGCTCTCGGTCATCAGCAACATCCTCAACCTCACCAGCATCATCAGCGTGTACCTCAACGCGGCGGTGCAGGGCTTCGTGATCATCGCCGTCGCATTCATGCAGCGGCGGCGTCCCTAGGGCTTGCAACAAGGCCCTGTTTTCCTCTGTCAGCACCACCACCCCTCAAGGAGACAAGCATGAAGTACCGTTCCCGTCTGCTCGCGCTGGCCGCCGTGGCCGCGCTGGGGCTGTCCAGCCCGCTGCTGGCGCAGGCCCAGAACAAGGTGAACCTGGGCGTGGCCATCCCGGCCGCCACCCACAGCTTCGCCGCCGGCCTGGTGTACTGGGCCAACGAAGCGAAGAAAGAACTGGAGAAGGACCCCAACATCAAGGTCACCATCAAGACCGCCAGCGGCGCGCCCGAGCAGGCCAACCAGCTGCAGGACCTGGTGACCGCGACCAAGATCGACTCGCTGGTGATCCTGCCCTTCGAATCGGCCGCGCTCACGCGCCCGGTGCAGCAGGTCAAGGCCAAGGGCGTGTACGTGACCGTGGTCGACCGCGGCCTGACCGATACCAGCGCGCAGGACGCCTATGTGTCCGGCGACAACACCGCCTTCGGCAAGGTGCCGGCCGAGTACCTGGCCAAGTTCCTCAACGGCAAGGGCAACATCGTCGCGCTGCGTGGCATCCCCACCACCATCGACAACGAACGCATGGACGCCTTCACCGCGGTCATGAAGAACCACCCGGGCATCAAGATCCTGGACGCCAAGCACGGCAACTGGAACCGCGACGACGCCTTCAAGGTGATGCAGGACTTCCTCACGCGCTTCAAGGAGATCGACGCCGTGTGGGCGGCCGACGACGACATGGCCTTCGGCGTGCTGCGCGCCATCGAGCAGGCCAAGCGCAAGGACATCAAGATCGTGTTCGGCGGCGCGGGCGCCAAGTCCATGGTCAAGACGCTCATGGACGGCAGCAACCCGCTGATCCAGGCGAACGTGTCCTACTCGCCCAAGTTCCTCTACGAGGCGATCAAGATGACCGCGCTGGCGCGCAAGAAGGGCGAGAAGCTGCCGGCCTCGACCATCGTGCCGTCGGTGCTCATCACCAAGCAGAACGCCAAGGACTTCTACTTCCCCGACAGCCCGTTCTGAACAAGGAAACGCCCCCGCGGCGCTTCGCGCCACCCCTGAAGGGGGCGACACCTGAGGCCCGGCAAAGCCGGTTCCTCGGTGTCTCTGGACGATGCGCAGACACTGCCGCCGGAAGGATCTCTTTATGAAAACGATTCAAGGCCCCGGGATCTTCCTGGCCCAGTTCATCGGCGCGGCCGCGCCCTTCCATACGCTGGAGGGTCTGGCGGGCTGGGCCGCGTCGCTGGGCTACCAGGGCGTGCAGATCCCCACCAGCGACGCCGCCATCTTCGACCTGAAGCGCGCCGCCGAGAGCGATGCATACTGCGACGAGGTGAAGGGCCTGCTGGCCGCGCACGGCCTGCGGGTGACGGAGCTCTCCACCCACCTGCAGGGCCAGCTGCTGTGCGTGCACCCGGCCTACGACCTGCAGTTCGACGCCTTCGCGGCGCCGGAGGTGCGTGGCAACCCGGCCGCGCGCACGGCCTGGGCGCGCGAGCAGCTGCTGCTCGCCGCGAAGGCCTCGCAGCGGCTTGGCCTGAAGGCCCACGCCACCTTCTCGGGCGCGCTCGCCTGGCCCTACCTCTACCCCTGGCCGCAGCGCCCGCCTGGTCTGGTGGAGGCCGCCTTCGCCGAACTTGCGGCGCGCTGGCGGCCCGTGCTCGACGCCTTCGACGGTGCGGGCGTGGACGTCTGCTACGAGCTGCACCCCGGCGAGGACCTGCACGACGGCGTCACCTTCGAGCGCTTCCTGGACGCCGTGGGCCAGCACCCGCGCGCCAACATCCTCTACGACCCCAGCCACTTCGTGCTGCAGCAGCTCGACTACCTGGCCTTCATCGACCACTACCACCCGCGCATCCGCGCCTTCCACGTGAAGGACGCCGAGTTCCGGCCCAACGGCCGGCAGGGCGTGTACGGCGGCTTCTCGAATTGGATCGACCGCGCCGGGCGCTTCCGCTCGCTGGGCGACGGGCAGGTGGACTTCAAGGCCATCTTCTCCAAGATGGCCCAGTACGGCTACGCGGGCTGGGCCGTGCTGGAGTGGGAGTGCTGCCTCAAGCACCCCGAGGACGGCGCGCGCGAGGGCGCGGCCTTCATCCGCGAGCACATCATCCGCGTGGCCGACCGCGCCTTCGACGATTTCGCCGCCAGCGCTGGCGACGCGAAGACGCTCTCGGCCTTGCTGGGCCTGGCGCGATGAGCCAGGACCGATCGATGCGCCGCATCCGCCTGGGCATGGTCGGCGGCGGCGAGGGCAGCTTCATCGGCGCCGCCCACCGCATCGCCGCGCGGCTGGACGACCAGTTCGAACTGGTGGCCGGCGCGCTCTCGTCCACGCCAGCGCGCGCGCACGCCAGCGCCGCCGCGCTGCACATCGCGCCGGAGCGCAGCTACGCCGACTACGCCGAGATGGCGCGCGCCGAGGCGCGGCGGCCCGACGGCATCGACGCCGTGGCCATCGTCACGCCCAACCACCTGCACGTGCCGGTGGCGCGCGCCTTCGTGGAGCAGGGCATCCACGTGATCTGCGACAAGCCGCTGGCCACCTCGCTGGCCGAAGCCCAGGCCCTGGCGCAGCGGGTGCGCGAGCGTGGCGTGCTGTTCCTGCTGACGCACACCTACAGCGGCTACCCCATGGTGCGCCAGGCGCGCGAGCTGGTGGCCGAAGGCGCCATCGGCGAGGTCCGCATCGTGCAGGTGGAGTACGCGCAGGACTGGCTGGGCGAGCCGCTCGAGCGCCAGGGCAACAAGCAGGCCGCCTGGCGCAACGACCCGAAGCAGGCCGGCCCGGCCGGCGCGCTGGGCGACATCGGCACGCACGCCTACCACCTCGCGGGCTACGTGAGCGGCCTGCGCCTGGGCGAGCTGGCGGCCGAGCTGAGCACCTTCGTGCCGGGCCGCCCCTTGGACGACCACGTGCAGGTGATGCTGCGCTACGAGGGCGGCGCGCGCGGCATGCTGTGGGCCAGCCAGGTGGCCAGCGGCAGCCGCAACGGCCTGCGCCTGCGCGTGTACGGCAGCACCGGCTCGCTGCAGTTCGACCAGGAAAAGCCCGAGGAACTGTGGCTCACCCGCCCCGACCAGCCGTCCCAGTGCCTGTACCGCGGCGTGCCCGCGCGCGCCGGCGTGGCGGCCCTGCCGCACCGCATCCCCGCCGGCCACCCCGAGGGCTACCTGGAGGCCTTCGCCCAGCTCTACCGCGACTTCGCGCGCGCCTGGCGCGGCGAGGTCGGGGTGGCGCTGCCGGGGCTGGCGGAGGGTCTGGAGGGCATGGCCTTCATCGAGGCCGTGTTGCGCAGCCACCGCGAGGGCATGCGCTGGGTGCGCTTGTTCACGCCCTGAGCGGGAAAACCCGGGGCCGCGGTCGACAGGCGGTCTTGGTTTGTTACCAAGCGTGTAGGATCGCCTTTTCATTTACTGCATTTGCAGTAATTTTTGGGTGAGCAGGACCGAGGGGAGCGGCGGGATGCGCTTGGCCGCACTGGATGACGACGTGTCGCAGCTGGACCTGATCCAGCGGTCGGTGAAGGCGATTGGCTACGAGTGTCAGGTGTTCGAGCGCGGGCAGGCCCTTATGCGTGAGCTGCGCCGCGACAGCTTCGACCTGCTGATCGTCGACTGGCAGCTGCCCGACATCGCGGGCCCGGACGTGGTGCGCTGGGTGCGCGCCCACCACGAACACCCGGTGCCCATCCTCTTTCTCACCAACCGCAGCGAGGAGCGCGACATCGTCGAAGGCCTGGGCTGTGGCGCCGACGACTACATGACCAAACCCATCCGTGTGCACGAGCTGATGGCGCGCGTGAAAGCGCTCATCCGGCGCAGCTACCCGCCGCAAGACAGCGCGCTGCTGCGCTTCGGCGGCTACTGCATCGACCTGGCGGCGCGCACCATCGCCTTCGAGGGTCGGCCGATCGAACTCAAGCAGAAGGAGTTCGAGCTCGCCCGCTGTCTGTTCGCCAACCTGGGGCGCCTGCTGTCGCGGGCTTACCTGGCCGAGACGGTCTGGGGCCGCGCGGTCGAGGTGCCCTCGCGCAGCCTGGACACGCACGTGTCCTCCCTGCGCGCCAAGCTCGAGCTGCGCCCGGCGCGCGGCTACCGCCTGAGCGCGGTCTATGGCCAGGGCTACCGGCTGGAGGCCGTGGGCGACGGCGCGCACGCGCTGCCGCTCGCGGGGGCGGCGGCGTGAGCCCCCGCCGCCTCGCCGCCCTCAGCGCCCTCGCCCTGCTCGCCGCCGGCGCTGGCGCGCCGGCCCAGGCCGAGGGCCCGCTGACGCCCTACGAGGTGCGCGCCGGCGACACGCTGTACCGGCTCGCCCAGCGCTACCTGGAATCGCCCGAGGACTGGCGCGCGCTGGCGCGGCTGAACCGCGTGAGCGACCCCAAGCGCCTGCCGATCGGCGCCACGCTCTTGGTGCCCGCCGACCGCGTGCGCGGCGTGGCGCGCCACGCCACGGTGCTGTACCTCAAGGGCCTGGTGGTGGCGGACGCGCCCGCGCGCGAGCTCCAGGTGGGCGACGAGTTGCCCGAAGGCACGGCCCTGCGCGTGCACGAGGGCGCCTTCGTCGGCCTCGGCCTGGCCGACGGCTCCACGCTGCACCTGCCGGCGCGCAGCCAGCTCACGCTGGAGCGCCTGCGCCAGTCCGATGGCATCGGTGGCGCCCGCAACACCCTGCGGCTGGACCGGGGCCGCGTCGATTCGCGGGTGCGCCCGCAGCTCACGGGCTCGCGCTTCGACGTGCGCACGCCGCTGGCCGTCACGGGCGTGCGCGGCACCAGCTTCGGCGTGGCCCTGTCCGAGGACGGCGCGCGCGCCTTCTCCGACGTCATCGCCGGTCGCGTGGCCGTGGCGGCCGGCGAGCTGCCGCAGGCGCCGGTCGAGCTGGGCGCGGGGCAGGGCGCGGTCACCGAGTCGGCCACGCAGGTGCCGCGCGTGCTGCCGCTGCTGCCGGCACCGGCCCTGGGCGCGGCCGAGCTGCGCGTGGAGCGCCTGCCGCACGCGCTGGCCCTGGCGCCGCTGCCCGGCGCCCAGGCCTACCGCCTGCAGGTGGAAGAAGCGGCGGCGGGCGCCGACGGCCAGGCCACGGCACGGGTGCTGTTCGACGCGGTCGCGCGCGGCGCCCCACCGCCCTTGAGCGGGCTGCCCGACGGCGAGTACCACCTGCGCCTGCGCGCCATCGACGCCGAGGGCCTGATGGGCGGCGAGGCCACCGCGCGCCTGCGCGTGAAGGCCACGCCCATCGCGCCGCTGGCGCGCTCGCCCGAAGCGAACGCGCTGGTGGGTGTGGGCCGAGTGGCGCTGCGCTGCACCGAGGTGCCCGGCGCCATCGCCTACGATCTGCAGGTGTCCCGAGACCCCGCCTTCCAACAACCCTTCGCCGAAGCGCGCCAGAGCGGCCGCTGCGCGTTCGAGGTGCCGATCGCCGAGCCCGGCGCGCTGCACTGGCGCGTGGCCAGCGTCGCGCGCCGCGCCGACGGCGCGCTCGACCGTGGCCCCTTCAGCGACCCGAGCCCGCTGACCCTGGTGCCGCCGCCGTCCGCGCCCGCCGTGCCCGAGGCCGGCGAGGACGGCCAAAGCCTGCACTGGGCCGGCGCAGCGGGCCACCGCTACCGCGTGCAGCTGGCCAGCGACGAGGGCTTCACGCACATCCTGCAGGACCTGGAGGTCGACCAGCCCTCGGTGCGCCTGGACCTGCAGGCCTGTCGCCCGTATTTCGTGCGCCTGCGCAGCCGCTCGCCCCAGGGCCTGGACTCGCCGTTCTCGGCGCCGCGCCGCGTGGGCGCGCGCGCCGGCCTGTGCAGCCACGATGGCGTGCCGGTGCGTTCGCCCCACGGCGTGGACTGGGACACCCAGCCGCGCTGACGCGAAGCCGAGCGCGATCCGCATGCGCCCCTCCACCCCCATCCCCTCGCTGCCGGCGCCCGTCGCGGTGTTCGGCCGCTGGGGCCTGTTCTGGGGCGCGATGCTGCTTGCCGCCGCGCTGGCGGGTTTTGCCAACGGGCTGGGCCGCGTCGACCTCGCGCTCACCGACCAGATCGCCGCGCTCGACACGCGGCCGGTCTCGCCCGAGGTGCTGGTGGTCGCCATCGACGAGCGCAGCCTCGCCGCGCTGGGCCGCTGGCCCTGGCGGCGCGCCGTGCACGCGGCCCTGCTGGACCAGCTGTCCACCCAGGGGGCGCGGGCCATCGGCCTGAACCTGCTGCTGGGCGACGCCGACGCCGCGCACCCGGGCGACGACGAACGCCTGGCGGGCGCCATGCGCCGGGCCGGCCGGGTGGTGCTGCCGATGTACGCGCAGTGGCCCGACGGGCTGCGCGTCGAACCCGCGCTGCCCCTGCCGGTGCTGCGCGGGGCGGCGCACGGCCTGGGCCACATCCACGTCGAGCTCGACGACGACGGCGTGGCGCGCAGCGTCTTCCTGCGAGAAGGCGCGGGGGACCAGCGCTGGGACCATTGGGTGCTCGCCCTGCTGGCCGCCGGCGGCGAGGCCGTGGACCCGGCGCGCCTGCCCGGCGCGCGCCGCGGTGCCGCGCCGGCAGCGGACGAGGGCGTCTGGCGGCGCGACCACCACGCGCTCATTCCCTACGCGGGGCCGCCGCAGCAGGTGGCGCGCGTGTCCTACATCGACCTGCTCGAAGGCCGCGTGCCGCCCGAGCAACTGCAGGGCCGCTACCTGCTGATCGGCGCCACCGCGGCCAGCCTGGGCAACGGCTACGCCACGCCGATGGCCAGCCGCGACAGCCTCATGCCCGGCGTCGAGGTCTCGGCCCAGCTGCTGGACGCGCTGCGCCAGGGCGTGCACCGGCGCGCCGCCACGCCCTGGGAGAACGCCGCGTTCAGCGCGCTGCCGTTGCTGCTGGCGGCGCTGGCGCTCACGCGCTGGCCGCCGCGGCGCGCGCTGTGGTCGCTGCTGGGCCTGGTGCTGCTGGTGGCGGTGTCGGCCTGGCTGCTGCGCCGCGCGGCGGGCGTGCAGGTGGCGCCGCTCGCGGCGCTGCTGGGCCTGGCGCTGGCCTACCCGGCCTGGGCCTGGTTCCGCCTCGATGCGGTGGTGCGCTACCTCGGTGGGGAGTTCCGCCAGGCCCAGCGCGGCGGCGTGCTCGCCGCGCCGCTGCCGGCCACTGGGGGCGGCGATCCGCTGGACCACCAGATGCGCGCCATGGCCAGCGGCGTGCAGCAGCTGCGCGCGCTGCAGCGGCTGGTGCACGACAGCCTGGACAGCCTGGGCGACGCGGTGCTGGTGCTCGACGACCAGGGCCGCGTGCGCCTGGCCAACGCCGCCGCCGCGCGCTACTTCGGCGACGCCGAGCAGGGCCTGCGCGATCAGCCCCTGCTCGGGCTGCTGGCCGCGCGCCTCACGCTGGCCGACCGCTCCCCGCTGCCCGAGCTGCGCGCCGCGCTGCAGGGCCGCGGCGGCCAATGGCACGTGATGGACGCGCAGCGGCGCGACCTGGTGCTCAAGTGCCACCCGCGCCTGTCGGTGGACGGCCGCCTGGACGGCAGCATCGTCAGCCTGGTCGACATCTCCAGCGTGCAGCAGGCGCAGCGCCAGCGCGAGGAGGCCCTGCGCTTCCTCTCGCACGACATGCGCGCGCCGCAGTCGGCCATCCTCACCCTGCTCGAACTCGAGCGCCTGGAGCCCGGCGCCGACCCTCGGGTGCTGGAACGCATCGAGGCCCACGCGCGCCGCGCGCTGGCGCTGGCCGAGGACTTCGTGCAGCTGGCGCGCGCGCAGTCCGACGCCTTCGAGACCGAAGCGGTGGACCTGAGCGACGTGCTCATCGACGCCGCCGACCGCCACTGGGACCAGGCGCGCGCGCTGTCGGTGGAGATCCTCACCGAAACGCCGCCCGCGCCGAGCTGGTGCCGCGCCGACCGCGAGCTGCTCACGCGCGCCGTGGGCAACCTGATCGACAACGCGCTCAAGTACGGCCCGCGCGGCGGGCAGGTGCGCTGCCGCCTGGCGCGCGAAGGCGAGCGCCACGTGATCACCGTGATCGACCAGGGGCCGGGCGTGGCGCCCGAGGACCGGACGGACCTGTTCGACCCCTTCAAGCGCCTGGGCCGCGAGGCCCGCACGCGCGGCGCCGGCCTGGGCCTGGCCTTCGTGCAGGCCGTGGTGGCGCGCCACCGCGGCAGCGCGCGGGTGGGCGGCGTGTCGGGAGAAGGCGCCGAATTCCGCCTCGAGCTGCCGGCGCTCGAGGTCGGGGAATAGGCGCCTCGGCAGGGCCGGCAAGGGGCGCCAGGCCCCGTTCCGTGACGGGTTGAACGCCCCCGCGAGGGGCCACTGTCAAACATTGTCAATTCGCTGGCGCGCGATGAAACGGCTTCTTACATTCGCGCCGCACTGAGCCGAGCGCCCGCCACGACGGCGGCGCGTTCGCCCGACGTTTCCCCCATCCCCTGAGGGTGTTCACACCGCGGTTGCGACCGCGGTGAGGGGGCGTTCGTGCGTCCGCCGCGCGCGGGCGCGGGCGGCGTGGTTTCGGTGCACGAACCGAAGCAGACACATGAAGCCCTACCGAACGTCGATGCCGCAGCGCGCGCTGCGCCGCGCCCTGCTCACCGCGGCCCTTGGCCTGATGGCGCTGGGCAGCGCGCACGCCCAGCTCATCATCTCCAGCATTCCCGACGCCCCGGACCCGGTGCCCGCGGGCGGCACCGTCACCTACACGGTGCGCGTGGCCGAAACCAACGGCACGCCGCTGGCGGGCGGCGCCTTCGGCTTCAGCGTGCCGGCCAATGGCCAGTACGCGGGCACCGGCGCGCTGCCCCCGGGCGTGAGCTGCAGCGGCATGGCCGAGGGCCAGACCGGTCCGGGCCTGCTGAACTGCAGCGGCATCGACCTCGGACCCAACGCGGTGGCGCAGGTCCCGCTGCGCGTGCGCTCCACCCTGCAGGGCACGCTGTCGGTGACGGCCACGCCCACGCCGGGCGGCGCGGCGCAGACCGAGCTGACCACCGTCAACGCCGGCGCCGACCTGGACCTGTCGCTCAGCGCGCCGGCCAACGCCTCCGCCGGCAGCACGCAGAGCGTGGTGCTCTCCGTGACCAACCACGGGCCCGACGCCTCACCCAGCTCGCTGCTGAGCTACAGCATCCCGCCGGGCTTCGCGCTCACGGGCACGCCCGCGGGCTGCTCGCTGGCCGGCAGCACGCTCAACTGCAACCTCGGCGCCATCGCCGTCAATGGCTCGCGCAGCGTCACCGTCAACGGCATCGTGGGCGTCGGTGGCGGCTCCACGCTCACGCACACGGCCGACGTCGCCGCCACGGGCGGCGTGGGCGACGGCGTGTCCGACAACAACACGCGCAGCACCAACACCCTGGTGGCGCCGGGCAGCACCGTGTCGGTGGGCAAGACCAAGTCGGCCAGCGACCCGGTGGCCACCGGCACCGCCTTCAGCTTCACGCTCACCCCGCGCTACAGCGGCGACTACCCCACGGGCGTGCAGGTGCTCGACAACGTGCCCGCGGCCTTCTGCTTCGCGGGCGGCGCCACCAGCTTCACCAGCGGCGCCTGGAGCTGCACGGCGTCCAGCGCCTGCCCCACGGCCGCACCGGTGGTGTCGTGCACGCGCAGCGGCGGCGGGGCGGCCGGGGCCAACGTGGCCCTGGGCGACATCGTGATTCCGGTGCAGGCCATCGCCACCGGCGCGGGAGTGGTCAACACCGCCACCATCTCGGCCCCGGGCGCCACCTCGGCCAACGGCTCGGTGGCCACCACCGTGATCGACCCGGTGTCGGACCTGCGCGCCAACAAGGCCAAGAGCTGGCTGCAGGCCGCCGTGCCGCTGAACACGCCGTTCGACTACACGCTGTCCACCACCAACCTCGGGCCCACGCCGTTCCCGGCCAGCGGCACGCTCACCATCACCGACACCCTGCCCGCAGGCCTGCGGCTCAACGGCATCGCCGCGCCAGCGGGCTTCAGCTGCGGCTCCAGCGCGGGCGCCAGCTTTCCGCAGGCCGGCCCGGTCACGGTCACCTGCACCAGCAGCAACCTGGCGCTGGCGGTCGACGCCACCACGCCGGGCATCACGCTCACCGTGCAGGCCACCAGCACGGGCGGCGTGCTCACCAACACCGCCTGCGTGGCCGGCACCGGCGGGCCGGTGGACGACAACGCGCCGAACAACTGCGCCTCGGTGGGCGTCACGCCGCAGACGGGCGTCGAGCTGGCCGACGTCTCCGCGCTCAAGCGCGTGATCGGCACCGGCGACGCGCCTGGCAACCGCCAGCTCGCGGGCCAGCCCGTGTTGTGGGAGATCGAGGTCGTCAACGCCGGCCCGGCCACCGCCACCAACGTGGCCGTCACCGACGTGTTCGACAGCGCCTTCAACGCCTCACCGGCCGACTACAGCCTGAGCACCCTGCCGGGCAGCGCCAGCTTCGGCAGCTGCAACGTGGTGGCAACGTCCAGCCACCTCGCGCTCGACAACTGCGTTATCGCCAGCCTGCCGGCCTGCACCCCAGGCCTGGACTGCCCGCGCATCCGCGTCAGCGCGCGCCACTTCGGCGATGGCACCGCGGCCGACCACAACTTCCAGGTCATCAACTCGGCCTTCGTGCTCGCGCAGCAGCAGGGCGACCCGGACCTCGACAACAACAACTCCGCCAACGCCACCGCCTACTACACGGCGCGCGCCGACGTGGCGGTGAGCAAGTCGGACAACCCCGACCCGGTGCCCGCGGGCCAGGTGCTCACCTACACCATCACGGCGAGCAACCCCGCGGCCACCAGCGCCAGCCGCGCCTATGGCGTCTCGATCACCGACACGCTGCCGATCGGCGTGGTCTTCCTCTCGGCCACGCCCAGCGGCGGCGGCAGTTGCGCCACCGCGCCGGCCACGGGCGCCACCACCACGGCGGGCAATCGCACGCTGGTCTGCAGTTGGGCCTCCATCGCGCGCGGCGCGCAGGAGACCGTGAGCCTGCGCGTGCGGCCCCTGGCCGCGCACAGCGTGGTCGGCGGCGGCAGCGGCAGCATCAGCAACACGGTGAGCGTGGCCACCACCACGCCCGAGATCGCCGGCGGCGCGGCCAACAACAGCGCCACCCAGCCGACGGCCGTGACCGCGCCGGTGTTCGACCTGCTGGTCAACAAGACCGACGACGCCGACCCGGTGAACGTGGGCGACGACGTGACCTACACCGTCACCGCCACCAACAACGGGGCGTCCACGGCCGAGAACGTGGTGCTCACCGACACCCTCCCCGCGGGCGCGGGCGCGCCCACCTTCGTCGAGGTGGTGGCGCCGCTGCCATCGGGCGTGAGCTGCAACACCGCTGGTGTCACCGCGGGCGCCGCCGGCGGCAGCATCGTCTGCAGCATCGCGCAGATCGGTGGCACCGGCGCCGGCTCCACCGGCGAGCCGTCCAGCGTGGCGGTTCGCATCCGCCTGCGCGGCGCCGACAAGGGCCAGTACACCAACCAGGCCAGCGTGGCCCTGGCCGACGCGACCCTGAACGCGCTCGACCCGCAGCCCGGCAACAACAGCAAGGGCGAGCCGACCACCTTCCGCTTCAAGGCCGACGTGCAGGTGGTGTCCAAGCGCGCGGTGCGCCCGGGCACCACCACCGCCGTCACCGAGGTGGCGGCCTCGCAGACCTTCGACTGGCTGGTCGAGGTGCGCAACAACGGCCCTCAGGCCGCCGAGACCACCAGCTTCACCGACACCCTGCCGGCGGGCCTGGTGCTCGCCAGCGCGCCCAGCTTCACGATCACCGCCGGCAGCTTCACGCCCGCCGCCGTGAGCTGCACGGGCGTGGCCGGCGACACCGCCGTGAGCTGCGCCATCACCAGCATGCCGGCCAACGGCACGGCCACGGTGCGCATCCCCGTGCGCTTCAGTGGCGCGCCGGCCAACGGCACGGTGCTCACCAACACCGCGCGCATCGTCACCACCGGCTCGGGCGACAGCAACGGCGGCGCCGACCCGAACGGGGGCAACAACTTCAACAGCGGCAGCGTGACGGTGCAGACCTCGGGCGTCAGCGGCCGCGTCTACCACGACCGCAACGCCAACGGCATCAGCGAGGGCGGCGAGCCCGGGGTGGCGGCCACGGTCACGCTCACCGGCACCGACCAGTGGGGCGCGCCGGTGAGTCTTTCCACCACCGCCGACCCGGTCACGGGGGCCTACCACTTCGACGTGCCACCGGGCACCTACACGCTCGCGCTCACGCGCCCGGGCGGCTGGCTGCCAGGCCTCACCCGGGCCGGCGGCGTCAGCGGCGCGGGCTCCAGCCCGGGCACGGTGCCCACCAGCGGCGCCGGCGTCACCGCGGGCCCCAACGGCTCGGACGCGCCGCTGATCCAGACCATCGTGCTCGACGGCGCTGGCGCCGCGTCCACCAACAACTGGTTCGCGCTGCTGCGCGCGGCCAGCCTGGCCGGCAGCGTCTACCTCGACCAGGGCCTGGCCAACGGCCAGCGTGACCCGGGCGAAAACGGCGTCGCGGGTGTGGCGGTGGCCATCACCGGCACCGACTTCTACGGCAACGCCGTCACGCGCGCGCTGACCACCGACGCCGACGGCCGCTACGCCGTCACCGACCTGCTGCCCGGCAGCTACCAGATCGACGAGACCCAACCCGCGGACCTGGCCGATGGCGCCGAGCACCTGGGCAGCGTGGGCGGCGCGCCGCGCGGCAGCGCCAACCCCGGTGGCGTGAACGACCGCTTCGGTGGCGTCGCGCTCGGCTCGGAAGAGGCCGGCACGGATTACGACTTCGGCGAACTCGGCGGCCAGCTCGGCGGCCACGTCTACATCGACCGCGACAACGACGGCCAGCGCGACCCGGGCGAGCCCGGCATCGCGGGCGTGACCATCACCCTCAGCGGCACGGCGGCCAACGGCGCGGCGGTGAACCGCACGGCGGTGACCGACGCCACCGGCCGCTTTCAGTTCGACGGCCTGCTGCCCTCCGACGCCAGCGGCTACACGCTCACCGAGACCCAGCCCGCCGCCTACGGCGACGGCCTCGACACGGCCGGCCAGGTGAACGGCGCGCCCATGGGCCAGGCCGGCAACGACCTCATCACCGGCATCGTGCACCTGGGCGGCGCGGGCGATGGCTACCTGTTCGGCGAGCGCGCCGCCTCCATCGCCGGCAGCGTGTTCAACGATGTGGCCGGCAACGGCGTGCGCGAGCCCGGTGACCTGCCGCTGGCGGGCGTGACCATCACCCTCACGGGCACCGACGCCGACGGCCACCCGGTCACGCGCACCGTGACCACCGGCGCCGACGGCAGCTACCGCTTCGACGACCTGCCGCTGTCCAACGGCGCGGGCTACACCCTCACCCAGACCCAGCCGCCGGGCTACGCCCAGGGCGGCGAGTCGGTGGGCTCGCTGGGCGGCAGCGCGCCCGGCCCCAACACCCTGGTGGTGCCGCTGACCACGCCCGGCGCGCAGGGCACGGGCTACGACTTCTGGGAGCGCGCGCTGGCGCCCTCCACGCTGAGCGGCACCGTCTGGCAAGACAGCGACAACGACCGCCAACGCGCGCCCGGCGAGCCCGTGAAGGCCGGCTGGACGGTGGAGCTGCTGGTCTGCGCCGACGGCAGCGCCAGCTGCGCGCCGGCCGACATGATCGTGCTCGACAGCCGCGTCACCGCGGCCGACGGCAGCTACCGCTTCGAGCAATTGGTGCCGGGTGACTACCACCTGCGCTTCCGCACGCCCTCGGGGCAGGTGATCGGCGGCGCCTGGCCGACCGACCCGGTGCTCAACGCCGCCGGCGGCGCGCACCCGACCACGCCGGGCATGCGCCCGCTGCCCATGATCCCGGTGCCCATCGGCGCCGGCATGGCCGTGGTCAACCAGGACCTGCCCCTGGACCCCAGCGGCATCGTCTACGACAGCGTGACCTCGCAGCCCGTACCCGGCGCGGTGGTGGAGTTCCGTGGCCCGCCCGGCTTCGATCCCGCGCTGCACCTGCTGGGCGGCAGCGGCAGCGTGACCACGGCGGCCGACGGCCTCTACCAGTTCTTCCTCATGCCCGGCGCGCCAGCGGGGGAGTACACGCTGGTCGTCACGCCGCCCGGTGGCTACATCCATTCGGCCACGCACCTGCCCTCGGCCGGGCCGCTGAACGCGCAGACCTGCACCGCGCCCGCCGGCGTGGTGGACCCGGTGCCGGGCGACCCCTGCGTGGTCTCCACGCCGGCGCCGCTGCCCGGCGTGCCCTCGCCGTACTTCCTGAGCGTGCTGTTCCCCGGGGGCGGCGCGCAGAACGTGGTCAACAACCACCTGCCGCTGGACCCGGTGGGCGGCTCGCTCATCGAGCTGCGCAAGACCACGCCCAAGCTCACCGTGAAGAAGGGCGAGCTGGTGCCCTACGTGATCACCGCGCGCAACACCCGCGCGGTCGCCCTGGCCGACGTGGTCCTGGTCGACACCCTGCCGCCGGGCTTCAAGTTCGTCGCCGGTTCGCTCACCGTGCAGCGGCTGCCGGGCGGCGCCATCGAACCCGTGGTGCCGCTGGTCGAAGGCCGCCGACTCACGCTGCCGCCGCGCGCCTTCGCCCCGAGCGAAACCCTGCGCGTGTCCATGGTGCTCGGCGTGGGCACCGGGGTGGGCGAGGGCGTCTACGTGAACCAGGTGCTGGCCCAGCAGTCGGCCACGCAGGCCGCGCTGTCCAACACCGCCACCGCCTCGGTGCGCGTGGTGCCCGACGCGCTGTTCGACTGCACCGACGTGATCGGCAAGGTCTACGACGACCGCAACGCCAACGGCTACCAGGACGAGGGCGAGCCCGGCCTGCCCAACGTGCGCCTGGCCACGGTCAACGGCCTGCTGGTCACCACCGATCCGCAGGGGCGCTACCACATCGCCTGCGCGGCGGTGCCCAAGGAGGGCACGGGCAGCAACATCGTGCTCAAGCTGGACGAGCGCACGCTGCCCTCGGGCTACCGCGTGACCACCGAGAACCCGGCGGCCGAGCGCGCCACGCGCGGCAAGTTCGTGAAGATCAACTTCGGCACCACCGTGCACCGCGTGGTGCGACTGGCGCTGCGCGCCGAAGCCTTCGAGCCCGGCGCCACCGCGCTCCAGCCGGCCTTCGCGGCCGAGCTGCCGAAGGCCATCGCGGCCTTGGCCGAACGCCCCTCGGTGTTGCGCCTGGCCTACCGCGCCGCGCCGGGCGAAGCGCCCGAACTGGCCGAGGCCCGCACCCGCGCCGTGAAGGCCGATCTGCTGGAGCGCTGGCGCCGCCACGGGGCCGCGCAGCAGAGCCCCCTGTTCAACCTGGACATCGAGGTCGAGCACGTGTCGCCCTCCGTCGCCCCCTGACGGAGGACCGCATGCACCCCACGCACGCCCCCCGGACCTTTGCCGAGCCGACCATGAACGCCCGCCTCCGCCTGAACCGACGCTTCCGCCACGCGGCCGTCTCCGCCGCCGTGGCCGCCGCCTGCCTGGGCATGGGCGCCGCCGCCGCGCAGGACGCCCGCACCAGCGGCCACCACAGCGGCGGCGACTGCCGCACCGAGGCCCGCGGCCGCTTCGATGACCGCTGCGCCAGCGACGCGCGCGCCGTCGAGATCGATGGCCGCGACCACCCGCCCGCCGCCGCCGAACGCGAGCTGCCCCGGCTCAGCGTGGTGCTGGGCGATCCGCGCGCGCTGCGCGAGACCTCCGAACAGCGCCAGGAAACCGTGCCCGGCGCCGCCGCGCCCCGCGACGAGGCGCACACCGCGCGCTTCGACTCGGGCGAGGACCTGCTGCTGGACAGCGACCGCCAGCGCCTCGACCAGATCGTGGCCCAGGTGAAGGGCCGCCCCGCGCTGCGCTTTCAGATCGTGGGCCACACCGACGCGCAGCCCATCGGCCCGCGCCTGCGCCCTCGCTTCGCCGACAACCACGCCCTGGGCCTGGCGCGCGCGCGCCAGGTGGGCCGCTACCTGGCCGGGCGCCTGGGCCTGCCCGAGAGCGCCTTCGCCTACGCGTCCAAAGGGCCCGACGAGCCCCTGGCCACGCCGCGCGAGGACCGCGCGCACTGGGCCGCGAACCGCCGCGTGGAGGTGCGCGCCTGGTGGACCGACCAGGCGCCGCCCACCACCGTGGTCCACACCACCGTGCGCCGCAGCGACCCGAGCGAGTGCCACATGCTCTCGCCCTACGAACGCGACGAATCGCCGTTGCGCCTCACGGTGGACGGCGCGCCTCTGATCGGCGCCGACGCGTCCAGCGCGGACCGCCAGCGCTGCATCGACGTGCAGCTGGAGCGCCACCAGCTGCGCCTGCAGGTCGACAGCCTCTCGCAGCCGCGCCGCCTGAACGCCGCCGCCTGGCCCACCACCGTGGCGCCCGGCGACACCGTGCGCTTCGCGGGCCACAGCAACTACCTGCTGTTCCTGCACAAGGCCGAGCTGCGCCTGTTCACCCTGAACGCCGGCGGGCAGCGCCAGCCGCTGGCCGCCATTGCCCTTGACGCGAACCTGCGCGGCGAATGGACCGTGCCCGCGGGCCTGCTCGACGGCCTGGGCGCGGCGCGCGACGGCAAGGTCTTCTACCGCCTGCGCGTGTTCGACGCGCAGGGCCGCTTCGACGAGACCGAGGACTTCTCGCTCACGCTGGCCATGCGCCGCCCCGACGCGGCGCAGCCGCACGAACCCGAGCGCGAGCTGCTGCGCGGCTATGGCGACAGCCGCCTCGCGGTGAGCCACATCCCCATCCGCGCCGGCACCGTCACCGCCAGCGGCCAGGCCATCCGCCCCGACCAGCGCGTGCGCGCGCTGGGCTACGCGGTGCCGGTGGACCCGAACGGCCGCTTCGTTTTCCAGCAGCTGGTGCCGCGCCGCGTGCAGACCGGCGAGATCGCCGTGCTGGAGGCCGACGGTTCGGCGCGCGTCTACCGGCGCGACTTCGAGCTCCCCAAGCAGGACGGCTTCTTCATCGGCCAGGCCGACCTCACCCTGGGCCGCCAGCGCGTCAGCGGACCGGCCGCGCTGCTGACCATGGACCCGAACCGCCAGGACGGCGGCTCCTGGAGCGAGGGCCGCCTGGCCTTCTACACCAAGCGCCAGCTCGACGAGCGCTGGACCTTCACTGCCAG
Source organism: Hydrogenophaga sp. PML113 (assembly GCF_001777155.1). Classification (NCBI taxonomy): domain Bacteria; kingdom Pseudomonadati; phylum Pseudomonadota; class Betaproteobacteria; order Burkholderiales; family Comamonadaceae; genus Hydrogenophaga; species Hydrogenophaga sp. PML113. The sequence goes on along the minus strand of NZ_MIYM01000011.1, from coordinate 49,961 downwards.
CCTGGACACCGAGGAGCGCCCACTCAACGAGCTGTTTCGCAACCTCGACCGCAAGGACCCGAGCACCCTGTTCCGCCGGCTCGACCCGGTGGACTCCTGGGCCACCTTCGGCGACGACTCCACCACCGTGGAGGACGCGCCCACGCAGGGCCGGGTCTACGCGCGCATCGACGACGGCCGCTCGCACGCCATGTGGGGCAACTACAAGCTCAACCTGGACGAGACCGCGCTGGCCCAGATCAGCCGCGGCCTGTACGGCCTGCACGGCCGCTACCTGAGCGAGGACAGCACCGCGCACGGCGAGGCGCGCCTGCGCGTGGACGCCTACGCCGCCGAACCGGGCACCCTGTCGGCGCGCGAGGAGTTCCGCGGCACCGGCGGCTCGCTCTACTACCTGCGCCACCAGGACATCACGCGCGGCGCCGAACGCGTGTTCGTGGAGATCCGCGACCGCGACTCCGGCCTGGTGCGCGCGCGCCGCCTGCTGGTGCCGGGCTCGGACTACGAGGTCGATCACCTGCAGGGCCGCGTGCTGCTCAACGGCCCGCTGCCCAGCTTCTCGGACGACGGCGCCATCGTGCGCGCGGGTGGCCTCACCGGCCAGCCCACCTACCTGGTGGTGGACTACGAGTACGCGCCCCTGCTGGGCTCGCTCGACACCCTGGCCACCGGTGGCCGCCTCTCCTGGTGGGCCAGCGACGCGCTGCGCCTGGGCGTGACCGCCTCGAAGCAGGAACAGACCGGGGGCGACCAGACCCTGGCCGGCGTGGACCTGCTGCTGCGCCACGGCGAGAACACCTACCTGAAGGCCGAGGTGGCGCGCTCCGACGGGCCGGGCACGGGCGAGCTGCGCTCGCTCGACGGCGGCTACCACTTCGCCGGCGAACCGGTGGACCCCACGGCCGACGCGAACGCCTGGCGCTTCGAAGGCCAGGCCGACCTGAAGGACCTGGGCCTGGCGGACGGCGGGCGCATCGCCGCCTACGCGCAGCGGCGCGGCGCGGGCTTCTCCGCGCCGGGCCAGCTCGTCAGCAACGAGACGAAGCAGGTCGGCGTGGACGCCGCGCTGCCCCTGGGCGTGCGCACCGAGCTGCGCCTGAAGGCCGACCGCCGCGACGAGCGCAACGGCTTCGACAGCGACAGCGCCGAGGCGCAGCTGAGCCACCAGCTCACGCCGCACTGGCGCCTGGGCGCGAGCCTGCGCCGCGACGACAAGCGCAGCGACAGCGTCGTCACCAACGGCGGCCTGCCCTGGGGCGCGGCGGTGGAAGGCGCGCGCACCGACCTGGGCGTGCAGGTGGACTACGACAGCCTGGCCAGCTGGGCCCTCTATGGCTTCGCGCAGCGCACGCTGTCGCGCAGCGGCACGCGCCTGGACAACGACCGCCTGGGCGTGGGCGCGCGCTACCGCGTCAACGACAAGCTCGCGCTCAACGGTGAGCTCTCGGGTGGCGACGGCGGCGCGGCCGGCCAGCTGGGCGTCGACTACCAGTACGACGACCGCTCCAGCCTGTACCTGACGTACGTGCTGGACACCGGCCGCACCGACGAGAACACGCAGGGCCGTGGCGGCACGCTGGTGTCGGGCGCCAAGTCGCGCATCAACGAAGGCCTGAGCGTCTTCACCGAGCACCGCCACAGCGTGGGCGCGCAGCCGGGCCTGACACACGCCTATGGCGTGCAATACGCGCCCGACAGCCGCTGGACCCTGGGCGTGTCGCTGGAAAACGGCCGCGTGGGTGTCGAGACCCTGGGCGAGCTGCGCCGCGAGGCCATCGCCTTCAACGCCGGCTACAGCAGCGACACCGTGCGCTACAGCGGCGGCGCCGAGTACCGCTCCGACCGCGGCAGCGTGGAGTCGCGCCGCAGCTGGCTGCTCAAGAACGCCTTCAGCCTGAAGGACGGCGAGGACGCGCGCTGGGTCGGCAAGCTCAACTGGGCCGACAGCGACAGCAGCGCGGGCGCGCTGGCCGCCGCGAAGTACACCGAGGCCAGCCTGGGCTATGCGTTGCGCCCGGTGAACAACGACCGCGTGAACCTGCTGCTCAAGTACACCTATCTGCACGACCTGTCCTCGCCGGGCCAGGTGTCGGCGACGGGTGTCTCGTCCACCCAGGTCTTCACCACCGGCAATCACTACCAGCAGCGCAGCCACTTGTGGGCCGCCGACCTGAGCGTCGACCTCACGCCGCGCTGGACCCTCGGCGGCAAATACGCCTGGCGCCAGGGCGAGCTGCGCGCCAGCCGCGACAACAGCGCGCCCTGGTTCAAGAGCAGCGCCGACCTGGCGGTGTTGCGCCTGGACTGGAAGGTGGTGCGCCGCTGGGACTGGCTGCTGGAGCTGCGTTCGCTGCGCGCCAAGGAACTGGGCGACCGCCGCACCGGCTGGCTCACGGCGGGCTACTACCACATCAACGAGAACGTGAAGCTCGGCCTGGGCTACAACTTCACCGACTTCTCGGACGACCTCACCGACATGCGCTACCGCAGCCGGGGCTGGTTCATCAACCTGCTGGGGAAGTTCTGAACACGCCTGCGCTGGTCACCGTCTTCCTGGATTTCGATGGCGTGCTGCATCCCGTGGGGGCCCCGCGGGACTGGCTGCTCGACAAGGCCGGCATGCTGGCCGCCTCGCTCAAGGACCTGGAGGGCGTGGAGATCGTGGTGTCCAGCGGCTGGGCGGCCTACCACCCGCTGTCCGAGATCCAGGCCCTGTTCCAGCCCTGGCCCGCGCTGCAGGCCCGGGTGGTGGGCCGCACCGAGCCCTGGGTGCGGCCGCCGGGCCACGGCGCGGCCATGCCCGAGCGCGAGCGCCAGTGCCGCGACTGGCTGCGCGCCAACGGGCGCTCGGCGCGCCATTGGCTGGCCATCGACAACCAGCGCCACCACTTCGCGGCGCGCGATCGGCTGGTGCTGGTGGACGGCCGCCAGGGCCTGCGGGTGGGCAACCTCTACCGGCTGGTGGAGATGGTCCACCGGCTGCGGCGCGAGGCCTGAGCAGAAGGCCTGAGCGCGTGGCTCAGGCCCGCAGGCCGATGCGCGCCAGGGTCTGGTCGATCCAGGCCGTGTCGATCCGGCCCTCGGCGATCTGCCGCAGCGTCACCTGTTCCGCCTGCGACTTGTTGCGCGCCGCGTCGAGCACGGCCGCGGCCTCGTCCTGCGGCACGCAGAGCACGCCGTCGGCGTCGCCGATGATCAGGTCGCCGGGGTGGATCACCATGCCGTCGATGGCGATGGGCGCGTTGATTTCGCCGGGGCCGTCCTTGTAGGGGCCGCGGTGGGTCACGCCCGCCGCGAACACGGGCAGGGCGCCGGCGCCGATGACGTCGAGGTCGCGGATCGCGCCGTCGATGACGAAACCGGCCAGGCCGCGCCGGATCGCGTAGGTGGTCATCAGCTCGCCGATCAGCGCGTTGCTGAGGTCGCCGCCGCCGTCCACCACGATCACGTCGCCGGGCTGGGCGATCTCCAGCGCCTTGTGGATCATGAGGTTGTCGCCGGGCCGCGTCTTCACGGTGATGGCGGGCGCGGACAGACGCGTCTCGCGGCTCAGCGGGCGCAGGCGCGCGCCGGCCGCGGTCATGCGGGTCATGCAGTCGCTGACGTTGGCGACGGGCACGCCGCGGAAGGCCTCGACGAGGTCGGGCGCGACGCGGCGGGGGACGGGGAGGATGCGCAGTCCAAGCATGGCTTCAGTTCCGTTGGGCGGGGATGAGGTGGCTGGGGTCCAGGTCCTCGGGCCGCAGCACGCCCATCAGGGCCATGTTGCGCGAGACCTCCGAGCGCAGCAGGTCGATGGCGCGGTGCGCGCCGGCCTCACCGGCCACAGCGGCGGCGAAGGCGAAGGGGCGGCCGACGAAGACGAAGCGCGCGCCCAGGGCCAGGGCCTTGAGCACGTCGCTGCCGCGGCGCACGCCGCTGTCGAGCATCACCGGAATGTCGGGGCAGGCCTCGACGATGCGCGGCAGCACCGCCAGCGGCGCGGCGGCGCCGTCGAGCTGGCGCCCGCCGTGGTTGCTCACGATCACGCCGTCGACGCCCTCGTCGGCCGCGCGCCGCGCGTCGCGCGCGTCGAGCACGCCCTTGACCACGAGCTCGCCGCCCCAGACGCGGCGGATCATTTGCAGGTGGCGCCAGTTCAGGTGGCCGCGATCGGAGAGGTTGCGCTCCACGTGGGGCGAGAGGATGGGCGCGCCGCGCGTGGCGTAGCTGTTCTCGAAATGCGGCATGCCGTGGCGCAGCAGCGTGCGCAGGAAGGTGCCGAACAGCCAGCGCGGGTGCGTGAGGCCCTGCCAGGCGAGCGCGGGGCCGGGCCGCACCGGAATGGTGAAGCCCGCGCGCAGGTTGCTTTCGCGGTTGGCCGCGGCCGGCGTGTCCAGGGTGATCACCAGCGTGCGGTAGCCGGCGGCCTTCACGCGCTCCAGCAGCGCGAGGATGCCGGCGTCGTCGCCGGGCAGGTAGGCCTGGAACCAGGCCCCCGGGTTCACCGCGATCACCTCTTCCAGGCGGATCAGCGAGGAGCCACTGAGCACGAAGGGAATGTTCTCGCGCCGCGCGGCCCGGGCGATGACCAGGTCGCCGCGGTAGGCCGAGAGCGCGGCCAGGCCCATGGGCGCCACGCCGAAGGGCGCGCCGTAGCGCTGGCCGAACAGCTCGACGCCGGTGTCGCGCGGCGTGATGTCCACCAGCACGCGCGGCACCATCTCCCAGGCCTGGAAGGACGCGCGGTTGGCGCGCAACGACTGGTTGGTCTCCGCCGCGCCGGCCACGTAGCCGAACACCGGGCGGGGCAGGTGGCGCCGCGCCTCGGCCTCGAAATCGTCGAGGCACAGCAGGCCCTGCAGCCACCGGGGGGCGGCCGGCGCGTCGGCGCTGCGGCTCATGCGCGGGGCTCGCGGTGCTCGGGCAGGGCCTTGCCCGAGAGCGCCCGCACCTGCAGCGCCAGCGCGGCCCAGTCCCAGTCGGCGCGGCCGCCCTCGCACAGCTCGTCGAGCAGCCGCTCGGCCAGCGCGGCGGTGGGCAGCACGGTGCCCGTGCCCTGCGCGCCCTGCAGCGCCAGGCGCAGGTCCTTGCGCATCAGCGCCGCGCGAAAGCCCGGCGTGAACTGGCCGGCGGCGATGCGGGGGGCGTGTTTTTCCAGCGAGAAGCTGCGCGCGGCGCCGCCCAGCAGGGCCTCGCGCATCGGGGCCGGGTCCACGCCCTCGGCCTCGGCCAGCGCGAGGGCGTCGGCCACGCCCAGCAGCGCGCCGGCCACGGCCACCTGGTTGCAGGCCTTCACCACCTGGCCCGCGCCCACGCCGCCCACGTGCAGCACGCTCTTGCAGAAGGCGCCCAGCGCCTCGCGGCAGGCGTCCACGCTGGCGGTCTCGCCGCCGACCATGCAGCTCAGCACGCCCTCGGCCGCGCCCTGCTGGCCACCGCTCACGGGCGCGTCCAGGAAGCCGATGCCGCGCGCCGCGAGCGCGGCCGCGAACCCGCGCGCCGACGCCGCCGCGATGGTGCTGGTGTCCACCACGGTGCTGCCCGCCGCCAGGCCGTGCACCAGGCCGCCGTCGGCGAACAGCACCTCATGCACCGCCGCGTCGTCGGGCAGGCTCAGGAAAACGATGGCGCTGCCCCGGCCCACGTCGGCCGGGCCGGTGCCGGCCGTGGCGCCCTGGTCCACCAGGGCCTGCACGGCGCGCGCCTCGCGCGCGAAGACCTTGAGCGGGTAGCCCCGGCGCAGCAGGCAGCCGGCCATGCCGGCGCCCATGGCGCCCAGGCCGATGAAGCCGAAGGAGGAACCGGGCGCGCGGCTCATTTGCCGATGGCCTTGCCGATCAGGTCCACCGCCGCGACGACCTCGGCCTGGAAGGCCGCGCCGTCGGCGTAGTCCTGGGTCAGGCCCGACTTGGCCACGTAGTCCTTCCAGCCCGGCGCCTGCATGGCCTTGTGGAAGGCGTCGTGCAGGTAGCGCCGGATGGGCTCGGGCAGGTTCGCGGGCGCCATCAGGCCCTTCATGTTGTCCAGGGCCACGGGCACGCCCAGTTCCGTCATGGTGGGCACCTCCGGTAGGGCCGGCAGGCGCGCGCGAGAGAACAGCGCCAGCGGGCGCACGCGGCCCGCGTCGATCATGGCTTTCATTTCTTCGTAGGCGCCAAAGGCACTGTCCACCTGGCCCGCGAGCAGGGCGGTCATGGAGTCGGCCGCGCCGCGGTAGGGCACGTGCAGCAGCTTCAGGCCGGCGGCCTTCTCGAACACGATGCCGGTGGCGTGGAAGATGCCGCCTTCGCCGGTCGAGCCGTAGGACACCTTCTCGGGCGCCTTTTTCGCTTCGGCGATGAGCGCCTTCATGTCGGCGAAGGGCGAGTCGGCGCGCACCGCCAGGATGCTGGGCGCGCGCGAGACCTTGATGATGGGCGTGAAGGAGCGGCGCGAGTCGTAGTTGAGCGGGCGGAAGTGGCCGACCGAGGTGGTCTCGCTGCCGCCGCCCACGAACAGGGTGTAGCCGTCGGGCTTGGCGTCGGCCGTGGCCTGCGCGGCGATGGCGCCGGCCGCGCCCACGCGGTTGTTCACCACCACCGGGACGGGAATGATGTCCTTGGCCGCGTACGAGAGCTGGCGCGCGATCTGGTCGGCCGAGCCGCCGGGCGCGAAGCCCACCAGGATGGTGATGGGCTGGGTGGGCTGCCAGGCCTGGGCGCGCGCGGCCAGGGGCAGGGCCGACAGGCCCAGCGCCGCGCCGGCGGCGCCCACGAGGTGGCGGCGTCGCAGGCCGGTGGAATGAATGCTCATGCGCTGTCTCCTTCTGTTGTGGGGCCCGGTCCACCCGCTCGGGTGGATCCGGGGCGCATTCTGGGAAGATGCCTTGTGGATGAAAAGCGATATATTTCGATCGCTCTTGTTCGCCTTTTTTCAACACCAAGGATTGTGCGGCGCCGGCCATGACGCTCAAGCAGCTCGAAGCCTTCTACTGGGCCGCCACCGCCGCGAGCTTCCTGGTCGCCGCGCAGCGGCTGCACATTTCGCAGTCCACCTTGTCCAAGCGCATCGGTGAACTGGAGGCGCAGCTGCGCACCACGCTGTTCAACCGCGGTGGCCACCGTGCCGCGCTCACCGAGGCGGGCGAGCAGCTGCTGCCGCTGGCGCGGCGCATGCTGGCGCTGTCGGAAGACATGCGCGATCAGCTCGCGGCCGGCGGTGGCGTGCGCGGCCTCTGCCGCTTCGGCGTGGGCGAACTCGCGGCCCTCACCTGGCTGCCCGACCTGGTCTCGCACGCGGCCGCTAAGTACCCCGAACTGCGCCTGGAACCCTGCGTGGACCTGGGCTCGGCGCTGGAGCAGCGCCTCGAAAGCGGGGAACTGGATTTCGCCGTGGTGGCCGGCCACTCCACGCGCGGCGCCATCGCCAGCGAAGCCATCGCCCAAGTCCGCTTCTGCTGGGCCGCCTCACCCGCGCTGTTGGGGCGCCGCCGCGCGGTGGACGCCGCGCTGCTGGAGCGGCACGCGCTCATCACCCAGCCCGGCGCGGCCGGTCCCACGCGCATGCTGGAACACTGGCTGGCGCTCAACGGATTGCAGGCGCCGCGCCGGCTGGTGTGCAACAACCTCGCGGCCATCGCCAGCCTGATCGCCTCGGGCGTGGGCGTCGGCCTGTACCCGCGCGGCTGGCTGCGCCGCATGGCCGCGCGCCGGGCCGTGGTCGAGCTGCGCGGCCCCCAGCCCCTGCCGGCGCTGCAGTACACCTTCCAGCACCGGCGCGACGACCACCGCGCGCTGCTCACGCGGCTGCGCGAGCTGGTGCGCGAGACGGTGGACTTCGACAAGTCCGGCCCCTTGTGGGGCGGCTGAACGGGGCGGTGCCAGAATCGCCTGGCGCCAACCACTGGAGGGGACCATGCGCCGCCACGAGATGAACCCGCCGCCCGGATCGCCGCGCGGCCCACGATCGCCGCAGGCCCGCCATGGCCGCTGATGCCGCCTCCACCCAATTGGTCCCGGTCGTCATGCTGCTGGGGGCGGCGGTGGTGGCGGTGCCGCTGTTCAAGCGCATCGGCCTGGGCTCGGTGTTGGGCTACCTAGCGGCGGGCCTGGCCGTCGGCCCCTTCGGCCTGGGCTGGTTCAGCGACCCCCAGACCATCATCCACACCGCCGAGCTCGGCGTGGTGATGTTCCTCTTCGTCATCGGCCTGGAGATGCAGCCCTCGCACCTGTGGGCGCTGCGGCGCGCCATCTTCGGGCTGGGGAGCCTGCAGGTGCTGGTCTGCGGCGCCATGCTCACCCTGGTGGGCGTGGCCTTCGGCTTTTCGTGGCGGGTGTCCTTCATCAGCGCCATGGGCTTCGTGCTCACGTCCACGGCCATCGTGATGCAGCTGCTGGGCGAGCGCGGCGACATCGCCACGCCGCGCGGGCAGCGCATCGTCTCCATCCTGCTGTTCGAGGACCTGCTCATCGTGCCGCTGCTGGCCGTGGTGGCCTTTCTCTCGCCCGATGCGGCGGCCGAGGTGGCGGGCCCAGCGGCGGCGGCCTCGCGCTGGCTGTCGGTGGGGATCGCGGCCGGATCGGTGGCGCTGCTGGTGGCCGTGGGCGTGTGGCTGCTCAACCCCATGTTCCGCGTGCTCGCGAACGCGCACGCGCGCGAGGTCATGACGGCCGCGGCCCTGCTGGTGGTGCTGGGCGCGGCGCTGCTCATGCAGCTGGGCGGCCTGTCCATGGCCATGGGGGCCTTCCTGGCGGGCGTGCTGCTGTCGGAGTCCACCTTCCGCCACCAGCTGGAGGCCGACATCGAGCCCTTCCGTGGCCTGCTGCTGGGCCTGTTCTTCCTGGGCGTGGGCATGTCGCTGGACCTGTCGGCGGTGGCGCGGCACTGGGTCCTCATCCTGGCGGGCGTGCTTTCGCTGATGGCGGTGAAGGCCCTGTGCATCTACGTGGTGGCGCGGCTCACGCACAGCCCGCACGCCGACGCGCTGGACCGCGCGGTTCTGATGGCGCAGGGCGGCGAGTTCGCCTTCGTTCTGTTCGCGGCGGCGCTCGCGGGCCGCGTGATCGACCCGGTGGTGAACGCCAACATGACGGCCATCGTGGTGCTGTCCATGGCGCTCACGCCGCTGGCGGTGCTGGCGCTGCAGCGCTGGGCGCCACGCACCGGCCCATCCGCGGAGGGCGCGCCCGTGCCCGACCACGAGGCCGGCGCGGTGCTGATCATCGGCTTCGGCCGCGTCGGCCAGATCGCGAGCCAGAACCTGCTGCTGCTGGGCGCGGAGATCACCATCATCGACGCCGACCCGCAGCTCGCGCGCGAGGCCGAGCACTTCGGCTTCAAGGTCTATTACGGCGACGGCACGCGGCTGGACATCCTGCACGCGGCGGGCGCGCAAGACGCCAAGGTCATCCTGGTGTGCGTGGACGAGGCCAGCGCGGCCACGCTGATGGTGGAGCAGTGCAAGCACGCCTTCCCCCAGGCGCGGGTCATCGCGCGCTCCTTCGACCGCGGGCACGCCGCTGAGCTGGTGAAGGCGGGGGCGGACGTGCAGGTGCGCGAGACCTTCGAGTCCGCCATGGTCATGGGGCGCGAGGCCTTGCTCGCGCTGGGCACGGAGCCGATGGCGGTCGACGCCATCGTGGCGGACATGCGCCGCCGCGACGCCGAGCGTTTCCAGATGGAGCTCGACGGCGGCGGGCTGGTGGCGGGGCGGCCGATGATTCTGGGCAATCTGCGCGGGCGCCCGGGGCGCTGAGCGCCAGGACCGGGGCCGTGCACCGAAGGCGGGCGTCCTCGCCGGGCCGGCCGGCGCCCACCGCCACCGTGGAATGGAGACAACCCCTATTCATTGAATACTGTATCCAACATAGATTGCGGCACGGTGTTCGGTCCCGCGGCATGCCGGCCACAGGCCGTCGGTCGGGGCCCCGCGTTTGCAACGCCGGTTCGCGCCGCCCCACCAAGGCTGGCACATCAATTGCATACAGTATTTCGACAAGCCCGCCCCTCAACGCGCCACAGGAGTTCGCCATGTTCCGAATCCCCCGTCCATCCCCCTCATCGTTCTGGTCGCGCGCGGTCCATGCCACGGCCACGCTGGCCCTGGGCCTGGGCCTGGTGTCGCCGGCCGCCGCCCAGTCCGCCAGCGCGCCGGTGAAGGTGCGCTATGAGGAGGTGGTGCGCTCGGTCCTGTACGCCCCCGCCTACGTGGCGATGAGCCAGGGCTTCTTCCGCGAAGCCGGGCTCGACGTGTCGATCAAAACCTCGCAGGGCACCGACAAGGGCATGGCCGCCCTGCTGTCGGGCAGTGCCGACATCGTGCTGATCGGCCCCGAAGCCTCGGTGTACGTGGCCAACAGCGAATCGCCGGTCAAGCCCAAGATCTTCTCCGGCCTGACCGCCACCGACGGCTTCCTGCTGGTGGCGCGCGAGAAGCCCGCGGGCGCGTTCGCCTGGGACCAGCTCAAGGGCAAGGCCGTGATGTCGTTCCGCCCGGGCTCCAACCCCGACGTCTTCCTGGAGACGGCGATGCGCAAAAACGGCCTCGACCCCAAGAAGGACCTCAAGCTGGTGAACAACATCGGCCCGGCCGCGCGCACCGGCGCCTGGCTGGCGGGCCAGAACGACTACGGCATCTTCCTCGAGCCCGAAGCCACCATGCTGGAGAAGACCGGCAAGGGCGTGGTCGTGGCGTCCGTCGGCCGAGTCGTGGGCCCGGTGGACTACACCGTGTTCACCGCCACCGACGTCTACCTCAAGCAGAACCCCGCCGTGGCCCAGGCCTGGACCAACGCCATCGTGAAGGCCCAGAAGCACGTGGCCAGCGCGCCCCCGGCCGATCTGGCCAAGCAGATCGCCGAGTACTTCCCCGCCATGGCCCAGGCCGATCTGGTGGCCGCCATCGAACGCTACCGCGGCATCGGCCTGTGGAAGACCAACCCGATGGTGCAGCGCGAGGCCGTCGACAGCCTGCAGGACATGCTGATCGCCAGTGGCGTGCTCGACAAGGCCAAGCGCGTGAAGTACGAGCAGGTCGTGGTCACCGACTTCGCCGCGAAGGCCGCGCCATGAGCGCCGTGCTCGAAGCCGAAGCGCCGGTGGCGCAGCAGGTGCAGCCGCGCATCGAGATCAACGACGTCTCGCTGCGCTACTTCACCGACGCCGGCGAGACGCAGGCGCTCGACCGCATCCGCCTGTCGGTGGCGCCGGGCGAGTTCGTGAGCCTGATCGGCCAGTCGGGTTGCGGCAAGAGCACGCTGCTGTCGCTGATGGCCGGCATCCTCGAACCCTCGTCGGGCGAGGTGCGGGTGCACGGCGAGCGAGTCAAGGGCCCGTCGCCGCGCGTGGGCTACATGCTGCAGCAGGACTACCTGTTCGAATGGCGCAGCATCCTGGACAACGCCACCCTGGGCGCGCAGATCCAGGGCCGGCCGATGCGCGAGGCCCGCGAGCGGGCCGCGCACCTGCTGCACAAGTGCGGCATGGGCGACTTCCTGCACCACTTTCCGCGCCAGCTCTCGGGTGGCATGCGCCAGCGCGTGGCCTTGGCGCGCACGCTGGTGACCGACCCCGATGTGGTGCTGCTCGACGAGCCCTTCTCTGCGCTGGACTCGCAGACCCGCCTGGCGATCGCCGACGAGGTGGTGGAGGTGCTGCGCGACGAGGGCAAGTCGGTGGTGCTGGTCACGCACGACATCGGCGAGGCGATCGCCATGACCGACCGCGTGGTGGTGCTTTCGCGCCGCCCCGGGCGCATCAAGTCGCAGCACCTGATGCGCTTTCCCAGCCACGGCGCGGGCCGCCCGAGCCCGTTCGTGGTGCGGTCCCTGCCCGAGTTCAATACCTATTTCGCGCTGCTGTGGGACGAGCTCGACGTCCACGTGGAAGGATGACGCCATGAACACCACCGCCTCCGCCACCCTGGCCACCATGGCCACCCCCACGCCGCCACCGGCCGGGCGCGAACCCAGCCCCGCGTACCGCGAATGGCAGTCGCGCCAGCGCCGCCGCCGCCAGCGCATCCTGCTCACCCGCCTGGCCCTGCTGGTGGCCTTCCTGGTGCTGTGGGAGGTGCTGGCCAAGACGCATGTGGTCAACCCCATGCTGACCAGCTACCCGAGCGCCTTGTGGCCGACCTTCCTCGATCTGTTGCACAACGGCAAGCTGCTGATGCACACCTGGGTCACCTTCAAGGCCACCCTCATCGGCTTCGTGCTGAGCATGGTCATCGGCATCGGCGTGGCCGCCGGGTTGTGGTGGTCGGACTTCGCGCACAAGGTGCTGGACCCCTTCCTGGTGGTGGCCAACGCCATGCCCAAGATCGCCTTCGTGCCGATCTTCTACATCTGGCTGGGGTCCGAGTACTCGGTGTACGGAATGGCCGTGGCGATCGCCGTGTTCGTCACCATCATGGTGGTGTACGACGGCTTCCAGAGCATCGACCCGAACAAGATCAAGCTGGCCCGCACCCTGGGCGCCAGCCGCGCCCAGGTGTTGCGCCTGGTGGTCATGCCGGGCAGCGTGCCCACGCTCGTGGCGGCGCTGAAGATGAACATCGGCCTGGCGCTGGTGGGCGTCATCGTGGGCGAGTTCCAGTCGGCCAGCGCCGGCCTGGGCTTCCTCATCGTCAACGGCAGCCAGGTCTTCCAGCTCAACGTGGTGATGACCGCCATCGTGGTGCTGGGCCTGCTGTCGGGCCTGATGTACCTGGTGATCGCGCGGATCGAGGCCGCCATGGCCAAGCGCTACGCCTGAACCGAGAGGAGCGAGCATGCAGTTTCCCGAATGGGTCGTCGAGCGCGTGGTGGCGCGCCAGGGCCGCCTGCACCCCTATGACACGCTGGCGGCCGAACGCACGGCCTTCGTCGTCATCGACCTGCAGAACTACTACACGCAGCCGGGCTATCTCGGCGAGTGCGCGCCCTCGCGCGCCACCTTCCCGGCGGTGAACCGGCTGGCGAACGCGCTGCGCGAGGCGGGCGGGCATGTCATCTGGGTGCAGACCAGCGCCGACGGCGCCGATGACTTCTGGTCGCACCACCACGCCCACATGCTCACGCCGGCGCGCAGCGCGCGGCGCCTGCGCGAGCTGGCGAGCGCGCACGAGGGCTTCCAGATCGCGCCCGGCCTGCAGCCGCACCCGCAGGACGAGCGCGTGGTCAAGCGCTGCTACAGCGCCCTGGTGCCGGGCTCGTCGCGCCTGGACGAGGTGCTGCGCGAGCGCGGCGTCACGCACGTGCTCATCGGTGGCACCGTCACCAACGTCTGCTGCGAATCGACCGCGCGCGACGCGATGATGATGGACTACGCCACCATCATGGTCGACGACGCGCTCTCGGCCGTCACGCCGGCCGAGCACGAGCACTGCCTGAACAACTGGATGCTGTTCTTTGGCGACGTGCTCAGCACCGACGAGGTGGTGCAGCGGCTGGTGCCGGTGGCCGCGCCCGTCGGCGCCTGAAAAAAGCCCGCCGAGGTCTTCGGCGGGCCTGGGGCTTCAGCGGCCGCGGTGGCGGTCGCGGGCGGCGCGGATCAGAAGGACTCCCATTCGCCGACCTCGTCGCTGGCGGGGGCCTTGGCCGCAGCGGCCAGGGGTTTGCCGGCGGCCGGTGCGGCGGGCTTGGGCGCCACCGCCACGGGCTTGGCCGTGGCCAGCGGCTTGGCCACGGGTGCCGCGGGCTTCGCCAGAGGCGCCGCGACCGGCGCCAGCTGCGGCTCGCGGCGCTGGTGCCGCTCGCCCGCCGGCCGCGCGGCGATGCTGCCCGAGGCGGCGGTGCCATCCAGGCGGAAGATGCGCACCACCTCGGCCAGGCGCGCGGCCTGGTCGTTCATGCTCGATGCGGCGGCGGCGCTTTCTTCCACCAGCGCGGCGTTCTGCTGCGTCATCTGATCGAGGTTGGAGACGGCGGCGTTGATCTGGTTGACACCATCGGCCTGCTCGCCCGAGGCGCTGGCGATCTCGCCAATGATGTCGCGCACGCGCACCACGTTCTCCACGATCTCGCTCATGGTCTGGCCGGCCTGGCTCACCAGTTCCGTGCCCACGGTGACCTTGTCCACGCTGGCGCCGATCAGGCCCTTGATCTCCTTGGCGGCCTGCGCGCTGCGCTGCGCGAGGTTGCGCACCTCGCCGGCCACCACGGCGAAGCCGCGGCCCTGTTCGCCCGCGCGCGCCGCTTCCACGGCGGCGTTGAGGGCCAGGATGTTGGTCTGGAAGGCGATGCCGTCGATGACGCCGATGATGTCGTTGATCTTGCGCGAGGCCTGGTTGATGTCGTCCATGGTGCTCACCACCTGGGTTACCACGCTGCCGCCGCGCTGGGCGATCTCGGCGGCCGTGCTGGCGAGCTGGTTGGCCTGGCGCGCGGCGTCGGCGCTCTGGCGCACGGTGCTGGTGAGCTGCTCCATGCTGGCCGCGGTCTCCTGCAGATTGCTGGCGGTCTGCTCGGTGCGGCTCGAGAGGTCCTGGTTGCCCGAGGCGATCTCGGCCGACGCGGTGTTGATGCTGTCGGTGGCGGCGCGCACCTGGCCCACGGTCTTCACCAGCGATTCGCGCATGCGCGAGAGCCCGCCGAGCAGGCGGCCGAGTTCGTCTTGGCGGTCCACCCGCACTTCGCGGGTCAGGTCGCCTTCGGCCACGGCGTCGGTGGCGCTCAGGGCCTCCTTCAGCGGCTCGGTGACCGAGCGCGTGATGGCCCAGGCCACGAAGGCGGCCAGCGCGACGGCGCACACCGCCAGGGCGGCCAGCAGCGTGATCTGGCGCGTGACCGCGGCGCGCGAGCTGGTGGCGGTCTGCTCCATCAGCGCGCGCTGACCGCTGATCATTTTCTGCTGCTCGGCGCTGTAGGCCTCGACGGCGGGCGGCAGCTCCTTGTCCAGGATGTCCTGCGCGCCGGCGTAGTCCTCCATCTGCAGCGCGTCGAAGAAGCGCTTGCGCACCGCCAGGTAGGCGTTGCGCTTCTCATTGATGGCGGCGAGCAGGGCCTTGCCCTGTTCGCTGGTGATGCGCTCCTCCAGCCCCTTCTGCAGCTCGGCGACGTCCTTGGACGACTGGGCCATCAGGGGCTCGAAGTGCTGGACCACGCGCGGGTCGTTGCGTGACATGGCCTGCGCCATCACGCGGTTCACGTTCAAGGTGGTCTGCGCGGCCCATTCCGTGGTCATGTTGAGGCGCTGCTGCACCGAGACAATGTCCTCGGTGGCGCGCAGGGCGGAGTTGAGACCCACCCAGGCCAGCACGGTGGTGCCGACCAGCAGGGCCAGCACGGTGGCGAAGCCGATCGTGAGGCGGGGGCCGATGTTGATGTTCTTGAACATGGAAATCAGGTTTCGGGTTGAGAAAGATGTATATCGGTTGCGGGCTCAACCAATTGAGCCCACGACCACCACGCTTCGGCTGTCGGGCATTTCGTTGTATGAAAGGACGTGGAGGCCGGGCGCGAACAGCCGCGCGTAGCGCGCCATCACGGGGCGCAGCTGCGGCAGCACCATCAGCACCGGCGCCGCGGCCATCTGCTTCATCTGTTCGCGCGCCAGCGGCAGGTGCGATTGCAGCTGGGTGAGCATGTTGGGCTCGATGGGGAAGTTGTCCAGCGCCGCCTTGCCGCCCTGCGTGGCCTGGCTCAGCGCGCGCATCAGCAGGTCTTCCAAGGGGCTGCCCAGGCTGAAGGCCTTGACCTCGCCGGTCTGGCCGCAGGCCTGGGCCACGATCTGGCGGCGCAGGGTCAGGCGGGCCTCGGCGGCGAGCAGGATCGGGTCTTTGGTGAGTTCGGCGTTCTCCAGCAGCGTGGTGGCCAGGGGAACGATGTCCTTGAGCGACACGCCCTCCTGCAACAGGGTGCGCAGCACCTTGAGCAGCAGGCTGGGGCTGTAGGCCTTCTCCAGCGCGGCCGCGAGCTTGGGGGCCTGCGCGGCGCAGCGCTCCAGCAGGGCGGGCACGTCCTCATGCTGGAACAGCTCGGGCAGGTTTTCGCGGATCAGCTTGGTCACATGCGTGGCGACGACGGTGGGCACGTCCACCACCTGGTAGCCCATGCCCAGGGCGTGCGCCTTGTGCGCCGCCTCGATCCACACCACGGGCATCTGGAACGAGGGATCGGCGCCGGGGATGCCGTCGATCTCGCCATAGACCTGGGGCGAGGGAATGGCCATGAGCCGCTCGGGAAAGACCTCGGCCGAGGCCATCACGCTGCCGTGCAGCAGCACCTGGTAGTGCGTCGGTTTGAGGCCCAGCTCGTCGCGCGTGCGGATGGGCGGCAGCACGACGCCCAGTGACTCGCTGAGCGTCTGGCGCACGCCCTTCAGGCGCTTGGTCAGCGCCGCGCCCTGCGACGGGTCCACCAGACCCACCAGCTTGTAGCCCACGGCCACGGCCAGCGGGTCCACCACGGGCAGGCTCTTCCAGTCGATGTCGGGCGCAGCCTCGGTGACCAGCGCGGCCTGCAGCGCATCGGGCTTGGGCGGTGGCGCCACGGCCTGGCGCTGGCCGAGCCGCCAGGCCACGTAGCCCAGCACGCCCGAGAAGGCCAGGAACATCAGCGTCGGCATGCCGGGCACCAGGCCCAGCACCAGGAGCAGGCCGGCCACGCCGTACAGCACGTTGGGCGAGGCCAGCAACTGCTGGCCCACCTGCTTCTCGATGTCGCCCGCGTCGCTGACGCGCGTGACGATGATGGCGGCCGCGGCCGACAGCAGCAGCGCCGGGATCTGCGCGGCCAGGCCGTCGCCGATGGTGAGCAGGGCATAGAGCTTGAAGGACTCGCCCAGGCTCAGGTCGTGCATGAGCGCGCCGATGAGCACGCCGCCGATCATGTTGAGGATGAGGATCAGGATGCCGGCGATGGCATCACCCTTGACGAACTTGGAGGCGCCGTCCATGGCGCCATAGAAGTCCGCCTCGGCCGACACTTCCTTGCGGCGGGTCTGCGCGCCCTCCTGGTTGATGAGGCCGGCGTTGAGGTCGGCGTCGATCGCCATCTGCTTGCCGGGCAGCGCGTCCAGCGTGAAGCGCGCCGACACCTCGGAAATGCGCTCGGCGCCCTTGGTGACCACCAGGAAGTTGATGATCATCAGGATGACGAACACCACGATGCCGACGACGAAGTTACCGCCGATGACGACGTGGCCGAAGGCCTCGATCACCGAACCGGCGGCGTCGGTGCCTTCGTGGCCGCGCAGCAGCACCACGCGCGTGGAGGCCACGTTGAGCATCAGGCGCAGCAGCGTGGCGCCCAGGATGACCGTGGGGAAGAGCGAGAAGTCCAGCGGGCGGCGCACGTTCACGGCCACCAGCAGAACAATCATCGCGAGCACGATGTTGAAGGTGAACAGCACGTCCAGCAGCAGCGGCGGCAGCGGCAGGATGATCATGGCCAGCAGGGCCATGAGCAGCAGCGGCGCGGCCACGCGCAGCTGTTTCAGGTCGTTGAACAGGGTGTTCATGGGGTTCATGTCGGTCCGTCGCCGCTCAGGTGGGCGGGCACGTCGAGGTCATGGGGCAGGTGGGGTTCGCTGCGGCGCTGGCCCTGGCGGAACGCCTTGAGGGCGAGCACGTGGCGCAGCACCACGGCCACCGCCTGGTACAGCGCGGCGGGGATCTGCTGGCGCACCTGGCTGGTGTGGTACACGGCGCGCGCCAGCGGCGGCACGCGCAGCACCTCGACGCCGGCCTCCTCGGCGATGCGGCGGATGTACAGCGCCATTTCGTCCAGGCCCTTGGCCACCACGTAGGGCGCGTCGGCCTTGTGGGTGTCGTACTTGATGGCGACGGCGTAGTGCTCGGGGTTGACGATTACCACGTCGGCCGTAGGAACGGTCTTGCGCACGCCGCGGCGCGCGATCTGTTGCTGGATCTGGCGGATGCGCTGTTTCACCTCGGGCCGGCCCTCGGTGGTCTTGTGTTCTTCCTTGATGTCGCGCTTGCTCATGCGCTGCTCGCGCAGATAGACCAGGCGCTGCACGGGCACGTCGATGAGCGCGTAGAGCACGAACACCGCCACCAGCGAGAACACGGCCGCCTGCGCCAGCGAGAAGGCCTGCGGCAAGGCCTCACCCAGCGGCAGCGCGCTCAGGCGAAGGAAACCGCCGAGGCTGCCGCTCATGACCCAGTACAGCACGCCGAACAGCGTGAAGGCCTTGAGCGCGGTGGTGGCGAAGTCGGCCAGGTGCTTGGGCTTGGTGATGCGCTGGAAGTAGCCCAAGGGATTGAGCCGCTCCAGCTTGGGCATCAGGTTCTGGGCGCTCAGCACCCAGCCGCCGGGAAACAGCGAGGCGATCAGCACGCACAGCGGGATGATGAACAGCGGCAGCAGCATCTTGGCCAGCAGCAGCATCACCGGAACGAAGGCGTGCGAGAACAGGTTGTCGAGCGCGCCGTCGCCATCGGCCACCACGAAGCCGAGCGCGAACAGGCGGCGGAAATCGGCCAGGTAGCCCGGCGCCAGCAGCACGATGGCCTGCAGGCAGACCACCAGGCCCACGGCGGTGGCCAGGTCCTTGGAGCGCGCGACCTGCCCCTGCTCGCGCGCCTTGCGCAGCTTCTGCGGCGTGGCCGCTTCCGTCTTGTCGCCGGTCTGGTCCTGGGACACCGTTCAGCCTCGCATGAGCTGTTCCAGCATTTCCAGCACCCGGGTGGTGAGCTGAACGTATTGCTGGGGGATGAGCCGCAGCATGCCCGCGAGAACGAACAGGCCGAAGACGATGATGAGCGAAAAGCCCAGGGAGAACAGGTTGAAGGTGGGCGCCACGCGGTTGAGGAAGCCGAAGCCGATCTGCACCACCAGGGCCGAGAAGATCACCGGTAGCGCGAGCAGCAGCGCGGCCGAGAACACCCAGCCCACCTGCAGCGGCAGCACCGCCAGGGCCTGCGCGGGGATGCCCGCGCCCACCGGCCAGGCGCGAAAGCTGGCGCCCACGACGCCGTTGAAGACCAGGTGGCCGTCGACGGCGAAGAAGATCAGGATGGTTAGCACGTAGATGAGCCCGCTCACCACGTCGGACGAGGCGCCGCTCATGGGATCGTTCATCTGCGCCATGGCCAGGCCCATCTGGCTGGAGGCCATGTAGCCCAGCAGCCCGAACACGGCCATGACCATCTGGAAGCCGAGGCCGATGATCAGGCCGATGGCCACCTGTTCGACGGTGGTGACGATGCCCAGCAGCGAGAACGGGGAGACCGGCTGCGGCGGCGCGGCCACCGGCAACAGCACCACGGCCAGCGCCAGCGCCAGCAGCACGCGCACGGTGACGGGCACCAGGTTGTCGCCGATCACGGGCATGAAGCTGAGGACGGCCAGCACCCGGACGAAGGGCCACCACAGCGCCATGAGCGTGGCGAGCAGTTGGCCGAAGACGGGTTCCATGCGCGGCGCCCGGACTCAGAGCGCCAGCTGGGCCGCGCGCTCGAAGATGGCGCGCGCGTAGTCCATGAGCTTGCTGGTGAGCCAGGTGCCCATGACGATGATGGCCGCCAGCGTGACCAGCAGGCGGGGCAGGAAGCTCAGGGTCTGTTCGTTGATCTGCGTGGCGGCCTGGAACAGGCTCACCAGCACGCCCACGACCAGGCTGGGCGTGATCAGAACGGTGACGATCAGCACCACCAGCTTCAGGCACTCGGCCACCAGTTCGACGGCGATCTCGGGTGTCATCGCATCGCCCCTAGATCGCACGCACGCTGGTCACCAGCGTGTTCACGGTGAGGGTCCAGCCGTCCACCAGCACGAAGAGCAGCAGCTTGAGCGGCAGCGAGATCACCAGCGGCGACAGCATCATCATGCCCATGGCCATCAGCACCGAGGACACCACCAGGTCGACGACCAGGAAGGGGATGAAGAGCATGCAGCCGATCATGAACGCCGTCTTGAGCTCGCTCAGCACGAAGGCGGCGAGCTTGACGGTGAAGGGGTGCTGGGCCGGCTCGCTCACCTCGGGCACCCCCGAGAGCGTGGCGATCTGCTGCAACGAGGCCTGGCTGGTCTGCGCGAGCATGAAGCGCGAGAGCGGCGCCTCGGCCCGGTTCAGCGCTTCCTGCAGGCCGATGCTGCCCTGGTCGTAGGGCAGCATGGCCTCCGTCCAGATGCGCTCGCCCACGGGGCGCATCACCAGCAGGGTGAGGATGAGCGCGATGCCGGTGAGCACGCGCGCCGGCAGGCCCTGCTGCAGGCCCAGGGCCTGGCGCAGCAGTGAGAGCACGATGATGAAGCGCGTGAAGCTGGTCATCATCAGGACCATGGCGGGCAGCAGGCCCAGCAGGGTCATGACGATCAGGATCTGCGTGCGGACGGTGTAGTCGGTGGTGTTGCCGTGGGTCGTGCTGCTGAAGACCTGCAGGCCGCCGCCCGCCGTGTTCGCCGCCTGCGCCAGCGCGCCCTCGGGCCAGGCGAGGGCGGCGAAAGCGAGCGCGGCGCTGCCGGCGGCGAGCGCCAGCCGCGCCGCGCCGCGCGGGCGGGCGATGGGGCTCATGGCGCGAAGCTGTCCAGGTCCAGGCCGCTCACTTCGAGGACCTTGAGGCCGTAGTTCTCGCCGCTGACCACCACCTCGGCCTTGCCGATGGCCACACCGTTGATCTTCATGGTGAGCGGTTCGCCGGCGAGCACGTCGAGCTCGACCACGCTGTCGGGGCGCAGCTGGGCCACGTCTTCCAGCGAGACCTCGGCCGAGCCGAGTTCCAGCGTGAGCGTGACGGGGATGCGGCGCATGAGCCGCCCCAGGCCCAGGGCCGCCGCCGCGGCCGGCGCGGGTGGCGCCGTCTCGGCCTGGCCGGCGCTGGCCATCTCCTGCATCACGGCGGCGAAGGCGTCGTCGCCGCCGGGCGCGGCGCTCAGGGCGTCGAGGGCGGGGGAATCAATGGACATGGTCAGACTTCCTGCAGTTGGGTCAGGCACAGGCGGCCCTTGTGCTCGACCACCAGGGCCTTGAGCACGGGCTTGTCCTGGATGCGCACGGTGGCGCTTTCCAGCGGGATGGGGAGCACGTCGCCGGGCCGCAGGCCGAGCAGCTCGCCCAGGGGCAAGGTCTTCTGGGCGAGGCGCACGTCCAGGCGCAGCGGCAGCGCGCGGCGCAGGGCGGCGCTGTCGGCCGGGCGGGCCGCGCCCTGGCGGCGCGCGGGGGCGAGCTGGCGCAGCGCGGCGGCCAGGGTGTCGCTGTCGAGGGCGAACACCACCAGGCCCAGGGGCTCGGCGCCCGCGAGCACCTGCGCCCACAGGAACATCACCGGCCCGCTGATGGGGCAGCGCGCGCTGGACAGGTTCTGTTCGAGCCGCGGGGAGGGATCGCCGTCGGCCGCGGACCCGCCGCCGATGCGGTGCACCAGCGCTTCGGTGAGCACCTGGCCGAGCTGGGCGGCCAGGCGCTGCTCGGTGGCGGTCTCCAGCGCCGGCACGCAGCGCGCGCCGAGCGCCCAGTCGCTGGAGCCGTAGCGGCGCGCCAGCAGGGCGGTGAGGGCGGAGCGTTCGATGGCGAAGGCGCTGCGGCCCAGGTGGCTGTGGTAGCTGGCCCAGCGCAGCGGCGTTTCGATGGGGGTGGACCGGCCGTGCGACACGCCGCCCAGGCGCACCGGTGCGCCCACGCGACCGGGGAAGGCGGTGGCCAGGCCGTGGTCCAGGTCCTGCTGGGTGAGCTGGAACAGCGAGTCGAGGGCGTGGATGGGACGGCCGAGTTCGCAGGGGTCGAGCGCGGACAGGCGCGCGCCCGCGGCCGGTGGGAGGATGTGCGAGACGTGGCCCATGCGGCGCTCAGATCGGCAGCTTCATGAGCTCGTCGAAGGCGCCGACGACCTTGTTGCGCACCTGCATCATCATGTTGAAGTTGAGGCTGGCTTCCTGGCTCTTGAGCATGGCGCCGACCAGGTCGTTGCTGCGGCCGCTCTCCACCGCACCGACGGCGGCCTGCGCGACGTGGCCCTTGTCGTCCGCGGCGCGCAGCAGGCCGCCCACGTGCTGGGTGAAGGACGGCCCCTGGGCGGCGCCCGACGGCAGCACCTCGGCGAGTTGGGCCTGCGCGGCCTGCATCTGCTGCAGGCTGGCCTGAATGGAGGAGAGCATCGACGGGTTCAATTGGGGCCCCTGGAAGGTTTATTTGTGATTTGTGGAAATGTATTGCCGCGAATCGTAATATGGACGGATGACGCGTCAAGCGAACGGCCACGCGCCAGCGGTGCCGGTGGGATGAACGGTGGGACGCAGGCGCCTGACGGCGACGGCCGTGCGGCGCGGCGCCGACGCCCGGCGCGGGCTCAGAGCTGGATCTGGACGTGCGGCAAGAAGCGCACGCTCGCGTCCTCGAAGCGCTTCTTGTCGTAGCGCAGGGTGGCGGCCCAGAGCACGATCGAAGGGTCGATGGCCGGGTTGACCGGGTGCACGATGCAGCGCACGGCCTTCTCGTGCTGGAAGGTCTTGGCCACGCAGTCGGGGAACTTCAGCGCCAGATCGACCAGGGAGTCGTCGGCCACGGCGGCGCGGCGCGTGCCGGTGTCGCGCACGATCCACTCCACCCACTGGTCGCGCAGCTCGTCGCGTAGGGCGGCGCCGATGCGGTCGAAATGGATCCAGCCGGTCTCCTGCACCGTGTCGCGGCGCGCCTGTTCGCGCGTGAGGTGGAAGTTGTCCACGCGGTAGTTCAGGTCGACCATGAGCACGCGGTTGAGTCCGGCCGCGCGCTGGTGCTCCTGCGTCCAGCGCGCGGCGGCCACCAGCGCCGCCTGCTTGGCGCTGGCGCCGTAGACCCCGGTGATGAGTCCGGCCGCGCGTTCGGTACTCTGGCCCGCGAAGCCCAGGCCGCAGTCTCGCAGGCGGATGCGCTCGGGCACGTCGCGCGTGTGGGCCAGGAAGGACAGCTGCACCATGTCGCGTTGCTTGGCCACCATGCGCGTCTCCGTTGTCGTGGGGGCGCTCAGGCCCGGCGGGCCGCGGCCTGGCGCGCGGCGGGGGCCGCCGGGGCGGCGGCCTTCTTCGATTTCACACCGGGTTTGCGTCCGGTCTTCTCGCGCGTGGGCGGGTGCTCGGGCGTGGGGATGCGGAATTCGGTGTCGAGGTCCACGCCGCGCAGGGCCCAGACCTTCTTCGCCACGCGCTCGAGCACCTCGCGCGGATCGTCCACCTGCTTGAGCTTGCTCAGGATGCACTCGATCACGGCGTAGGCGGGCAGGTCGGTGTCGTTGCGGCGGCGGTCGTCGGACAGCCACTGGTACTGGCGCGCCGAAGAGCGGCCGAAGATCTTGGCGAAGCGCGTGCCCAGGTCCACGCGCGCCCAGGTTTCCAGCTCGGTGCCAAGAAAGGGCGCCAGCGCCGGGTCGTACATGAGGTGGAACAGTTCCTTGATGGAGTAGCGCGCCCAGCCCCGCTCGCGCGGGATTTCCTCGTACAGGCGGATGAGCAACTCCAGCGCCTCGGGCAGCAGGGGCAGGGCGCACATCTTGTTGTAGTGGTTGGAGTTGCGGAACCCCAGCGCGTACTGCGCGTCGTGCTTGGACAGGTTGTTCTCGCCGCGCCATTCCTCGATGTCCAGCCCCATCATGGGCCGCTGGGCGCGTGGCCGGGACAGATCGACCAAGGGTCGCTTGAGGGCGGTTGCGTTCATGTCTCGTCTTGCCGGGGTGTGGCCCCGGGCGGCTCGGGTCTTGTGGACTTCCCACTTCGCGGAGTTTACTTTCAACAAAGTGAGTTAGTGAGCGCCGACGCCGCGGCCAGGCCGCTGGCGGACGAGCGGCGCGGCGCACCGGCCTCAGGCGCGCAGGGGCTCGAGCAGGCCGAAGGCGCTGTTGGCGCGCATCTCGAGGAAGCCGCCGGCGCACATGCGGGCGGTGTAGAACTGCTCGAAGCTGGCGACCGGGCCCAGGCCGTCCACGAAGCTGCGGTAGGCGGTCCACAACTGCTCGAACAGTTCGGGCGGGCAGGGGTAGCGGCGGAACACGTCCTGCAGGCGGCTGCGCTCGTAGCGCCAATGCAGCTCCTGCGGATCGCCCTCGGTGGCGGCGCGCTCGATGCGCGCACCCAGTTCCTCGAAGGCCAGCAGGCGCTGCAGGTCGAGCCGGATGGTGGGGCCGCCGGGCTCCAGCGGGCGGGCATCGCCATCGGCTTCGCCGGTGGCGGGCACCACTGTGCCGCACAGCTGGCCGTGGTGGGCGACGGCGCGGCGCGCCACCACCCAGGCGGCGTTGCCCAGGACCGCGGCGCCGCGCGCGTCCAGGTCGGGCAGCGAGAGCTGGACCCGGCCGGGCAGGCGCCGCGACGGCTCGGCGCGCAGCTCGACCACCAGGAAGAGCACGGCCTCGGCGTACAGGCGCAGCACGCCCTGGCGCTCCCCGCGCGGCGCCTCGGTGTCGGGCATGCCGCGCCCCTGGACCACCTCGCCGCTGGCGTCGTGCGGGCGGGTGCTGAGGTGCATGGAGAGGCGTTCCAGCGGCACGCGGGGTGGGCGCAGCTGCTCCACGGCCCAGGCCAGCGCGCGGGCCGGCTCCTTCCATTCATCGTGCATGACCGCCTCCCGGGCGGCGCGCACGCGCGGCGACGCCGGCCGAATTTGTAATTCGCGGATATGTGCACATGCAAATCATTATTCACCAAAACGGCGAATGGTGCACGGTTCAGCGGCGGAAGTGTTGTTCGAGCTCGGTGAGCACGCCGTCGATGCCCTGCAGCGTGCCCGCGAGGTCGCGGCAGAGCTGCAGCCATTCCTGGCGTTGGGCGGCGTGCTGGGGGTCGGTGTCGGCGGCGATGAGCTGCACCGTGCCCTCGAGGTCGGCGCCGGCGCGCTGGCGCAGGCCCATGGCGTGGATGAACAGGCCGCGCGCGGTTTCCTGGGTGTCGCCCATGGCGGCGCGGGTATCGCCGCTGCTGGTCATCACGTCGGCCATCAGCAGGTTGCGGATGGTCTCCAGCGTGCCGGTCAGGTGGCGCATGCGCTCGCAGACGGCGACGAGCTTCTCGAAAGCGTTTTCCATGGCCCATCGACCTTAGCGCAGTGGGCGGTCGGTGTCCCGTGAAGGGGATCACGGGGCGCGCCGGGCGGATCGGCGGAGGGGCGCCCGCGGGGGATCAGTCCTCGCGCGCCTCCGCTTCGCGCGGCACGAAATCCACGTCGCGGCCGTCGCAGAGCAGTTGGCGGATGCGCACCGGCGCGCCGTGTTCGTCGAAGCACACCAGGCCGATGCCGCTGCCATTGAGCAGGCGCCGGCCGTGTGGTGTGCCCTCTGGCTTGCGCGGCGTGACCTTCATGTGCCGGCGCCGCGTGAAGCGGTTGAGCGGCGAGCGCGGCGAGAACAACCAGCGGTTGAGGTGGTCGAGCTTGTCGAGCAGGCCATCGGGGAAGCTGTTGCGCAAGCCGCTGCTGCAGATCTGCCAGATGTGCGGGCCCGGGTGGTCCATGGTCTGGCGCCGCCCGCGCGGGCGCAGTTGCACGTCGTAGACGAAGGAGTAGTGCACGTCGCCCGACAGCACCACGAAGGTCTGGGGCGTCTTCGGGTGGCGAAAGATGTTGAGCATGGCGCTGGCCGCGCCGGGGTGCGACATCCAGTTCTCGGCGTCCACCAGCAGCGGGTGGCCGAAGAAGCTGAAGACCCGTTGCACCGTTTCGATGAGCTTGACGCCGAAGATGGGGGCCGAGGCCACCAGCAGCACGGCGGGGTGGCCGCGCAGGGCCTGCTGCAGATCGGTGAGGGCTTCCCAGTCCATCAGACCCGAGGGCCGGCGCGGCGAGACCTCGGACCGCCAGCGGTGGGTGCGGCTGTCCAGCACCATCAGCGGCGGCGTGGTGGGCCACACGTAGTGCCAGTCGCGCCAGTGCAGCAAGCGCTCGATGAGCGCCTCGTGCGCCTCACCGCCGGGCTCGTCGAGCGCGGCCTGCGTCTGCTGCAGGAGTGTGTCGCCGCCGAAGGCCTCGGGCCGGTTGCCCCAGGCCTGGTTGAGCAGATAGGCGACGAGCGCATTGCCGATGACGCGGCGCGAGAACGGGTGGCCGTAGGCGACGTCCTCCCACTCGCGGCTGAGGTTCCAGTCGTCGGTGACGTCGTGGTCGTCGAAGACCATGGCCACGGGCAGGTGGGCGAGCGCACGCCGTGCGGCGGCCAGGCCTTGCTGGAAACCCGCGATGGCGCGCGATTCGCTCGCGTAGCGTTCGGCGTTCTCTTCGTCCAGTCCGGGCGGTGGCGACAGGTCCAGGCCCTGCCAGGGCAGGGGCGACCAGGCCAGCAGGTACATGGCCAGCACCTCGCCCAGGGTGATGAGGTGGTTGTGCGCGTTGTCGGTGGTGAAGATAGGCTTCTTCACGCCCTCGAACACCAGGTCGATCAGCCGCTCGCTCTTGGGCGTTCGGGGCAGCAGCCGCTCGCGCCGGTAGTAGGTGTCGGGGTGGGCAAGCAGGTCGCTGGTGCAGCGCACCGCGCTGCCGTCGGCGCCGGCGATGGCCTCTTCGCGCAGGCCCAGGCGCTGCATGAGGCCGTGGATGGCGCGCAGCATGGGGCCGGCCACGTCGTCGCAATAGACCTGGTCGCCGCTGAGCACGAGGGCGGAGGGCCATGGCGTGGTCTCGCTAGTCGCCCCGCTCAGCAGCTGATCGAGGTGCGCGTCGGCGCGCGCCAGGCCGTCGCCGCCGCCCGCGTGGTGCGGCTTGCGACAGGAGCCATGCAGCAGCGCGCGCACCTCGGGCGCGAAGCGCAGGCCCGGGGTGTCGCGGCCGGGGTAGCTGAGGGCGGGGTCGTCGAGCGCGGTCCAGGTGCCGTCGGCGTGGCCGAACTCAAAGCGGTAACCGGTCCAGGCGCCGGGCACCAGATCGGCGTCGAGTTCGAGATCGACCAGCAGGATCGCCAGGCGCTCGCCGGCGCGCAGGGTGTGCACGGCGGGGCTGTGGGTGGTGGGGGGGCCATCCTCCGGCAGGAGGGTGAGGCGCACGCGCGCGGGGGCCTGGCTGCAGGCCAGCCACCAGGCGATGCGCCGCGCCTGCACGCGGCGCAGCACGGGTCCCGCGAGCACGGGCGGCAGGGAATCGGGTGAAGCCTCGGTCATGCGCGGACATTGTGGCGGGCCTGTGTGAAGCCGGCCGCGGCGCGCCAGCGGCAGGGGCGCCGGCTCACGCCGCCTGCCGCAGCGTCTGCACCAGCACGCGGTGCAGCGCGTCCACCGCGGGCGAGCCGCGCGAGGCGCGGCTGCGGTAGGCCGCCACGGCCATGGGCGCGAGCGGCCCGAGCCCGTGTTCGGGGCCCAGCACCTGCAGGTGCGGTGGCGCGCTGCACTGCGTGAGCACGGCCACCGCCAGGCCGCTCTCCACCGCCGCGATCTGGCCCGCCAGGCTGGAGCTGTGGTACACGACCCGGTGCCGGCGGCCCTGCAGCGACAGCGTGGTCAGGGCGTGCTTGCGCGCCAGGCTGCTGTCCTCGTACACCGCGATTGGCAGGGGGTCGCGGCGCCAGACGTCGAACTGCGGAGAGCCCACCCACACCAGCGGTTCGTGGAACAGCAGGCTGCCGCGCTGCGCGTGGTCGCGCGAGACCAGGGCGAGGTCCAGTTCGCCGCGGGCCACGCGGGGGATCAGCCGGGTCGATTGCTCGCAATCGAGTTCGATCTCCACCGCCGCGTGCCGCGCGGCGAAGCGCTTGAGCACGGGGGTGAGGTAGCGCGCGGCGTAGTCGTCTGGCACACCCAGGTGCACGCGGCCCATCAGGGTGTCGGGGCGCAGGGCGGCGCGGGCCTCGGCGTGCAGGTCGAGCAGGCGGCGCGCGTAACCCAGCAGGGCCTGGCCATCGGGCGTGAGCTCGAGCCGGCGCGGTCCGCGCAGCAGCAGCGGCCGGCCCACCGCGCGCTCCAGTTTCTGCAGTTGCATGCTCACCGCCGACTGCGAGCGGCTCACCTCGGGCGCGGCGGCCGAAAGCGAGCCCGCGTCGACCACGGCGACGAAACACTTGAGCCAGTCGATCTGCAGGTCGTCGGCGCGCATGAATCTGGTTATCGAATGAAAGTCATGCGAATTATCCGTTTCTCGAAAAATTGTCTGGAGCCCACAGTGCGGG
The DNA here is from genome assembly GCF_001777155.1 of Hydrogenophaga sp. PML113. NCBI lineage: Bacteria > Pseudomonadati > Pseudomonadota > Betaproteobacteria > Burkholderiales > Comamonadaceae > Hydrogenophaga > Hydrogenophaga sp. PML113. Next base: position 22,006 of record NZ_MIYM01000011.1, on the reverse strand, counting down.
CATGGACGCCCCTGAACACACGGAACGCTTGGCCGCCTGGCGCATGGCCGCGGGCGGCCTCATCCTGGGCACGCTGGGCGTGTTCCTGCTGGAGTCGGGCAGTGACCCGGCCTCGGCCGCCTGGTTCCGCTGCGCCTTCGGGCTGCTGGCGCTCACGCTGTGGGCCTGGGCCGCGCGGCGGGCGCCGCTGTGGCGCCTGCCGGCCGGCACGGTGGGGCGCGTGGCGCTCGCCGCCGGCCTGGTGGTGCTGAGCTGGGTGGTGTTCTTCGCGGCCATCCAGCGCCTGTCGGTGGGTCTGGCCACGGTGGTCTTTCACGTGCAGCCGCTGTGCCTGATGGTGGCCGGCGCCTGGTGGCTGGGCGAGCCCTTGCCGCGCGCCCGCCTGGCCGCCGCGCTGCTGGCCCTGCTGGGGCTGTCGCTGGCCACGGGCCTGGTGGGTGGGGTCGGGGCCGCGGTGTCGATGGCCGGCGTGGGCCTGTGCCTGGTGGCCGTGGTGGGCCAGACGGTGGTGGGCCTGCTGCTGCGCGCGCGCACGCCGGTGCCGCCGCTGGCCCTGGCCTGGTGGCAGTGCGCCGTGGGCGCGCTGGCCTTGTGGCCCTGGGTGCTGGTGGCGGGCTGGCCCGCCTGGGGCCCGGCCTGGGGCTGGCTGGCGGCGCTGGGCGTGGTGCACACGGGGCTGGCCTATGTGCTCATCTATGGCGGCATGGCCCGGCTGACCACCTCGCGCACCGCCTTGCTGCAGTTTGTCTACCCCGGCGCCACGCTGGTGTGCGACGCCCTGGTCTATGGACGCTGGCTCGCACCGGGGCAGCTGGTGGGCGTGGCGCTGATGGCGCTGGCCCTGTGGTGGGGCAGCCGCCCCGCGCGCGGCGGCGCGGGCGGCGCCACGGACCTCACTCTTCCAGAAGGGCGCGCAGCATCCACGCGGTCTGCTCGTGCACGGTGAGGCGCTGCACCAGCAGGTCGGCGGTGGGCTCGTCGTTGGCCTTGTCGACCAGGTCGAACATGGCGCGCGCGGTGCGCGCCGCGCCCTCGTGGCCCTTGGCCAGGATGGCCACCATCTCCAGCGCCTTGGGCGGCGCGGACGGCGCGTCGGGCAGCGAGCTGAGCTTGGCGAACTCGGCGTAGCTGCCGGGCGCCACATGGCCCAGCGAGCGGATGCGCTCGGCGATCGGGTCCACCGCGTTCCACAGCTCGGTGTACTGCTGCATGAACATCGCGTGCAGGCTGTTGAACATGGGGCCGGTCACGTTCCAGTGGAAGTTGTGCGTGGTCAGGTACAGCGTGTAGGTGTCGGCCAGCAGGTGGCTCAGGCCCTTGGCGATGGCGGCGCGGTCCTTCTCGCTGATGCCGATGTTCACGGCCATGACGGGTTTGGCGGTCTTCTTGCTCATGGATGCGGGCTCCTGTAAGGGTGAACGACGGCCGTAGCTTATCGCCGCTGGCGTGTCGCCACGTTGACCGGGGTCAAGCGCGGCTCAGCGCCGCTGGGCCCAGCCGTGGTCGAGCGGGCCGTGGCCGTGGCCCAGGCGCCAGCCGGCCGAGGCCCGCAGCGCCGCGCGCACGTACTCGCGCGCGGCGGCCACGGCCTCGCGCAGGGTGTCACCGCGCGCCAGGCCGCAGGCGATGGCGCTGGACAGGGTGCAGCCGGTGCCGTGGGTGTTCGGTGTGTCGATGCGCTCGCCGCTCCAGCGCGCGACGCCCGAGCCGTCGAGCAGCAGGTCGGTGAGCACCGGGCCGCTCAGGTGACCGCCCTTGAGCAGCACGCCGCGCGCGCCCATGGCGCGCAGCTCGTGCGCGGCGCCTTCCAGGGCGTCGGCGTCGGGGATGGCGTGGCCCACGAACCAGCCGGCTTCGTCGAGGTTGGGCGTGATCACGGTGGCGCGCGGAAACAGCTCGGCCACCAGCACGGCCACGGTTTCCTGGGCGATGAGGCGGTCGCCGCTGGTGGCCACCATCACCGGGTCGAGCACCACGCGCTCCAGGCGGTGGCGGTCGATGGCGCGCGCCACGGCGCGCACCACCTCGGGGTCGTGCAGCATGCCGATCTTCACCGCGTCCACGCCGATGTCCTCCACCACGGCGTCGATCTGCTGTTCGAGCAGCGCCGGGGGCAGGGCCTGGATGGCGCGCACGCCCTGGGTGTTCTGCGCGGTGATGGCGGTGATGGCGGTCATGCCGAAGCAGCCGAGCGCGCTCATGGTCTTGAGGTCGGCCTGGATGCCGGCACCGCCGCCGGAGTCGCTGCCGGCGATGCTGAGGACGCGGGGGGGATGAAGGTTCATGTCGCAGGTTCCTGCCCCGGGGTCCGAGGGGACCGCGGCGGGCGTGCCCGATTGTTCCATCTGTTCGGGTTCGCCTGTCGTCACGGCGCCCCAGCCCGGTCTCGCCCGAGGCGCCGCGGCTTCCGGGGCGCATCGCCGGCCTGGCGCGGCCTGTCCGCGGGCGCGCGGCGGTGAAGGGTGTTCCGTTTCGACACACAACGGGCGTAGGTGAGGGTGGGGTATTGCCCCGCCGCTTGTGGCGCGGCGGACACCACACCCACAATGGTTCGGCCCGGCACGACCGGGTTCCACCAACGAGGAGACACATGACCCAAGGCCGATGGCACGGCCGGCAGGAGCGACGTCGCGGCCAACGATGGCACGACGCCATGTCGGTGATCGCCCAACCCCTGACCGGTGCCGAAATCGACAACCTGGCCACCTGGTACCTGGCTACGCCACCGAGCGTGCAGCGGCCATGAGGGCGCTTCGTCAAACCGTGCCGGGCGCCTGGCTCTGCTTGTGCGGTGGCGCGCTGGCCCAGGCGGTGCCCGCCCCCGATGGCGGTGCACTCGCGCCCGTGGTGATCACGGGCAACGCCAGTGCCGCGCAGCGCTGGCTGGGCAGTGCCAGCGTGGACGTGATCGATGGCAGCGAGCTGCGCGACGGGCAACTGCAGATCAACCTGTCCGAGGGCCTGGGGCGTGTGCCGGGGCTGGTCATTCGCCAGCGCGAGAACTACGCGCAGGACCTGCAGGTGTCGATCCGCGGCTACGGGGCGCGCGCCACCTTCGGTGTGCGCGGCGTGCGCTTGTTCGTCGATGGGATCCCCGCCAGCGCGCCCGACGGATCGGGCCAGGCGGCCAACTTCCCGCTGGGCAGCGCCGACCGCATCGAGGTGGTTCGCGGTCCCTTCGCCGCGCTGTACGGCGCCTCCAGCGGCGGCGCCATCCTGCTCTACACACAGGACGGCACGCGCCCAGGCGAGTGGCGGACCGGCCTGGCCGTCGGGCCCCATGGGCTCTGGCGCCTGTCCACGCAGGTGGCGGGGCAGACCGGCACGGCGGCCTCACCCGGCTGGTCCTATCTGCTCGACGTGGGCCGTTTCGAGACCGACGGCCAGCGGCCGCAATCGGCCGCGCGGCGCAGCACGGCCAATGCCAAGCTGTCGCGCGCGCACGAGGGCGGCCGCACCACGCTGGTGTTCAACCGCCAGAGCGCCTTTTCGTACGACCCCCTGGGCCTGTCGCGCGCGCAGTTCGACGCCGACCCCGAGCAGACCGATGCCAGCGCGATCAACTTCAACACGCGCAAGTCGGTGTCGCAGACGCAGGCCGGCCTGGCCTGGGACCAGTCGCTGGGCGGTGGGCACCGCATCGAGCTCATGGGCTACGCGGGCCAGCGCCGCGTGGTGCAGTTCCAGTCCATTCCCACCGGCGCGCAGGCCGCGCCGGGCAGCTCGGGCGGGGTGATCGACCTGGACCGCGACTACTGGGGCTTCAACGCGCGCTGGCGCCTGAAAACCGATTGGCAGGGCGGTGCGCTGGACCTGAGCGCGGGCCTGGCCATGGACCGCCAGAGCGACGCGCGCCGTGGCTACAACAACTTCGTGGGCACCACCCTGGGCGTGCAAGGCATCCTGCGCCGCGACGAGAGCAACCGCGCCGACACGCTGGATCCGTATCTGCGCGCCGCGTGGACGCGTGAGGACTGGACGCTCGAGGGCGGCGTGCGCCGTGTGCGCACGCACTTCGAGTCGAGCGACCGCTTCCTCGCCAATGGCGACGACAGCGGCAGCGCGCGCTACAGCGGCACACTGCCCGTGGTCGGCGCGCGCTGGCGCATCGCACCGAACCTGCAGGCCTTCGGCAGCGTGGGGCGCGGGCTCGAAACGCCCACGCTCAACGAGGCCGCCTACCGCAGCGGCGGCGGCGCCGGCCTCAACACCGACCTGAACGCCGCGCGCAGCACCAGCGCCGAGATCGGCTTGCGTGGGCGCCACGCCAACGGCATGTGGAACGCCACGCTGTTCGACATCCGCACGCGCGACGAGATCGTGGTGCAGAACAACACCGGCGGGCGCTCCACTTTCCAGAACGCCGGCCGCACCGAACGCCAGGGCCTGGAGCTGGCCGGTGAATGGGCCCTGGGCGAGTTCGCGCTGACGGGCGCCTACACCGCCATGAGCGCGCGCTACCGCGACGGCTTCCTCACCTGCACCGCAACCCTGTGCCCCAACGTGAACCCGCCCACCCCCATCCCCGCGGGCCGGCGCATGCCGGGCCTGCCGGCGCAACAGGTGTTCGCGCAACTGGCGTGGACGCCGCGCTGGGCCGCGCCCGTGGGCGGCGTGTTCACGCTGGAGGCCCGGCGCAGTGGACGCGTGTTCGTGAACGACCTCAACACCGACGCGGCCGAGGCCTACACCCTGTTCGCGCTGGGCGCGCGCTTCGAACAATCCACGGGGCCCTGGACCTGGCGCCAGTTCCTGCGCCTGGACAACCTGACGGACCGCCGCCACGCAGGCTCGGTCATCGTCAACGAAGGCAATGGCCGCTTCTTCGAGCCGGGCGCGGGGCGCTCGCTGTCGGCGGGCGTCGAGCTCACGCGGCGCTTCTAGGCCGACACCCCGCCATCGCGCGATCAACGGTCACCCTGGGCCGGTGAGCGTGAGCGCTCGCGTGCCAACGATCGGTAGCATGCGCGAGGTCTGCATACCGATATAGGGTATCTGCCAGCCCGCTGGCCGAACCGCCCAGGAGGCCCGTCCGATGCGTTCCCCGCCGCGCCCTGTCCCCATCGCTGGCCTGACCCGCCGCGCCTTTGCCGCCACTGCCCTCGGTGGGGCCGCCAGCCTGGCCGCGCCGGCCCTGCTGGCGCAGAGCAACCGCATCGTGCTGGGCCAGTCGGCCGCGTTCAGTGGGCCGGCCGCCCAGCTGGGCATCCAGTTCAACGCGGGCGCGCAGCTGTACTTCGATCACCTCAACCAGCAAGGCGGCGTGAACGGCCAGCGTGTCGAGATCGTGAAGCTCGACGACGGCTACGAGCCCGACCGCTGCGCCGAGAACACGCGCCAGCTGCTTTCGCGTGGCTGCACCGCGTTGTTCGGCTACATCGGCACGCCCACGAGCCTGGCGGCGCTGCCGCTGGCCACCAAGGCCGACACGCCTTTCATCGCGCCCTTCACCGGCGCCATGGGCCTGCGCCAGCCCTTCAACCGCCTGGCCTTCCACCTGCGCGCCTCGTACAACGACGAGACCGAGCTCATCGTGCGCCAGCTGACCGGCCTGGGCTTGAACAATGTCGCGGTGTTCCATCAGAACGACTCGTACGGCAAGGCCGGCCTGGACGGTGTGACGCTCGCGCTGCAGCAGCGCCAGCTCAAGCCCAAGGCGACGGCCACGGTGGAGCGCAACTCGGTCGACGTCGCCCAGGCCGTGGCCACCATCGTCGCGGCCAAGCCGCAGGCGGTGGTGCAGATCAGTGCCTACGCATCCTGCGCGGCCTTCGTGCGCGAGGCGCGCAAGGCCGGCTTCGGCGGCACCTTCTTCAACGTGTCCTTCGTCGGCACGCAGGCCCTGGCCGATGCGCTCGGCAAGGACGGCGCGGGCGTGGCCATTTCGCAGGTGGTGCCCAACCCCTTCTCCACCGCGCGCCCCATCACGCGCGAGTTCCTCGACGCGATCGCGCGCGGCGGCAACAAGGTGCAGCCCAACTACTCCAGCCTCGAAGGCTTTCTGGCCGCACGCCTGCTGGCCGAAGGCGCGCGCCGCGCGGGCGGCCGCGTCGGCGCGGGCACGCTCGTGAGCGGGCTCGAAGCCATCGGCGACACCAGCTTTGGCGGTTTCAGCATCTCGCTGAGCGCCGACAACCACGTCGCCTCGCGCTTCTCCGAGCTGTCGATGCTCACCGGCGACGGCCGCGTGCGCACCTGACAGTTCTGACAGGGGAAGGGGCGTCAGGATTGACAGGTGTCCCTTCTGGGGCAGGGCTGGTGCCGTCTGGCCGAACGTTGCATGATGCGGCAAACACGCCCCAGGGCGAGTTGTCACCGAGCGAGTGCCTGCCGTGTCGAACCGTCCCTTGTTGTCCGTGTTACCCGTGGCCGAATGGCCGCTGCCCCCGGGCGACCGGTTGCCCTGCGCGCTGCTGCTGATCACCGCCGACGGGGTGGTGCACAGCGCCAATACCACGGCGCACGCGTGGTTCGAAGGCCAGGCCCATCCGATGACGCCGCTGGCCCACTTCCTGGGCATCTCCGAACACGACGAGCGCATGGCGGCACTGGACGGGTTCGTCGAGGGCCTGCGGCACACGGGGCAGATGCGCGAACTGCGGCTGGCCCTGTACCGCCATACCGGTGAGCGCTTCTCGGCCCTGCTCATCGGTATGCCCTTGATCGATCCGAGCGGCCTGTACCTGGGCTTCGACGCCATGGTGCTCGACCTGTCTCGCTGGCAGGACCGCGAGACGCTGGTGCCCTACACGCGCGCCGAGAACCTGCAGGCGCAACTGGAGTCGCGCACGCGCTCGCAGGGCCTGGCGCTGCGCGACATGGACGCCTTCGCGCAGATCCTGTCGCACGACCTGCGTTCGCCGCTGCGCCACGCCCGGGGCTACCTGCGGCTGATGCGAGAACACGCGGAGAAGGTGGACGACCCGGTGCAGCGGGAGTACACCCAATCGGCGATGCAGGCCATCGAAGGCATGAACGGCATGCTCGATGCCCTGCTGGATTTCACCCGCCTGTCGCGCGTGCGCGTGGAGGCGCAGGCCGTGCCGCTGGGGCCGCTGGTGCAGGGCCTGCTGGTGCATTTGAACCGCCATCCCCACGCGGCCCGTGTGGCGTGGCGCATCGACCCGGACCTGCCGGTGGTGCGCGGCGACCCGATGCTGCTGGCGCAGGCCTTCTCGCATGTGCTCGACAACGCGCTGAAGTTCACGCGCTCAGTGCAAGAACCCCGGATCGAGGTGGGCTGGCAGGAAGCGACCGATGGCACGCGGTTGTTCTACGTGAACGACAACGGCGTGGGTTTCGACCGGCGCGCGGCCGACAAGGTGTTCACGCTGTTCCAGCGCCAGCACCACTCGCTCGACTACGAGGGCATGGGCGTGGGCCTGGCGCTGATGCGCCGCATCATCGAGCGCCACGGCGGCATCGTGCGCTGCGAGTCCTCGCCCGGCCAGGGCTGCCGGGTGAGCTTCACGCTGCCCCCCGACCTGGCGGACAGCGCCCGCGAGGGCTGAGGCCCGGCCCTGGCTCAGCCGGCCTGGCCCACCGGGTCCGGCAGCACGGCCGTGACCTCGATCTCCACCTTGGCGCGCGCCTCGACCAGCCGGCGCACCTCCACGCAGGTCATGGCGGGGAAGTGCTTGCCCATGACCGCGCGGTAGGCCTCGCCGAGCTCGCGCAGGCGGGCGTTGTACTCGTCGCGGTCGAGGATGTACCAGGTCATGCGCACCATGTGTTCGGGACCGGCGCCGCCGCTGCGCAGCACGTCGTGCACGTTCTGCAGGGCCTGGCGCGTCTGTGCGATGAAGTCGTCGCTTTCGAACCGCTGCTGGCTGTTCCAGCCGATTTGGCCGCCGACGAAGATCTGCGTGCCGCGCGCGGCGATGCCGTTGGCGTAGCCCTTGGGTGGCGTCCAGCCGTCGGGGTGGAGGTGTTGCAGCATGGTGTCAGGCCTTGGCGGGGGAAGCGTTTTGACGAAGGGCGAAGCGTTGCAGCTTGCCGGTTTCGGTGCGGGGCAGCCGTTCGACGAAGACCACCTCGCGCGGGTACTTGTAGGGCGCCATGCTGGCCTTGGCGTGGTCCTGAAGCGCCTTGACCATGGCCGCGTCGCCCGCGTGCCCGGGCTTGAGCACCACGTAGGCCACGATCACCTGACCGCGCTCCTCGTCGGGTCGCCCGACGACGCCGCACTCGGCCACGGCCGGGTGCGCCAGCAGCGAGGACTCGACCTCGGGACCGGCCACGTTGTAGCCCGCCGTGATGATCATGTCGTCGGTGCGCGCCTGGTAGAAGTAGTAGCCGTCCGCGTCGCGCTGGAAGGCGTCGCCGGGGAAATTCCAGCCACCTTGCACGTACTGCGCCTGGCGCGGCTCATCGAGGTAGCGGCAGCCGGTGGGGCCGATCACCGCCAGGCGGCCGATTTCGCCATCGGCCGCGGGTTGGCCGGCGTCGTTCACGATGCGCGCGGTGTAGCCCGGCACCACCGTGCCGATGGCACCGCGCCGCACGGCCTCGGGCGCGGCCGAGATGAAGATGTGGAACATCTCGGTGGCGCCGATGCCGTCGAGCATCTCGATGCCGCTGGCCTGTTTCCACAGCTGGCGCGTGGCATCGGGCAGGCCCTCGCCCGCGCTCACGCACAGGCGCAGCCGGCCGATGCCGTGCTGCTGCGCGAAGGGCGCCATCTGCCGGTAGAAGGTGGGCGCGGTGTAGCAGATGGTCGCGCCCTTGTCGGCGATGAGCTTGACCATGGCCTCGGGCGTGTAGGCGATCGAGGGGAAGTAGACCGAGCAGCCGGCCCACATCGGGAAGATCAGCAGGCCGCCCAGGCCGAAGGTGAAGGCCAGCGGCGGTGAGCCCACCACCACGTCGTCGGGCGTGGCGCGCAGCACGTGGCGCGGCCAGCACTCGCAGGCGGCGAGCACGTCGCGGTGCGTGTGCACGGCGGCCTTGGGCACGCCCGTGGTACCGGAGGTGAAGGCCAGCAGCGCGATGTCCTCGCCCGCGGTGGGGCAGGGCGTGGCCTGAGCGGGCTGGCGCGCGGCCAGCGCTTCCAGGCCGTCGGCGGCGTCGGTGTTGAAGCGCAGCAGCGGCAGCGCGCTGCCGCAAGCCTCGAGCTCGCCGGTGAGCGCGGCGTCGCACAGCAGCAGCGCGGGCTGTGACTTGTGAATGATGCCCTGGAGCTCCTTGGCGCGCAGCAGCGGCATGGTGGCGACCACCACCAGCCCGGCCTGCACCACGGCCAGCCAGGCCAGCGCCATGGCCACCGAGTTGCCGCCGCGCAGCAGCACGCGGTTGCCGGGCACCAGGCCGTGTTCGCGCACCAGCAGGTTGGCGATGCGGTTGACCTGCTCGCGCGCCTGCGCATAGCTCAGCGTGCGGGCGTCGCTGCGCAGGAAGGGGCGCTCGGCGTGGCCCCGGGCGAAGGCCTGGTCGAACAGGGCCTGCACCAGGTTCACCTGCGCGGGAATGGCCTGCAGCTCGGGCGTGTCGAAGCGCAGCTCGGGCCATTGCCCCGGTGGGGGCAGCCGGTCGTGCACGAAGCGGTCGGTCTGGGCGGATGTCATCGGTGTCTCGTGGTTCAACGCAGGGCGTTCTTGCCGAGGATCAGGAGCTGCACCTCGCTCGCGCCCTCGTAGATGCGCAGCGAGCGGATGTCTCGGTAGAGGTGTTCCACCACCTCGCCCACGCGCACCCCGCGCCCGCCGAACATCTGCACGGCCATGTCGATCACGCGCTGCGCGTTCTCGGTGGCGGTGAGCTTGGCGGCCGCGGCGGCGGCGGTGTAGGCCGGCGTGCCGGCGCCTTGCGAAGCGCTTTCGTCGCGCATCCAGGCGGCGCGGTAGGTGAGCATCGCGCCCGCGTCGATCAGCGCGCTCATCTCACCCAGGCGCGCCTGGGTGAGCTGGAAGTCGGCCAGGTGCTGGCCGAACATCTCGCGCCGCTTCGCGTGGGCCACCGCCTCGGCGAAGGCGCGGCGTGCCATGCCCAGTGCGGCGGCGGCCACCGAGGCGCGGAAGATATCCAGGGTCTGCATGGCCAGCTTGAAGCCCCCGTCCACTGCGCCCACCAGCGCGTCGGCGCCGACGCGGCAGTCCTTGAAGCGCAGGGTGGCGAGCGGGTGCGGGGCCATCACGTCGATGTGCTCGGTGGTGTCCAGGCCCGGCGCGTCGGCCGGCACGACGAAGGCGCTGATGCCGCGCGCGCCGGCGTCGGGCGTGGTCTTGGCGAAGACCACGTAGAAGTCGGCCAGGCCGCCGTTGCTGATCCAGGTCTTGCTGCCATCCAGCGCCCAGCCGCCGTCCACCGGGCGGGCGCGGGTCCGCATGCCGGCCACGTCGGAGCCGGCCTCGGGTTCGCTGAGCGCGAAGGCGGCGATCTGCGCGCCACTGGCCACGGCGCGCAGGCGCTGTTCGCGCTGCGCCTCGCTGCCCCCGAGCGTGATGCTGCCGCTGCCCAGGCCTTGCATGGCGAAGGCGAAGTCGGCCAGCGGCGAGTGGAAGGCCAGGGTTTCGCGCAGGACCACGAGCGCGCGCGAGTCGAGCTTGTCGAGCGCGCCGCCGTGCGCGGCGGGCACGCAGTAGCGCAGCCAGCCGGACTCACCCAGGCGGCGCACCCAGTCGCGGCAGGCGCGGCGGTCGTCGGATTCGTCCACCTGTTGCGCGCCGGCCCAGTCGGCCAGGCCCAGGGCGAGCGCGCGGTGGTGCTCGCCGAAAAAGGGCAGTTCCCACTGCGCCTGCGGCGGGGTCATGCCATGGGGGCGGTCGAAGGCGACCATGGGCTCAGTCTCCCTCGAAGACCGGGCGCTGCTTCGCCGCGAAGGCCTCGTAGGCGCGGCGGAAGTCCTGCGTCTGCATGCAGATGGCCTGGGCCTGGGCCTCGGCCTCGATGGCCTGGTCCAGCGTCATGGCCCATTCCTGGTGCAGCATGGTCTTGGTCATGCCGTGCGCGAAGGTCGGGCCCTCGGCGAGCGAGGCCGCGAGCTTGAGCGCGGCCCCGGGCAGGGCCTCGGGTTCGTGCAGGGCATTGAAGAAACCCCAGGCCAGGCCTTCGTCGGCCTTCATGGCGCGGCCGGTGAACAGCAGCTCGCTGGCGCGGCCCTGGCCGATCAGGCGCGGCAGCAGGGCGCAGGCGCCCATGTCGGCGCCGGCCAGGCCTACGCGCGTGAACAGGAAGGCGGTGCTGGCGCGCGCCGTGCCCAGGCGCAGGTCGCTGGCCAGGGCCATCATGGCGCCGGCGCCGGCGCACACGCCGTCGATGGCGGCCACGATGGGCTGCGGGCAGGCGCGCATGGCGCTCACCAGCGCGCCCGTCATGCGCGTGAAGGCCAGCAGCTCGGGCATGGTCATCTTCGTCAGTGGGCCGATGATCTCGTGCACGTCGCCGCCGGAGCAGAAGTTGCCGCCCGCACCGGTGAGCACCACCGCCTTCACGTCGGTGGCGCGTTGCAGGCCGTGGAACCAGTCGCGCAGCTCGGCGTAGGAGTCGAAGGTGAGCGGGTTCTTGCGGTCCGGGCGGTTGAGCGTGACGGTGGCCACGCCGCCCGCGATGGACAGGGCGAAGTGCCGGGGCGAGGCCGGGGCCGGCGCGTACTGGCCGCGCATGGGGTTGTGGTCGGGGATGGGGTGTTTCATTCGATGGCGTCCGTCAGGCGCTGGTTGAGTTCGAGCTGGTGCTGCTTGACCTTGCCCAGCAGCTTGTAGAGCTGCTCGAGGTCGCGCGGCGACAGGCCCTCGAAGGCCTCCACGATCCAGTGCTCGTGCTGTTCGGCCATCTGGGTGAAGGCGCGACGGCCGCGCTCGGTCAGGCGCACGCGAAAGGCGCGGCGGTCGCCCTCGACGCCGGTGCGCTCGACCAGGCCCTCGGCCACGAGCTGGTCGGTGATGCCGGTGACGTTGCCGCCCGTGACCATGAGCCGGTGCGACAGCTCCTTCATCTTCAGTCCGTCCGGGTGACGTTCGAGCTGCGCCATCAGGTCGAAGCGCGGCAGCGTGGTGTCGAAGTGCTCCCGAAGCCCCGCACGCACGCGCTTCTCGATCAGCTGCGAGCAGGTGAGCAGGCGCAACCACAGGCGCAGCTCATGCGCGTGCTCGCTGTGCGCGCGCGCCTCGAGGTCCAGGTTTTCGAGAGCGTTCATTTGCTGGCCTCCTCTTCCTCTTGCGCCTTCATGGCTTGCTGGCGCGCGATCTCCCGGTAGAGCTGGTCGCGCCCGCTCAGGTAGGGCGCGGGCCAATCGATGGCGCGGGTCTGCAGCTTGGCGGCCTCGTGCAGCGTCCAGGCCGGGTTGGCCAGGTGCGGGCGGGCCACGGCGCACAGGTCGGCGCGGCCCGCGGCCACGATGCTGTTGGCGTGGTCGGCCTCGCTGATGGCGCCCACCGCCATGGTCAGGATGTCGACCTCGTTGCGCACGCGGTCGGCGAACGGTGTCTGGTACATGCGGCCATACACCGGCCTGGCCTGGCGCGTGGTCTGTCCCGAGGAGACGTCGATCACATCGCAGCCAGCGGCCTTGAACAGGCGCGCGATGGCCACCGCGTCGTCCGGCGTGTTGCCACCGGGTGCCCAGTCGTGCGCCGAGATGCGCACGCTCATGGGCCTGTCGGCGGGCCAGGCGGCGCGCATGGCCTGGAAGACTTCCAGCGGGTAGCGGCAGCGGTTCTCCAGCGAGCCGCCATAGGCGTCGGTGCGCTGGTTGGTGAGCGGACAGATGAAGGCCGAGAGCAGGTAGCCGTGCGCGCAGTGCAGCTCCAGCCAGTCGAAACCGGCGGCGGCGGCGCGCCGCGTCGAGTCGACGAAGGCGGCGGTCATGGCGTCCATGTCGGCGCGGGTCATGGCGCGCGGCACCTGGTTCTGCTCGCCGTAGGGCAGGGCGCTGGCCGACAGCAGTGGCCAGTTGTCGCTGGGCAGGGGCTCGTCGATCTGTTCCCAGCCCAGTTGCGTGGAGCCCTTGGGGCCGCTGTGGCCGAGTTGCAGGCCGATCTTCGCGCCGTCGCCCTCTTCATGGGCGAAGCGAACGATGCGCTCGAAGGCGCGCTGCTGCGCGTCGTTCCACAGCCCGGGGCAACCGGGGGTGATGCGGCCCTCGGGCGTGGGGCTGGTCATCTCGACCATCACCAGCGCCGCGCCGCCGGCGGCGCGCGCGCCCAGGTGAACGAAGTGCCAGTCGCCCACCACGCCGTCCTGCGCCTTGTACTGCGCCATGGGCGACACGACGATGCGGTTCTTCAATGACAGGCCGCGCACCTTCAGCGGCAGCAGCATGGGCGGCGTGGGGTGTTTCGCGGCCGCGCTGCCGGCGCGATTCGCGAGCCAGTTCTCGTAGCCTTCCAGCCAGCGGGCGTCGCGCAGGCGCAGGTTCTCGTGGCTGATGCGCTGGCTGCGCGTGAGCAACGAATAGGCGAACTGCTCGATCTCCATGCCGGTGTAGCGGTCCACGTGCTCGAACCACTCGGTGGAATTGCGCGCGGCGTTCTGGATCTTGAGCACCTCCACGCTGCGCCGGGCCTCGTAGGCCTGCAGCACCGTGGCGACGTCGGCCTCGGGGTGGCGCTCGAACTCGGTGGCCAGGTCGATGGCGTCCTCCAGCGCGAGCTTGGTGCCGCTGCCGATGGAGAAGTGCGCCGTGTGCGCGGCGTCGCCCATCAGCACGATGGGGGTGTTCCTGCCCTCGATGGCCTGCCAGTGCACCCAGGTTTTGCAGATCACGCGCGGGAAGCGGATCCAGATGGCCGAGCCGCGCAGGTGGCCGGCGTTGCTGATGAGGCGGTGGCCGTCGAGGTAGGGCGCGAAGAGCTTCTCGCAGAAGGCGATGCCGTCTTCCTGGCTCATCTGGTCGATGCCGTGCGCCTTCCACACGTGTTCGGGCGTCTCCACGATGAAGGTGGAGGTGTCGGCGTCGAACTGGTAGGCGTGGGCCTGGAACCAGCCGTGCTCGGTCTGGACGAAGGCAAAGGTGAAGGCGTCGAAGGTCTTCTTGGTGCCGAGCCACACGAAGCGGCACTGGCGGTTGTCGATGTCGGGCTCGAAGGTGCTGGCGTAGCGCGTGCGCACGCGGCTGTTGAGGCCGTCGCTGGCGATGACCAGATCGGCCCGGTACAACGCGGCCAGGGCCTGGTCGTCGGTGACGTCGGTCTCGAACACCAGCTTCACGCCGAGCTGCTGGCAGCGCGCCTGCAGCACGTTGAGCAGACGCTTGCGGCCAATGCCGCAGAAGCCGTGGCCGCCGCTGCGCACGCTGCGGCCTTTGTAGAAGACCTCGATATCGTCCCAGTGGTTGAAGGCGTCGCCGATTTCCTGCGCCGTTTCGGGGTCGGCCGCGCGCAGATTGCCCAGGGTCTGGTCGGACAGCACCACGCCCCAGCCGAAGGTGTCGAAGGGGCGGTTGCGCTCGACGACCGTGACCTCCAGCGAGGGCTGTCGCCGCTTCATCAACAGCGCGAAGTACAGCCCTGCCGGGCCACCACCGATGCACAGGATGCGTTGCAGCGACGTTTTCATGTTTAATTAGTTTAGACATGAAACATCAGCGAACAACCGGGTAAACCCTTGGCAGTGAAAGCCGTGTTACACCAGCGCACTGGCGTGGCCGCCCCCAAGGGAGTAAGGTCGGGCGTTCCGCGTTCGAGAAACGACATGAGTGTGTACCGCTTCAAATCCCGGGAGACCGGCGATCTCGTCATGCTGCCGGCGCACGGCAAGCGCATGCTGGAGATCCTGGGCAAGGACCCTGACAGCCCTGGGGTGCTGCTGCCTGACGACATGCCGCGCGCGATCGATGCGATCCGCGCCGCGGTGCTGGCCGAGGAAGCCGAGCACAAGCGCCTGCGCGACGAGGCCGAGGCCAAGGGCGAGGTCCCGCCGACGTTCGAGAGCGTGAGCCTGCGCATGCGCAGCACGCCCTTCATCGAAATGCTGCAGCGCGCCCTGAAGGAGCGCGTGGAGGTGGTCTGGGGGGTGTGAGCCCGCCCGCCGCCGTCAATCCACCTTCGCGCCCGAGGCCTTCACCACGGCCTCCCACTTGCGGATTTCCGCGTCGATCAGCGCCGCGAACTCGGCCGGCGTGTTGCCGCTGGGGATGGCGCCCTGGGCCAGCAGGCGTTCCTTCACCGCCGGGGCGCTGAGGGCCTTGGCGGTTTCCTGCTGCAGGCGGTTCACGGTGTCGGCCGGCGTGCCGGCCGGCGCGAGCAGGCCGAACCAGGAACTGGCCTCGAAGCCCGGCAGCTTGCCCGCCTCGGCCACCGTGGGCACGTCGGGCAGGGCGGCCGAGCGCACCGCGCTGGTCACGGCGAAGGCCTTGAGGTTGCCGGCCTGGATGTGCGCCATGGACGAGGGCAGGTTGTCGAACATCACGTCCACGCCGCCGGCCAGCAGGTCGGCCAGTGCCGGGCCCGAGCCGCGGTAGGGGATGTGCGTCATGAAGATGCCGGTGCGCGACTTGAACAGCTCGCCGGCCAGGTGGATGGAGGTGCCATTGCCGCTGGAGGCCATGTTCAGCCGCCCCGGGCGGGCCTTGGCGACCTTGATGAAGTCGGCCACGCTCTGGATGCCGAGCTCCTGCGCGCGCTTGGTGCCCATCACCATCACGTTGGGCACGCCGGCCACCAGGGTCACGGGCACGAAGTCCTTCTGCGGGTCGTAGGGCAGCTTGCTGTAGAGCGACTTGTTGATGCCGTGCGTGCCCACGGTGCCCATGAGGAGGGTGTAGCCGTCACCGGGCGACTTGGCCACCACCTCGGCGCCGATGTTGCCGCCCGCGCCCGCGCGGTTCTCCACCACGAAGCTCTGGCCAAAGGCCTTGCTCAGCTCGGGCGCGAGGGTGCGGGCCAGGATGTCGGTGGTGCCGCCCGGCGCGAAGGGCACGACGATGCGCACCGGCTTGTTTGGCCATGCACCCTGCGCGAGCGTGGCGGCGGGCAGGGCTAGGGCGGTGGCGAGGGCAATGAGGGATCGGCGGCTGAGGCGCATGCGGTGGTCTCCTGCTTGAACGGTCGGTGACCGTCAGCCTACTGGTCAGCGTCGGGGAGTCAACCGGAGGACTACTACCCGGCGAGCGCAGGTGTCAGCCCAGAGACACCCGCGCAGCGCGCACGGGTGAAAACCCAGAGACACCGCGGAACCGGCTTTGCCGGGCCGCAGGTGTCGCCCCCTTCAGGGGGGTGGCGCGAAGCGCCGCGGGGGGTGTTTCCCTATTAATCGGCGTACTGGCCGGCCGCGTCGATCACCACCTTGAGCTTGGCGATCTCGTTGGCCACGAACTTCTTGTGGCCTTCGGGCGTGACGCGGTCATCGGTCACCACGATGGCGCCCAGTTCTTCCTGGCGCTTGATGAACTCGGGGTCCTTGAGCGCGACCTTGAGGGCGTCATTGAGCTTTTTCAGCACGTCGGGCGGCGTGCCTTTCGGGGCGTACATGCCGTGCCAGATGGTGAGGTTGAAGCCCTTGAGGCCCATTTCCTGCAACGAAGGGTAGTGCTTGAGGATGGGGTGGTTGCTCAGCGGCTTGGCCGTGGTCACGGCGAAGGCCTTCACGCGGCCGCCCTCGATCTGCGCGGTGGTGTTGGTGGTCTGGTCGCACATCACGTCCACCTGGCCGCCGATGAGGTCGTTCATGGCCGGGCCGGTGCCGCGGTAGGCAATGGTGGTCATGGACTTGTCCAGCTTGACGGCGTGTTGCCACATCAGGCCGCAGATGTGCGAGGCCGAGCCCAGGCCGGCGTGCGCCAGGTTGAGCTTGCCGCCGTTGGAGCGGATGTAGGCCTCGAAGTCGCGGTAGGTATTGGCATTGAGCTTGTTGGAGCCCAGCAGCGTCATGGGCACGTCGTTGATGGCGCCCAGGTACTCGAAATCGTCCAGCGCGCTGAACTGCTTCTTCTTGTAGAGGCTGTCGGTGGCGGCCATGCCGATGTGCCACACGAGCAGGGTGTAGCCGTCTTTGGGGGCGCGGGCCACGCGGGTCGCGGCGATGGTGCCGCCGGCGCCGGCGGTGTTCTCGACCACGATGTTGGCGTTGTTGCCCAGCGGCTTGCGCATGGCCTCGGCGAGCTGGCGTGCCACGAGGTCGGTCGGGCCGCCAGCGGCGAAGGGCACCACGAAGGTGATGGGTTTGCTGGGGAAGGCCTGGGCGAACGCGCCCACCGCCAGGGTTGTGCCCAGGGCCAGGGTGACGAGCTGTTTCATGGTTGTCTCCTGTAGGGAGGTTAATGACCCGCGCATGCTATGCGGGCCCACGGGGGCGGCCATCGCGGGAAATACGTAGCCCCCCACCCGTACAAACCCCTGTCCCGGCGCCCTTCAGCGGTAGCTGCGGGCGTCCTCGATCACCTTGCCGTCGTTGGGCAGGCTGCCGGGCGCCACCAGCTCCACCTCGCCGCGCAGCTTGGTGATATCGCGCACGGCGGCGGCGATGCTTTCGCGCAGCGCCTCGGCAGCCTGGCCGCCCGGCTCGGCTTCCACGCGCAGGCAGAGCTGGTCGCTGGCCATCTCGCCGCTGACCACCAGGCGGGCCTTGCGGATCTGCGGGAAGCGGCGCGCGATGTCGGCCACCTGCGAGGGGTGCACGAACATGCCGCGCACCTTGGTGGTCTGGTCGGCGCGGCCCATCCAGCCCTTGATGCGCGGCGCCGTGCGGCCCGTGGGGCAGGCGCCCGGCAGCATGGCCGAGAGGTCGCCGGTGCCGAAGCGGATCAGCGGGTAGGCCGGGTTGAGCGAGGTGACCACCAGCTCACCGACCTCGCCTTCGGCCACGGGATCGTCCGTGCCTGGACGCACGATCTCCACGATCACCTGTTCCTCCACCACCAGGCCCTCGCGGGCGGCGGTTTCATAGGCCACCAGGCCGAGGTCGGCGGTGGCATAGGTCTGGTACACGGCCACGCCGCGTTCGGCGAACCAGGCGGTCAGGCTGGGCGGGCAGGCCTCTCCGCCCACCACCGCCTTCGTCAGGGATGAGAGGTCCGCGCCGGTCTCGGCGGCCTTCTCGATCAGGATGCGCAGGAAGCTGGGCGTGCCGGTATAGCCCTCGGGCCGCAGCTCGGCCATGGCCTGCAGCTGCTGTTCGGTCTGGCCGGTGCCGGCGGGAAAGACGGTGCAGCCCACCGCGTGCGCGCCCGACTCCAGGATGAAGGCGCCCGGTGTCATGTGGTAGCTGAAGGCGTTGTGCACCAGTTCGCCCGCGCGAAAGCCCGCGGCGAACAGGGCGCGGCCCGTGCGCCAGTAGTCGCGCGTGGCGCCCTCGGGTTCGTAGATCGGACCGGGCGACGCGTACAGGCGCGTCATCGCCGGTCCCCGCACCAGGGCGCTGAAGCCGCCGAAAGGGTCGCGGGCGACCTGGGCGCGCTGGCGTCCCAGCAGGCTGCTTTTGCGCGTGACCGGCAGCTTCGCCAGCGCGGCACGGCTGTTCACGCCGGCCGCGTCCACTCCGCTCAGGATCTCGGCGAAGGCTGGGCTGTGGGCCTGCGCGTGCGCGACCTGCCGCGCCAGCGCGGCCATCTGCTCGGCCTCTCGTTGCGCGGGGGCGCGCGTCTCCAGCGAATCGAAGAACGGATTCATCACGCCAGCCACCTTTTCCTCCGCTTGTAGCTCTTCACGTCCTTGAAGCTCTTGCGTTCACCACCGCCCATGCCGAGGTAGAACTCCTTGACGTCCTCGTTGTTGCGCAGCTCGGGCGCGGGGCCGTCCATGACGATGCGCCCGCTCTCCATGATGTAGCCGTAGTCGGCGTAGCGCAGCGCCATGTTGGTGTTCTGCTCGGCCAGCAGGAAGGTCACGCGCTCCTTGTGGTTGAGGTCCTTCACGATCTCGAAGACCTCCTCCACGATCTGCGGCGCCAGACCCATGCTGGGCTCGTCGAGCAGCACCACGCTGGGGTTGGCCATGAGCGCGCGCCCGATGGCGCACATCTGCTGCTCGCCCCCGCTGGTGTAGGCGGCCTGGCTGGTGCGCCGCGTCTTCAGGCGCGGGAAGTAGGTGTAGACCTTCTCCAGGTTGCGCGCGACCTCGGCGCGGTCCTTGCGGGTGTAGGAGCCGGTCATGAGGTTCTCCTCGATGGTGAGGTGCGCGAAGCAGTGGCGCCCCTCCATGACCTGCACCACGCCGCGCTGCACGAGGTCGGCCGGCGAGAGGTTCTCGATGCGCTCGCCGCGCAGCTCGATGCTGCCCTTGGTGACCTCGCCGCGCTCGCCTTTGAGCAGGTTGGAGACGGCGCGCAGCGTGGTGGTCTTGCCCGCGCCGTTGCCGCCCAGGATGGCCGCGATCTGGCCCTCGCGCACGCTCAGCGAGACGCCCTTGAGCACCAGGATCACGTGGTTGTAGATGACCTCGATGCCGTTGACGTTGAGGACGATGGATGGGTCGGTGCTCATGGGGATTCCTTCGTGTCCATGTGCAAGGGCAGCGCGCCGCCCTTGCAGATGGCGCCGCGCGCGAGGCGCGGCGCAGGAGGGATCAGGAACCGCAGTCCGAGGCGGCCCGGCGCGACATCTTCTTGTCGGCCAGGTACTTGTCGGCGCCCGCCTTCACCATGGGCTTGATGATCTGCTCATCGGCCTGCATGAAGTCGGAGCTGAAGTTCCACTTGGCGCCGTCCCAGGTGTGCACGCGCGCCCAGGTCGAGCCCATGTGGTCGTTGCACGAGGTGGACAGCGGGCGCATGACGCCGGCGAAGCCCAGCGCGTCGAGCTTCTTCTGGTCCAGCGCCAGGTTCTCCAGGCCCCAGCGCACCTGCTCGCCCGTCATGACCTTGCCCTTGCCAAAGCGCTCCTGCGCGCGGCGAACGGCTTCCACGCCCAGCATCTGGATGATCACGCCGCGCGTGTACAGCACCGAGCCCACCTCGTCCTTCGGACCGGTGCCCTGGCCCTTGTCGTGCACCAGCTTGAGGATGTCCTGGATCACCTTGGGCTGCTGGCCCGAGGTGTTGAGCGCGAGCGCGTTGTAGCCCTTGGCGCCCTGGCCCACGTCCTTCACGTCGGGTTCGGCGCCGGCCCACCACACGCCGTACATCTTCTCGCGCGGGTAGCCCGTGGCCTGGGCCTCCTTGAGGGCGGTGGAGTTCATCACGCCCCAGCCCCACAGCAGCACGTAGTCGGGGCGGCTCTGGCGCACCTGCAGCCAGGCGGCTTTCTGCTCCACGCCGGGCGCGGTCACGGGGATCAGCTGCAGGTCGAAGCCGTGCATGCGCTGGCGTTCCTGCAGCAGGGGGATGGGTTCCTTGCCGAAGGGCGAGTCGTGGTAGACCAGGGCGATCTTCTTGCCTTTGAGCTTGTCCAGGCCGCCTTCCTTCTGGCCGATGTGCTGGATCAGGATGTCGGCGCCCGTCCAGTAGCTGCCCATGAGCGGGAAGTTCCACTTGAAGGCGTTGCCGTCCTGCGAGACCGACAGGCCGTAGCCCAGCGTGATCAGCGGGATCTTGTCGGTGGGGACTTTCTCGGTCAGCGCGAAGGTGATGCCGGTGGCCTGCGGGTCGAACAGGGTCACGCCTGGGCGGCTCTTGAGGCGCTCATAGCACTCCACGCCGCGGTCGGTGGCGTAGCCGGTCTCGCATTCCTCGAACGTGAGCTTGACGCCGTTGATGCCGCCATCGCGTGCGTTGATGAGCTTGAGGTAGTCCTGCTTGCCGTTGGCCCAGGGGGTGCCGTTGGGCGCGTAGGGCCCCGTGCGGTACGACAGGAGCGGGAAGAACTGCTCCTTGGCCTGGGCGAAGGCGCTGGTGGCCACCAGCGAAGTTGCGCCGCACGCCAGCGCGGCGACGGCAAGGACCAGATGGCGAAGCTTCATGGTTTGTCTCCTGTGGATGAAGTTGACGCGGGCGAAAAACGGGGAAGAAATTTCGGGGCGGGTTCAGTGGGGGAAGGGCCACAGCCGCAGCTTCTGCTTGCCGATGGACCACAGCTTGGCCAGTCCATGCGGCTCGACGATCAGGAACCAGACGATCAGGCCACCGAAGACCATGAGCTCGACGTGCGAGACGGCGGCGGTGGACAGGCTCACGCCGAACAGTTCGCCGAGAGCGGGCAGCGCCTGGTTGAGCACGATGGGCAGCACCACGATGAAGGCCGCGCCGAAGAAGGCGCCCATGATGGAACCCAGGCCGCCGATGATCACCATGAACAGCAGGCGGAAGGACAGGTCCACGCCGAAGGCGGCGGGCTCCCAGGCGCCCAGGTAGACGAAGGCCCACAGGCCACCGGCCACGCCAATGATGAAGCTGGAGACGGCGAAGGCGGTGAGCTTGGCGTACATCGGGCGGATGCCGATGACCGCGGCGGCCACGTCCATGTCGCGGATGGCCATCCACTCGCGGCCGATGGCGCTGCGCACCAGATTCTTGGCCAGCAGCGCCAGCACGACCAGCACCGCCAGGCAGAACAGGTACTTGCTCACCGCGCTTTCGATCGGCAGGCCGAAGATCTGCAGGTGGTTGACCGACACCGAACCCGAGGGCGAGTCGTTCACGAACCACTTCACGCGCAGGAACATCCAGTCGGCGAAGAACTGAGCGGCCAGCGTGGCGACAGCGAGGTACAGGCCCTTGACGCGCAGGCTGGGCAGGCCGAACAGCACGCCGAACACCGTGGCGCACAGGCCGCCCAGCAGCAGGGCGGGCACCAACGGCATGCCAGGGATGCGCACGAAGAAGTTGTAGGCCATGTAGGCGCCCACCGCCATGAAGGCGCCCGAGCCCAGCGAGATCTGGCCGCAGTAGCCCACCAGGATGTTCACGCCCAGCGCGGCCAGCGACATGATCAGGAAGGGGATCAGGATCGCGCGCATCATGTAGTCGCTGGCCAGCAGCGGCACCGCCACGAAGGCCAGTGCGATGAGGGCCAGCACGAGCCACCGGTCCTGGTCGATGGGGAAGATCTGCTGGTCGGCGCGGTAGGAGGTCTTGAACTGACCGTTTTCGCGATAGAACATGGTCAGCTCCTCAGACGCGATCGATGATCTTCTCGCCGAACAACCCTTGGGGTCGGAAGAGAAGGAAGACGAGGGCGAGCACGTAGGCGAACCAGATC
>NZ_MIYM01000010.1:0-168581 GCF_001777155.1 Hydrogenophaga sp. PML113 | reverse complement strand
TGCAGGTGGGCCAGACGGGCAAGATCGTGGCGCCGCAGCTCTACATCGCCGCCGGCATCTCGGGCGCCATCCAGCACCTGGCGGGCATGAAGGACTCCAAGGTGATCGTGGCGATCAACAAGGACCCGGAGGCGCCGATCTTCAGCGTAGCCGACTACGGCCTGGAGGCCGATCTGTTCGAGGCCGTGCCCGAGCTGGTCAAGGCGCTCTGATCCGAAGAGCACCCCAAGGGCATCGCGTGCGATGCCCTTTTTTTGCATCGCGCCGACCGTTTTCCGTGTGGGCGCACCCCTGGAGACATTGAGCCATGAGCTACACCGCCCCCGTCAAGGACATGCTGTTCAACATCGAGCACCTGGCGCGCATCGACCAGGTGGCTCAACTGCCCGGTTTCGAGGACTCGGGCCTGGAGACCGCCCAGGCCGTGCTGGAGGAGTGCGCCAAGCTCAACGAAGGCGTGGTGGCGCCGCTCAACCGCGAGGGCGACCTCAAGCCGTCCTCGGTGAAGGACGGCGTGGTCACCACCACGCCCGGCTTCAAGGACGCCTACCGCCAGTACGCCGAGGGCGGCTGGCAGGGCCTGCAGCACCCGGTGGATTTCGGCGGCCAGGGCCTGCCCAAGACCATCGGCTCGGCCTGCGGCGAAATGCTCAACAGCGCCAACCTGAGCTTCGCGCTGTGCCCCCTGCTCACCGACGGCGCCATCGAGGCCCTGCTGACCGCCGGCAGCGATGAGCAGAAGGCCACCTACCTGCACAAGCTGGTGAGCGGCGAGTGGACCGGCACCATGAACCTCACCGAGCCGCAGGCCGGCTCGGACCTGGCCGCCGTGCGCACGCGCGCCGAACCGCAGCCCGACGGCACCTACAAGATCTTCGGCACCAAGATCTTCATTACCTACGGCGAGCACGACATGGCCGACAACATCGTGCACCTGGTGCTGGCGCGCGTGACCGGCGCGCCCGAGGGCGTCAAGGGCATCAGCCTGTTCACCGTGCCCAAGTTCCTGGTCAACCAGGACGGCAGCCTGGGCGCGCGCAACGACGTGCACTGCGTCAGCATCGAGCACAAGCTGGGCATCAAGGCCAGCCCCACGGCCGTTTTGCAATACGGCGACAACGGCGGCGCGATCGGCACCCTGGTGGGCCAGGAGAACCGTGGCCTCGAGTACATGTTCATCATGATGAACGCCGCGCGCTACGCGGTCGGCGTGCAGGGCATCGCCATCAGCGAGCGCGCCTACCAGCAGGCTGTGGGCTACGCGCGCGAGCGCGTGCAGAGCCGCCCGGTGGACGGCAGCATGAACACCGCCGCGCCCATCATCCACCACCCCGATGTGAAGCGCATGCTCATGACCATGCGCGCCGCCACCGAAGGCTGCCGCGCCATGGCCAGCGTGGCCGCGGCCGCCTACGACGCCGCGCACCACCACGCCGACGCCGAGGTGCGCCGGCAGAACCAGGCCTTCTATGAGTTCCTGGTGCCGCTGGTGAAGGGCTACAGCACCGAGATGAGCCTGGAAGTCACCAGCCTGGGCGTGCAGGTGCACGGCGGCATGGGCTTCATCGAGGAGACCGGCGCGGCCCAGCACTACCGCGACGCCAAGATCCTCACCATCTACGAAGGCACCACGGCGATCCAGGCCAACGACCTGGTGGGCCGCAAGACCGCGCGCGACGGCGGCACCGTGGCTAAGGCCATCGCCGCGCAGATCCGCCAGACCGAGGCCGAGCTCGCCAAAGGCAGTGGCAACGCCCAGGCCGTGGGCAAGCGCCTGGCGGCCGCGCGCGAGGCCTTCGAGCAGGCGGTGGACTTCATCGTCGCCAACACCAAGGGCAACCCCAACGCCGCCTTCGCGGGCAGCGTGCCCTACCTCATGCTGGCGGGCAACCTGGTGGCGGGCTGGCAGATGGCGCGCGCGCTGCTGGTGGCCGAGGCGCTGTCGGCCAAGGGACAGGACAAGGCCTTCATGGACGCGAAGATCACCACCGCGCGTTTCTATGCCGACCACATCCTCAGCCGCGCGCCGGGCGTGGCCGCCTCCATCGTCGACGGCGCCGAGGGCGTGACGGCGATGGCCATCGAAGCCTTCTGAGCGACACCGACCGATCCCCTTCACGGAGACAACATGCCTGCACCCGAGCGTTACCTGCCCCCGGTCCTCAAGAACCTCAAGTTCCCGGTGATCGGCTCGCCGCTGTTCATCATCAGCAACCCCAAGCTCGTGCTGGCGCAGTGCAAGGCCGGCGTGGTGGGGTCGATGCCGGCGCTCAACGCGCGCCCGGCCTCGCAACTGGACGAGTGGCTGGCCGAGATCACCGAAGGCCTGGCCGCGCACAACAAGGCCCACCCCGACCACCCGGCCGCGCCCTTCGCCATCAACCAGATCGTGCACAAGAGCAACGACCGGCTCGAGCACGACATGCAGCTGTGCGCCAAGTACCAGGTGCCCATCGTCATCACCAGCCTGGGCGCGCGCGAGGACGTGAACCAGGCCGTGCACGCCTGGGGCGGCATCGTCATGCACGACGTCATCAACAACGTGTTCGCGCACAAGGCGATCGAGAAGGGCGCCGACGGCCTGATCCCGGTGGCCGCGGGCGCGGGCGGCCACGCCAGCGTGAAGAGCCCCTTCGCCATGGTCCAGGAGATCCGCGAGTGGTTCGGCGGCCCGGTGGCGCTGTCGGGCGCGATCGCTTCGGGCGGCGCCATCCTGGCCGCGCAGGCCATGGGCGCGGACCTGGCCTACATCGGCTCGGCCTTCATCGCCACCCACGAGGCGCGCGCGGTCGAGGGCTACAAGCAGATGATCGTGGACAGCAACTCCGACGACATCGTCTACAGCAACTTCTACACCGGCATCCACGGCAACTACCTCAAGGGCTCCATCCGCAACGCCGGCATGGACCCGGACAATCTGCCGCAGAGCGACCCGAGCAAGATGAACTTCGCCACCGGCGAGGGCAGCAACGCCGCCAAGGCCTGGCGCGACATCTGGGGCTGCGGCCAGGGCATCGGCGCCATCCGCGAGGTGATGGGCGCGGGCGAGCTGGTGGCGCGCTTGCAGCGCGAGTACGCCGAGGCGAAGGCACGGCTCTGCGCGGCCTGAGCGGGCGCGCCCTCCCTGAACAGCCGGCCTCGCGCCGGCTTCTTTTTTTTGGCGTCGCCGTTCGTCAGAAAGATAAACCGAGTGGTTGAGTATTTATCGGGCCGCGATTAAATTCAATCACATGGTTGAACAACATTCCTCCGCCGATCTCGACGCCGTCTTCAAGGCCCTGGCCGACCCCACCCGCCGCGACATGCTGCAGCGCCTGGCGGGCGAGGCGCTGTCGGTGAGCGAGCTGGCCGCGCCGCTGGACATGTCGCTGGCGGCCGCCTCCAAGCACATCCAGGTGCTGGAGCGCGCCGGCCTCGTGCGGCGCACGGTGCAAGGGCGCACGCACACCTGCCGCCTCGAGGCCGGGCCACTGCACGCGGGCATGGAGTGGTTGCGCCACTACGAGCGGTTCTGGACCGAGCGGCTCGACACCCTCGAGCGCCTGGTGCGCGCCGCGCCTTCATCCCCCCAACGGAGAAAACCATGACGACGGATTCCCTCTACGGCGAACGCTTGTCCAACGACACCGTGCGCATCGAACGCCAGCTGCCCGGCTCGGTCCAGGACATCTGGGCCTGGCTCACCGAGAACGACAAACGCGAGCAATGGATGGCGCGCGGCACGCTGGAGCTGCGCGTGGGCGGCGCGGTGCGCCTGGAGTTCCGCCACAAGGAGCTGACCTACGCCGACGACCCCGCGCCACCCCGGTACGCGGACATGGCCGACAGCGCACGGTTGACCGGTGTGGTGACGGCCTGCGAGCCGCCGCGCCTGCTGGCCCACACCTGGGGCGACCAGGGCGAGGTGCGCTACGAGCTGAGCGAATCGGGCGGCGGCGTGCGCCTGGTGGTCACGCACCAGCGCCTGCGCGGCCTGGAGGACATGCTCAGTGTCTCGGCCGGCTGGCACGCCCACCTGGACCTGCTGGTGACGCGGGTGCGGGGCGAGGCCCGACCGCGCTACTGGGAACTGCACACGCGGCTGGAGGCGGAGTACGCGCGGCGGCTGGCCGGCTGAGTGGCGCGTGCGGCAGGCGGGGACGGGTTCTTTGGGTTCGCTCAAGCCGGGCGTGTCGGGGGAACGAACCGCCCACCGCGGCAACGCAGGGCGGGTTCGATTCCCCCCACGCCCGTTCCCCTGCGACCGCCATGCACCGCTTTCAACGATCGCTCTCGTCCGACCGCCTCACGCGCACCACCGATCCGCAGCGCCGAGCGCCCTCCCGCGACGGTCCCTCCCACCCCGGCGCGCAACCGATCCGCATCGACGGGCCGAGCGCGGTCGACGCGCTGGTCCAGTCCCTGCAGCGGGCCGACGCCGAGGTGCCGGCCCTGCACCTGCACCTGTCGGTCCATATCGACGCCTCGGCGCTGGCGCCGTTGCTGGCCACCCTGGACTCCCTGGTGGCGCAAGGCCGGCTGGTGGGTCTCACGGTCACGGTGGACCACGACATCCAGCGGCCGATCCCCGCGCCCCTGCGCTGGGCGCTCGCCGGCTCCAAGGCCTGCCTCGTGTTGAGTGGCGCTTCCGTGCGCCCCTTGATCGTGGGCGACCCGGCCTGGGTCCGGAACCCGCCCGACCCGACGCTCGCCGACTTCTTGAACATGGCGCTGTGCGACGTGCGGGGCCGTGCCCTGGAAATACAGGCGGCCAGCGTGCTGTCGACGCTCGCCATGAAGACCCCCGGCGAAGACGCGCTGCTGCGCGCCGTGGCGGTGCTCAGCCCCGGCCACCAGTGGCGTCTCGCGGCCTTGCCCGATGCGGGGGCGTACACGCGCCTGACGAATGCCCAGGTGCCCCTGTGCCTGAACCTCTCGCTCACCCCCGCCACCATCGGGCCGCTGGCCGAGTGGCTGGCGACGCCCCATCCCCTGCTGCATTCGATCGAACTGCGGGTGAGCGGGCGCCTGGACGGGCAAGCCTGGATGCTGCTGTGGACCCGGGTGGTGGGGCAGCCCTCGCTGCGCCACGTCGAGGTGGAGATCCAGCCCCAGGCGGTGGTGGACGGCTGGGCGGCGCCCGAAGGGCTCCCCCTGCGGCCCATGGCCCGTGTGCCGACGGTCCGGCTGGGCGTGGACGGCGCGGACGAGGCCCCGCTGGCGGCCTGGCTCGTGGAATGGCTGCACCCCCTGAACCTCACCCTGGGCACCCACCGGGTGGACACCACCGTGGCGCTCCTCCAGGCCCTGATGAATCCGGAGCGGCATGACACCTTGCGCGAGCTGAGGATCGTCTGCTGCGGTGGCATGCCGGGGCCGCGCGATGTGGGGCTGGTGAAAACACTCATCACCTTCCTCCAGACCTTCGACCGGGTCCGCGCCGTGTACATGAGCCTGCCCCATCCTTTGCCGGGGGGCGCGACACTGCAGGCCCTGCGCGCGGTGGTCTGTCAGAACCTGCTGCTGGGGAGCACGCACCTGGTTTCCGGCGGACCGTCGCCTTGGTCCGGTCTCAGGGACGTGTTCATCAAGCCCTTGTGGCGTGGCCTGGGCCGGGGCGACTACTTCCTGGCCCACTGCGTGGGCGGGCTCAGGGCCTTCTTCTTCTTCCACCTGCACAACGATCCCGATCTCGCCGACGGCTTCGTGCAGCAGGAGTGGCTGCCCATGAGCGATCAGGTGTCGCTGAGCGGGGTGTCCTTCGCCACGCGCCGCGCGGCCATCGGGCACCGCAGCGAAATCCATGCGCAGGAGATCGTGCGGGTGATGCGCCTGGGGCTGCTCGACCCGTCCACCCTGCGCGAACTGCTCACGGGGCCGATGGAAGAGATCGACCCCGACCTGGTGCTGGCGGTGTTCCTGCAGCTGTGTGACGCGAGGGAAGACCCCGACCTCTGGCGCCTGTTGGACGAGGCCACGACCGTTGGCTGAGCGGCCAAGGCCCCGGTGGCGGGGCCGCGGCCGGTCTCACTCGCCGGGCGGCGTCGGCCGCGTGCCGCTGCGCAGCCAGTTGCCGATGGAATCGAAGAGCTTGCCGATCTCGCCGCCGAAGTTCGTCTTGTACTGGGTGCCGGCGGTGTCCGAGATCTGCGACACCCAGCCGCCGTCGCGCCACTCGGCGTACAGCCAGTCATCGCCTTCGCGCACCAGTCCCTCGGGCGGCGCGGGCACCGGCACCACCGGCTGGCCCTTGAGCGCCGCGCCCATGTAGTCGATCCAGATCGGCAGCGCCGCGCGCCCGCCCGATTCGCTGCGGCCCAGGCTGCGCGGTTGGTCGTAGCCCACCCACACGGTGGCGGCCAGCGTGGGCTGGTAGCCCGCGAACCAGGCGTCCACCGCGTCGTTGGTGGTGCCGGTCTTGCCATAGACGTCGGTGCGCTTGAGCACGGCCTGCGCGCGCGCGGCGGTGCCGCTGCGCGTCACCTCGTTGAGCAGGCTGCCCATCACGTAGGCGTTGCGCGCCGGGATGGCGCGGTCTTCTTCGGCCAGTGGCGCGGCGGGGGGCGCCTCGAACAGCAGCTTGCCCTGCGCGTCGGTGATCTTCTCGATCACCACCGGCGAGACGCGCCAGCCGCCATTGGCCAGCGTGGCGTAGGCCTGCGCCATCTGCAGCGGCGTGACGCTGCCGGTGCCCAGGGCCAGGGTCAGGTCGTCGGGCTGGCGCGCGGGGTCCAGTCCGAAGCGGGCGAGCCACTCGCGCGCGGCCGGCGTGCCGGTGTGCTGCAGCACGCGCACGCTGGCCAGGTTGCTGGAGCGCGCCAGCGCCTCGCGCACGCTGATCGGCCCCTGGTGCTGGCCGTTGCTGTTGGACGGGCTCCAGCCATTGGCGGCGGTGAAGGGCAGGTCGTCCACCACCGTGGCCGGCATCACGCGCGACTCCAGCGCGGCCGAGTACAGCAGCGGCTTGAGCGCCGAGCCCGGCTGGCGCCAGCCCTGCGTCACGTGGTTGAAGGGCTGGCGCGTGAAGTCGAAGCCGCCCACCAGCGCGCGGATGCGGCCGGTGCGCGGGTCCATGGAGACGAGCGCGGCCTCCGCCTCGGGCCATTGCGAAATGGCCCAGACATCGCCCTTCCTGTCCTTGGTCTTGCCGGTGCTCACCACACGCACGATGGCGCCGCGTTCGATCTTGAGGGGTGCCTTGGCCTTGGCGTCGAGCCCGCGCTGCGCCCAGCGCAGGCCCTCGCCTTGCACGCTGATGCGTTCGCCGTTGGCGAGCTGCACCCGCAGGGCCTTGGGGCTGGCCTCGAGCACGATGCCCACGCGCAGGGTCTCGTCGTCGCGGTGGTCCTTCAGGGCCTCGGCGGCGGCGCGTTCCAGCTCGGCGCCATTGCCGGCGGGCAGGGTTTCCTTGTCTTCCGGCCCGCGCCAGGCGCCGCGCCGGTCGAAGGCCAGCACGCCGCGCTGCACGGCCGCGTGTGCCGCGCGCTGATCGGCCGCCAGCAGCGAGGTGGTCACCCGCAGGCCCTTGGAATAGGCCTCGGTGCCGAAGCGCTCCACCACCGCCTGCCGCGCCATCTCGGCCACGTGCGCCGCGTGCACGCTGCGCTGGCCGGGCGTGCGCAGGCGCAGCTTTTCGGCCTTGGCCTGGGCCAGCTGTTCGTCGGTGATGGCGTCGGTGGCGCGCATGCGCTCCAGCACCACGCGCTGGCGCTGCGTGGCGCGCTCCAGGTTGGCCACCGGGTTGGCGTAGTACGGGTTCTGCGGCAGGCCCGCGAGCATGGCGTTCTCGGCCAGCGTGAGCTTGTCCAGCGGTTTGCCGAAGTAGGTTTGTGCGGCGGCGGCGAAGCCGTAGGCGCGCTGGCCCAGGAAGATCTCGTTGAGGTAGATCTCCAGGATGCGGTCCTTGGAGAGCTCGTTCTCCAGCTTGAGCGCCAGCCAGATCTCCTTGGCCTTGCGCTCGGCCGAGAACTGGCGCGTGAGCAGCATGGTGCGCACCAGTTGCTGCGTGATGGTGGAGGCGCCCTGCTTGCGCCCGCCGGTGATGGCGGCCACCAGCGCGCGCGCCATGCCCTTGGGATCCACGCCGGAATGCTCGCGAAAGCGCGCGTCTTCCACCGACAGCACGGCCTGCTGCAGCTGCAGGGGGATGCGCTCCAGCGGCACGTACTCGCGCCGCTCGGCGCCGAACTGCGCGATCTCTTCGCCATCGGCCGTCAGCACCTGCAGGGGCAGCTTGGGCTGGTAGTGGACGATGGGGTCGAGCGAGGGGAGTTCGAAGGCGGGGGCGCTGGCTGGCAGCGCGGCGGCGATCGCGGCGACGAGCGCCAGGGCGAGCGTCGCCCGGCGGGGGAGGGTCGAAAACATGGGCCGGAATTGTCCAATGCCCAGGTTAAGACGGGTTAAGGCGGCCAGCGGCACTGGTTGCGAGCTGTAACAAGGCCGCCGGGCCGCGCCGGGTTCAGCTGCTGCCGCGCACCACCAGCTCGAACCCCAGGTCGGCGCTGTTGGTGGGCACCGCCTCCCCGCGCAGCAGCGACAGCAGCATGCGCGCGCCCGTCTCGCCGATGGCGCGGCGCGGCGTGCGCACGGTGGTCAGCGGCGGCAGCATCTGGTCGCTGCCCGACAGGTCGTTGAAGCCGGCCACGGCCAGCCGCTGCGGCACGCTCACGCCCAGGCGCAAGGCCGCGAGCAGGCCGCCCTGCGCCAGGTCGTCGTTGCAGAAGAAGACCGCGTCCACCTCGGGCCGGGTGCGCAGCAGGTCCTCCAGCAGCTCGCCGCCCAGGCGCATGGACGAGGGCTGGGGGCTCAGCAGTTCGAGCCGGGCGTCGTACAGGCCGGCCGCGCGCAGGCAGCGGCGGTAGCCCTCGGCGCGCTGCAGCACGCGCGGGTCGAGCTGCGCGGCCACGAAGGCGATGCGCCGGCGCCCCCGGTCCAGCAGGTGCTGGGTGATGGCGTGGCCCGCGTCCTGCTGCGAGAAGCCCACGCAGTGCACGCCGGGCGCCTCGGTCAGTTCCATCAGGTACACGCAGGGCATGCCGCTGGCCGCCACCATCTGGCGCGCGGCCTCGGTGCGGTCGAAGCCGGTGAGCAGCACGCCGGCCGGGCGCTGCGCGAGGTAGCTGCGCAGCAGCTGCTCTTCCTCCATTGGGTCGTAGTGCGTCACGCCGATCAGCGGCTGGTAGCCGTGCGGCAGCAGCACGCGGTGCACGGCCTCGATCACGTCCACGAACAGGGCGTTGGACAGCAGCGGCACCAGCACCGGCACCTGGGTGCCGCGCGCCGAGGCCAGGGCGCGCGCGGCCGGGTCGGGCACGTAGCCCAGGCGATCGGCGGCGGTCTTCACGCGCTCCACCAGCTCGGCGGCCACACCGCGCTCGCCGCGCAGCGCGCGCGAGGCGGTGATGGGGCTGACCTCGGCCTCGCGGGCCACGTCCTGCAAGGTGATGCGCCCGCTGGGGCGGCGGCGGCGTTCGGTCGGCGGCGGGGTGGGGGGCAAGGGTTTTCCCTGTCGATGGGTGGTGCGGATCGGCAATAGGATAGCGCTACCATAGCGGCCTTCGCATCCGGATTCGCCCTGATCATCACACAGTTCAGAGCGATCCCCGAGTGAACGCGACACCCGCAGACGGTCCTGTTCCCAGGGCCGTTTCTTTCGGATTCATTGGACAGCGCTACCAAATGGCTTTGAACCCTGTTCCCACCCGCCTCGTCGTCATGGGCGTGGCCGGTTGCGGCAAATCCAGCCTCGGCCAGCAAAGCGCTGCCGCGCTGGGCCTGCCGCTGCTGGAGGGCGACGATTTCCACCCGCCCGCCAACCTGGCCAAGATGCGCGGCGGCATCGCCCTCAGCGACGAGGACCGCGCCGCCTGGCTCGACACCCTGGCCGCCCAGCTCGCCGCGCGCGCCGACGGCGTGGTGCTCACCTGCTCCTCGCTCAAGCGCCGCTACCGCGAGCGCCTGCGCGCCGCGGCCCCGGGCCTGCGCTTCGTGTTCCTGCAACTGAGCCGCGAGCAGGCGCGCGATCGCGTGGCCACGCGCCCCGGCCACCTGTTCCCGGTGAGCCTGGTCGACAGCCAGTTCGAGGCGCTGGAAGATCCTTCGCTGGAGCCCGGCGTGCTGGCGCTGGATGCCATGCGCCCGCTGCCCGAACTCGTGAACGCCGTGGCGGACTGGGTGCGCGCCGTGCCCGCGCCGGACGAGGAGGTGCGCGCATGAAAGCCCTGAACGCGATCAAGCACCTGGCCGAGGGCCTGCTGGCCCTGTGTCTGCTGGGCATGGTGGTGGCGGTGTTCGGCAACGTGGTGCTGCGCTACGTGTGGGGCACGGGCTGGGTGGTGTCCGAGGAGCTGTCCCGCCTGCTGTTCGTCTGGCTGGTCTCCGTCGCGGCCACGCTGACCTTCGCCGAGGGCAAGCACCTGGGCTTCGATCTGGTGACCACGCGCCTGAGCGGCAAGCCCGCGGCGGCCCTGCGCTGGCTCACGCGCGCGCTCATCGGCCTGTCGCTGTACTACCTCATCGCCGGCGCCTGGGCCCAGGTGGTGGTGGGCATGAACAGCCGCAGCCCGGTGATGAACTACCCGCTGTCGCTGGCGGCGGGCGCCATCTTCGTGATGGGCGTGTGCATGGCCCTGCTGCTGGCGCTGCAGGCCGTGAACGAGCTGCGCGGCGGGCGCGAAGGAGGTGCCGCATGACCATCGCGCTCTTCCTGCTGGTGCTGTTCGCCGCCATGACGGTGGGCGTGCCCATCGCCTTCGCGCTCATGCTCACGGCGCTGGCGCTGATGGTGCAGCTCGACTTCTTCGACGCCCAGCTGCTGGCGCAGAACGTGCAGGCCGGCTTCGACAGCTTCCCCCTGCTCGCCGTGCCCTTCTTCATCCTGGCTGGCGAGCTCATGAACGCCGGCGGCCTGAGCCGGCGCATCATCGACCTGGCCCGCGCCTTCGTGGGGCACATCCCGGGCGGCCTGGGTTACGTGGCGATCGCGGCCTCCGTCATGCTGGCCTCGATGAGCGGCTCGGCCATCGCCGACACCGCCGCGCTGGCCACGCTGCTGCTGCCCATGATGCGCCAGCAGCGCTACCCCGAGGGCACCAGCGCCGGCCTCATCGCCTCGGGCGGCATCATCGCGCCCATCATCCCGCCGTCCATGCCCATGGTGATTTACGGCGTGACCACCAACACCTCGATCAGCAAGCTGTTCCTCGCGGGCATCGTGCCTGGCCTGCTGATGGCGGTGAGCCTGGTCCTGGTGTGGCGCCGCGTCTCGCGCAAGGAACAGCTGCCCGTGGCCGAGAAGACCAGCTGGGCGCAGCGTCGCGCGGTGCTGAGCTCCAGCATCTGGGCGCTGTTCATGCCGGTGATCATCATCGGCGGCCTTCGGCTGGGCCTGTTCACGCCCACCGAGGCGGCGGTGGTGGCGGCCGTGTACGCGCTCATCGTGGCCATGTTCGTGTACCGCGAGCTCAGCGTGGCGGGCCTGTACCGCGTGTTCGTGGACGCCGCCCGCACCACCGGCGTGGTGATGTTCCTGTGCGGCGCCGCCACGGCGGCCAGCTACATGATCACCCTGGCCGACCTGCCCAACGAACTGGCCGGCGTGATGGGCCCCCTGCTGCAGAACCCCTACCTCTTCATGGCGGTGGTGGCCGTGTTCCTGCTCGCCGTGGGCATGGTGATGGACCTCACGCCCACCATCCTGATCCTGGCGCCGGTGCTCGCGCCGCTCGCCGCCAAGGCCGGCATCGACCCGGTGTACTTCGGCTTCGTCTTCATCTTCATCGGCTGCCTGGGCCTGCTCACGCCGCCCGTGGGCACGGTGCTCAACGTGGTGGCCGGCGTGGGCGGCCTGCGCATGGAGCCGGTGATCCGCGGGGTGATGCCCTTCCTGCTGGTCTATGTCGCCATGTTGGCCTTGCTGATCGGCTTCCCCGCGATCGTGTTGCAGCCACTCAAGTGGATGTTCTGAACCCCTTCCCGTTTTCACCCGACGGCGCACGCCGCCAACAACCCAGGAGATGACCATGAAATTCAAGCAACTCGCCATCACGCTGTCGGTGGCCCTGGCCACCGTGGCCGGCGGCCTGGCCCACGCGCAGGACTTCAAGCCGCGCATCATCCGCTTCGGCTACGGCCTCAACGAAGACTCCAACCAGGGCCGCGCGGTCAAGCTGTTCGCGCAAGAGGTGGAGAAGGCCTCGGGCGGCAAGATGCGCGTGCGCGCCATCGGCGCCGCCGCGCTGGGCTCGGACGTGCAGATGCAGCAGGCCCTCATCGGCGGCGCGCAGGAAATGATGGTGGGCTCCACCGCCACGCTGGTGGGCATCACCAAGGAAATGGCCATCTGGGACACGCCCTTCCTGTTCAACAACGCCCAGGAAGCCGACGCCGTGCTCGACGGCCCGGTGGGCCAGAAGGTGATGGACAAGCTGCAGGAGAAGGGCCTGGTGGGCCTGGCCTACTGGGAGAACGGCTTTCGCAACCTCACCAACAACAAGCACGCCGTGGCCAAGCTGGAAGACCTGGACGGCATCAAGCTGCGCGTGATGCAGAACAACGTCTTCATCGACAGCTTCAAGACCCTGGGCGCCAACGCCGTGCCGCTGCCGTTCTCCGAGCTGTTCACCGCGCTGGAAACCAAGACCGTGGACGGCCAGGAGAACCCGTACAACACCATCCTCTCCAGCAAGTTCTACGAGGTGCAGAAGTACCTCACCGTGACCAACCACGTCTACAGCCCCTGGATCGTGACCGTGAGCAAGAAGTGGTGGGACCAGCTGAGCGCGGCCGAGCGCAAGGTGCTGGCGGACGCCGCCAAAGTGAGCCGCGACTTCGAGCGCAAGGACACGCGCGCCGAGGCCGACAAGGCCCTGGCCGAGCTCAAGGGCAAGGGCATGCAGATCAACCAGCTCAGCCCGGCCGAGGCCAACCGCATGCGCGAGAAGCTCAGCGCGGTGAACGCCGGCATCGCCAGCAACGTGGGCGAAGACCTGTGGAAAGAAACCCAGGCCGCCGTGGCCAAGGCGCGCGGCGGCAAGTAAGCCGCCTGCCGCAGCAAAAGCCGGCCCTCGGGCCGGCTTTTTTCATGCGTGCGTCGCGCTCATTTCGCGGGCCGTACGCGCGACAGCAGTTCGGCGTCGAGCACACCCGCCCCTTGCGGATGGGTGGCCGGCCGCTCCACATGGCGTTTGATGGTGGCCAGACCGTCCTGGGGCGCGCTCCAGCGCGTCTCGACCTCGCCGAAGCTGTCGGTCCACTGCAACTGCCACGCCTTGAAGGTGCCGGCGGGCACGGTGACGTCGCCATAGGACAGCACCTTCCACTGGATGGTGTTCTTCATCTTGCCGCCCGTGGCAAAGAGGGTCAGCTCGTGGCTGGACGTCCAGGTCTTGCCGACCTCCAATGGCCACCGGTAGCCAATGGGCGGGTTGAACGCCATCAGCGGTGTGCCGTCGGGCCGCAGGGTGGCCAGCTGATCGAAGCTGACCGGGTCGTACAGACCCACCCCCGCCTGTGGCGAGCCGAAGGCCACCACGGGTTGGCCCTGCCAGGTGGCTGGCGCATGGGTCCACACCACCGTGCCGTCAAAGTTGCCCAGGCTGCCCGAGCTCTTGCGGTGGTAGGTGGTGACGGTGCCCATGGGGTCGACCACCATCCTGTCCGCCACGGGCGGCGCGCTGGCGCAACCGGTGGCCAGAAGAATGGACGCCGTCGCGGTGACGGCCAGCAGCGAAACGGAAACGGTGCGTCGGGTGGGCATGGTGCCTCCTGGGGTGGATGGGTGGGGCCGGGATGTCTTTCCTGCCGTGTGCCACTCTAGGTGGGCGTGCACCCGCCAATCTGACGCGCGTCAACGAACCGCACCGCCGTGCGCGCGCAGGCGGGGATCGCCGAGGCGGGTTGATGGGCGTCAAGTCGCGGGCCCTGTAAGCTGGGCCCCGCAACGCCGTGCGGGGCGTGCCCGCTCACAGCATCAGGAGACGCTGAATGCCCGCCAAGAACACCATCTGCCTCTGGTACGAGCGCGACGCGCTCGACGCCGCGCGCTTCTATGCCGCGACCTTTCCCGACAGCGCGGTGGGCCGCGTGATGCACGCGCCCGGCGACTACCCGTCGGGCCAGGCGGGCAATGTCCTCACCGTCGAGTTCACCGTGCTGGGCATTCCCTGCCTGGGCCTCAACGGCGGCCCCGCCTTCCAGCAGAGCGAGGCCTTCTCATTCCAGGTGGCCACCGACGACCAGGCCGAGACCGACCGCCTGTGGAACGCCATCGTGAACAACGGCGGCCAGGAAAGCGAATGCGGCTGGTGCAAGGACAAATGGGGCGTGTCCTGGCAGATCACGCCGCGGGTGCTGACCGAGGCCGTCAACGACCCCGACCGCGCGGCCGCCAAGCGCGCCTTCGACGCCATGATGACCATGCGCAAGATCGACGTCGCGGCGATCGAGAAGGCCTGGCGCGGCGAGGCCCGCCCGGCGCGCTGAAACCGGGCGAGCGGGGCCGGCTTCAGAAGCGGATGCTGACCGAGGCCGCGCTGCGCTCGGCCTCGCCGTGGTACACGGCCTCGATGTTGTTGCCGTCCGGGTCGAGCACAAAAGCCGCGTAGTAGCCCGGGTGGTAGGGGCGCTCGCCAGGGGCGCCGTTGTCGCGCCCGCCATGGGCCAGGGCGGCCTTGTGAAAGGCGTCCACCGCCGCGCGGCTGGCGGCCTGGAAGGCCAGGTGGTGGCGGCCGGTGAGATGGCCTTGCGCGGCGATGCTGTCGGCGGTGGAGACGAAGAGCTCATCGGCCCAGAAGTAGCTGTCGTCGCTGCCGCCGATGGGAATGCCCAGGGTGTCGAGGACGGCGGTGTAGAAGCGCTGCGAGGCCGCGAGGTCGCGCACCACGAGCTGGATGTGGTCGATGAGCCGGCCACGGTGCAGTTGCTGGGTTGCCATGCGGGAAGCCTCCTTGATGGGTTCGGGCGAAGGGGCATTCTGGCGGCACCGGGCCCTGGCGTCATCCCCGCGGGGCGCGCTCGAAGGTCATCCGTTGGCCGGCTCTGCGGATTCGCCCAACCGGCCCAGCCCCAGCGCCACCAAGCCTTCTGCCCTGCGCAGCAGGAACAGCGCATCCAGTCCCATGCGTTGTGCCATGGCCAGACCGTCGTCGGGACCCGCCACCAGCAAGGCCGTGGCCCAGGCGTCTGCGTGCATGCCAGTACGCGCCAGCACGGTGACCGACGCCACCGCGTTGTTCACCGGCGCCCGGCGGCGCGGGTCCATGGTGTGGGCCAGGCGCGCATCGCCCACCCGCAGGAAGCGCCGATAGTCGCCCGAGGTGGCCACCGCCAGGTCTTCCAGCTCGATGACACCGTGCACCGTGCGCAGCCCCACCTCGGGGCGTTCGAGCGCCACGGCCCAGGGCGCGCCGCCGGCCTGGCGACCCAGGGCGCGCAGCTCGCCGTCCAGCGCGGCCAGTGCGTGCCGCACGCCGTGCTGTTGCAGCACCGCGACCATGCGGTCCACCGCGTAGCCTTTGGCAATGCCGCACAGGTCGAGCTGGAGGGGCGTGCTCTTTCGGGCACGGCCGGCGGACCGTTCCAGCTCAAGGCCTGCGTGCGCCGTGGGCGGCCTGGGCTGGCGCGCGGCGCGGATGGCATCCGCGTCGGGTGCGTCGCGCACCGCGCCGAAGCCCCAGGCGTCGACCAGGTCCCCCACGCAGGGATCGAACGCACCCGCACTCAGGCCCTGGACATCGAGCGCGCAGTCCAGCACCTCCAGCATTTCAGCGGGCAGGTCCACCCAGCGGCCCACAGGCGCGCGGTTCAGGCGCATGAGGTCGCTGTCCGGCTTCCAGGGCGACATCTGTTCGTCTACCTGCGCCACGGCAGCCGCAAGGTCCAGGCGCAAGGCCGCCAGGTCCAGGGTGTTGTCGGTGTCGAGCGTGGCCGACCAGCGCGTGCCCATGGTCGGGCCGTGCAGGGTGGTGTGCCTGCCCGTCACAGCCGCTTCAGAAGACGTCTTCGGCATAGCGCTCGCTGGCTTTGAGTTGGGCCACGCTCAGCCGCAGTGGCGCCAGCACCGCGTCCAGCGCCTCGGCGACGCCCTGCGCCATGGCGCGGCCGCCGCAGACGCGCACGATGGCGCCCCGTGCGACCTGCTCGCGCAGCTGTTCGGCGTCGCGTCGCAGGGCATCCTGCACATAGCCCCCACCGTCGGGCACCCGGGAGAAGGCCGTGTGCAAGGTGGTCAGGCGCCCCTCCGCGAGCCAGCGCTGGATGTCGGGGCCGAAGTAGAAGTCCCGCGCCGGGTCGCGCCCGCCAAAGTACAGGTGCATGGGGCGGTGCCTGTGGTTGCGGCGGATGAACCCGGCCAGCGGTGCCACGCCGGTGCCCGCACCGATCAGCAGCACGGGCCGGCGCGTTCGCGGCAACGAAAAACCCGGGTTGACCCGGATGAAGGCGCTGACGCCGTCCCCCAGCTTCAGGCCCAGCAAATGCGTGGAGCACAGGCCGCCGGCCATCTGACGCACGCAGATTTCCAGGAAGCCATCTTGCTGGCCCGAGGCCAGCGAGTAGTAGCGCGGCACGGCCGACCCCGGCGGCAGGATGCCCACGAGGTCGCCCGCTGCAAACCGCGCCAGGCCGTGCCCGCGCAGGCGCTGGCCCAGGCGCTGTGCCGGCCACGCAAAGCGCAGGATCGCCGTGGCCGGCCCGGCGCCACCGTTGTAGTCCCGGCGCTCGATCAGCGTGAGCGTCGTGGTGGGCGGAACGCGCGGCACATGCTCCAGCACCAGCGGTTTGCCCAGCGCCTGTGCCAAGGCAAGGCCCCAGCGCGCGAACTGCTGGCTCGATTGCCGGTGGATGCATTCGAGCGGCAGCAACGAGGGCCAGCCCTGCGCGCGCAGCGTCTGGTCCAGCGCTTGCGCAAAGGCGCAGAAGGCCGGGAACTGCCGGTCGCCAAAGCCCAGCACCGTCACTGGCACGGCGCCGGCCTTGAGCTGGGCGATGCGCGCCAGGGCATGGCTGGCGTGGGTCGGGGCCTGGCCTTCGCCATAGGTGGCCGCCAGCACGAACACCTGCCGCGTGGCGGCGGTGGTTTGAAAGTTCTCCAGCGCGCTGGTGTGCACGCGCAGGCCCAGCTGGCTCAGCGCGTCCTGCAGCGTTTGTGCAAAGCCCCAGGTGCTGCCGCCTTCGCTGGCCACGTAGATCAACACGTCGGCCTGTGCCAGCGGGGTGTTGCCCGTGATCTTTGGCGCCTGGCGGCGGGCTTGCCACCAGATGACCACGCCCGACAGCCAGAACAGCAGCACGCTGGCGCCCACGGCTCCGAGCACCACGGCCCAGGGCCAGGCCGATTCGCCCGTGTGCAGCACCACGGCCAGGTCGTACACGCGCTGCGCCACGGTGGCTTGCTGCCAGGCCAGCATGTGCCCCGAGTACCGGTCGATCCAGCCTTGACCGTGGGCCGTGGCGACTGTCCAGGTGTCCTCTGGGTCGGTGGTGCCGGGAACATTCAGCTTGCGCAGGTCCCGCACGGCCATGGCTTGAAGCGGGGCCAGCTGGGCGGCGGGCAGCGCCGGTTGGCCGGTGGCCACCGACAGCACGTCGGGCTCTGTCCCCGCGTCCAGCGCGACCAAGCCCAGGGTGGACGCGCTCATGGTCAGCGCCGTGAGCGATGTGAGGCTCAGGACCACAAGCACCACCCGGCCGGTGACCACATGAATGCGTTGCGCCAGTGAGCCGCGCACCCGCGCCCCCAGGCGCCGCCAGCCCCCCATGCGGCGCAGCAGCAGCACCAGGGCAGAGGCGCACACCAGGCCCATGGCCAGCGCAACGCCCGCCGCACCCCAGCGCCCCGCATCGCCCAACAGCAGCGAGCGGTGCAGGTTCTTCACCCAGCGCGGCAGCGCCGAGGCTTGCCACGCGCCCAGCACCCGGCCGTCGGCCGGGTCCACGTAAGACGCCTGCGGCTGGTCGCCTGCAAAGCTGAACACCACGATGGCGCCCGAGGGCATCCGCCCCTGGAGAGGCGCTGCTGTCGCCCCACGGTCTCATCTGCAGAATTTCGTGAGCCAGTTGGTTGCTCAAAACATACCAACCCCCCAACTCCCGCTGGCAACACTGGCTGCTCTTTGGGAGTTCGCAAGTGTTCATCACCGCCCCCGGCCTCGTCCAGCACCTCCACCCCTCTCAGGTCGCCCCGCGCCAGACGCACTGGCCGGCCATCACGCTCGCGCTGGAGCGGCCCTGGTACCTGCTGGTTCACCGGGTTTCGTGCAAGGGCCAGACCTTGTCGCAGACCTCGCTGGTGGCCTGGGACACGACGCTGCTGGACCTGCTGGCCCGCATTCCCATGGCCGACCTCAGCGGCATCGCGCGCCTGGAGCGGCGCCACGATGCGGGCCCCAGCTGGGCCCTGGAGTGGATCAGCGCGCTGTGGGCGCCCGCGCCGGGTGAGTCGCCGGCCCTCGGCCCCTTGCTGTTCCAGCTGGGCACCGACCCGCAGCTGCGCACCACCGATCTGCAGCCCGTGGGCGAGGCCGCGGGCCGGCGCCTGCTGTATGAGGCGCCTTCCTCGCCGGCCCCGTTCGGGGGCTGGGTCAGCCCTTCGCCACCGGGTGCTCGGCCATGATCTCCAGCGCCTGCACCAGCGCCGAATGGTCCAGCTCACCCAGGCTGTGCGCGGCGCAGGCCTGCATCAGCTGCGCGGCGTTGGCAGTCTGCGGCAGGGCCACGCCCAGTTCGCGCGCGCCTTGCAGCGCCAGGCCCAGGTCCTTCTGGTGCAGCTTGATGCGGAAGCCCGGGTTGAAGGTGCGCTTGATCATGCGCTCGCCATGCACTTCCAGGATGCGGCTGGAAGCGAAGCCGCCCATGAGCGCCTCGCGCACCTTGGCCGGGTCGGCGCCGGCCTTGCTGGCAAAGACCAGGGCCTCGCCCACGGCCGCGATGTTGAGCGCCACGATGATCTGGTTGGCCACCTTGGTGGTCTGGCCGTCGCCGTTGCCGCCCACCAGGGTGATGTTCTTGCCCATGCATTCCAGCAGCGGCTTCATCCGCTGGAACACGGCCGCATCGCCGCCGCACATGATGGTGAGCGTGCCGGCCTTGGCGCCCACTTCGCCGCCCGAGACGGGCGCGTCGATGTAGTCGGCGCCGAGGGCGTTGATGCGCTGGGCGAAGTCCTTGGTGGCCATGGGCGAGATGGAGCTCATGTCGATCACCACCTTGCGCTCGCCAGCGTGGCCTTTCAGGCCTTCGGCCACGCCGTGTTCGCCGAACAGCACGGCCTCCACGTCGGGCGTGTCGGGCAGCATGGTGATGATGACCTCGGCCTCTTTCGCCACGGCGGCGGCGTTGGCCGCGCGCACGCCGCCGGCGGCGGTGATGGCCTCGGGCACCTGGCGGCGCGTGTGCACGGTGAGCTGGTGGCCTTTGTTGAGCAGTTGCAGGGCCATGGGCGTGCCCATGATGCCCAGGCCGATGAATCCGACTTTCATTCGAGTGTTCCGTTGAAGGGAGGGGGTCAGTAGCCGTTGGCGGGCTTGCTGGTCTTCATGCCGCCGCGCATGGTGGTGACGACCTGCTGCGCGCCCGCGGCCATGAGCCGCGCGTCGGAGCTGACGGTGACGAACTGGAAGCCCATGGCGATGCGCTGGAGCGCGGCCTCGGGCGTGCCGTTGTGGATGCCGGCCACCACGCCGTGCGCCTTGGCGCGCGCCAGGATGTGCTGCACGGCTTCGGCGGCCTTGGGGTCCAGGTCGTCGAAGGTGGGCTTGCAGCCCAGCGCGAGCGAGAGGTCCGAAGGCCCGATGTAGACCGCGTCCAGGCCCGGCGTGGCCAGGATGTCGTCCAGGTTGTCCAGCGCCTGCGCGGTTTCGATCATGGCGAAGGCGACGATGGTGTCGTTGGCGTGCTGGGGGTAGTCGGCGCCGCCGTAGAGCAGGGCGCGCACCGGGCCGAAGCTGCGCGTGCCGCGCGGCGCATAGTGCGTGTAGGCCACCAGCTTCTCGGCGTCGGCGCGCGTGTTCACCATGGGGCAGATGACGCCGTAGGCGCCGGCGTCCAGCGCCTTCATCAGGATGCCGGGCTCCAGCCAGGGCACGCGCACCACGGGCACGGTGTTGGTGGTGCTCACGGCCTGCAGCATGGGGACCATGGCCTGGTAGTCCACCACGCCGTGCTG
The DNA here is from genome assembly GCF_001777155.1 of Hydrogenophaga sp. PML113. Taxonomy (NCBI): domain Bacteria; kingdom Pseudomonadati; phylum Pseudomonadota; class Betaproteobacteria; order Burkholderiales; family Comamonadaceae; genus Hydrogenophaga; species Hydrogenophaga sp. PML113. Next base: position 148,441 of record NZ_MIYM01000010.1, on the reverse strand, counting down.
CAGGTCGATGGTGAGCGAGTCCCAGCCCTGGTGGGCCATGGTCTCGGCCGAGAAGCTGTTGGGGATGGCGAGCCAGCCGTTGACGGCGGCGCCGCCCTGGGCCCAGATCTCGCGCAGTCGGTTCGGTCGCATGCGGTTGCCTTGTGGGGGTGTGGAAAGAACGGGGCGCGATCCGGCGAGGGAATCGGCCTCAGCGGTCCATGCAGGGCCGCTTGGGGTGGAAGGTCCAGTTCGGGATCAGGTACTGCATGGCGGTGGCGTCGTCGCGCGCGCCCAGGCCGTGCTGGCGGTAGAGCTGGTGCGCCTTCTCCACCTCGGCCATGTCGAGCTCGATGCCCAGGCCGGGCTTCTGGGGCACCTGGACGTGGCCGCCCACGATCTTCAGCGGCTCCTTGGTGAGGCGTTGGCCGTCCTGCCAGATCCAGTGCGTGTCCATGGCCGTGACCTTGCCCGGCGCGGCGGCGCCCACGTGGGTGAACATGGCCAGCGAGACGTCGAAGTGGTTGTTGGAGTGCGAGCCCCAGGTCAGGCCCCAGTCGCGGCAGGTCTGGGCCACGCGCACGCTGCCGGCCATGGTCCAGAAATGCGGGTCGGCCAGGGGAATGTCGACCGACTGCAGCGACAGCGCGTGGCTGAGCTGGCGCCAGTCGGTGGCGACCATGTTGGTGGCCGTGGGCAGGCCGGTGGCGCGGCGGAATTCGGCCATCACCTCGCGGCCGGAGAAGCCGTCCTCGGCGCCGCAGGGGTCTTCGGCGTAGGCCACCACGCCGCGCATGCGCTGGCCCAGGCGGATGGCGTCTTTCAGCAGCCAGCCGCCGTTGGGGTCGAGCGTCACGCGCGCGTCGGGAAAGCGCTCGTGCAGCGCGGTCACGGCGTCGACCTCTTCGTCGCCGCGCAGCACGCCGCCCTTGAGCTTGAAGTCGTTGAAGCCGTAGCGCTCGCGCGCGGCCTCGGCCAGGCGCACGATGGCCTCGGGCGTCATGGCGGCCTCGTGGCGCAGGCGGCACCAGGCGTCGGCGTGCGCCGGCTCGCTGGCCGGATCGGTGTAGGGCAGGGGCGTCTTGGTGCGGTCGCCCACGAAAAACAGGTAGCCCAGCATTTCCACCGAGGCGCGCTGCTGGCCTTCGCCGAGCAGCGCGGCCACGGGCACCTCCAGGTGCTGGCCCAGCAGGTCGAGCAGGGCCGATTCGATGGCGGTGACCGCGTGGATGGTGGTGCGCAGGTCGAAGGTCTGCAGGCCGCGCCCGCCGGCGTCGCGGTCGGCGAAGCGCGTGTGCAGTTCGCGCAGCACGCGCTGGTGGTCGCCGATGGAGCGGCCCAGCACCAGCTCGCGCGCGTCCTCCAGCGTCTGGCGGATCTTCTCGCCCCCGGGCACCTCGCCCACGCCCGTGCGGCCCGCGCTGTCGCGCAGGATCAGCAGGTTGCGCGTGAAGAAGGGCGCGTGCGCCCCGCTCAGGTTGAGCAGCATGCCGTCGCGGCCCGCGACAGGAATGGCGATGAGCTCGGTGATGCGCGGCGTGGCGCCGACGGGGACGGGGTTCAGCATGAAACGGTCAATCCGCTTTGATGTTGCGCGACTCGATCAGCTTCTTCCAGCGCGCGAACTCGGCGGCCTGGAACTTGGTGAATTCCTCGGGCGTGTTGGCCACGATCTCGAAGCCCACTTCAAGCAGCTTGGGTTTGATGGCGGGGTCGTTGAGCGCGTCCTTGATGGCGGCCTGCAGCTTGGCCTTCAGGTCGGCCGGAATGCCCTTGGGCGCGGCCACGGCCTGCCAGGAGTAGACGTTGGCGTCCTTGATGCCGAGTTCGTCGAGCGTGGGCACGTCGGGCAGCAGGGACGAGCGCTGGGCGCTGGTGATGGACAGCGCGCGCAGCTTGCCGGCGCGGATCTGCGGCATGGCGGTGTTGATGTTCATGAAGGACGAGTCGACCTGGTTGCCGAGCAGGTCGGTCATGACGGGGCCGCCGCCTTTGTAGGGCACGTGCACGCCGCTGGTGCCGGTCTGCTGCCAGTAGAGCTCGGCGGTGAGGTGGTCGCTGCTGCCGTTGCCGGACGAGGCGAAGGTCATCTTGCCGGGGTTGGCCTTCTGGTAGGCGATGACGTCGGCCATGCTCTTGTGCGGCGAGGCGGCGGGCACCACGAGCACGTTGGGCGCCTGCACGGCGACGGTGATGTAGTCGAAGTCCTTGGTGGCGTCGTAGGTGACCTTGGTGAGGTGCGGCGCGATGACGTAGGGGCCGAGGGAGGAGACGAACAGCGTGTGGCCGTCGGGCGCGGCGCGGGTGACGAGCGTGGCGCCGATGGTGCCGGTGGCGCCGGGCTTGTTGTCGATGACGAAGGTGCCGCCGAACTTTTCCTGCAGCTTGGGCTGCAGGGTGCGGGCGATCATGTCGGTGGAGCCGCCGGGCGGGAAGGGCACCACGATGGTGACGGTCTTGTCGGGCCAGGCCATGGCCGTGGTGAGGGTCATGGTGGCGCCGAGCGCGCACAACAGTTTTTTCATGGTGGCTTGTCTCCTGTTGGGTGGAAAGGGGTCTTCATTTGGTACCGGTACCAAATGAATCCGGTGGGCATGGTACCGGTACCAAAAGGGCCCGTCAACGCCTGTCCGTCGGGGATTTCCCGGCTCAGGTGGTTTCGCGCTCGACGATGGAGAAGCCGACGTCGAACAGCGCGGGCGAGACCTCCCGCCCCTCGGCCCGGTCGATCAGGCAGCGCGCCGCCAAGCGCCCCATCTCGGCGCCGTTGATGCGCACCGTGCTCAGCGCCGGCGCCATGTCGGCCGCGAAGGACACGTCGCCAAAGCCCACCAGCGCCAGGTCGTGCGGCACGGCGATGCCGCGCACGCGAGCCTCGGTGGCCACGCCCAGCGCCAGCAGGTCGGAGCTGCAGAAGATGGCGTCCACGTCCGGCGCCTGCTCCAGCAGACGGCCCAGGGCCTCGCGCCCACTGCGCAATGAGCGTGAGGCGCCCACGTTCACCACCGCCACCGGCCCGTGCCCGGCCCGCTGCACCGCTTCGGTGAAAGCACCGGCGCGGCGCTCGGCGCGTTCGTCCTCGGCGCGGATCAGCGCCAGCCGGCGGCGGCCCTTGTCGATGAGGAAGCGCGCCACCTCGCGCCCGATGTCGGCGTGCGAGAAGCCCACCAGCATGTCGATGGGCGTGGGCGTCAGGTCCCAGGTTTCCACCACCGGAATGCCCGAGGCGAGCAGCCGCGTGCGGCCCTGGCTCGGGCCCAGGATGCCGGTGAGGAAGATGCCGTCGGGCCGCCGGCCGACGATGGCCTCCAGCAAGGCCTCCTCGCGCGCGGCGGAGTAGTCGGACTGGCCGAGCATGAGCTGGTAGCCGGCGTTGAACAGGGTCTCGTTCAAGGCCTCGATGGTGGGCATGAACACCGACATCACCGTGCTCGGCACCACCGCCGCGATCAGGCGGCTGCGCGAGGACGCCAGCCCGCCGGCCATGCGGTTGGGCACGTAGCCGGTTTTCTGGATCACCTCCAGCACCTTCTGGCGCACGTCGGGCGAGACCTGCGCGGGCGTGTTCAGCACGCGCGAGACGGTGATGGGCGCGACGCCCGCGAGGCGGGCCACGTCGCGCACGGTGATGGCCCCGCTGCCGCGTCGGGCGCGCCGGGAGTTGTCGGATTCTTTCATGTGCGGCTTAGAATGGTACCGGTACCAAGCGCTCCGCGCCACGCGTCCGGTCAAGGGGCCGGGGGATGGCGGGTGCGCCGCATCATAGGAGACGCCCATGCCCGATACCCTGGCGAACCCCGCGGCCGTGGCGCCGCTGACGATCCGCATGCACGCCGAGGACAACGTGGCCATCGTCGCCAACGACGGCGGCCTGCCGCCCGGCACCGCGCTGCCCGGCGGGCCGGCGCTGCGCGAGCGGGTGCCGCAGGGCCACAAGGTGGCGCTGGTGGACCTGCCCCAGGGCGCGGCCGTGCGGCGGTATGGCGTGCCCATCGGCTACGCCTTGCAGGACATTCCCGCCGGCAGCTGGGTGCACGAGCGCCTGCTGCAGATGCCCGGCGCGCGCGGCCTGGACGACCTGCCCATGGCCACGCGTGGCGCCGCGCCGCTGCCCCCGCTGGAGGGCTTCACCTTCGAGGGCTACCGCAACCCCGACGGCTCGGTGGGCACGCGCAACCTGCTGGCCATCACCCAGACCGTGCAGTGCGTGGCCGGCGTCACCGCGTTCGCGGTGCAGCGCATCCAGGCCGAGCTGCTGCCCAAGTACCCGAACGTGGACGGCGTGGTGGCGCTGGAGCACGGCTACGGCTGCGGCGTGGCCATCGACGCGCCCGGCGCGGCGATCCCCATTCGCACCCTGCGCCACATCAGCCAGAACCCCAACTTCGGGGGCGAGTTGATGGTGGTGAGCCTGGGCTGCGAGAAGCTGCAGCCCGAGCGGCTGTTTCCCAGCGAGGGGATCCCGATCCAGGACCGCCGTGGAACCGGCTCTGACGGGCCGCTGGCGGTGCCCCCCCTCCCAGGGGGGGAGCCGCGCAGCGGCGCGGGGGGGTTGGTCTGTCTACAGGACGAGGCCCATGTGGGCTTCATGAGCATGGTCGAGTCCATCCTGCGCCAGGCCGAGGTGCACCTGAAGCGCCTGAACGCGCGCCGGCGCGAGACGGTGCCGGCCAGCGAGCTGGTGGTGGGCGTGCAGTGCGGCGGCAGCGACGCGTTTTCGGGCGTCACGGCCAACCCGGCGGTGGGCTTTTGCACCGACCTGCTGGTGCGCGCGGGCGCCAGCGTGATGTTCTCCGAGACCACCGAGGTGCGCGACGGCATCGCCCAGCTCACCGCGCGCGCCGCCACGCCCGAGGTGGCGCAGGCCCTGGTGCGCGAGATGGCCTGGTACGACGAGTACCTGAAGCGCGGCGGCGTGGACCGCAGCGCCAACACCACGCCGGGCAACAAGAAGGGCGGGCTGTCGAACATCGTCGAGAAGGCCATGGGCTCGATCGTGAAGTCGGGCAGCGCGCCGATCGCCAACGTGCTGTCGCCCGGCGAGAAGCTGCGCGCCAAGGGCCTGACCTACGCCGCCACGCCCGCGAGCGATTTCATCTGCGGCACGCTGCAGCTGGCCGCGGGCATGAACCTGCACGTGTTCACCACTGGCCGCGGCACGCCCTACGGGCTGGCGGCGGTGCCGGTGATCAAGGTGGCCACGCGCAGCGAGCTGGCGCGGCGCTGGCACGACCTGATGGACATCAACGCCGGCACCATCGCCGACGGCCAGGCCAGCATCGAGGACGTGGGCTGGGCGCTGTTCCGCTACATGCTCGACGTGGCGAGCGGGCGCCAGAAGACCTGGGCCGAGCGCTGGAAGCTGCACAACCAGCTGGTGCTGTTCAACCCGGCGCCGGTGACCTGAGCGCGCGGCGGCTGGCGCGCCCGGCCGCGTCGCTCAAGGGGTGAGGGCGCGCACGCAGCGGACCAGGGAGAGGGCGGCCGAGGGGACGTCGTGTTGTGCTGCTGTAGGGCCCGGCCCGATGTACTGCGTCCATGTGACACCACCCGCACCGGTCGAGCTCCAGTACTCGTTGTTGCCGACCAGTCCGCCGCTCACGCCCTTGTCCACCAGATGGCTTTGGATGTTCGGCCGGGTGGGCGCGGCGGCGCTGCCGCAGCCGGAGCCCCGGTTGTCCCGGTCGTAGCCCAGTTCGCAGATGGCCGGCAGGTACCAGTCGGTGAAGCCGGCGTCGCTGGCGTCGTCGCAGGTCCAGGCCGCGTAGGGGCTGTTCGGGTCGGGCGGTGGACCGCCGGCGTTGACGAGGGTCGCCGTGTTGGCGGCGCCCTCCGTGGGGCTGGACGCCAGGGGGGCGTCGTTGGCCTGGACGGCGGTCGGCCAGGCGTTGTTCAGCGCCATCACCTTGCCGCCCACGCCGCCCGTGGGGGGCGTGGTGTCGTCCAGGTCGAACACGTAGCCGCCCTGGTACACGCTGCCGAAGCCCAGCACCCGCACCGGCAGCGTCAGGGCTGGCGTGTTGCTGCCGCCGATGCGCAGTTCGGCGGGCGTGGGCGCGGCGTCCCCGGGCGCGGCCGAGGGCGTGGCGCCGGGCGTGACGGTGAGCGTGCAGCTCGCTCCCGGGGCCAGGGTGGCGGCGCAGTCGGTGCCGAAGGCGCTGCCCGCCGGCAGCGCGCTGGCCGCGCCCACCACGAGGTTGAGCGCGGCCTGGCCGCCGACGTTGGTGATGAGAACGTGCCGAGGCTGGCCCGACGCGGCCAGGGCCAGGGCGGGCGCGCTGGCCATCAGGGCGGGTGCGGCTGGTGGCAGCACGACCACGGCGGGCGGCGCGGTGCCGGACGGGTTGCCGCCGCAGGCCGACAGCCCGGTGGCGCAGAGCAGGGCGGGAAGCGTTCCATGTCGGAGAAGGGCCATGTCCGTGAACCCAGGGGAGTACCGAGGGCGCACAAGCTAGCACCGGCCCCGGTGCCGCACGCTGTTGTTTCTCTCACTGGATCGCCGCCCCTGGCCGGCGGGTCGGGTCTACCGCCTTCGCAGCAGGCCCGATCGGGGGCCTGGCCTCACTGCCGCAGCGGCGGCTCGGCCGGCGGCATCGGCGCCGGCACGGTGGTTTCGATCGAGCGGATCAGCCCGCCCCCGCTGACCGAACCCGAGACCTCGCCTTCGCCGCGCACCATGCGCTCGCAGATGGCGCGCTCATCGGCCGCGGTGTGCACCTCGCAGCGCTGCAGGGCGTTGCGCTGCAGCTGTTCCGGCGACACCGGAGCGCGCGGCTGGCTGCGGGCCTGTTGGCGGGCCGCGCCCAGGTCGCGCAGGCAACTGGTGCGCGATTCGGGGTTGCTCATGGCGGCGCAGGCGGCGCGCTCCTGCTGGTAGCGGTTGTCGGTGGAGGTCTTGGCCGCGCCGGCGCCCTGGGCCCAGGCGGGCAGCGCGAGCGCCAGGGCGGCGGCGGCCAGGCAGTGGCGGGTGAAGGCGGTGGGGGAATAAAAGGCTTGGGTCATGGGCGTTCTCCTGAAAGCGCGGGACCGGGGCCCGTCGCGTCCACCCATGCTAGGAAGGGCCCGCGCCGGGCCGTGTAGGACCGGTCCGACCCGCGCGCCGGACGAGGCCCGTCAACGATGGATTGGAGGCTTCAGCCGCCCGCGCGTTCCATGGCCTTGGCCATGGTTTTGCCCAACTCCACGCCCCACTGGTCGAAGGCGTTGATGCGCCAGAGGGCGGCCTGGCAGAACACCTTGTGCTCGTACAGGGCGATCAGCGCGCCCAGGCGACTGGGGTCGAGCCGGTCGAGCCAGAGCAGGTGGCTGGGGATGTTGCCGGGGAACTGGCGGTGCGGCGCCAGGGCGTGCGCGGTCTCGGCGTCGGCGCCGTCCTTCAGCAGCTGCGCCTCGGTCTCTTCGAGCGTGCGGCCCAGGGCCATGGCCTGGGCCTGGGCGCGCAGGTTCAGGTTCACCACGGCGTGGTGCGCGCTGGCCAGTGGCAGTGGTGTGTCTTCGCTCAGGACGCCGATGAAATCGACCGGCAGCGCGTGCCGGCCCTGGTGCACCAGCTGGAAGTAGGCGTGCTGGCCGTCGATGCCCAGGCCGCCCCAGACGATGGGGCCGGTGTCCACCGTGGCCTCGCTGCCGTCCAGGTGCGTGCGCTTGCCATTGGATTCCATGTCCATCTGCTGCACGAAGGGCACGAAGCGCACCAGGCGCGAGGCGTAGCAGGCGATGAGCTGCGTGGGCATGCGCAGGAAGTTGCGGTTCCACACGCCGTGCAGGGCCAGGCGCACCGGCAGGTTCTCTTGCAAGGGGGCGTGCAGGAAATGCCCGTCCATGGCGCGCGCGCCGGCGAGCAGCTCGCGGAACGCCGCCGCGCCGATGCCGATGGCCAGCGGCAGACCCAGCGCGGACCACAGCGAGTAGCGCCCGCCCACCCAGTCCCAGAACAGGAAGGTGCGCTCGGGGTCGTAGCCCAGCTCGGCGGACTTGGCCGGCGTGGCGGTGATGGCCACCAGGTGCCGGGCGATGGCGTCGGCCGGCACGCCCTGGTCGGCCAGCCAGTGGCGCGCGCTGGCGGCGTTGGTGAGGGTTTCCTGCGTGGTGAAGGTCTTGCTGGAGACGATGAACAGCGTGCGTTTCGCATCCAGCCCGCGCAGCACGCTCCACAGCGCCCAGGCGTCGGGGTTGGAGACGTAGTGCACGCGCACCGCGTCGCTGGCCAGGTGGGCGAGCGCGTCGGCCGCCATGCGCGGGCCCAGGTCGGAGCCGCCGATGCCGATGTTGACGACGTCGGTGAAGGCGTCGCCCGCGTGGCCGCGCACGGTGCCGGCGCGCAGCTCCTCGGCGAAGCGGCAGACGCGGTCGAGCTCGCGCTGCACCAGCGCGTGGATGGCGTTGCCCCAGGGACCACCGGCCTCGCCGCCGCGCAGGGCCACGTGCAGCACGGGGCGGTCTTCGGTGGTGTTGATGGCCTCGCCGCGGAACATGGCTTCGCGCTGCTCGGCGATCTGGCTCTGCGCGGCCAGGTCGAGCAGGGCCCGTTCGATCTCGGTGCCGATGGCCTGGCGGCTGGCGTCGAGCGTGAGGCCGGCGGCGGACCAGGTGAGGCGGCGCGCGCGCTCGGGCTCGGCAAGCCGCTCGCGCAGCGGCACCGACGGTTCGTTGGCGAGCGCCTGGAGGTGTTGCCAGGCGGGCAGGGCGACGGGCAGTGGCATGGTGGTCATGGGTGTGGCGGGCGCGCGGCGCAGGCGCCTTTGGGCGCGCCGGTGGCGTTCATTGTCCCTGCGCGAGCGCGGTGGCTTCGCGCGCCAGCCGGGTGATGCGCGCCCAGTCGCCGTCGCGCAGGGCGTCGGCCGGCGTGAGCCAGGAGCCGCCGGCCATGGCGACGTTGGGCAGGGCGAGGAAGTCGCGCAGGTTCTCGGGGCCCACGCCGCCGGTGGGACAGAAGCGCACGTCGGGGATGGGCGCGCCCAGGGCCTTGAGCATGCCGATGCCGCCGGCCTGCTGCGCGGGGAAGAGCTTCATGAGCGTGAAGCCCTGGTCGCGCGCCCGCATCACCTCGCCGGGGGTCATCACGCCGGGAATGAAGGGCAGGCCGGTGGCGCGCATGGCGTCCACCAGCGCGTCGGTGCAGCCGGGCGAGAGCGCGAAGCGCGCGCCGGCGTCGATCACGCGCGGCACGTCGCTGGGCCGTGTGACGGTGCCGGCGCCCAGGTGCATCTGGGGCACGGCCCGGGCCACGGCCTCGATGGCATCGAGCGCCACGTCCGAGCGCAGGGTGATCTCCATGACGTCGATGCCGCCGTCGAGCAGGGCTTGGGCGAGTGGCACGGCTTGCTTCGCGTCGCTGAGCACGATGACGGGCACGACGCGCGACTGGAAGGCGGGGTGGCTGAGGTGCTGGTCTTGCATGGTGTGCGGCGTTGAGGGTTCAGGCGAACAGCGGCGAGGCACCTTGCTCAGCGCCACCGACGTGGGCGCGGAACAGGCCGAAGAGCTCGCGGCCGCTGCCGTGCGTGTTGTGGGACAGGTCGGGGTTGGGCAGGGCGCGCGCGGCCAGCGTGGCCTCGTCCACGTCCACCTTGAGCAGGCCGCGCTCGGCGTCCAGCGTGATGAGGTCGCCGTCGCGCACGCGCGCGATCGGCCCGCCCGCCACGGCCTCGGGCGTGACGTGGATGGCCGCGGGCACCTTGCCCGAGGCGCCGGACATGCGGCCGTCGGTGACCAGGGCGACCTTGAAGCCCTTGTCCTGCAGCACGGCCAGCGGCGGCGTGAGCTTGTGCAGCTCGGGCATGCCGTTGGCGCGCGGGCCCTGGTAGCGCACCACGGCCACGAAGTCCTTCTCCAGCTCGCCGGCCTTGAACTTGGCCAGCAGCTCCTGCTGGTCGTGCACCACCACGGCGGGCGCGCGCACCACGCGGTGCTCGGGTTTCACGGCCGACACCTTGATCACGCAACGTCCCAGGTTGCCGGTGAGCAGGCGCAGGCCGCCGTCGGCGCTGAACGGGTCGCTCGCGGGGCGCAGCACGTTCAGGTCGGCGCTGCGCTCGGGCACGGGGCGCCAGGCCAGGCGCTCGCCGTCCAGCCAGGGCTCCAGGCCGTAGGCGTCCAGGCCCGGGCCCATCACGGTGTGCACGTCGGCGTGCAGCAGGCCGGCGCCGCGCAGCTCGCGCATCAGCACGCCCAGGCCACCGGCCGCATGGAAGTGGTTCACGTCGGCGCTGCCATTGGGGTAGACGCGCGCCAGCAGCGGCACCACGGTCGACAGCTCGGCGAAGTCGTCCCAGTCGATCAGGATGCCGGCGGCGCGCGCCATGGCCACCAGGTGCAGGGTGTGGTTGGTGGAGCCGCCCGTGGCCAGCAGGCCGACGACGCCGTTGGCGATGGCCTTCTCGTCGACGATCTGCCACAGCGGCACGTAGGGCTGGCCGGTGCGCCCGCTGTTGGCCACGGCGCGCTCCACGGCGGCCTTGGTGAGGGCCTCGCGCAGCGGCGTGCCCGGGTTCACGAAGGAGCTGCCCGGCAGGTGCAGGCCCATGATCTCCATCAGCATCTGGTTGCTGTTGGCGGTGCCGTAGAACGTGCAGGTGCCGGGCGCGTGGTAGGCGCGCGCTTCCGATTCGAGCAGGGCCTCGCGGCCCACCAGGCCCTGCGCGTACTGCTGGCGCACCTTGGCCTTCTCGTCGTTGGACAGGCCGGAGGTCATGGGGCCGGCGGGCACGAACACCGTGGCCAGGTGGCCGAACTGCAGCGCGCCCATGAACAGGCCGGGCACGATCTTGTCGCACACGCCCAGCATGAGCGCGGCGTCGAACACGTTGTGCGAGAGCGCCACGGCGGTGGCCAGGGCGATGGTGTCGCGCGAGAACAGCGACAGCTCCATACCGGCCTCGCCCTGGGTGATGCCGTCGCACATGGCGGGCACGCCGCCGGCCACCTGGGCGCTGGCGCCGATCTGCTGCGCGTGCCAGCGGATCAGGCTGGGGTAGGCCTCGAAGGGCTGGTGCGCCGAGAGCATGTCGTTGTAGGCGGTGACGATGCCGATGTGCGGCGCCCGCTCGGCGTGGATGCGCAGCTTGTCTTCATGGGGCAGCGCGGCCGTGGTGTGGGCCATGTTGGCGCAGCCCAGGCCGGCGCGCTGCGTGCCGCGCGTGCGCTGCGCGGCCATGTGCTGCAGGTAGGCGCCGCGCGAGGGCGCGCTGCGCTCGGTGATGCGCCGCGTGACGCGGTCGAGGATGGGGTTCAAGTGATTCATGGCTGAATGGAAGAAGCTGTTCGCATGGGGTGGTCTACCCCAGGGACACCACGGAACCGGCTGTGCCGGGCCGTGGGTGCCGCCCCCTTGAGGGGGTGAGGCGAAGCGGCGCGGGGGTGTTCATCGTTAGGCGAGCCACACCTGCACCGGGGTCTGGTGCTGGTGCAACACGAGCGAGATCGGCAGCGTGTCGTCTTCGGACAGCCGGGCCTGCTGGTACACGCGCAGCTTGGCGGGGCCGATGAGGGGCAAGACCAGTTCCCGCGTGGCCAGCAGCGCGGGCAGGGTCAGGGTCAGGCGCGCGTGCGGCGCGTTCAGCGGGCGCGTCCAGGCCACGGGGCCGCTGGCGTGCAGGGCCTGGCTGAGGCCGCCCGCGTGCGGGAAAAGCGAGGCGGTGTGCCCGTCCTCGCCCATGCCGAGGATGGCGAGGTCCCAGGGCCAGGGCTGGGTCGCCAGGCGCTGGCTGGCGGCGTCGGCGAGCGCCTGCAGCGCGGTGTCGTCCAGCGTGGCGGGCAGCTCGTCGAACCAGGGCACGAAGGTGGCCGCCGCGGCGCCCTGCTGCAAGAGGTGTTCGCGCACCAGGGCGGTGTTGCTGTCGGGGTGGTCGTGCGGCACGCAGCGCTCGTCCACCAGGGTGATGCTCACGCGCGACCAGTCCAGCGGCTGCGCGCGCAGGGCCTGGAACAGCGGCACCGGCGAGCGGCCGCCCGAGACCGCCAGCACCGCATGGCCGCGCCCGGCGATGGCCTGGTGCAGGCGCAGGCCGGTCCACGCGGCCAGGCGCTGCGCGAGTTCGGCGGGCGTGTTGCACGGGTGCTGGTTCATGGGCTCAGGCTTCTTCCGACCAGGTGGAGTCTTCGCGCGCCATGAGGGCGGAGGAGGCGGCCGGGCCCCAGCTGCCGGCGGCGTAGGCGCGCGGCTTCTCGCCCAGGGACTTCCAGCCCTCGATGATGGGCTCGACCCAGGTCCAGGCGGCCTCCAGTTCGTCGCGCCGCATGAAGTGCGTGAGCCGGCCCTTGATGACGTCGATGAGCAGGCGCTCGTAGGCTTCGGCGCGGCGGCCCGCCAGGGCCGACTGCAGGTCCAGGTCGAGCGCGACCGGGCGCAGCTTCATGCCGCTGCCAGGCTGCTTGGCCATCATCTGCAGCTGCACGTGTTCTTCGGGCTGCAGGCGGATCAGCAGGCGGTTCACCGGCTCGCGCGGCGCGTCGGGGAACAGCGAATAGGGCAGGGGCGCGAACTCGACCACGATCTCGCTGCGCCGCTCGGCCAGGCGCTTGCCGGTGCGCAGGAAGATGGGCACGTTGGCCCAGCGCCAGTTGTTGATGTGCGCGCGCAGCGCGACGAAGGTCTCGGTATCGCTGCCGGCGGGGACGTTGTCCTCCTGCAGGTAGCCCACGGCGCGCTCGCCGCCCACGTTGCCCGGGCCGTACTGGCCGCGCACGGTGTCGCGCGCCACGTCGGCCACCGTCATGGGCCGCAGCGAGCGCAGCACCTTGAGTTTTTCGTCGCGCACGGCGTCGGGGTCGAGCGAGACGGGTGGCTCCATGGCCACGATGCACAGCAGCTGCAGCAGGTGGTTCTGCACCATGTCGCGCAGCGCGCCGGTGCCGTCATAGAAGCCCGCGCGGCTGCCCACGCCCACCGATTCGGCCACCGTGATCTGCACGCTCTTGATGCTGGGGCTGCGCCACAGGGGCTCGAAGATGGCGTTGCCGAAGCGCAGCACCATGAGGTTCTGCACCGTCTCCTTGCCCAGGTAGTGGTCGATGCGGAAGGTCTGCGATTCGCTGAAGTACCGGGCCACCTCGTCGTTGATGGCGCGCGCCGAGGCCAGGTCGTGGCCCAGGGGTTTTTCCAGCACCACGCGCGAGCGTGGGTCCACCAGACCGGCGCCGTGCAGGTTCGCGCAGATGGCGGTGAACAGCGTGGGCGCGGTGGCGAGGTAGTAGACGCGGTCCACGCCGGGCCGCAGGGCCTGGCCGAGCGCGGCGAAGTCCTCGGGGCGCGTGGCGTCGAGCGAGACGTAGACCAGGCGCTGCACGAAGCCGCGCCAGCCCGCGTCGTCCAGCGCGTCGGCGGCGATGAAGCCGCGCACCTTGTCGTCGATGAAGGCCGTGAAGGCCGCGCGGTCCCAGGCGTGGCGGCCCAGGGCGACGATGCGCGTGTCGTCCGGCAGGGTCTTGTGCAGGTGCGCCATGTAGAGCGCCGGCAGCAGCTTGCGCAGGGACAGGTCGCCCGCGCCGCCGAAGATGACGAGGTCCAGGGGCGCGTCGGGTGGGGTGCTGGTCTCCATCGTTGGGGCGGTTGGCTTCACGAGTTACGAAGTGGGTCGATCATAGTGAAATAAAGTTACCAACGGGTTACCTTTGGCTGGGTGTGCCCAGGTGCGACCGTGTCGCAGAGCCGGGGTTCCGTCAAGTCGCGGTGGTATCGGCGCGCAGGCCGTCGGCGCTGAGCCGCAGCACACGATCGGCGCGGCGCGCGGCGGCCTCGGCGTGCGTCACCAGCACCAGCGAGGCGCCCTGTTCGCGGGTTTGGGCGCACAGCAGGTCCATCACGCGCGTGGCGGTGGCCGGGTCCAGGTTGCCGGTGGGTTCGTCGGCCAGCACGACGGCGGGCCGGTGCACCAGCGCGCGCGCGATGGCCACGCGCTGCAGTTGGCCGCCCGAGAGCTGCGCGGGCAGGCGCGCGCCCAGGCCCTCGAGGCCGACCGCGTCCATGAGGGCCCGCACGCGCGCGGGGTCCGGGCGGTTCAGCAGCAGCAGGGGCAGGCCGATGTTCTGCGCCACGTCCAGGTGTGGCAGCACGTGGAAGGCCTGGAAGACGAAGCCCAGGTTGGCGCGCCGCCAGTGGGCGCGGCGCGCTTCGTCGAGGGCGCCGAGGTCGGTGCCGCCGTGCCACACGCGGCCCTCGCTCCAGTCGTCGAGCGCGGCCAGGCAGTTGAGCAGCGTGGACTTGCCCACGCCGGATTCGCCCACGATGGCGATGAACTCGCCGGGTTCGACCCGCAGGTCGACGTGGCGGAACACCGGCGTGTCGCCGTAGAACTTGCCCAGGTTCTCGGCGATGAGGCTCATGGCGGGTTCCCCAGCCACTCCCGGACCTGCGCCAGCACCCGCTCCAGCGCGTCCGGCGCGTCGGCCGGCACCACCACGCGCCGGGGCATGGAGCGCAGCCAGGTGAGCTGGCGTTTGGCGAGCTGGCGCGTGGCGAAGACGCCGCGGTCGCGCAGCCCGGCCAGCGCGGCGGCGTCGGGCGTGGGCGAGGCGTCCAGCGTGGCCCAGGCCTGGCGGTAGCCCACGCAGCGCATGGCGGGCAGGTCGGCGTGCAGGTCGCCGCGCGCGCGCAGGGCGCGCAGTTCGTCGAGCAGCCCGGTCGCGAGCATGGCCTCGAAGCGCTCGGCGATGCGCGCGTGCAGCCAGGCGCGGTCTTGCGGTTCGAGCGAGATCAGGTGGGCTTCGTCGAGCGGGCCCCTAGGGTCGCGTCCGCGGCCCGAATGAAAACCCGACAGCGGCCGGCCCGACACCTGGAACACCTCCAGCGCGCGCTGGATGCGCTGCGCGTCGTTGGGGAAGAGGCGCGCGGCGCTGACCGGGTCCACGCGCTGCAGTTCGGCGTGCAGCGCGGGCCAGCCCTCGGCGCGCGCGCGCGCCTCGAGCGCGGCGCGCACGGCGGGGTCGGCGGCGGGCAGCTCGTCCAGCCCGTCGAGCAAGGCCTTGAAGTACAGCATGGTGCCGCCCACCAGCAGGGCGGTGCGGCCGCGCGCGCCGATCTCGGCGATCAGGCGCGTGGCGTCGCGCGCGAAGTCGGCCGCGCTGTAGGCCTGCGCGGGGTCGCGGATGTCGATCAGGTGGTGCGGCACGGCCGCCAACTCGGCCGCCGTGGGCTTGGCGGTGCCGATGTCCATGCCCCGGTACACCAATGCCGAGTCGACGCTGACGATCTCCACCGGCCAGCGCGCGGCGATGGCCAGGGCCGCCGCCGTTTTGCCGCTGGCGGTGGGGCCGGCCAGGGCGATGCAGCGCGGTCGCGAATCCACGCCACGATCCGGCGCCGGGCCGCCCCAGGCCGGATCAGCCCCCTCGGGGGGCAGCGACCCGCGCGGCGGCGGAGCGTGGGGGCTCATATCGTCGCGACACGCGTCGGCGGCGTGTGCGGCTCGCCGTGTCGCTGCACGAGGGTCCAGGCCGTGGTGGCGATGACCACGCACCAGAACCACACGCTGTTGGTGAGGGGGCGCACCGTGCCGGCGCCCAGCGCGGGATCGGACAGCGCCAGCCCCAGCCAGCCGCCGATGCCGAAGGCCACCACCATCATGAGGAAGCCCGCCAGCGCCGAGGCCGCGCCGGCCGCCTGCGGGAAGGGCGCCACCGCGCCGCTCTGGCCGCAGGGCTGGTGCACGCCGTGGCCCAGCATGAACAGGTAGAAGGGCAGCAGCACGCTCCAGAGGCCTTGCACGCCCAGCAGGGGCAGCACGCCGATGAGCGTGCCACCCGTGAGCGTGACGATGGCCGCCAGCCCCACCGTGCGGCGCACGCCCAGGCGCACCAGCAGGCGGCGGCAGATGAAGGTGCCCACGATGTACACCAGCGACATGGTGAACATCACGATGCCGTACTGCGTCTTGCTCAGCCCCAGCACGCCGATCAGCACGAAGGACGAGGACGCGAGGTAGCTGAACAGGCCCGCGTACGACGCGGTGGCCAGCAGCGTCCAGGCCCAGAAGGTGGGGTTGCGCGCGATGGTGGCCCAGTTGCGCAGCAGCGGCCCGGGGCGCAGCGCCTCGGGGTTGAGGCGCGGCACGGTTTCCTGGAAGCGCCACACCAGCAGGGCCAGCGTGCCGGCGCCGAACACCGACAGCGCCAGCAGGGCCACGCGCCAGCCGTAGTGGTCGGACAGCAGGCCGCCCAGGGGCGCGCTGCAGCAGGCGATCACGCCCAGGCCGGTGAGGCCTTTGCTCATCACGCGGGCGCCCTCGCTGGGCGCGTACAGGTCGCGCACGATGGCGCGCGCGCACATCACGGCCGAGCCCATGGCCACGCCCTGCAGCGTGCGCCAGGCGATGAGCTGGTCCATGGACTGGGAAAAGGCCCCACCGGTGGTGGCGGCCATGTACAGCAGCATGCCGCCGATCAGGATGGGGCGGCGGCCGAAGCGGTCGGACAGTGGCCCCCACACCAGCTGCGAGACCCCGAAGGCCAGCAGCAGCGCGGTGAGGGTGAACTGGGCCTGCGCCACGCTGGCCCCGAAGCCTTGGGTGAGCGTGGGCAGGGCGGGCAGGTAGAGGTCGGTGGTGACGGGCTGGATGCCCAGCAGCAGCGTGAGCACGAGCACGACCAGGCCCGGCGACATGGCGGAGGAGGGGGCGGACATCCAATCGAGGGTAGCAGATGCCCGCGCTGGCCCGGGTGCTACGGCGACCCGTGCCGCACGAGGTGGTCGAACCGAGCGGTACCACGGAACCGGCTCTGCCGGGCCGTGGGTACCGCCCCCTTGAGGGGGGCGCGCGCAGCGCGGCGGGGGTGTTTCACGTCAGCGCGCGACGAGGCGGATGTTGTCGTCCAGGCCGAAGAGCTCGGCCAGGGCCGCGCGGTACTGCGCCTGGCCCACCGAGTTGGTGTTGTGGTGCGAGCCGCCCTCCACCAGCACGAAGCGCTTGGGGCCCTTGGCGGCCTCGAACAGGCGCTGGCCGAGCTCGGGCTTGATGAGCTGGTCGGCGCTGCCGTGCACCACCAGCAGGGGCGAGCCGATGTCGGGCACGCGCTGCAGGGAGTCGAAGCGCTGCGTGATGAGCGGCGAGAGCGGCAGCCAACCCCACTTGAAGGTGCTGACCACGTCGGGGATGGAGGTGAAGGTGCCTTCCACCAGCGTGCCCTTCTCGTCGTTCACCTGGGTGGCGAGCTGGATGGCGATGGCGCCGCCCAGCGAGTGGCCGAAGATGTAGCGCGGCCGGTCGGGGTAGCGCCGGGCCAGCCAGTCCCAGGCGGCGCGCGCGTCCTCGTAGGCGGTGTGTTCCGAGGGCAGGCGGTTGGTGCTCTGGCCAAAGCCGCGGTAGTCGATGCCCAGCACCGAGAAGCCCAGCTCTTCCATGCGGCGCATGCGGAAGGCCGAGCCGGTGACGTTCCAGCGCGCGCCGTGCAGGTACAGCAGCACCGGGGCCTGGGGGTTGGCGGCGAAGTTCTCGTGCGGCGCCCACAGGCCGTGCAGGCGCACGTCCTCCTTGTCCTGGGCCGAATGGAAGTCGATCCAGACGTCTTCCATGGACTCGGCGGCATAGGCGCCGCCGCTCCAGGCGCGGTCGGAGGGCTGGAAGATCCAGACGCGCTGCTTCTCGTCCAGCGTGGCGCAGCCGGCCAACAGGGCCAGGGCGGTGGCGAGGCTCAACAGCAGGCGGGTCATGACCGGGGAACAGAGGCGCGGCGCGCCACAAAAGTTCATCTGGCTGGGGTAAATCCCAGGCAAGCAAGGTCGATGCCGGGTCGGGCGGGGCCTACCTTCCGCGCAGGAACAGGGCGTCGAGTTCGCGCAGGCCGAGCTGGCGCCAGGTGGGGCGGCCGTGGTTGCACTGGTCGCTGCGCTCGGTGACTTCCATCTGGCGCAGCAGCGCGTTCATCTCGTCCAGGGTCAGGCGGCGGTTGGCGCGCACCGCGCCGTGGCAGGCCATGGTGGCCAGCAGCTCGTGCTCGGCGCGCTGCAGCACGTGGCTGGCCTCGTGCTGGGCCAGTTCGGCCAGCACGCTGCGCGCGAGCTCCACCGGGTCGCCCTGGGCCAGGGTGGTGGGCACGGCGCGCACCGCCAGGGTGCGCGCGGACAGCGGGGCCACGTCCAGGCCCAGCGCGGCCAGCGCCTCGGCCCGGCTTTCGGCGGTGGCGGTTTCCTCGGGCGTGGCGGCGAAGGTGGCGGGGATCAGCAGCGGCTGGCTGGCCAGCGCGCGCTCGGCCAACTGGCGCTTGAGCCGCTCGTAGACGATGCGCTCGTGCGCGGCGTGCATGTCCACGATCACCAGGCCCTGGGTGTTCTCGGCCAGGATGTAGATGCCCTGCAGCTGGGCGATGGCGCGGCCCAGGGGCCAGTCGCCGTCGGGCAGGGGCGTGTGGGCGGCCGCCTCGGCGGCGCCGGGGCGCGGCGCTGGCGCGAAGCCGCCCTCGGCCAGGGCCGGCGGGCGGGTGGGGGCCGAGGCGAAGGGTCCCGCCGGCGCCGAGGCGGCGGCGCCCCACAGCGCCGACACGTCGCTCACCCGGTGGCCCGGCTCGGGCTCGCGCGGCGGGAAGCTGAAGCCGGCCTGGCGCCCGGGCGGCGCCCAGGCGGGCGCTGGGGCCGGGGACGCGGCGCCGGGCGCCGGCTCCACCGCCTGGCCGGCGCGCGGCACGGCCAGGGCCGACTCCACAGCCTGCTGCACCGCGTGGTGCACCTCGCGGCTGTCGCGGAACCGCACCTCGATCTTGGTCGGGTGCACGTTCACGTCCACGCGCTCGGGCGCGATCTCCACGAACAGCGCGTAGACCGGCTGGCGCTGGCCGTGCAGCACGTCGTCGAAGGCGGCGCGCACCGCGTGCGCGATGACCTTGTCGCGCACGAAGCGGCCGTTGACGTAGGCGAACTGCTGGTCGGCGCGCGTGCGTGCCGCGTCGGGGATGCCGGCGAAACCGCTGACGCGCAGGCCGCGCGCGTCGGAGCCGTCGGCGGGCCACATCAGGGGCACAGCGCGCTCGATGAAGTCTTCGCCCAGTACGTCGGCCAGGCGCCGCGCGATGCCATCCAGGCCCGGCAGCGGCACGGCGCGCCACTGCGCCGCCAGCTTGCCCTCGTGCCAGATGGCGAAGCCCACGTCGGGCCGCGCCAGCGCGTGGCGGCGCACGGCCTCGACGCAGTGGGCGAGCTCGGTGTTGTCGGACTTGAGGAACTTGCGCCGCGCGGGCGTGGCGTAGAACAGCTCGCGCACCTCGATGGAGGTGCCGCGCGAGCGCGCGCCGGGCGCGAGTTCGCCGCTGCGGGCCTCCAGCTGCCAGGCGTGGCCCTCGCCCTCGGTGCGCGAGAGCAGGCCCATCTCGGCCACCGAGGCGATGGCGGCCAGCGCCTCGCCGCGAAAGCCCATGGTGCCCACCGATTCGAGCTCGGCCAGGCTGGCGATCTTGCTGGTGGCGTGGCGCTTCAGGGCCTGCGGCAGTTCGGCGCGCGGGATGCCGATGCCGTCGTCTTCCACCGCGATCAGCCGCACGCCGCCGCCGAGCAGGCGCACGGTGATCTGCGTGGCGCCGGCGTCCAGCGCGTTGTCCACCAGCTCGCGCACCACCGAGGCGGGCCGCTCCACCACCTCGCCCGCGGCGATCTGGCTGATCAGCTCATCGGGCAGTTCGCGGATGGGGCGGCGCGGGGGCAGGGAAGTCATCGCGGGATTGTAGGAAGCCGCGCCGATAATGCCCGCCCATGGAACTGATCACCTTCCTCATCGACTTCATCCTGCACGTCGACCAGCACCTGCAGGCCTTCGTGCAGACCTATGGCATGTGGGTGTACGCGCTGCTGTTCCTCATCATCTTCACCGAGACGGGCGTGGTGGTCATGCCTTTCCTGCCGGGCGACTCGCTGCTGTTCGTGGTGGGCACGCTGTGCGGCGCCGGGCTCATGAGCCTGCCGCTGGCCATGGCGCTGCTGGTCGTGGCGGCCATCCTGGGCGACCAGACCAACTACTCCATCGGCCGCTACTTCGGGCCCAAGGTCTTCCAGTGGGAGAAGTCGCGCCTGTTCAACAAGGACGCCTTCAACCAGGCGCACGCCTTTTACGAGCGCTACGGCGGCATCACCATCATCCTGGCGCGCTTCATGCCCTTCATCCGCACTTTCGCGCCCTTCGTGGCCGGCGTGGCCGAGATGACGCGCGCCAAGTTCACCGCCTACAACGTGATTGGCGCGCTGATCTGGGTGATCGGCCTGGTGGGCGCGGGCTACCTGTTCGGCAACCTGCCCTGGGTGCAGGCCAACCTGAGCAAGATCATCTGGGCACTGATCATCGTGCCGGGCCTGATCGCCATCGTGGGCGCCTGGCGCGCCCGGCGCCAGGCCGAGCGCGACATCGCCGGCACCTGAGGCGGGCCGGACCTCAGGCCGCCACGGTCCGGTGCAGCACCGGCGTTTCGGGCACCGGGTAGCCGGCCGCGCCGAAGGTGCTCACGATGGCGCGGTGCGTGTCGAAGTAGACCTGCCAGTAGTGGTCGGTGTGCGTGTAGGGACGCACGCACAGCAGCGGGCCTTCGGGCGTGAACTGCAGGATCTCCACGTCGGGCGCGGGCGCGGCCTTCACATTGGGGATGGCGGCCACCGCCGTGCGCAGGCGCTGCATGGCGTCGTTCACGTCCACGCCGTTGGCCACCTTGGCCACGCAGTCCACGCGGCGGAAGGCCTCGGTGCTGTAGTTCTGGATGTTGTCGCCGAAGGCCTTGTTGTTGCCCACGATGGTGGTCACGTTGTCCGGCGTGAGGATGGTGGTGGCGAACAGGCCCAGCTCCTTGACCGTGCCCGTGACGCCGCCCGCGCTGATGAAGTCGCCCACCTTGTAGGGCCGCAGCACCTGCAGGAAGATGCCCGCCGCGAAGTTGGCGAGCATGCCGCTCCAGGCCGCGCCGATGGCCAGGCCCGCGCCCGCCAGCAGGGCCGCGAAGGAGGTGGTGCGGATGCCGAAGATGTCCAGGATGGCCATGATCAGCACCACGGTCAGCAGCACGGACAGGATGGACTTGAGGTAGCGGATCAGCGTCATGTCGATGCGGCCGCCGCGCTCCATGGCCACGCCGATCAGGCGCACCGCGATGCCGATCAGCCAGCGCCCGATGATCCAGGCCGCGATCGCGCCCAGCACCTTCAGGCCGAAGTCGGCCCCCTGCGTGACGATGAAGTTCCAGATGACTTCCGTGTTCATAATGGCTCCTGCCTTCCCGGTGGTTGATGGTTCCCTCGCGGCCAGGCCGCGGTCCCGAAGGTAGCGCTGCGCACCGATGAAAAACACGAATCCCCTGCCCGAAGTCAACATCTCCGAAGACGGCGAGGTCCGTTTCCTGCACCTGGGCACCGAATGGGTCCAGGGCTCCATGCTGCTCGACGCGCCCTTCGACATCGAGCTGGAATACGTGCAGCGCATGATGGCCTGGCTGCTGTTCGTCGAGCCCGACTCGGTGGCGCACCGCCGCGCGCTGCAGCTCGGCCTGGGCTCGGCCGCGCTCACCAAGTTCAGCCACAAGCGGCTGCGCATGGACACCACCGCGATCGAGATCAACCCCCAGGTGGTGGCGGTGTGCCGCCGCTGGTTCAAGCTTCCGCCCGACGGCGCGCGCCTGCGCGTGCTGATGGGCGACGCCGGCGAGCTGATCCGCCGCGACGAGCACCGCGCGCGCTACGACGCGCTGCAGGTCGACCTGTACGACCACGAGGCCGCCGCCCCCGTGCTCGACTCGGCCGGCTTCTACGCCGACTGCCGCGACGCGCTCAGCGACGAGGGCTGCCTCACGGTCAACCTGTTCGGTCGCGACTCGAGCTACGCGCGCTCGCTGGCCAGCCTGGCCGAGGCCTTCGGCGAAGACGCGGTCTGGGCCTTCCGGCCCACGCGCGAAGGCAACACGGTGGTGCTGGCCCAACGCCACGCCTCGCGCCCTTCGCGGCTCGAACTGCTGGCGCGCGCCGAGGCCGTGCAGCAGCGCTGGGGCCTGCCCGCCGTCAAGTGGATGCGCCTGTTCAAACCCGTTCGCGAATAAGCATGAAGACCGCCTCCGCTGCCGCCGCCGCGACCACCGCCCCCAACGGCCCGCTCGACTGGCGGCTGGTGCTGCGCTGGCTGAAGGAGGACGGTGTCATCGGCGAAGACGAGGCGCGCCGCACCGAGGCGCGCATCTCGTCCGCCCACAGCGCGCAGCACCCCCTGCAGCGCCTGGCCGTGGTGGGCATGGCGCGCGCGGCCGACGGCCATGTGCTCGACGCCGAGGCCCTCACCCAATGGCTGGCGCAGCGCTGCGGCCTCACCTACCTGCGCATCGACCCGCTGAAGGTGGAGGTGGGCAAGGTGGCCGACGTGATGAGCGCGGCCTACGCCGAGCGCCACAAGGTGCTGCCCGTGCAGGTGGGGCCGGCCGAGGTGGTGGTGGCCACGGCCGAGCCCTTCATCACCGACTGGGTGGGCGAGGTCGAGCGCCAGACGCGCAAGACCGTGCGCCTGGTGCTCTCCAGCCCGGCCGAGATCACGCGCTACACGGCCGAGTTCTTCGCGCTCGCCAAGTCGGTGCGCGCGGCCAGCAAGACCGGCGGCGCCGCGGGCTTCCAGAGCTTCGAGCAGCTGGTGGAGCTGGGCAAAGGCAACAAGCAGATCGACGCCAATGACCAAGGCGTGGTGCAGGTGGTGGACTGGCTCTGGCAGTACGCCTTCGACCAGCGCGCCAGCGACATCCACCTGGAGCCGCGCCGCGAACAGGGCGTGATCCGCTTCCGCATCGACGGCGTGCTGCACCCGGTGTACCAGCTGCCGCTGGGCGTGATGAACGCGATGACCGCGCGCATCAAGCTGCTGGGCCGCATGGACGTGGTGGAGCGCCGCCGGCCGCAGGACGGCCGCATCAAGACGCTCAAGCCCGGCATGGGCGGGGCCAAGGGCGACGAGGTGGAGATGCGCCTGTCCACCCTGCCCACGGCCTTCGGCGAGAAGCTGGTGATGCGCATCTTCGACCCCGAGTCGACGGTGAAGGACCTGGCGGCGCTGGGCTTCAGCGCGCACGACGCCACGCGCTGGGAAGGCCTCACGCGCCGGCCGCACGGCATCGTGCTGGTGACGGGGCCCACGGGCTCGGGCAAAACCACCACGCTGTACGCCACGCTCAAGCGCCTGGCCACGGAAGAGGTGAACGTGAGCACGGTGGAGGACCCGATCGAGATGATCGAGCCGGCCTTCAACCAGACGCAGGTGCAGCCGCACCTGGACCTGGATTTCGCCCAGGGCCTGCGCGCGCTGATGCGGCAGGACCCGGACATCATCATGGTGGGCGAGATCCGCGACCTGGCCACCGCCGAGATGGCGGTGCAGGCGGCGCTCACCGGCCACTTGGTGTTCTCCACGCTGCACACCAACGACGCGCCCTCGGCGGTGATGCGCCTGATGGAACTGGGCATTCCGCCCTACCTCATCAACGCCACGGTGCTGGGCGTGCTGGCCCAGCGCCTGGTGCGCACCCTGTGTCCCGCCTGCAAGACGCGGGTGGAGAAGGACGAGGCGGCCCAGGCGCGCGAGCAGCTGGCCGAACTGGTGAAGCCCTGGCAGATCACGGGCGGCTACCGGCCCTACCAGCCGGTGGGCTGCGTGGACTGCCGCATGACCGGTTTTCGTGGGCGCATGGGCCTGTACGAGCTGCTCACGGTCAGCGAGGCCTTCAAGAACCAGGTCATCCGCGAGCCGCGGCTGGAGGCCCTGCGGGTGCAGGCGGTCACGGACGGCATGCGGCCCCTGCGCCTGGCCGGCGCGGCGCGCGTGGCCGAGGGGCTGACCACCCTGGACGAGGTGCTGGCCTGCACGCCGCCGGTGCAATAGCCCACGGTCCCCGGCGCCCATGGGCCGGGATCGATAATCGGCGGCTTCATGTCGCGCGCCGCCCCCCACCCCCACCTGGCCTCCGGCCTCACCCTCGCCATCCTCGGCTCCATCGCCTTCAGCGGCAAGGCCATCATCGTCAAGCTGGCGTACCGCTACGGCGTCGACGCGGTCACGCTCATCATGTACCGCATGCTGTTCGCGCTGCCGCTGTTCCTGGCGCTCACCTGGTGGTCCACCCACCGCCCCGGCCTGGCGAAGCGGCCCGAACCCCTGACGCGGCGCGACTGGCTCGGCGTGCTCGGCCTCGGCCTCACCGGCTACTACCTCGCCAGCTTCCTGGACTTCTGGGGCCTGGAGTACATCACCGCCAGCCTCGAGCGCCTGATCCTCTACCTCAACCCCACCCTGGTGCTGCTGCTCGGCTGGTTGCTGTACCGGCGCCGCATCGGCGCGCTGCAGGCCATCGCCATGGCCGTGAGCTACGCCGGCGTGCTGCTGGTTTTCGGGCACGAGCTGGGCGAGCAGGGCCCCAATGCCGCCCTGGGCGCCTTCCTGGTGTTCGCCAGCGCCATCAGCTACGCCATTTACCTCGTCTACAGCGGCGAACTCGTCAAGCGCCTGGGCTCCACGCGCCTGGTGGGCCTGGCCACCAGCGTGGCCTGCGTGCTGTGCATCGCGCAGTTTCTGCTGCTGCGCCCGCTGTCGGCCGCCACGGTGGCGCCCGAGGTCATCTGGCTGTCGCTGCTCAACGCCACCCTGTGCACCTTCGCGCCGGTGCTCATGGTGATGATGGCCATCGAGCGCATCGGCCCCGGCCTGGCCGCGCAGACCGGGATGCTCGGCCCCATGTCGACCATCCTCATGGGCGTGTTCATTCTGGGCGAACCTTTCAACGGCTGGATCGTCGTGGGCACGGTGCTCGTGCTCTCGGGCGTGTTCCTGGTGACGCGCTTCGGCACGCCCCGGGCGGCGGCCAAACCCATCGACACGGGAGATTGATCGACATGGATCTGGGCATCAAAGGCAAATGGGCGCTGGTCGGCGGCGCGAGCAAGGGCCTGGGGCTGGGCTGCGCGCAGGCGCTGGCCGCCGAGGGCGTGAACCTGGTGATGGTGGCGCGCGGCGCCGAGGCGCTGCAGGCCGCAGCCCAGGCCATCCGCGCCGCGCACCCGGGCGTGGCGGCCTTGCCCGTGGCGGCCGACATCACGACCCCCGAGGGCCGCGCGGCGGCCTTCGGCGTGGCCGGCGGCCCCGGCAAGGCCTTCGACATCGTGGTCACCAACGCCGGCGGCCCGCCGCCCGGCGACTTCCGCCAGTGGGACCGCGACATCTGGATCGCCGCGCTGGACGCCAACATGCTCGCACCGATCGAACTCATCAAGGCCACGGTGGACGGCATGGCCGAACGGGGCTTCGGGCGCATCGTCAACATCACCTCGGGCGCGGTGAAGGCGCCGCTGCAGGTGCTGGGCCTGTCCAACGGCGCGCGCAGCGGGCTCACGGGCTTCGTCGCCGGCCTGGCGCGCAGCGAGATCGCCGCGCGCGGCGTGACCATCAACAACCTGCTGCCCGGCGCCTTCGAGACCGACCGCCTGCGCACCACACTCGGCGGCCTGGCGCACAAGCAGGGCAAGAGCTACGAGGCCATCGCCGATGGCCGCCGCCAGGCCGTGCCCGCCAAGCGCTTCGGCGAGCCGGCCGAATTCGGGGCGATCTGCGCCTTCCTGTGCAGCGCGCAAGCCGGCTACATCACGGGCCAGAACGTGCTGGCCGACGGCGGCGCCTACCCGGGCACGTTCTGAGCGCCGCCGGGCTCAGCGCTTCGCGCGCGGTGTCGACACCAGGATGCCGCCCACGATCAGCGCGAAGCCCAGTACGTGGTGCCAGCGCGGTGGCTCGCCCAGCATCGCGGCCGACAGCACGGCCGCGAACAGCGGCGTGAGGTTGGTGAAGAAGCTCGCCATGGCGGGCCCCACGCGCGCCACGCCCGCGCCCCAGCAGCGGTAGGCCAGCACCGAGGGGAACAGGGCGAAGTAGGCCAGGGCGGCCACCAGCGGCCAGCCCCAGCGGATGTGCAGATCGGCCGCCGGCAGGTAGACCCATTCGAGCGCCGCCAGGCCGCCCGACCAGACCAGGCCCAGGGCCACCTGGGCCATCAGGAAGGCGGCCCAGTCGCCTTTGATGTCGGGCGGGTCGCCGCCCTCGGGCGGGCGCACCAGCAGCCAGCTGTACCAGGACCAGACCAGCGCGGCCAGCAGGATCCAGCCGTCGCCCGGCACGAGCTGCACGGCCAGCAAGCGGGCCAGGCTGCCGCCCGACAGCACCACGGCCACGCCGCAGAGCGAGAGCGCGGCACCGGCGGCCGCGCGGCGCGACACCGGCACCCCATAGAGCACCCGCCCCACGAGCAGCATCCACACCGGCATGCTGGCGGCCACCAGGGTCACGTTCAGCGGCGTGGACGTGCGCAGCGCGAGGTACTGCAGCGCGTTGTAGCTGCCCACGCCCAGCGCGCCGAGCAGCGCGAAGCGCCGCCAGTTCGGCCACAGGCTGCTGCCCGGGCGCAGCACCCAGGCGGCCAGGGGCAGCAGCACCAACAGCGCCAGCGCCCAGCGCATGAAGTTGAGCGTGCTCGGCGGAACGGTCTGGTTCATCAGCCGCCCCACCACCGCGTTGCCGGCCCAGAACAGCGGCGGCAGAACGAGCAGGGCGACGGTGGACGGCGTCAACCGGCCGTTGGATGCAGCGGACATGGGGCGCGACTGTAGCAAGCGGACGAAGACCTGCCCTGGCGCGGGGCCGCCCGCGCGCCGGCGCGGAGGCCGAGGGGATTCGTGGCAGCATCGCCCCCGACCGAACCCCCAACGAGGAGACCCCCATGAGCACCAGCAGCCGCGCCGTCCGCATCCACGCCACCGGCGGCCCCGAGCAACTCGTGATCGACACCGTGGCGGTGGGCGAGCCCGGCCCGGGCGAGATCCGCATCCGCCACCACGCGATCGGCCTGAACTTCATCGACGTGTACCAGCGCACGGGCCTGTACCCCTTCCCCCTGCCGCTGTCGCTGGGCATGGAGGGCGCGGGCGTGGTGGAGGCCGTGGGCGAGGGTGTGACGCACCTGAAGGTGGGCGACCGCGCGGCCTACGCGGCCAACCCGCCCGGCAGCTACAGCGACGCGCGCGTGATGCCGGCGATGAACGTGTGCAAGCTGCCCGATGCCATTGACTTCGAAACCGGCGCGGCCATGATGCTCAAGGGCCTGACGGCGCAGTACCTGCTGCGCCGCTGCAAGCCGGTGGAGGGCCTGGAAGCGGGCGACTTCGTGCTGTTCCACGCCGCGGCCGGTGGCGTGGGCCTGATCGCCTGCCAGTGGGCCAAGGCCCTGGGCCTGCGCCTGATCGCCACCGCGGGCTCGGCCGAGAAGTGCCAGCTGGCGCTGGCGCACGGCGCCGAGCACGCGATCAACTACCGCACCGAGGACTTCGCCGCGCGGGTGAAGGCCATCACCGGCGGGCAGGGCGTGAAGGTGGTGTACGACTCGGTCGGCAAGGACACCTGGGACAAGTCGCTGGACTGCCTGCGGCCCTTCGGCCTGATGGTGAGCTTCGGCAACGCCTCGGGGCCGGTGCCGCCGTTCGCGCCCGGCATCCTGGCGGCCAAGGGCTCGATCTACGTGACGCGCCAGACCTTGTTCACGCACATCAACAACCGCGAGCGCACGCAGCAGATGGCCGACGAGCTGTTCGAGGTGGTGGCGAGCGGCCAGGTGAAGATCCGCATCGACCAGCGCTTCGCGCTGACCGATGTGAAGAAGGCCCACGAGAGCCTGGAAGCCCGCGCGACGACGGGCTGCACGGTGCTGCTGCCCTGAGCGCTCAGCGCCGCAGCGCGGCGAGCTTGTCGGCGCAGCGGGTCGCGTCCAGGGCATGGCCCGCGTCGCGAAAACCCGCGGCCGCCGCCGCGAAACGCGCGCGCGCGAGGTCGGGCGCCTGGCCGCGCGCCAAGGCCATATGGCCTTGCACCTCGGCGTGCGCGGCGTGCCAGGCCGGCAAGCGCATGACCACCTGCGCCAGGTAGGCGCTCTGCGCCTCGAACCGCTCGGCCTGCGCCAGTTCGCCCGTGCGGGCGGCGGCGATGGCCGCCGGCACGGCGAAGGTGATGCGACAGCCAGGGCAGGTCTCCAGCGGTCCACGCACAGACTCGACCGCGTCCTCCAACGCCCAGCTGGCGTCGCCCTCGAGATCGGCCAAGGCGATGCGTGTGCCGTAGATGCGGTCGAGCAGGTGAAAGCCGACGTCGGTCTGGCGCGCCAGGTCCAGCGCGAGCGACAAGCGTTCCTGGGCCTGGTCCAGGCGCCCCCGGTGCATGGCCGCCTCGGCCAGGCGCTGCAAGGCGAAGGATTCGCCGGTGGCCGCTCCCAGGTCGCGGTGCATGTCGCGCCCGCGCGTCAGGTGGTGCTCGGCAGCGTCGATGTCGCCCGACAGCAATTCGGCCTCGCCCCGGATGGTGATGCCAAACGCTTCGCCGCGCGCCGAGCCCAGGTGGCGCGCCTCGTCGGCCAGTGCCTGCGCGAAGGCGATCACCTCTGGATAGGGGCGCGCGCCATAGAGAAAGCGCTGCACCATGCAGAGTTGGCCGTCGAACACCCGCACCGCCAGGTGCGGCAACTGCGCCGTGTCGCGCAGGTTCAACCGCACGGCCTGTGCCAGTTCGCCGCGCGCATGGGCCGCCGCCGCATGCGCCCAAGACGCGATGACCAGGGCGGCGGTGTCGCCCGAGGCCAGCGCCAGCCGCCTCGCCTCGGCCGACTTCGCGCTGCCGATGGTCGGGTCGATCGCCCCCAGCGCGGCAGCGCCACTGTAGGCCAGGGCCTCGCACAGCCGGCCTTCGTCGGTGCTGGGCGACAGCCCTTGCAGTGCCTGCACCCCGCCCTTGGGGTCGCCTTGTTTGATCTGCGCCAGCGCGGCCTTGGCGCGCAGGTCATCGGCCAATGGACCGCCATCGGCTTCGGCGGCCGCCCGAAATGCAGCCACCGCCCGCGGATCGCCCAAGGCGTCGAGCGCCTCGGCGCGCAGCCGCAGCGCCAGGGCGTGCTGGCTGTCGTGCGCCAGCACGGGCTCCAGGTGGCGCAGCGCGTCGCCGAAGGCGGCCAGCCGCAGGGCGGCCTGCGCGGCCTTGAGCAACCAGGGCTGGGCTTCGCGCAAGCTGCCCCCGGCGAGCCAGTGGCGCGCCACCAGCGCGGGCGGCAGGTCCAGCCCGGTCAGGCGCTGGGCGATCTCACGGTGCAGTTTGAGGCGGCGATGCGGCGCGATGCGGTCCACCAAGGCCTGTCGCACGAGTTCATGGCGGAAGCGGTAGCGCGTGTCGTCCACCACCAGGGTACCCCGCGCCAGAGCGAGGTCCAGCACCGCGAAGGCCTGCGCCTCGCCCGCGGGGGCGAGGGCGACCGCCGTGGCCGCATCGATGCTGTCGCCGGCCAGCGCCAGCCGGCTCATGAGGTCCAGCGAAGCGTCGGGCACGTCGCACAGGCGCTGCGTGATGGCCTCGGCCACACTGGCGGGCAGGCGCGCCGGCGCGGGCTGGGCGCAGTGCAGCAGTTCCAGGGCCACGAAGGGGTTGCCCTCGGCCAGCGCGACGATGCGGTCGATTGAGGCATCGGCGATGGGCCCGTCGGCGGCGGCCGCGAGGAGGCGGCGCTGGGCTGGCGCCTCAAGGGGCTCCAGCGCGAGCCGCTGCAGCCGCCCGAGCGCGATCAGGCGGGCGGCCCGCCGCGCCAGCGGCGCGCTGGGCAGCAGCGGCCGGGCGGACAGCCAGACGAACACCGGCGGGCCGTCGGTCACCAGATGCAGCACCGCATCGGCCTCGGCGTCGTCGAGCAGGTGGGCGTCGTCGATGTGCAGCAGCACGTCGCCACCTTGCGCGGCGGCCAACAGCAGCCGCCGCAACGCGCCGATGACCTGGTGCCGGCTCAAGGGGCCGGGCAGCGCGTCGGCTGGTCCGGCCCAGGGCAGCAGCAGGGTGAGCACGGCGCGTGCCGGGCCGCCGATGGCATCGAGCAGGGAGCGGCGCTCGCGCAGCAGTTGCTCGGCCGCCGCGGCGAGCGTGCCGTAGGGGCGCCCGGTCAATGCCGCGTTGGCGCTGACCACGACCCAGCCTTCGCCGGCCCGCTCGGCGGCGAGGGCACGGGCCAGTGCCGTCTTGCCGATGCCGCCGGGTCCCTGCAGCAGCACGCCGCCAGGGCGTTGGCTGGGCGTTTGCGCCATCCAGGCGTCCAGGCGCACGCGCACCGCCTCGCGGCCCACCAGCACAGGCTCGCGCGCCGGCAGGCCCTGCGCGGCCCGTCGGTACAGGGCCAGGGTGGCGGCGTCGGGCGCGATGCCGAGCGTGTCCTGCAGCGCATCGCGCAACCGCGCATACCAACGCAGGGCGGCCGCGCGGTTGCCGTGTTCGAGTTCGGCCGCCATCAGGGTGCGGTGCGCGTGTTCGTCGGTGGGCTCGAGTTCGGTCAGGGCCTCCCATTGACCGGCGGCGCGCAGCAATTGCAGCTGCAGTCCGTGTAGACGCTCCCGCGCCGGGTCAAGCCAGGTGTCGTACGGCGCCCCGGGTAGCAGGCCGCCCGTGTACAGCCTGGCGGCGGCGGCGCAGGCTTGTGCATCGCCAGCGGCCAGTGCCGCACGCGCCTGCCGCTCGTAGTCCAGGGCATCGACCCGCAGCGCCAGTGTCGGGCCCAGCAACACCTGGCCACTTTGCAGGACCACGCTGTCCCGGCGCCCAATCGCCTGGCGAGCATGGTGCGCCGCCTTGCGCAGGTTGGCGGCCCCCGCGTCGGGCTCCAGATGCGGCCAGAGCCGATCGATCACCTGCTCGCGCGCGAGGCGATGACCGTCGCTGAGCGCCAGCAGCTGCACCAGGTGCATCGCTCGCAAGCTGGCCCAGCGCTCGCCCGACAGGCTCGTGTCGCCGAGCGCGACGCCAAAGCCGCCCAGCAAGCGGATGGACAGGGTGCTGGCGGCGGACCTGGCGACGGGGTCGGGCTCCATGTCGGGCATTGTCCGAGGGGCCCCGCCGGTCTGCAATGACAGACCGGCGCAGGAACGTTCCAGGAACGCCGGGTCGCCCATGCTGGCAACTCCCTTTTTTCACTGCACAGGAGGTGCCATGAGTTCCGATTCTTCGATGCCCGCCAAGCCCGCCGAGCGGTGGCCCGACGCCAGTCAGCGTCCCACGCCCGCGACAACGCCCATGAGCACGGCAACGCCCAAGACGACGCCCACAGGCAGCGCCCGACCCGCCGCGCAGGCCGCCGCACCCGACGCTGCCTGGGCCGGCATGGTCGAGTACGCGTCCTGGTGGCCCCACCTTCACTGAACCGTCGAGGAGAACGATATGAACGCTTCGCTGTATGACCGCCTCGGCGGTGCCGGGAAGATCGCCGCGATCGTGGACGACTTCGTCGATCGGCACGCCGTCAATCCCCTCATCGGCCCGCGCTTCCAGGGGCGCGACCTGCCCCGGCTCAAGCAGTTGGGCACGCAGTTCTTCTGCATGGGCGCGGGCGGGCCGCAGGCCTACGAAGGCCGCGACATGCGCGGCGCCCACGCCGGAATGAACATCAGCGAACAGGAGTTCATGGCCGCCCTCGACGACATCGTGGCCGCCCTGCAGGCCCAGGGCGTGGGCGTACCCGAGGTCAATGAGGTCGTGGGCGTCCTCTACTCGATGCGCGGCGAGGTGCTGCGCACCTGAGACGCGCCGGCACGGTGTCGACGCGACCCGCTCAGGCCGCGCGCACCTCGCGCAGAGGCGCGATGCGATCCAGCGCGGCCTCCAGACGCGCCACCGTGGCCGGCACGTCGTGCCACTTGTCCAGGCCGAACAGGCCAAGGCGGAAGGTTTTGAAGTCCGGGCCTTCGTCGCACTGCAGCGGGACGCCGGCGGCGGTCTGCAGGCCCAGGGCCAGGAAGGCCTTGCTCGATTGCACCTCGGCGTCGGTGGTGTGGCTCACCACCACGCCCGGGGCCTTGAAGCCCTCGGCCGCCACGCTGGGAAAGCCGTGGTGCTCCACCAGCTGGCGAACGGCCTGGCCGAGCGCGATCTGCTCGTCTCGCACGCGCGCGAAGCCGTAGGCCTCGGTCTCCAGCATGGTGGCGTGCAAACGCGCCAGCGCGTCCGTGGGCAGGGTGGCGTGGTAGGCGTGGCCGCCGCCCTCGTAGGCTTCCATGATCTGCAGCCACTTCTTCAGGTCCATGGCGAAGCTGGTGCTCTGCGTGGCGTCGATCGCGTGGCGCGCGCGCTCGCTGAGCATCACCATCGCGCAGCAGGGCGAGCTGCTCCAGCCCTTCTGCGGCGCGCTGACCAGCACGTCCACGCCGGTGGCCTTCATGTCCACCCACATCGCGCCCGAAGCGATGCAGTCGAGCACGAACAGGCCGCCCACGGCGTGCACCGCGTCGGCCACGGCCTTCAGGTAGCCGTCGGGCAGGATCATGCCGGCCGCGGTTTCCACGTGCGGGGCGAACACCAGCGCGGGCTTTTCGCGCGCGATGGTGGCCACCACCTCGTCGATCGGGGCGGGTGCCCAGGGGGCCTGCGGGCCCTTGTGCTGCGGGCGCGCCTTCATCACGGTGTGGCTCGCGGGGATCGCGCCCATCTCGAAGATCTGGGTCCAGCGGTAGCTGAACCAGCCGTTGCGGACGACCAGCACGTGTTTGCCGTGCGCGAACTGGCGCGCCACCGATTCCATGCCGAAGGTGCCGCTGCCGGGCACCAGCACGGCGGCGTGCGCGCCGTACACGCGCTTGAGCAGGGACGAGATGCCGGTCATCACGCCCTGGAAGCGCTTGGACATGTGGTTGAGCGCGCGGTCGGTGTAGACCACCGAGAACTCGTACAGGCCGTCGGGGTCGACGTCGGGCAGCAGGCCGGGCATGGGTGTCTCCTCGGATGACGAATGAGCGGGCATTCTGTCATCGCGCGGCCGAGGCCGCGAGCGCCGGCCTCAATGGGCCTGGGCGGCGCGTGACTTCCGCACGCGCAGGACCTCGTCGAGGATCAGGCAGGCCGCGCCGATGGAAATGAAGGTGTCGGCCAGGTTGAAGGACGGGAAGTGCCCGCCCGGGAACAGGCCGGCGAGGAAGGACCAGTGGAAGTCCAGCCAGTCCACCACGTAGCCGTGCACCAGGCGGTCGATCACGTTGCCGATGGCGCCGCCCAGGATGCAGGCCAGCGCGAAGGCGAACAACTTCTGTCCCGGGTGGCTGCGCAGCATCCAGACGATGAAGACCGAGGCGGCGACGCCGATGCCGGTGAAGAACCAGCGCTGCCAGCCGCTGGCGCCGGCGAGGAAGGAGAAGGCCGCGCCCTCGTTGTGCACCCGCACCACGTTGAAGAAGGACGTGACCACGACGCTGTCGCCCAGCGCGAACGTGGCCAGGATCAGCCACTTGGTGAGCTGGTCCAGCGCGAAGGCCACGGCGGCCAGGCCGAGCCAGGGCGCGATGGCGCGCAGGCTGGCGCGTGCCATCAGGCCACGGTGCGGGTTTCGCCCGCGCCGAACAGGTTGCTGGTGCAGCGGCCGCAGAGCGTGGGGTGGGCCGTGTCATGGCCGACGTCCTCGCGGTAGTGCCAGCAGCGCTCGCACTTGGGCGCGGTGGCCGGGGTGACCTTCACGGCCAGTTCGTCGCCGTCGACAACGTCGGCGGCCGAGGTGATGGTGACGAAGCGCAGGTCGTCGCCCAGCGAGCGCAGCAGCGCGGCGTCGTCGGCCGGCGCGGTGATGCTGAGCAGGGCCTGCAGCGAGGACCCGACGGCGCCCTGGGTGCGCAGGTTCTCGATCTCCTTGTTGGCGAGGTTGCGGATCTCGCACAGGCGCGTCCATTTGGCCAGCAGGCCTTCCTCGGGCGGCGGCAGGTCGGCCCAGGTCTCGAAGAAGATGGAGCCCTTGTTGGCCGCGCCCGCGAGCACCGGCCAGGCCTCCTCGGCGGTGAAGCTCATGAAGGGCGCCATCCAGCGCAGCATGGCGTGCGCGACCAGGTGCAGCGCGGTCTGCGCGCTGCGGCGGGCGTGGCTGCCGGCGGCGCTGGTGTAGAGCCGGTCCTTGAGCACGTCGAGGTAGAAGGCGCCCAGGTCCTCGGAACAGAAG
This sequence comes from Hydrogenophaga sp. PML113, assembly GCF_001777155.1. Classification (NCBI taxonomy): domain Bacteria; kingdom Pseudomonadati; phylum Pseudomonadota; class Betaproteobacteria; order Burkholderiales; family Comamonadaceae; genus Hydrogenophaga; species Hydrogenophaga sp. PML113. The sequence goes on along the minus strand of NZ_MIYM01000010.1, from coordinate 114,511 downwards.
ACCTGCAGCTTGGCCACCACGGGGTGGAACTCGTAGCGGTCGTAGTGCGCGGTCACCTCGGCCTGGAACTGTGCGGTGCGCGCCAAGGCCCAGCGGTCGATCTCCAGCAGGTCCTTCAGCGGCACGGCGTGCTTCGCGGCGTCGAAGTCGCTCAGGTTGGCGAGCAGGAAGCGCAGGGTGTTGCGGATGCGGCGGTAGGCGTCGACGACGCGCGCGAGGATCTTGTCGTCGCCCGCGATGTCGCCCGAGTAGTCGCTGGCGGCCACCCACAGGCGGATGATCTCGGCGCCCAGCTTCTTGTTCACGTCCTGCGGGTCGATGCCGTTGCCCAGCGACTTGCTCATCTTGCGGCCCTGGCTGTCCACCGTGAAGCCGTGCGTGAGCAGGCCGCGGTAGGGCGCGCGGTCGAACAGGGCGCAGCCCAGCAGCAGCGAGCTGTGGAACCAGCCGCGGTGCTGGTCGTGGCCTTCGAGGTAGAGGTCGGCCTCGGGGCCCTGCGAGTGACAGGCGCCGTTGGGGTAGGCGTGCGCGTGGCTGCCCTCCTTCGCGTTGAGCACGTGCCAGAAGGTGGAGCCGGAGTCGAACCAGACCTCGAGGATGTCGCTGCTCTTGTCGTAATGCGGCGCGTCCTCGGCCCCCAGGATTTCTTCTGTGGTGGCGCGGCTCCAGGCCTCGATGCCGCCTTTTTCGACGATGGCGGCGGCCTGGTCGAGGATCTCCATGGTGCGCGGGTGCAGTTCGCCCGTGGCCTTGTGCAGGAAGAAGGGGATGGGCACGCCCCAGCTGCGCTGGCGCGAGATGCACCAGTCGGGCCGGTTGGCGATCATGTCGCGCAGGCGCGCGCGGCCGTTCTCGGGGTAGAAGCCGGTGTGGTCGATGGCCTCGAGCGCGGTCTGGCGCAGGGTCTTGGGCGCCTTGTCCTTGGTGAACACGCCCTCGCCCTCGTCCATGCGGATGAACCACTGCGCGGCGGCGCGGTAGATCACCGGCGTCTTGTGGCGCCAGCAGTGCGGGTAGCTGTGGGTGATGCCCACGGTGCTCATGAGCCGGCCGGCGGCCTTGAGCGCCGCGATGATGTGCGGCACGGCCTTCCAGATGTGCTGGCCGCCGAACAGCGGGAAGTCGGCCGCGTAGACGCCGTTGCCTTGCACGGGGTTGAGCACGTCCTCGACCTTGAGGCCGTTGCTGATGCAGGAGTTGAAGTCGTCCAGGCCGTAGGCGGGCGAGGAGTGCACGATGCCCGTGCCGTCGCTGTCGCTCACATAGTCGGCCAGGTACACGGGCGACAGGCGCCGGTAGCCCTTGTCCGCCTCGTACAGCGGGTGGCGGAAGTTCAGGCCGCCCAGTTGTTCCCCCTTGGTGACGGCCAGGACCGTGCCTTCCAGCCCGAAGCGCTCCAGGCACTTCTCGACCAGGGTTTCGGCCAGCACCAGGCAGCCCTTGGGCGTGTCGACCAAGGCATAGCTGAGCTCGGGGTGGGCGTTGAGCGCCTGGTTGGCCGGGATGGTCCAGGCGGTGGTGGTCCAGATGACGGCGAAGCCGCTTTTGCCGGGCGGCAGGGCGGCCAGGCCGAAGGCGGCGGCCAACTGGCCGGCGTCGTCGGTCTCGAAGGCCACGTCCAGCGTGTCGCTCTGCTTGTCGGCGTACTCGATCTCGAATTCGGCGAGCGAGCTGCCGCAGTCGAAGCACCAGTACACGGGCTTGAGGCCCCGGTAGACGAAGCCGCGCTCGATCACGCGCTTGAAGGCGCGGATTTCGCCGGCCTCGTTGGCCGGGGCCATGGTGAGGTAGGGGCGCTCCCAGTCGCCCAGGATGCCCAGGCGCTTGAAGTCAGCGCGCTGCTGGTCGATCTGCTCGGTGGCGTAGGCGCGGCTCTTGGCCTGCATCTCGTCGCGGCTGAGGTGGCGGCCGTGCTTCTTCTCGATCGCGTTCTCGATCGGCAGGCCGTGGCAGTCCCAGCCCGGGATGTACTGCGCGTCAAAGCCGGCCAGCTGGCGGCTCTTCACGATCATGTCCTTGAGCACCTTGTTGACGGCGTGGCCCATGTGGATCTGGCCGTTGGCGTAGGGCGGGCCGTCGTGCAGCACGAACAGCGGGGCGCCGCGGCGTGCGTCGCGCAGGCGCTGGTACAGGCCCTCGTCGTTCCACTGCTTGACCCAGCCCGGCTCGCGCTTGGGCAGGTCGCCGCGCATGGGGAAGGGCGTGTCCAGCAGGTTGACGGGGTAGGCGTTCTTCGTCTCGGACATGGTGTGTGGCGTGATCGCAGGGGCCAAGCTCGGCCCACGGGGCGTGGGCGGGAAAAGGGAGACGACGGGCGCGTGCCCCGAGCCTGTGGAAGGGCAACCACCGCCAGGGGGCGGTCGTCAAATTCGGTCGCGTGTGGTCTGCCGGTGGGTGCGACCGTGCATGGCCTCGAAGAACGCGCGGGCGTCGGCGACGTCCTTGGCGATGCCTTGCGTGAGGGCATCGAGGCTGTCGTACTTCAGCTCGTCGTGCAGTTTGTGCAGCAGTTCCACGCGCACGATTTTACCGTAGGCCTCCCCGCCGGGCAGGCGCTGGGACAAGGCCGCGGGCCAGTCCAGGCAATGGGTTTCCAGCAGCACACGCCCGCCGTTGACGTCGTTCGGGTCCAGCGAGGGCCGCACGCCCAGGTTGGCCACGCCGCGCAGGGGCTCGTCCCACAGGCCGTGCACCAGCACCGCGAAGATGCCGCTGGCGGCCGGCTTCCAGTGCGCGAAGCGCAGGTTGAGGGTGCGAAAGCCGTCGTGGCGGCCTGGGGCTGACTCGGCCAGCGCCCGGCCCAGCTGGCGCCCATGCACCACGTGTCCGCTGATGGCGTAGGGCCGGCCCAACAGGGCGGCGGCGTCGTCCAGGCGGCCTTCGGCCAAGGCCTCGCGCACGGCCGAGCTGGACACGCGCAGGCCGTGCACCTCGTAGCTCTGCATGCGCGCCACGTCGAAGCCCTGGCGCGCGCCGGCCGCGTCGAGCATGGCGTAGTCGCCCGCGCGCTGGGCCCCGAAGCGGAAGTCGTCGCCCACCAGCACGTAGCGCACGCCCAGGGCTCCGACCAGGGTGTCCTCGATGAAGGAGGCGGCGGTCTGCGAGGCCAGGCGCTCGTTGAAGGGCAGGATCACGCAGCGGTCCACCCCGCAGCGCTGCAGCTCCTCCAGCTTGTCGCGCAGGGTGGCGATGCGCGCGGGCGCCAGCTCGGGCTTGCGGTGGCGGGCGGCGAAGTAGTCGCGCGGGTGCGGCTCGAAGGTCATCACGCAGCTGGGCACGCCGCGGTGGCGGGCCTCGTTGCGCAGCAGCGCCAGCATGGCCTGGTGGCCACGGTGCACGCCGTCGAAGTTGCCGATGGTGAGGGCGCAGCCGCGCACGCCGTCGGGCGTGCCGTGGGGGCGGTTCCAGAGGCCGCGGAGGATTTGCATGGGGAAGGGCGGGGCGGGAAGGTTTGTCACATCGCGGGGGCTTGTCCCGCATGGACGCGGATTCGTCGTCGAAGGTTGTTATATTGGCACACGAAAACGCAGGCCCCGGGCTCCATGCGGGTTCCGGGTCTTTCCGGTGTCTTGACGCACGAAGGAGCCCGTTTTGAAGGTCTTGAAACTCTCGGCGCAGGGACTGCCCCAGTCCTGGATCAGCCTCGAAGAAGCCGTGTTGCACTACGCGGCCGAGGAGGTGCGCTGGGAGGCGGGTGCCGAGATCGCGGTGTTCCACGGCGGCCACAACGCCGTCACGGGCCTGCAGTCGGTGATCACGGTCAATTCGATCATCGGCACCCAGGGCGTGCCGCGCATCAACCCCTTCGAGCTGCGGCCCACGCTCACGAACCAGAAGCTGTTCTCGCGCGACCGCAACGTCTGCGCCTATTGCGGCCACCATTTCCACGAGGAAGACCTGACGCGCGAGCACATCGTGCCCTTCGGCCAGAACGGGCGCGACACCTGGATGAACGTGGTGACGGCCTGCAAGTCGTGCAACCACCGCAAGGGCAACCGCACGCCCGAGCAGGCGCACATGCCGCTGCTGTATACGCCCTACGTGCCCAGCCTGTGGGAGGACTTCATCCTGCGCAACCGCCGCATCCTGGCGGACCAGATGGAGTTCCTGATGGCGCACCTGCCGAAGTCGTCGCGCCTGCATGCCTGACCCAGAAACGCCGCGGAACCGGCGTTGCCGGGCCGCTGGCGTTGCCCCCTTGAGGGGGTGACGCGCCGCAGGCGCGGCGCGGGGTCAGGCGAACACGCCAGCGGTGTCCTGCATGCGCCCGGACACCTCGCCCAGGTGGTGCAGGGTGTCGCCGAACGTCATTTCCAGCTGGGTGAGCTTCTTGAAGTAGTGGCTGCCAATGTACTCGTCGGTCACGCCGATGCCGCCGTGCAGCTGCACCGATTGCTGGCCGATGAAGCGCATGGCGTTGCCCAGCTGCACCTTGGCGCGGGCCATGGCGGCGCGGCGCTCGGCCGCGGGGGCGTTGAGCTTCAGGCTGGCGTAGTAGCTCATGGAGCGCGCCAGCTCCAGCTGCATCTTCATGTCGGCCACGCGGTGGCGCAGGGCCTGGAAGCTGGCGATGGCCACGCCGAACTGCTTGCGCGTGTTCATGTAGTCCACCGTGAGCGCCAGCGTCTGCTCCATCACCCCCACGCCCTCGGCGCAGGTGGCGGCGATGCCCACGTCCACCGCGTGCTCCAGCGCGGCCTGACCATTGGCGGTGACCAGCACGGCCGGGGCCTTGTCCAGCGCCAGGTCGCCGGCGCGGCTGCCGTCCTGCGTGGGATAGCCGGTGGTCTTCACGCCGCTGGCGTCGGCCTCCACCAGGAACAGGGCGGGTTGGCCATTGGCCACGGCGGGCACCAGGAAGGCGTCGGCGCGGTCGGCCGCCGCCACGAGGTGCTTGTTGCCGGACACGGTCCAGGCGCCGCCCGCCTGGCTGGCGGTGGCGGCGAGGCGGTCGAGCCGGTAGCGCGCGCCGCGCTCCTGCAGGGCCAGCACCACCAGGGCCTCGCCGCTGGCGATGCGGGACAGCCAGCCGGCCTTCACGTCGTCCGCGCCATAGGCGCCGATGACGCCGCTGACGAGCAGGGTCTGCGCGAGCGGCTGGAGCACCAGGCCGCGGCCCAGCTCCTCCATCACCACCATGGCCTCGACCGGGCCCATGCCCAGGCCGCCGTTGGTTTCATCGACCAGCAGGCCGGTCAGGCCCAGGTCGGCGAGTTCCTGGTAGACGCCGCGGTCGAATCCGCCGGCTTGCACGATGGCGCGCCGGCGCTCGAAGCTGTAGGCCTTCTCCACCCACTTCTGCACGGCGTCGCGCAGCGCGACCTGGTCGTCGGAAAAATCGAAGTCCATTCTTGTCTCCTCAGCCCAGCACGGTCTGCGCCACGATGTTGCGTTGCACCTCGTTGGAGCCGCCGTAGATCGTGGTCTTGCGCATGTTGAAGTACGTGGAGGCGAGCGGCGCGTTGGCCAGCACGCCGCCGGGAAAGTCGCCCTGCCAGCCGGCTTCCATGGCCTCCTCGATGAAAGGCAGGCTGTAGGGGCCGGCGGCGAGCATCATGAGCTCGCTGTAGCGCTGCTGGATTTCGCTGCCGCGGATCTTGAGCAGGCCGGCGATGTCCAGCGAGTTCTTGCCCGACTTCTCGGCCGAGAGCACGCGCAGCACCAGCATCTCCAGTGCCACCACGTCCACCTCGAGCAGCGCGATCTGGTCGCGAAATCGGGTGTCGTCCCACACGCCCTCGGTCTTGGCGATGCGCTTGAGGCGCTCCAGCTCGCGCTTGGCGCGGTTCACGTCGGCGATGTTGGTGCGCTCGTGGCTGAGCAGGTGCTTGGCGTAGGTCCAGCCCTTGTTCTCCTCGCCGATCAGGTTCTCGGCCGGCACCTCGACGTTGTCGAAGAAGACCTCGTTGACCTCGCATTCGCCGTCCAGCAGCTTGATGGGGCGCACCGAGACACCCTTGGACTTCATGTCCAGCAGCAGAAAGGAGATGCCGGTCTGCGGTTTGCCCTCGGTGCTGGTGCGCACGAGGTTGAACATCCAGTCGCCATACTGGCCCAGCGTGGTCCAGGTCTTCTGGCCGTTGACGATGTATTTGTCGCCCTTGCGCTCGGCGCGCGTCTTGAGCGAGGCCAGGTCCGAGCCCGAGCCCGGCTCGCTGTAGCCCTGGCTCCACCAGACCTCGCCGCTGGCGATGCCGGGCAGGAAGCGTTCTTGCTGTTCCTTGTTGCCGAAGGCCATGATGACCGGCGCCACCATCACCGGCCCGAAGGGCACGATGCGCGGCGCGCCGGCCAGGGCGCATTCCTCCTCGAACAGGTGCTTTTGCACCGCGCTCCAGCCCGGGCCGCCGAACTGTTGGGGCCAGCCGTAGCCCAGCCAGCCCTTCTTGCCCAGGATCTTCGCCCAGCGCTGCATGTCGTCGCGCGTCAGGCGCAGGGCGTTGTGCACCTTGTGGCTGATCTCGGCGGGCAGGTTGGCGCGCACCCAGGCGCGTATCTCGTCGCGAAACGCCTGCTCCTCAGGCGTGAAGGCCAGATCCATCGTGTGTCTCCTCGGCGGGGGCCCAACGGGCCCCGGGTTGCGTGTGAATCGAGTTTCGCACGACCGTTCGTTTTTTGCGTGTCGAGGCGGCGACAAGCCGCCGGCCTGCCTCATTACACTCCCGCCCCATGCCAGCGCGCCCAGCCCGTCCGATTGTCATCCTCATCTCGGGCAGCGGCTCGAACATGGCCGCCCTGGTGGAGGCGTCGGCGCGGGATCGCTGGGGCGAGCGCTTTGGCGCGGGCGTGGTGGCGGTGCTGAGCAACCGGCCCGACGCCGCCGGCCTGGCCTGGGCCCGCGAACGCGGGCTGGCCACCGCGGTGGTCGACCACCAGCGGCACGCCGACCGCGAGGCCTTCGACGCCGCGCTCATGGCCACCATAGACGCCCACGCGCCCGCGCTGGTGCTGCTGGCGGGCTTCATGCGCATCCTCACGCCGGGCTTCGTGCGCCACTACGAGGGCCGGCTGCTCAACATCCACCCCAGCCTGTTGCCGGCCTTCCCCGGCCTGAAGACGCACCAGCGCGCCATCGAGATGGGCTGCCGCGTGGCCGGCGCCACGGTGCACCGCGTCACCGGCGAGCTCGACCATGGCGAGATCCTGGCGCAGGCGGTGGTGCCCGTGCTGCCCGGCGACACGGCCGAGGCGCTGGCGGCGAGGGTGCTCACGCAGGAGCACCTGATCTACCCGCGCGCCGTGGAGCGCTGCCTGGCGGGCGGCTGAGGGCCCGCCGGGGCGGTTCAGCGCCCGCTCAGCGCGAGCTTGGCCGCCATCAGCGCGAAGGCGGCCGAGAAGCCGCGGCGCAGCGCGTCCTGCGTGCGCCGCGAGGCCAGCACGCGCTGGCGGAAGGCGTCGGCGAGCGCACCGTAGGCCACGAACACGGCCAGTGTCATGAGCATGAAGACCGCGCTCAACACGGCGAACTGCCGCATGGGCGCCGGGTTGGCCGGGTCCATGAACTGGGGCAGGAAGGCGAAGAAGAACAAGGTCAGCTTGGGGTTGAGCGCGTTGACCAGCACCGCCTTGACGACCAGGCGCAGCGGCGACTGCGGGGGCGTGCCCGGGGCCGCGGCGGCGAAGGCCGAGCGGTCGCGCCAGGTCATCCAGGCGAGGAACAGCAGGTAGAGCACGCCAGCCAGCTTCAGCAACTGGAAGGCCAGGGCGCCCGCGTGCATCACGGCGGCCAGGCCCAGCGCGGTGGCGGCCATGTGCGGCAGGATGCCCAGGGTGCAGCCCAGCGAGGCATAGGCGCTGGCGAGCCGCCCCTGAGACAGGCCCGTGGAGACGGTGAACAGCACGCCCGCGCCGGGCGTGACCACCACGACGGCGGAGGTGAGGAGGAATTCGAGGCTGGGCATGCGGCGCTCCGGGTGTCGACAGGGCGGCCCGATGAACCGGGCCCTGGGCGAATCCTGGCGCGCCGCGCGCGGGCCGTCTTGAACGTTATTGCAGCCAGGCGCGGCGCCAGGCGCCGGGGGTGAAGCCGAAGCAGCGCACGAAGTGGCGGTTCAGGTGGCTTTGGTCGGCGAAGCCGCAGGCCAGGGCGGCCTCGCTCAGGGGCGTGCCGGCGGCGATCAGCGCCCGCGCACGGCCCAGCCGCTGCTGCAGCAGCCAGGCCAAGGGCGGCAGACCGTGCGCGCGCGCGAACTGGCGCACGAGCTGGAAGCGCGACAGGCCGGCCAGGCCGGCCAACTCGTCCAGGCCGGGCGCTCGCTCCAGGCCGTCGAGCAGGCGCTCGCGCGCCCGGGCCAGGCCCAGGGTGTCGAGGCCGGATTCGCCCGGCTGGCGGTTGCCGTGGCGCTGGGCCAGCAGGCCGCAGGCGCTGGTCAGGGCCTCGTCCCAGAGCGCGTGATCCGCGGCAGGGGCGCTGCCGTCCCAGCAGAGGAACAGGCGGTGGATGGCTCCGTGCAGGAGGGGGTCGTCGAACACCGGCTGGGTGATCTCGTGGCCGGGCCGCAGGTCGGACAGCGCGGCCATGGCCTCGGGGCTGACGTGCACCATGCGCCAGCGGCGCGCCTGTTCGCCGATGGGCAGGCCGTCGTGCACCTCGCCGGGGTTGGTGGCGATCAGCTTGCCGGCGGTCGCGAGCACCGGGCCGCGGCCGCTGGCGGACCGGTGGGCGCCTTCGTCCATCACGCCGAAGCCGAAGCTGTCGTGCCAGTGCCGGCCGAAGCCGCGGGCGCTGTGCGTCAGCACGGCGTGCACGCCGGCCATGGGGCCGGGCCGAACCTGGACGTGATGGATGGGCGCCGTCACATGGACTTGTGGAAGACCAGCCCCGCGTGCTCGCGCATGGCGTGGAACCTGATTTTCGGCCAGTTGGCCTCGACCGCGCGCAACGTCGCCATGTGGTCCAGCAGCACGGTGGGCGCGTCCACCGCGTCCAGCGCGACGCGGTGGGCGTTGGCGTCGATGAAGCGCTTGAGCTCCTGCTCGCCGCCGTCCTCGGGCGCGCAGGTCACCCAGCGCGCCACGTTGTACGAGCTGCCGGTGATGCGCGCCTTGACGCCGTACTCGTGCTCCAGGCGGTGGGCCACCACCTCGAACTGCAGCTGGCCCACGGCGCCCAGCAGCAGCACGCTGCCGGCCACCGGGCGGAAGACCTGGATCGCGCCTTCCTCGCCAAGCTGGGTGAGGCCGGCGCGCAGCTGCTTGCTGCGCAGCGGATCGGCCACCTCCACGCTGCGGATGATCTCGGGCGCGAAGAAGGGCAGGCCGGTGAACTGCAGCGCCTCGCCCTCGGTCAGGGTGTCGCCCAGCTGCAGCACGCCGTGGTTGGGGATGCCGATGATGTCGCCCGCGAAGGCCTCGTCGAGCAGCTCGCGGCGCTGCGACAGGAAGCTCACCACCGTGTTGGGGCGCAGCTCCTTGCCGCTGCGCACCACCTTCAGGCGCATGCCGCGCTCGAAGTGGCCGCTGGCCACGCGCACGAAGGCGATGCGGTCGCGGTGCGCCGGGTCCATGTTGGCCTGGATCTTGAAGACCACGCCGCTGAACTTGCGCTCCTCGGGCTCGACGGTGCGCTGGATCGCCGGCCGCGGTCCGGGCGGCGGCGCCAGGTCCACCAGCGCGTCCAGCACCTCGCGCACGCCAAAGTTGTTGACGGCCGAGCCGAACAGCATGGGCGTCTGATGCCCGCCCAGGAAGGCCTGCTCGTCGAAGGCGGGCGAGGCGCCCGCCACCAGTTCCAGCTCGTCCTTGGCCTGGGCGAACTCGCTGCCGAAGCGCGTGGCGCTCTCGGGGTTGTCCAGGCCGGCCAGCACCTCTTCCTCGCCGCCGCGCTTGTCGTCGCCGGCGGCGAAGACGCGCATCTGCTCGGCGCGGCGGTCGTACACGCCACGGAAGGTCTTGCCCATGCCCACGGGCCAGGTGAAGGGCACCACCGTCATGCCCAGCTCGCGCTCGATCTCGTCCATCAGGTCCAGCGGCTGCTGCACCTCGCGGTCCATCTTGTTGACGAAGGTGATGATGGGCGTGTTGCGGGCGCGACAGACCTGCAGCAGCCGGCGCGTCTGCGGCTCCACGCCGTTGGCCGCGTCGATCACCATCAGCGCCGCGTCCACAGCGGTCAGCACCCGGTAGGTGTCCTCAGAGAAGTCCTGGTGGCCGGGGGTGTCCAGCAGGTTGATGACGCAGTCGCGGTATTCCATCTGCATCACGCTGGAGGCCACCGAGATGCCGCGCTGCTTTTCGATCTCCATCCAGTCGCTGGTGGCGTGGCGCGCGGCCTTGCGCGCCTTCACGCTGCCGGCGATGTTGATCGCGCCCGAGAAGAGCAGCAGCTTTTCGGTGAGCGTGGTCTTGCCCGCGTCGGGGTGGGAAATGATGGCGAAGGTGCGGCGCCGGCGCACCTGGTCCTGGATTTCAGACATAGCCCTCGATTATCCCAGTGGGACAATACCGCCCCCATGCACCCCAAAGCCCTGCTCGACGAATGCACCGCCCTGGTCGAGGCCGTGTTCCGTTTTGACCACCCCGCCGACGCCGTCGTCGCCCGCCATTTCCGCGAGAACAAGTCGCTGGGCCCGCGCGAGCGTGCCACCCTGTCCGATACCGTTTACGCCGCGCTGCGTGAGCGCCTCAAGTTCGAATGGCTGGCTCGGTCGGGCAGTGGCTCCAAGTGGCGCCGCCTGGCCATCCTGGGCTTCTCGGGCGACCGCGATTTCCTCAAGAGCGCGCTGAGCGAGCCGGAAAAGGTCTGGTTGGACGCCTGCGCCCAGGTGCGCGAGGACGAATGGCTGGCGCCGCACCGCCACAACCTGCCGCAGTGGCTGGCCGACGCCCTGCGCGCGCAGGTGGGCGAGGGCTTCGACGAGCTGGCCGCGAGCCTGCTGCAGCCGGCGCCGCTGGACCTGCGGGTCAACGCCCTGAAGGCCAAGCGCGAGGCGGCGCTCGCCGCGCTGCGCGCCGCGGGCCTGAAGGCCGAGCCCACGGCGCATTCGCCCTGGGGCATCCGCCTGCAGGGCAAGCCCTCGCTGGCCCGGCTGCCGGCCTTCGTGAACGGCGAACTCGAGGTGCAGGACGAAGGCTCGCAGTTGCTCGCGCTGCTGCTCGACGCCAGGCGCGGCGAGATGGTGGTGGACTTCTGCGCCGGCGCCGGCGGCAAGACCCTGGCCATCGGGGCGACCATGCGCAACACCGGTCGCCTCTACGCCTTCGACACCTCGGCCCATCGGCTCGACGCGCTCAAGCCGCGCCTGGCGCGCAGCGGCCTGTCCAACGTGCACCCCGTGGCCATCGCGCACGAGCGCGACGAGCGCATCAAGCGCCTGGCCGGCAAGATCGATCGGGTGCTGGTCGACGCGCCGTGCTCCGGCCTGGGCACGCTGCGCCGCAGCCCCGACCTCAAGTGGCGCCAGACCCCCGAGACTGTGGCCGCGCAGGCCGCCACGCAGCGCGCCATCCTGGACAGCGCGGCGCGCCTGCTCAAGCCCGGCGGGCGGCTGGTTTACGCCACCTGCAGCCTGCTGCGCGATGAAAACGAGGCCGTGGCCGAGGCCTTTTCGGCAGCGCACCCCGGCTTCGAGGTTGAACCGGTGGCGCCGTTGCTGGACGCCCTGCGCGTGCCCGACGCCCCGTCCTTGTGCGGCCCGGCCGACGAAGGGCGTTTCCTGCGCCTGTGGCCCCACCGGCACGGCACCGACGGCTTTTTCGCCGCCGTCTGGCGGAAAAAAGCTTGATCGGGGTCAATTGGCCCTGAAGTAACGGGCACTTCCGGCCTTTGCCGGGGACCAATGGCTTGGTCGGGAGACACCCCCCGCCTAAAATCCTGCCTGCGCCGCCCGCCTGCCCCGGGCGCGTGTGAAGGCTTGTCCTCCGTTTCCGGGCAGTCCTGATAGGACTTCGATGACCGCTTCCGACCCTGGTGCCTTTTCCGCGTTGCTCGACGGCGTGGTGAACTTCCTGATCAACGGCGTGACCGGCGCCAGCTGGTGGCAGGTCGTGCTGATCGCGCTGGTGCTGACGCACATCACCATCGCCAGCGTCACGATCTACCTGCACCGCCACTCGGCCCACCGCTCGCTCGATCTGCACCCGATCGCCGCGCACTTCTTCCGCTTCTGGCTCTGGATGACCACCGGCATGGTCACCAAGGAATGGACGGCCATCCACCGCAAGCACCACGCCAAGTGCGAGCAGGAAGGCGACCCCCACAGCCCGCACATCTTCGGCATCAAGAAGGTGTTCTGGGAAGGCGCCGAGCTCTACCGTGCCGAGGCCAAGAACGCCGACACCATGGCGCGCTACGGCCACAACACGCCGAACGACTGGATCGAGCGCAACCTCTACACGCGCTTCTCGGCGCTGGGCGTGAGCCTCATGCTGATCCTCGATGTGGTGCTGTTCGGCGCCCTGGGCCTGATGGTCTGGGCGATCCAGATGGCCTGGATTCCCATCACGGCCGCCGGCATCATCAACGGCATCGGCCACTGGTGGGGCTACCGCAACTTCGAGGCGGTGGACGGCAGCACCAACGTCTCGCCCTGGGGCATCATCATCGGCGGCGAGGAGCTGCACAACAACCACCACACCTACCCCACCTCGGCCAAGCTGTCGGTCAAGCCTTACGAGTTCGACATCGGCTGGATGTACATCAGCATCCTGCAGTCGCTGGGCCTGGCCACGGTCAAGAAGGTGCCGCCCAAGATGGCCTTCGGCGCCGTCAAGCCGGTGGCCGACGAGCAGACGTTGGAGGCCATCATCGCCAATCGCTATGAGGTGATGGCCGGCTACGCGCGCGAATTGCGCGAGGCCTGCAAGGTGGAAATCGCCACGCTCAAGGCCCGCCAGGCCGACGCTTCGGTGCTGACGGCCGCCAAGCGCTGGCTGCACCGCGACGACGACAAGGTGCCCGCCGCTGTCAAGCCGCAGCTGGCCCAGGTTCGCGCCGAGCACCCGGTGCTCGACAAGATGGTGACCATGCGCGAAGAGCTTCGCGCCCTGTGGTCCAGCACCAACGCCACGCGCGAGCAGCTCGCCGCCGACCTGCAGGCCTGGTGCCGCCGCGCGGAAGAGAGCGGCATCGCCGCGCTGCGCGACTTCTCCATCCGCCTGCGCTCGGCCCACGCTTGAGCGGCATGCGCTCACGCCGCTCGGCGGCGTGAGCAGGCAACAAAAAACCCGCTGTTCTCACAGCGGGTTTTTTGTTGGGGAAACGGGCTCTTACTTGAGCTTCGCTTCTTTGTATTCCACGTGCTTGCGGGCCTTCGGGTCGAACTTGATAAAGCCCAGCTTGTCCGGCGTGGTCTTCTTGTTCTTGTCCGTGGTGTAGAAGTGGCCGGTGCCCGCGGAGGACACCAGTTTGATCTTTTCGCGACCGCCTTTGGTTGCCATGGTGATTCTCCTTAAGCCTGGCCGTTGGCGCGCATGTCGGCCAGCACGACGTCGATGCCCTTCTTGTCGATCAGGCGCAGGGCAGCGCCGGAGACGCGCAGGCGCACCCAGCGGTTCTCGCTCTCGACCCAGAAACGGCGGTATTGCAGGTTCGGCAGGAACCGGCGCTTGGTTTTGTTGTTGGCGTGGGAAACGTTGTTCCCGACCTGGGGCTTCTTGCCCGTGACGTCGCAGACGCGTGCCATGAGGACACTCCGATCCATTCACACGGCTGTTCGCGGCGGGCCGCCGGGGGAATTCCCGGCGACTGGCGTCCAGCCTCACCTCGCCAGTTGTGGGTGGCGGTAACCCAAAATCGCGGTTGGCCCGGCGGACGCCGGACTTTCAGCAAAGCCCGCAATTATAGCCATAGCCGGCCCGGGCGGCCGAATAGGACGGGCTGGGGGGCTCAGGCGCCCTGCTGCTCCAGGAAGCGCTGAGCGTCCAGCGCGGCCATGCAGCCCGTGCCAGCGCTGGTGATGGCCTGGCGGTACACATGGTCCTGCACGTCGCCCGCCGCGAAGATGCCGGGCACGCTGGTCATGGTGGCCATGCCGCTGAGCCCCGATTTCGTGACGATGTAGCCGTCCTTCATCTCCAGTTGGCCCTGGAAAATCTCCGTGTTCGGTCGGTGGCCGATGGCGATGAAGCAGCCCTGCAGCTTCAGTTCCTCGGTGGCGCCGGTCTGGGTGTCCTTCAGGCGGATGCCGGTGACGCCGGTCTGGTCGCCGAGCACCTCGTCCAGGGTCTTGAAGAGCTTGAGCTCGATCTTGCCTTCCTTGACCTTCTCCATCACCTTGTCCACCAGGATGGGCTCGGCGCGGAACTTGTCGCGGCGGTGCACCAGGTAGACCTTGCTGGCGATGTTGGACAGGTACAGCGCTTCCTCGACCGCGGTGTTGCCGCCGCCGATCACGCAGGTGGTCTGGCCGCGGTAGAAGAAGCCGTCGCAGGTGGCGCAGGCGCTCACGCCCTTGCCCATGAACGCTTCTTCGGATGGCAGGCCCAGGTACTGGGCCGACGCGCCGGTGGCGAGGATGAGCGCGTCGCAGGTGTAGGTGCCGCTGTCCCCGGTGAGGGTGAAGGGGCGCTTGGAGAAGTCGACCTTGTTGATGTGGTCGAAGACGATCTCGGTCTTGAAGCGTTCCGCGTGCTGCAGGAAACGCTGCATCAGATCAGGGCCCTGCACGCCGTCCACGTCGGCGGGCCAGTTGTCCACCTCGGTCGTGGTCATGAGCTGGCCGCCCTGGGCGATGCCGGTGATGAGCACCGGGTTGAGGTTGGCGCGGGCCGCGTACACGGCGGCGGTGTAGCCGGCGGGGCCGGAACCCAGGATCAGGACTTTGGCGTGTTTCATATGGGTGCGCGCTATCGAAAAACGGAGCAATTGGTTTAGAGTCGAGGGGGTATATGGAGATACCCGGCGCGATAGTCAAATAACGCGCGTCAATGGCGGCGATCGCCGAAAGCCATGACCGGCCGGGATTGTAGGGAAGCGGGCCCTCTTTTCCCCGCTGTCTGGGATTACACGCATGTCCATTCTGTCCAATCTCGACCTGATCCGTCGCGTGCCGCTGTTTTCAACCCTCACGCAGGCCCAGGCCGAATCGGTGGCGGACGCGGTGGTCAAGCGCCGCTACAAGCGCGGCGAAATGATCGTCGAGCAGGGCAAGAAATCGAACTGCCTGGCCATCGTGCTCACCGGCCGGGCCCGGGTCGTCACCACCGACAGCCGCGGCCGCGAGGTCATCCTGGCCACCATGAACCCGGGCGACTACGTCGGCGAAATGAGTCTGATCGATAACCAGCCGCACTCGGCCACGGTGCGCGCCGAGGTGCAGACCGATGTGCTGATCCTGGGCCGCAATGAGTTCGCGCGCTGCCTGCCCGAGAACTCTTCCATGGCCTATGCCGTGATGCGCGGCCTGGTGCAGCGTCTGCGGCAGGCCGACCGCAAGATTGAGTCCCTGGCTCTGCTGGACGTATACGGCCGCGTGGCCCGCGCGCTGCTGGAGCAGGCGCAGCCCGGACGCGACGGCCAGCTGATGATCCGCGAGCGAGTGTCCCGTCAGGACGTGGCCAAGATGATCGGCGCCTCGCGCGAGATGGTCAGCCGCGTCATGAAGGACCTGGAGGATCGGGGTTTCATCGAGGTCGCCGAGGACGGCAGCACCATCATCAAGGAGCGGCTCAACACCCTCGGTTGAGTCTGTCGTGAGGGGCTGAGGCAGGGGGGTGCGCTGGGGTAAGCTTGGGCTTGCTTCCGCGCCATGACCTATTCACTCAATACCCTCAACGCCGACCAGCAGGGCGCGTCCGCGCCCAGTGGCATCGCGCGTTTCGCCCAGGAAATCGGCCTCGTGCTCGGCGCCGCCGCACTGGCCTTCTGGTTGATTGCCCTGCTGAGCCACTCGCTGGCCGACCCGGCCTGGAGCACCACGGGCACGTCCCCCGAGGTGCGCAACTGGGCCGGCCGGCTGGGCGCCATCGTGGCCGACGCCAGCTATTTCCTGTTCGGGTTTTCGGTCTGGTGGTGCTTCGCCGCCGGCGTGCGGGCCTGGCTCTCGGGCCTGGCGCGCTGGTTGCGTGGTCCCTCGCCCGTGCCGGCCGAGCCGCGCTGGTGGCAGCGGCCACACATGCGCCGTGCGGCCTTCTGGGGCGGCCTGGTCGTCCTGCTGATGGTGAGTTGCGCGCTGGAGTGGAGCCGCCTGCATCGGCTGGAGGCCCTCCTGCCCGGCCATTCGGGCGGTGTGCTGGGGCAGTCCCTGGGGCCCGTGGCCGAGCGCTGGCTGGGCTTCACCGGGGCGGCGCTGGCGCTGCTGGCGGCCCTGCTGGCCTGCCTGCCGCTGGTGTTCCGCTTCTCCTGGGGCCATTGGGCCGAGGTGGTCGGCCACACGGTCGACGGCTGGTTCGAGGCCCGGCGCGAGAAGCGCGAGGCGGTGGAGGACGAGCGCATCGGCCGCGCCGCCGCGCGTGAGCGCGAGGAGGTGGTGAAGACCGAGCGCGTGGAGATCGAGGAGCACCACCCGGTGCCCGTGCTCATCGAGCCGACCATGGTCGAGGTGCCCAAGAGCGAGCGTGTGGCCAAGGAGCGCCAGAAGCCCCTGTTCACCGAGTTGCCCGACAGCAAGCTGCCGCAGGTGGACCTGCTGGACGCCGCGCCAGGCCAGCAGAGCACGGTGGACGCCCAGACGCTGGAGATGACCAGCCGCCTGATCGAGAAGAAACTCAAGGACTTCGGCGTGGAGGTGCGCGTGGTCGCGGCCGCGCCGGGCCCGGTGATCACGCGCTACGAGATCGAGCCCGCCACCGGCGTGAAGGGCTCGCAGATCGTCAATCTCAGCCGCGACCTCGCGCGCTCGCTCTCGCTGGTGTCGATCCGCGTGATCGAGACCATCCCGGGCAAGAACCTGATGGCGCTGGAACTGCCCAACGCCAAGCGCCAGACCATCCGCCTGTCCGAAATCCTGGGCTCGCAGGTCTACAACGACGCCAAGTCGCTGCTCACCATCGGCCTGGGCAAGGACATCGGCGGCCAGCCGGTGGTGGCCGACCTGGCCAAGATGCCGCACTGCCTGGTGGCCGGCACCACGGGTTCGGGCAAGTCGGTGGGCATCAACGCCATGATCCTGTCGCTGCTCTACAAGGCCGACCCCAAGGACGTGCGCCTGCTGCTGATCGACCCGAAGATGCTCGAGATGAGCGTCTACGAGGGCATTCCGCACCTGCTGGCGCCCGTGGTCACCGACATGAAGCACGCGGCCAACGGCCTGAACTGGTGCGTGGCCGAGATGGAGAAGCGCTACAAGCTCATGAGCAAGGTGGGCGTGCGCAACCTCGCGGGCTACAACACCAAGCTCGAAGAAGCCAAGGCGCGCGGCGAGGTGATCGGCAACCCGTTCTCGCTCACGCCCGAGCAGCCCGAACCGCTGGAGCCGCTGCCCTACATCGTGGTGGTGATCGACGAGCTGGCCGACCTGATGATGGTGGTGGGCAAGAAGATCGAAGAGCTCATCGCGCGTTTGGCGCAGAAGGCGCGCGCCGCCGGCATCCACCTGGTGCTGGCCACTCAGCGCCCCAGCGTGGACGTGATCACCGGCCTGATCAAGGCCAACATCCCGACCCGCATCGCCTTCCAGGTGAGCAGCAAGATCGACAGCCGCACCATCCTCGACCAGATGGGCGCCGAAAGCCTGCTGGGCATGGGCGACATGCTCTACCTGCCCTCGGGCATGGGCTTTCCCACGCGCGTGCACGGCGCCTTCGTCAGCGACGACGAGGTGCACCGCGTGGTGGGCTACCTCAAGCAGCAGGGCGAGGCCAACTACATCGACGGCGTGCTCGACGGCGGCGGCGCCGACGGCGAGGGCGGTGACATGTTCGGCGAGGGCGGCGACGGGGGCGGCGGCGAAAAGGACCCGCTGTACGACCAGGCCGTGGCCATCGTGCTGCAGGACCGCAAGGCCAGCATCTCGTACGTGCAGCGCAAGCTCAAGATCGGCTACAACCGCGCCGCGCGCCTGCTGGAAGACATGGAAAAAGCCGGCCTGGTGAGTGCGCTCACCAGCAGCGGGCAGCGCGACATCCTGGTCGGCGGGCGCGTGGAATGATGCAACTCGCCGCCCGTCCTGGGGTCACATGGCCATGAACATTCGCACCCTGTTGACGGCGGCTGCCGTGTCGCTGCTGAGCCTGGCCGGGCCTGCGCACGCCGATGGCCTGAGCGCCCTGGACAGCTTCCTGCGTGAGGTGGACAGCGCGCGCGCCGACTTCACCCAGGTGGTCACCTCGCCGAAAAAGTCGGGCGAGGCCGCGCCGCGCCAGCGCACCAGCACGGGCCGCTTCGAGTTCTTGCGCCCCGACCGTTTCCGCTTCGTGTACGCCAAGCCTTTCGAGCAGACCATCGTGGCCGACGGCCAGCGTCTCTGGCTGCACGACGTGGACCTGAACCAGGTGAGCGTGCGCGCCCAGAAGGACGCGCTGGGCAGCACGCCGGCCGCGCTGATCGCCTCGGGCGGCGACCTGACGGCGCTGCGCGCGGCCTTCGACTTCAAGGCCTTGCCCGAGAAGGACGGCCTGCAGTGGGTCGAGGCCCTGCCCAAGGCCCGCGACGGCCAGCTCCAGCGCGTGCGCATCGGCCTGCGAGGCAACCAGCTCGCGGTGCTCGAAATCGTGGATGGCCTGGGCCAGCGCTCGGAGCTCACGTTCAAGGGCTGGCAGGCCAGCCCGGGCCTGAAACCGGGCGATTTCCGCTTCGAGCCACCGGTCGGTGCCGACGTGATCCGCAACTGACCGACGGCGTGGCGACCGCTCCCAACACCCACGCCCCCCTGGCCGAGCGGCTGCGCCCGCGCACGCTGGGCGAGGTGATCGGCCAGCAGCACCTGCTGGGCGAGGGCATGGCCCTGCGCCTGGCCTTCGAATCGGGGCAGCCGCACAGCTGCATCCTCTGGGGCCCGCCCGGGGTGGGCAAGACCACCATCGCGCGCCTCATGGCGGATTCGTTCGACGCGCAGTTCATCACCATCAGCGCGGTGCTGGGCGGTGTGAAGGACATCCGCGAGGCGGTGGAGCAGGCCCAGGCCGCGCGCGACGGCCTGCATCCGCAGCGCACCATCGTCTTCGTCGACGAGGTGCACCGCTTCAACAAGAGCCAGCAGGACGCCTTCCTGCCGCACGTCGAGAGCGGCTTGTTCACCTTCATCGGCGCCACCACCGAGAACCCTTCGTTCGAGGTGAATTCCGCGCTGCTGTCGCGCGCGGCCGTATATGTGCTGCAGCCCCTCACCGAGGACGACCTGCGCGCCATCGTGGCCAAGGCCCGCGCCATCGATGCCGTGCCGGCCATCGAGGACGCCGCGCTCGACCGCCTGATTGCCTACGCCGATGGCGACGCGCGCCGCCTGCTCAACACCCTGGAAACGCTGGCCGTCGCGGCCCGGCGCGAGCAACTGGACAGCGTGACCGACACCTGGCTGCTGCGCGTGCTGGGCGAGCGCATGCGCCGCTACGACAAGGGCGGTGAGCAGTTCTACGACACCATCAGCGCCCTGCACAAAAGCGTGCGCGGCTCCGACCCCGACGCCGCGCTCTACTGGTTCGTGCGCATGCTGGATGGCGGTGTCGACCCACGCTATGTGGCGCGCCGGCTGATCCGCATGGCGGCCGAGGACATCGGCCTGGCCGACCCGCGCGCGCTGCGCCTGGCCCTGGACGCCGCGGAGGTGTACGAGCGCCTGGGCTCGCCCGAGGGCGAACTGGCACTGGGCGAGTGCGTGGTCTACCTGGCGGTGGCGCCCAAGTCCAATGCCGTCTACAAGGCCTTCAATCAGGTGCGCGCCTTCGTCAAGCGCGACGGCACCCGGCCGGTGCCTTTGCACCTGCGCAACGCGCCCACCCAGCTGATGAAGTCGCTGGACTATGGCAAGGACTACCGCTACGCGCACGACGAGGCCGGTGGTTTCGCCGCTGGCGAGAACTACTTCCCCGAGGGCATGGCGCCGCCGGTCTTCTACGAGCCGGTCGATCGCGGCCTGGAAATCCGCATCGGCGAGAAGCTGCGCGAGCTGCGCCGCCTCAACCATCAGGCGGATTGATGGGGCCTCAGACGAACTGATACCGTCACGGCTGACCCGGGTTTTCCCTGGAATTTCAGGGGTGTCAACCCAGTCTGTGCGTGGATACCCCTCGCTACAATCGCGCACCACCGACCCGCCCCCGGCCTTATCCAGGCCGCCTCTGGCGGGTTTTTTGCTAGGTTGAAACGGGGGGCGCGGCAACAGCACCCCCGCGGTCAAAAACCACGGAGAACCTTTCATGGAAGTCTTGCTACAGCAGATCCTCAACGGACTGGTGCTGGGCAGCATGTACGCGCTTGTGGCCCTGGGCTACACGATGGTGTACGGCATCATCGGCCTCATCAACTTCGCCCACGGCGACGTGCTCATGGTGGGGGCGCTCACCAGCTGGACCATCATCACCGCCATGCGCGAGGCCTCGCCCGACATGGCCGGCTGGATGATCCTCATCATCGCCACCGCCATCGCCATGGTGGTCTGCGCGGCCCTCAACTTCACCATCGAGAAACTGGCCTACCGGCCGCTGCGCAACTCACCGCGCCTGGCGCCGCTGATCACCGCCATCGGGGTTTCCATCCTGCTGCAGACGCTGGCGATGATCATCTGGAAACCCAACCCCAAGTCCTATCCCGCCACGCTGTCGCGCGAGCCGATCGACTTCTTCGGCGCCGTGCTCTCCATCACCCAGATCACCATCCTCGCCACCACGGTCATCGTGCTGGCGCTGCTGATGTGGCTGGTCAACCGCACCAACCTCGGCCGCGCCATGCGCGCCACCGCCGAGAACCCGCGCGTGGCGGCGCTCATGGGCATCAAGCCCGACGTGGTCATCTCCGCCACCTTCATCATCGGTGCCATGCTGGCGGCCATCGCCGGCATCATGTGGGCGTCCAACTACGGCACGGTGCAGCACGCCATGGGCTTCATGCCCGGCCTCAAGGCCTTCGTGGCCGCGGTCATGGGCGGCATCGGTAACCTCGCGGGCGCCGTGCTCGGCGGCGTGGCCCTGGGCCTGATCGAGTCGCTGGGCGCCGGCTACCTCGGCAAGCTCACCGGCGGTTTCCTGGGCAGCCAGTACACCGACATCTTCGCTTTCATCGTGCTGGCCTTCGTGCTGATCCTGCGACCCTCGGGCCTGCTGGGCGAGCGCGTGGCGGACCGCGCCTGACGTGACGGGAGAGACCTCATGCTGAACGCCAAACCCGTCAAGCTGATCGCCTTCCTGGTGATCGCGGCGCTGATGCTGATCCTGCCCCTCGCGCTGCAGGCCACCGGCAGCAACTCCTGGGTGCGCATCGTCGACGTGGCGCTGCTCTACGTGCTGCTGGCCCTGGGCCTGAACATCGTGGTGGGCTACGCCGGCCTGCTCGACCTCGGCTTCATCGCCTTCTTCGCGGTCGGGGCCTACCTCTACGGCCTGCTGGCCTCGCCGCACCTCACCGACACCTTCGCCTGGCTGGCCGCCACCTTCCCCAACGGCCTGCACATGAACTTCTGGATCGTGATGGTGGTCGCCGGTATCGTGGCCGGCGTCACCGGCCTGATCCTGGGCTTTCCGGTGCTCAAGCTGCGCGGCGACTACCTGGCCATCGTGACCCTGGGCTTCGGCGAGATCGTGCGCATCTTCATGCTCAACCTTGACCGGCCGATCAACATCACCAACGGCCCCAAAGGCCTGACCAACGTCGATGCGGTGAGCGTCTTCGGGCACCGCATGAGCCAGAGCCTGTCGATCGATATCGGGGGGTTCTCCTACACCTTCCAGTCGGTCACGCTGTACTACTACCTCATCCTGTTCTTCGTGGTGCTGGCCATCGTCATCGCCTACCGCCTGCAGGATTCGCGCATCGGCCGTGCGTGGATGGCCATCCGCGAGGACGAGATCGCCGCCAAGGCCATGGGCCTGAACACGCGCAACCTCAAGCTGGCGGCCTTCGGCATGAGCGCCACCTTCGGCGGCATTGCCGGCGTGCTGTTCGCCTCGTTCATGCGCGGCGTCTACCCCGAGTCCTTCATCCTCATGGAGTCGGTGATGATCGTCGCGATGGTGGTGCTGGGCGGCCTGGGCCACATCCCGGGCGTCATCCTCGGCGCCCTGGTGCTGGCGGGCCTGCCCGAGCTGCTGCGCCACGTGGCGCACCCGCTCACGGCCATGACCGATGGCCGCCTGGGGCCCGAGATCCTGCGCCAGTTGCTCATCGCGCTCGCCATGATCGTCATCATGCTGCTGCGTCCCAAGGGCCTGTGGCCGTCACCGGAACACGGCAAGTCCCTGAGCAAGTGAGGAGCGCGGCATGACAGACACCATCCTGAAAGTCGCCAGCGTCTCCAAGCGCTTTGGCGGCCTGCAAGCCCTCAGCGACGTGGGCATTGAAATCCGTCGCGGCCAGGTCTATGGACTGATCGGTCCCAACGGCGCGGGCAAGACCACATTCTTCAACGTGCTCACCGGCCTGTACACCCCCGACAGCGGCACGTTCGAGCTGGCCGGCAAGCCCTACACGCCCACGGCGGTGCACGAGGTGGCCCGCGCCGGCATCGCGCGCACCTTCCAGAACATCCGACTGTTCGCCGAAATGACGGCGCTGGAAAACGTGATGGTGGGCCGCCACGTGCGCACGCACTCGGGCCTGCTCGGTGCCATCCTGCGCACCGGCGGCTTCAAGCGCGAGGAGCGCGAGATCGCCGAGCGGGCGAAGGAACTGCTCGACTACGTGGGCATCGGCAAGTTCGCCGACTACAAGTCGCGCACCCTGAGCTACGGCGACCAGCGCCGCCTGGAGATCGCGCGCGCCCTGGCGACCGACCCGCAGCTCATCGCGCTCGACGAGCCCGCCGCCGGCATGAACGCCACCGAGAAGGTCCAGCTGCGCGAACTCATCGACCGCATTCGCCAGGACAACCGCACCATCCTGCTCATCGAGCACGACGTGAAGCTCGTGATGGGCCTGTGCGACCGCGTCACCGTGCTCGACTACGGCAAGCAGCTCTCCACCGGCACGCCGGCCGAGGTGCAGAAGGACCCGAAGGTGATCGAGGCCTACCTCGGCACGGGCGGGCATTGAGTCGGCAGGAGAACAGCATGGCAAACACACTACTCAAGGTCGCCGGCCTCAAGGTCTCATATGGCGGCATCAAGGCGGTCAAGGGCATCGACCTCGAAGTGCGCGAGGGCGAGCTGATCACGCTGATCGGCTCCAACGGCGCGGGCAAGACCACCACCATGAAGGCCATCACCGGCTCGCTCGCCATGGAGGCGGGCGACGTCGAATACCTGGGCCAAAGCATCAAGGGCAAGGGCGCCTGGGACCTGGTGAAGCAGGGCTTGGCCATGGTGCCGGAAGGTCGCGGCGTGTTCACGCGCATGAGCATCACCGAGAACCTGCAGATGGGCGCCTACGTGCGCAAGGACAAGGCCGGCATCGCGCAGGACATCGAGCGCATGTTCGGCATTTTCCCGCGCCTGAAGGAACGCAAGGACCAGCTGGCCGGCACCATGAGCGGCGGCGAGCAGCAGATGCTGGCGATGGCGCGCGCGCTCATGAGCCAGCCCAAGGTGCTGTTGCTCGATGAGCCGTCCATGGGTCTGTCGCCGATCATGGTCGACAAGATCTTCGAGGTCGTGCGCGACGTGTCGGCGCAGGGCGTGACCATTCTGCTGGTGGAGCAGAACGCCAGCCGCGCCCTGCAGATCGCCGACCGCGGCTACGTGATGGACTCGGGCGAGATCATCATGAGCGGTGACGCGAAACAGATGCTGACCGATCCGAAGGTCCGCGCGGCGTACCTGGGCGAATAGGTCTCAGGCCCCGCGGCGCGGCGGGTTCCGTCGCAAAACTACAATCGCGGGTTGCGCGCCATTCAGGCGCCCAACCCGCTTTTCATTTCATGAGCCAAGCCAACACCCCCGACACCGCCGCCCCCGTGGCGCAAGACGAGAACCAGCTGATCGCCGAACGGCGCGAGAAGCTCAAGGCCCTGCGCGAGGGCCAGAAGCGGGGCGAGGGGGTGGCCTTCCCGAACGACCACAAGCCCACGGACAACGCCGCCGCGCTGTTCGCCGCCCATGGCGAGAGCAGCAAGGAAGCGCTGGAGGCCACGCCAGTGCGCGCCAGCGTGGCGGGCCGCATGATGCTCAAGCGCGTGATGGGCAAGGCCAGCTTCGCCACGCTGCAGGACGCCTCGCTGGGCCCCAGCGGCGGGCGCATCCAGATCTACCTGAACAACGACAGCGTGGGCGAGGCCCAGCACAACGCCTTCAAGCACTGGGACCTGGGCGACATCGTGGCCGCCGAGGGCACGCTGTTTCGCACCCGCACCGGCGAGTTGACCATTCACGCCGACAAGATCCGCCTGCTCACCAAGAGCCTGCGCCCGCTGCCCGACAAGTTCCACGGCGTGGCCGACCAGGAGATCAAGTACCGCCAGCGCTACGTGGACCTGATGACCGACGAGGGCGCGCGCCGCCGTTTCGTCACGCGCAGCCAGGCCGTCACGGCGCTGCGCCAGTTCATGGTGTCGCACGGCTTCCTGGAGGTCGAGACGCCGATGCTGCACCCCATCCCCGGCGGTGCCAACGCCAAGCCTTTCGTCACGCACCACAACGCGCTCGACCAGGAAATGTTCCTGCGCATCGCGCCCGAGCTGTACCTCAAGCGGCTGCTGGTGGGTGGCTTCGAGCGCGTGTTCGAGATCAACCGCAACTTCCGCAACGAAGGCATCTCGGTGCGCCACAACCCCGAGTTCACCATGATGGAGTTCTACGCGGCGTACTGGAACTACCGCGACCTCATGGACTTTTCGGAACAGCTCATCCGACACGTGGTGCGCACGGTGCGCGGCGAGGGCGAGGTGAGCTACCAGGGCCGCGCGGTCGACATCGACTCGCCCTTCGAGCGACTGACCATCCGCGACGCCATCGTCAAGTACACCGACGCGGGCGCGAACGTGGACAACGCCGACTGGCTGCTCGGCCAGCTGCGCAAGCTCGGCCTCAACGAGGAAAAGGACCAGCTCTCCAAGCGCAGCCTGGCCTCGCTGCAGGTGCTGTTCTTCGAGGAGAAGGTGGAGAGCGAGCTCTGGAACCCCACCTTCATCATGGAGCACCCGACCGAGATCTCGCCGCTGGCGCGCGCCAACGACGAGCGACCCGAGGTGACCGAGCGTTTCGAGCTCTACATCACCGGTCGCGAATTCGGCAACGCCTTCTCCGAGCTGAACGACGCCGAGGACCAGGCCGCGCGTTTCCACGCCCAGGTGGACGCCAAGGACGGCGGCGACGACGAGGCCATGCACTTCGACGCCGACTACATCCGCGCGCTCGAGTACGGGATGCCGCCCGCCGGCGGCTGCGGCATCGGCATCGACCGCTTGATGATGCTGCTGACCGACAGCCCCAGCATCCGCGACGTGATCCTGTTCCCCGCGCTGCGCCGCGAGAGCTGAACCCCGGCGCTCAGAAGTTCAGCCGCAGGATCGCCTTGCGCGGCTCTTCGCTGAGCGTGAGCATGCCCTGGCGCATCCACTCGAGGTGGGCGGCGGCATCCTGAGCGAGCTCGCCGTCGGCATCGGGCAGCAGCGCGACCACCATCCGCAGGCGCAGCGTGGTGCCCGCGGGCAGGCGCGGTGACAGGCGCAGACCATTGGCCAGCAGGCTGGTGGCCGTGTGCAGCACCTGATCGGGCTTCACCGGGCCCTCCATCAGCAGCGCGAAGCTGTCGTCGTCCACCCGCGCGGCCGTGTCCACGTCGCGCGCCACCGCGCGCAACTGCGAGGCGGCGATCACCAGCGCGCGGTCGGCGACCTCGCGGCCGTGGCGGGCGGCGATCTCGGCGTGGTTGTGCAGGTGCACCAGCAGCAGGGCGCTGTGGTGGCCGTAGCGCTGGGCTCGCACCAGGCTGTCGTGCAGGCGCAGCAGGAAATGCGGCCGGTGTGTCAGGCCGGTCAGCGGCTCGGTGCGCTCCAGCGCATGGGCGCGGGCCTGGGTCTCGTGCTGAATCCGCGAACGCATCAGCAGGGCGTAGAACAGCAAGGGCGCCTCGATGGCCGCGGCGATCACGATGCCGTACTGCGACAGGAAGCTCGACGACAACAGGTTGAAATTGCGCAGCACCGGCAGGGTAGAGGCCAGCAGGACCGGCACCATGCTCACCGCGAACCAGCGGATCCAGGTCTCGCCGCTGCGCCACGCCATGCCCAGCATGGCCGCGATGGTGAGCATGGACAGGGTGCCCAGCGCGCTCAAGACCTGCAGGCTCAAGGCGCTGGGCTGCGACTGGTCCCACACGACGCCGATGAGCCAGGCCGCCGACAGCGCCAGGCTCAGCCGGTCCAGGGTGCGCCCGATGCGCCGCGGCTGGGCGACCTGGCGCACGAACATCAGGCCCACCAGGCCCATCAGGGGCAGAAGGATGAACTCCGCCTCCTGGTTCCAGCGCACCAGATTCGGCCAGAGGAACTGTCCGCCCACGCCCAAGGACGCGGCCATGCTCAGGCCCAGCAGGCTGATGTAGATCGCGTAGGTTGCGAAGGCGGCGTCGCGGAACACCGCCATGTTCACCAGCGCCACCACCGTCAGCAGCAAGGCCATGCCGAAATAGGCGCCCAGGACAAACTGCTGGTGGATGCGCTGCTCGCGCAGGGTGTTGTGGTCGTGCAGCTGGAAAACGCCCGAGAAGGGCACGCGCGCGTGCTCCACCCGCACCCAGTAGCGCACCGTTTCGTCCGGGCGCACGTCCAGGCTGAACACGGGGTAGCGGTCGGGGTTGGCCCAGTCGCTCACCGCCAGCCGGTCGCCGGCGCGCTGCACGCGCCACTGGCCGTGGGCGTCGCGGTAGTACATCGATATGGCGTCGGTGCCCGAGCGCGCGAGTTCCAGCTCCCAGTGCGCCTGGGTGTCGCGCATCAGCACGTCGAAACGCAGCCACAGCGCGGTCTGGCCCGACAGCACCACGCGCTCGTCCGCGCCGCGCAGGCGCCAGCTCAGGCCGGGGGGGCCCGCCGCGATCTCGTCGATGCCCAAGGCGCCGGTCGGGTCCAGCAGCTGCTGGCTGCGGCCGTCCAGGGAAATGGTGGCCCGGCGCGCGTCCAGCGCGATGGGCGCGGGATCGGAGGGGGCAGCGTCAGTGGCGAAGGCGGGGAGGCAGAGCAGGGCCTGGCAAAGGCCCAGGGCGGCGCGCAGGCGCCGCCACACGGGAGCAAAGAAAGGCATGGGGCGCGATTGTGCCGTCGCGCCGGCCGGATCAGGCGTAGGCGGCGAGCGCCTTGCGCATCTTTTTCATGGCCGCCACCTCGATCTGACGGATGCGCTCGGCGCTCACGCCGTACTCGGCGGCCAGTTCGTGCAGGGTCATGCCCCCCGAGCCGTCGTCGTTCACCTTGAGCCAGCGCTCGCTCACGATGCGGCGCGAGCGCTCGTCCAGCTCGCCCATGGCCTGCGCCACGCCTTCGGTGGCGAGCCGGTCGCGCTGGGCCGATTCCAGCACCGCCGTGGGCTCTTGCGTTTGGTCGGCCAGATAGGCGATGGGGCCGAACGCCTCTTCGCCGTCGTCACCCGGCCCCGGGTCCAGCACGACGTCGCCGCCGGCCAGGCGCGTTTCCATCTCGCGCACCTCGTCGGGCTTGACGTTCAGTTCACGCGCCACCAGGCCCACTTCGGCGTCGCTCAGCACCTCGCGGTGGGTGTCGCCGTCGGCGGCTTCGGCGCGAAGGCCCTGCTTGCGCGAGCGCAGGTTGAAGAACAGCTTGCGCTGGGCCTTGGTCGTGGCCAGCTTGACCATGCGCCAGTTCTTCAGGATGTACTCGTGGATCTCGGCCTTGATCCAGTGGATGGCGTAGCTCACCAGGCGCACGCCCTGCTCAGGGTCGAAGCGCTTGACGGCCTTCATCAGGCCCACGTTGCCTTCCTGGATCAGGTCGCCGTGCGGCAGGCCATAGCCCAGGTACTGGCGGGAGATGGAGACGACCAACCGCAGGTGCGACAGGACCAGGCGCCCGGCGGCGTCCAGGTCGTTGTGGTCGCGCAGGCGGCGCGCCGCGTCCTGTTCCTCCTCCAGGCTGAGCAGGGGCAGGCGGTTCACGGCGGAAATGTAGGCGTCCAGATTGCCCAGCGGCGGCAGCGTGAGCGAGCGGTTCGACCAGGAACCGGCCACGGCCAGATCGCTGCTCGGCGCAGCGGCCACAGGAATCAGCGAATGGGACATGGATGACCTCCTCGGGGTATCGGACAAGAATATTAGCACTCGGTTGGAGGGAGTGCTAAATCGGAAGTTCCATGCCCCCGGTGAAACAGATGGCGATGGTCTAGGTTCTTGTAAGTTTTTGATTTATATGAATTTTTTCGATGGTTTCCGGCCTGGAGCCTGCGCGGTGGTGCGGCAGAACCCCGGGGTGTAGGATGGACCGCCTCCCCAGCTTGCCGGAGACGACGAGGCCATGACACGCGAACCCGAACGAGACGAATCCTCCCGCCTTCCCATCATCCTGGCGGCCGCCGTGGCGCTGGCCGCCGCCGGCTACTTCGGCTGGCGGTACCTCCAGGACCGGCAGACCCCCGCCCCGGTGGAGCCGCCGGTGGCTGTCGCCCCATCCGCCCCGCCCGCGCCCGCCGAACCGGCCCCCGCGGCGCCGCCCACCATCCAGCACCCGGTGGAGCCCCCGGCGGCCGAATCCAGCGCCCCGCCCGCGCCCTTGCCCGCGCTGGCCGACGCCGACCCCTACGTGAGCGATCACCTCGCCGAGCTGCTCGGCCGCCCGAACGCGCTGCGTTTCCTGCAGCTCGACGGCTTCATCAAGCGCGCCGTGGCCACGGTCGACAACCTGGGGCGTTCGCACGCGCCCGTGCTGATGTGGCCCGTGACCCCGACCCCCGGGCGCTTTGCCTCGACCAAGGCAGCCGATGGCGCCAGCGAAACCATCGCTCCGGACAACAGCGCGCGCTACACGCCCTTCGTGCAGTTCGCCGAGTCGGTGGACACGGGCCGGGCCGTGGCGCTGTACCGCCGCCTCTACCCGCTGTTCCAGCAGGCGTACGAGGAGCTGGGCTTTCCGGGCCGCTACTTCAACGACCGCCTGGTGCAGGTGCTGGACCAGCTCATCGCCACGCCCGTGCCCGCCGCGCCACCAGCCGTGGCGCTGGTGCAGGTGAAGGGCGAGGTGCCGTCCACCCGGCCCTGGGTGCGCTACGAGTACGCCGACCCGCAGCTGGAGGCCCTGTCGGCCGGGCAGAAGATCCTGCTGCGCATGGGCGCGGACAACCAGCGCCGCCTGCAGGCCAAGCTGGTGGACCTGCGCGGCCGCGTCGCGCGGCGCTGAGCGACGGGGGCCTGGGCGGCGGCGCCTGCGGTAGATTGGCGCGATGCCCGCCCACCCCAGCCCGCCCTCCGCGCCGTCGACGACGGTCCTGCTCACCGGCTTCGACCCCTTCGATGGCGCGAGCGTGAACCCGAGCTGGCTGGCCGTGCAGGCCCTGCACGGCGAGCGCCTGCTGGACCACACGGTGGTGGCGGCGCAACTGCCCACCGTGTTTGGCGAATCGCTGCGGCGCCTCACGGCCCTGCTCGACGAACACCGGCCCGCGCTGGCCATCTGCGTGGGGCAGGCCGGCGGGCGTGGCGCCCTCTCGCTGGAGCGCGTGGCCATCAACCTGGACGACGCGCCCATCGCCGACAACGCGGGCGCGCAGCCCATCGACGCGCCGGTGCGGCCCGGCGCGCCCGCCGCCTACTTCACGGGCCTGCCGATCAAAACCATGCTGGCCGAGCTGCAGGCGGCTGGCATCGCCGCCGAGGTCTCGCAGACCGCCGGCACCTTCGTCTGCAACCACGTGTTCTACGGCCTCATGCACGCGCTGGCGACGCGCCGTGGCCTGCGCCACGCGCGCGGGGGCTTCGTGCACGTGCCCTGGCTGCCCGAGCAGGGGCGGCCCAGCATGGCCTTGGACGGCATCGTCCGCGGCCTGCGGCTGGCCGTGCGGTGCGCGCTGCAGGAGCGGCAGGACAGGGCGCTGGGCGCCGGCGCCACGCACTGAAGCGGACTGGCCGAAACGGACCGGCGGCTCAGGCCTGCCAGACGCCGAAGCCGGCCGAGCGCAGGTCGATGGCGACCTCGATCTCCTTGTCCACCGCGTCCCGGTAGCGCAGCGGGTTGAAGCCCTCGAACAGGTCCGGCAGCAGCCGCAGCCCGTACCTGAACACGTAGCCATTGGCCTGGATGCCGGCCTTGTGCTTGTCGAAGCGCACGTCGGGGTCCAGGCCGGTCATGCCGACGTAGACGCAGGGCCTGCCGTCCACGTAGCCCGGGTTGCAGGCGCGGAACTTGTGTTCGAGCAGCACGTCGCGGTGCAGCTCGATGACGTAGACGTGGTGGTGCGGGCGGGGCATGGCGTGCGGGCGGCGAGGCGCCAGTATCCGCTGCGGGCCTAGAATCGCGCCCCTTTTTCTTCGGGGCGCAGGCCATGGATCTGGAGATCGCGCAATCGACGCCCACCGCGGCCGCGGTGGCCCGGGTGGTGCAGGCGAACTACGCGCTGGGCGAGGTGGTGGCCGGGGAATTCCTGCGCCGCAGCTTCAATCAGGTGTACCGACTCACCCTGGCCGACGGGCGCCGGGTGGTGGCCCGGCTGTGCGCCGAGCGCCCGCGCGGCGAGCCCAACCTGCGTTTCGAGGCCGAGGCCTTGCGGCACCTCCAGGCCCGAGGCCGCGCGGTGGCCGCAAGCCTGCCCACCGCGCGGGGCGAGGTTGCCCTGCGGGTGCGCCTGCCCGAAGGCGAGCGCGCGCTCATGCTCTTCGAGCACCTGGAGGGCGAGGCGACCGCCGACCTGCCCGCCAACATCGAGGCCTTTGGCCGGGGCCTGGCGCAGCTGCACGCGGCGGCCGAAGGCTTCGATGCCAGCGCCAGTCGCTATACCCTGGACCTGGACTACCTGTTGATGCAACCGCTGCAGCGCCTGCTGCGGGCCCCCACCATGACCGCCGATCTGCGTCCCCGGTTCGAGGCCCTGGGGCAGCGCTTGCGGGACCGCATCCTGGCGCTCGGCCCTTTGAGCCGCGTGCTGTGCCACGGCGACGCGCACGGCGACAACAACTTCGTGACGGTGCGGGAGGACGGGGAACGCCAGGCGCTGTTCTTCGACTTCGACGAAATCGGCCCGGGCTACCTAGCCTACGAGCTCGCGGTGTATCCCTGGTCGCTGCATCCGCGTTCCGTCGATGGTGCCTGGAGCGACAAGGCGATGGCGCGCTGGCACGCGTTCATCGCGGCCTATCGCGCGGTGCGCGAGCTGGGCGAGGCCGACACCGCGGCCCTGGCGCCCTTCGTGGCGGTGCGCCAGTTCTGGCTGCTGGGCGAATACGCGGGCCGCGTGCCGGTGTGGGGCTCGCAGGCCATCCCCACGGACTACCTGCAGCGGCAGGTGAAGCTGCTGACGCAGTGGGAGGCGCTGGAGCTTGCGCTCACAGCCAGACCTGCCCCGGCCCCGGGCCCGTCTGGATGGTGAAGTCCGGCGTGCCGCCGAGCACGAAGGCGCCCAGCACGAAGCTCAACACCGACATGAACAGGCTGGCCCACAGGGCGGTCCAGAAACCGTCGATGCTGAAGCCTTCCACCAGCTTGGCCACCAGCATCAGCACCACGGCGTTGATCACCAGCAGGAACAGGCCGAAGGTGATCAGTGTGAGTGGCAGCGTCAGCAGCACCAGCAGCGGCCGCACGATGGCATTGGCCAGGCCCAGCAGCAGGGCGGCGACCACCAGCGCACCCGTGCCGCTGAAGCGCATACCCTTGAACACATGGCTGGCCACCCAGAGCGCGAAGGCGGTGAGGGCCCAGTGGAGGAGGAAGGGGGTGAGGTTGGCGAGCATGGCGGAGCGGTCCAGGAAGCGGAGGGCCATTCAAGTATGGGGCCAGTCTCTGGCCCCCTCCCTAGAATTCGACCGAATTCCAGGGAGCTCGCATGAAAACAAGGGTCGACGAGACGGCAGTTGCTCCATCCCTGCCCGAAGGTGCGGAGCCACCACCCGTCCCGGTGGGACTGGCGAGGCTGCTGTTGCAGCAGCTGGCGGCCATTCCTTGGGTCGGGCTGGGTGCCATCGGCACCGGCTTCGGCGTGGCCTTGCTGGCCTTCTACTTTCGGTCGATCGACTTTGTGCCGCCCGACATTTCGTCGGTTCTTGGCGCCAGCGTGTTTGTGGCGATGCTGGCGTTCGCTTTCTATCTGTGGGTGTTGGTGTCGTTGGTCGGCCCGCTCTGGGCCTATCGCGCCGCGAAACTGCCGCCTCAGCAAGAGGCCTGCGAGCCGGGCTTCTGCCTCGCCGCCAATGTGGGACTGCCCGCGTTGCAAGTACTTGGCGTAGGGGGCTTTCTTCTGATCGTTCTGGGTGTTCCGGCTTGGCGGGAGTGCCGCCCGTATGCGGGTTGGACCCTGGCCATTTGCGGTGTTCTCGCTCTGCTTGGGGGCGCTGTATGGGCCTGGAGCGAATGGAGGACGCGGGGCCAGAGGCCCGCGTGGTGGTGGCGCTTGCCGGCCGTGCTGTGGGTCTGCCTTTGGGGTGTTCTTCCCATGGGCGCCTTGCTGGCGCTGCTGTGGCCCAGCCAAGGGGCGGGCTGGCAGCATCTGTGGACACTGGGAGGCCTGTGGTTGGGCGTCGTGATCGCGCCCCTCTTTCTTCGTCGCATTCCCGTGTGGGGCTGCGCCCTCATGATCACGACGATGTTCCCGGCACTTGCCATCTCCCTGCCACTTTTTTTGGGTTCGCCGTCGTTGTTCCCCACAAAAATTGCTGAGCTCGCCGGTGTCCGTTCCAAGGGAGCGCTCGAACTTCGCGTCCCCGCCAGCACCTGTCTTTTGATTGACAGCTCATTGGAGGTCGATCACAGAGCCCGGTACGTGAATTGCAACGAGCGGGGATGGAGTTCCGTTCATGCCCAGGTATTGGCCAACCTGGGCCCGCGCTGGCTGATTCAGCTTGCGCCGAAGAATGCGGGAACGTTGGCGGGCGAGAGCATGCTGCGGCTAACGGTGCCGGCCGAGGGAGTCCACATCGTGCAGCGGCCACCGGTGCCGAAGACCACCAGCGCAGACAGTTGTCCGCGCTGAGGTCCGCCGTGTCACTTGCCCCAGCTGTCCTTCAACCCCGTCACCCGGTTGAACACCGCCTGGCCGCCCACCCCATGGTCCACGCGGTCGGCCACGAAGTAGCCGTGTCGCTCGAACTGGAACTTGTCGTCCGGCTGGGCCGTCGCCAGTGAAGGCTCGACCCAGGCCTGGACCACCTTCAGGCTGTCCGGGTTCAGGGCCGAGAGGAAGTCCTTGCCGCCCGCGTCCGGGTGCGGGTCGCTGAACAGGCGGTCGTAGAGTCGTACCTCGGCCGCGATGCCGTCGGCCACGCCCACCCAGGTGATGGCGGCCTTGGCCTTCACGCTGTCGGCGCCCGGCGTGCCGCTCTTGGTGTCGGGGATCACCTTGGCGTGCACTTCGGTCACGCGGCCTTCGGCGTCCTTCGCGCAGCCGGTGCATTCGATGACGAAGCCGCCCTTGAGGCGCACCACGTTGCCCGGGAACAGGCGCTTGTAGCCCTTGGGCGGCACTTCCTCGAAGTCCTCGCGCTCGATCCACACCTGCTTGCCGATCTTGAAATGGCGGTCCGGCGGCGGGGTCTGGCCTTCGGCGACGGCGCTGTGGGGCAGGGCGGGCTGGTGGCAGTCCTCGGTGTGGCCGTCGCTGCCAAAGGCCTCGGCCCAGTTGGTCATGACCAGCTTCACCGGGTCGAGCACGGCCATGGCGCGGTGGGCCTTGTTCTCCAGGTCCTCGCGCAGGCAGCCTTCGAGCACGCTGTAGTCGATCCAGCTGTCGCTCTTGGTCACGCCGATGCGCTCGGCGAAGAGCTGGATGGACTCGGGCGTGTAGCCGCGCCGGCGCAGGCCCACGATGGTGGGCATGCGCGGATCGTCCCAGCCGCTCACGCGCTTCTCGTTCACCAGCTGCGCCAGCTTGCGCTTGCTGGTGATGACGTACGTGAGGTTCAGGCGCGCGAACTCGTATTGCCGCGGCGGCGGGCTGGCCAGCAGGCCGGCTTCGGTCAGTCGCTCCAGCAGCCAGTCGTAGAACGGGCGCTGGTCCTCGAATTCCAGCGTGCAGAAGCTGTGGGTGATCTGCTCCAACGCGTCCTCGATGGGGTGCGCGTAGGTGTACATGGGGTAGATGCACCACCGGTCGCCGGTGTTGTGGTGCGTGGCGCGGCGGATGCGGTAGATGGCCGGGTCGCGCAGGTTGATGTTGGGCGAGGCCATGTCGATCTTGGCCCGCAGCACGGCCGCGCCGTCGGGCAGCTGGCCGTCGCGCATCTCGCGCAGGCGCGCCAGGTTCTCGGCCGGCGTGCGGCTGCGGAAGGGGCTGTTGGTGCCGGCCGTGGTGAAGTCGCCGCGGTTGGCGCGCATGTCCTCGGCGCTCTGTTCGTCGACGTAGGCGTGGCCGCGCTCGACGAGGGCCTCGGCCGCGCGGTACATGAAGTCGAAGTAGTCGCTGGCCTGGTAGAGGTGGCTGCCGCCCCGGCCTTCCCACGAGAAGCCGAGCCATTTCACCGCGTCGATGATGCTGTCGACGTACTCGGTGTCTTCCTTCTCGGGGTTGGTGTCGTCGAAGCGCAGGTGGCAGACGCCGCCGTAGTCGCGCGCCAGCCCGAAGTTCAGGCAGATGCTCTTGGCGTGGCCGACGTGCAGGTAGCCGTTGGGTTCGGGCGGGAAGCGGGTGCGGATCTTGGCCGGGTCCAGCGGGCCGGCGGCCTGGTGGGCGGCGTCGCCGGGGCTGCCGGCCCAGTGGCGGCTGGCGTAGGTGCCTTTGGCCAGGTCGGCCTCGATGATCTGGCGCAGGAAGTTGCTGGCCTTGGCGTCGCCTTCGGTGGGCGCGGGGGATGCGGGGGAGGTCATGGGCGGATTCTAGGGACCACCGCCCCGCCACCGCGGCGGCGGGGCCGCAAATCCACGCCGGCGGCGCTCAGATGCGCTCGAACATGACGCCCGGCGGCGCGGGCGGGGCCGGGTTGGCACTGGCCGCGCGGGCGATGGCGTCGGCCCACCAGCGCCGCAGGGCCACAAAGTGCAGCAGGGCGGCATTGAAGGTTTCGGGCTCGCTGTCCTCGGGGCCGAGTTCGCCGATCAGCATCAGCTCGCCTTCGTCGCCATCGCGCGCGATGCGCAGGTCGCCGATCTCGCGCCACAGGGCGTTGTAGGACAGGGCCAGGTTCAGCGCGCTCAGCTCGCCCTCGGGCGTGGGCAGGCCCAGGTCGGCGGTGAGCACCAGGCGGGACCCGTCGGCGGACCATTCGGCCATGAAGCCGTCGCCGCCGTCGAAGTCGATGCCCCAGGTGCTGTCATTCACCTCGGTGATGCCGGTGACCTGCGCGAGCCGCTGCCCCGCCTGGGTGATCAGACGCAGGGCATCGCTGGCATCGTTCAGGGCGTGCATCGGTATCGAAACCATCAAGGATTGCGTATGGGTGGGGGCGCGCGCCGCGCCGTTCCCGGCCTAGGCCAAGCGGGGCGGCCCCGGCTTAGGGCCGCCAGCCGAGGGGCGGCGCGGTGCGCTATCGTGCGCGCCAGGAGGAACCTGGCATGAGCGACGACAGCACCCCGGCGCCCGACCGCGGCCAAGGCCTGCAGATTCACTGGGGCCAACTGCAGGCCGCGGCGCGGGCCGGCGACATCTCGATGGAGCAGGCCGAGCGTCTGTGGGCGCGCTGGGCCGGCCAGGCCATCGCGCCCGCGCGCTTCGGCTTCACGCACGTGCTCTATTACTTCGGCGGCATGCTCGCCATCGGTGCCATGACGCTGTTCATGACCCTGGGCTGGGAGCTATTCGGCGCCTGGGGCGTGCTGCTGCTGTCGGTGGGCTACGCGGTGGGCGCGGTCGCGGTGGCCCGGCACCTGCAGCGCCGCCACCTGCACATCCCGGCGGGCATCCTGGCCACGATCGCGGTCTGCCTGGTGCCGCTGGCGGCCTGGTCGCTGCAGAGCGGCCTGGGCCTGTGGCCCGAGGGCGGGCCCGACAGCTACCGCGACTACCACCGCTTCATCGACTGGCGCTGGCTCACGCTGGAGCTGGCCACGCTGGCCGCCGCCGTGGTCATGCTGTGGTGGCTGCGCCTGCCTTTCATGGTGATGCCGGTGGCCGTGACCCTGTGGTACCTGAACATGGACCTGGCGCACATGCTCATGCAGAAGGACGGCTTCGACTGGGCCTTCACGCGCGACGTGTCGCTGGTGTTCGGCCTGGCCACCTGCGCCATCGCGGTGTGGGTGGACCTGCGCTCGCGCCTGGCCGTTGACCCGCGCGACCGGCAGGACTTCGCTTTCTGGCTCTACCTGTTCGGCGCGCTCATGTTCTGGTGCGGCCTGAGCCTGCGCGAGAGCGACAGCGAGCTGGCCAAGGCGGGCTACGCGGCCCTCAACGTGGCGCTGGTGTTCCTGGGCGCGGCCATCGGCCGGCGCGTGTTCACCGTGCTGGGCGCCATTGGCGTGGCGGGCTACCTGGGCTACCTGAGCTACAAGGTCTTCGCCGACAGCCTCTTGTTTCCCTTCGTGCTCACGCTGCTGGGCCTGGGCATTGTGGCCGTGGGTATCTGGTGGCAGCGGCGCGAGGCGCGCATCCACGCGCGCCTGGCGGGCTGGCTGCCAGCGGCCCTGCGGCCGCTGGCGCAGCGCTGAGGCCCCGCTCCCGGGGGCAAACGCTCAGGGCTGGCCGCCCGAGGCGTTGACGCGGTACACCGCCGTGGTGCCGCTGACCTCGTTGCCCACCACCAGCAGGGGCGTGCCGTCGGGCGAGCGGTCGGCGGGGATGAACACCAGGCCTTCGGGGCCCAGGTCGCCCGCCGTCGCCAGCACGGTGCCGGGGTCGGCCGTCGTCCAGTCCTCGCGGCTGTTCAGGTAGTCCAGGCGCTGGGGGGCGGCGGGGTTGGTGATGTCGTAGACCAGCACGCCGCCCATGCGCTCCAGGCCGATGAAGGCCAGGGTGCGGCCCCGGACCTGGCCGATGGCGATGCCTTCGGGCTCCGGTCCCTTGGCGTCGCTGCGGCTGTCGAAGGCGCCGCCTTCGTCGTGGCCGGCGTTGAAATGGTCTTTGCACGGGATGTTGCGCGCGCTGCCGAGCCGGCAGGCGTCGCTGGCGAAGAACGTCTCGAACTCGGCGCCCGAGTCCCACACCAGCTGGCCGTTGGCGTTCCAGATGCTGAAGGAGCGGGCGCCGTAGCTGTAGAGCTGGTCGTACATGAGGCGGTTGCCGGCCGGGTTGGCGGTGCCCGTGGCGTCGAACATCATGGGCGAGCCGTCGGGGTTGGTGCGGTAACCCAGGGTCCAGGTGATGTTCAGGCGACCGAGCACGTCGTCGGCGCGGCAGCCCATGGGGTCGCCCGCGACGGCGCCGCAGTAGCCGAAGGTGGCCGGGTTGAGCAGGCCGCCCGCGGCCATGGCGCTGAGCTGTGGCGGCAGGTCATCATCCGCGCGGCCGGCCCAGCCGCTCTTGTTGATCAGGTGCTTGACGCGGAACTCCTCGACGAAGCCCTGGCTGGCGTCGCCGGCCCAGTAGGCGTTGTTGTCTTCGCCCCAGGCGCGCGCGTCGCCCTCGTTGGCGGTGACGAGGTAGGTCTGGCCGCCGGCGGTGTAGGCGCTCATGGCGTCGGGCAGGTACAGGCCGCGCACGCCGGGCAGGCTGCGGATGTTGAGGCGGCCGTCGTTGTCGGAGGCGTCCAGCCCGTTGCCGGGCGCGCCGTGGTCCTTGAAGCCCAGCGGCAGCACGGCCGTGACCGTGGCGCTGGCGACGTCGATCTTGGCCAGGGCGTTGTTCTCCTGCAGCGTCACCCAGGCGGTGGCGCCGTCGGCCGACACGGCGATGTACTCCGGCTCGAGATCCTGCGCCGCGTTGGCGTTCGGGCCATACAGGCGCACGCCCTGCGCGCGCAGCGTGGCCTCCTGGCCGACGAAGGCGCCAAAGCCGGCCGTGCGCACCACGGGCGCGGCCGGCTGGCTGACGTCGACCACGCTGACGCTGCCCTCGGGGTCGATCTGGTAGTCGTCGCTGGGCTCGCCTTCGTTGGCCAGCAGCACGGTCTTGCCATCGGGCGTGAAGCTGATCATGTCGGGCTGCGCGCCCACGGTGGCCGAGCCGAGCAGGACAAGGTCGCTGGCGCGGTACAGGGCCACGCGGCCCGGGTCGGTCTTGGTGGCGGCCTGCACGGCCACGGCCACCAGGCCGTCGTGCACGGCCACGCTGTTGATTTCGGCGCCCGGCAGCGCGAGCGAGGTGGCGGCGTCGATCTCGCCGACCTTCACCGGCTGGGCGGGCACGCGCAGGTCCAGCACGTCCACCTTGCCGGCCTGGGCGTTCACCACGAACAGGCGCCGGCTGGCCGCGTCGTAGGCGGGAATCTCCGCCGCTGACACGCCGAACTGGCCGGTGGCGTAGCCGCCGATCTTCTCAAGCTGGACGCTCAGGGGCTGCGACGCCGGGCCGCTGGGCTGTCCATCGCCACCGCCTCCGCAGGCCGCGAGCGCGGCGGTGGCGATCAGGGCGGCGGCGAAACGGCTCGGGGCGGGCCGGCGATTGGCGCGTGTCATCGAATCTCCTCGTGCAAGTCAGAACAAAGCACGAGGTTGTAGGCAGCGGACATGACGTCCGCGTGTCGTGTCGGTGGCGCCGGCGTGACGCCTACTGCCCGAAGCGCGGACCGTCCGTCAGAAACGCCCGTTCTTCGGCGGTGCTGTCGCGGCCCAGGGCCTCGTTGCGGTGCGGAAACCGCCCGAAGCGCGCCACGATGTCGCGGTGCAGCCGCGCGTAGCGCAGGTTGTCGTCCAGTTCTGCGTGGCAGAAGGCCGGCGCCTGTTCGCGCAGGCGCTCGAAGCGGCGCACGGCCTCGTCCTGCAGCTCCAGCGACTCGGCGTGCAGCAGCGGCATGTAGAGAAACACCCGGGCCACCACGGGCAGGCCTTCGTCTTCTCCCGCGGCGATGGCCTCCATCGTGAGGGCCTGGGCGCGCGGGTCGCCGGCGAAGGCGCGCGCCTGGCGCCGGAACAGGTTGCGCGTCAGCTGGTCCAGGAGCAGCACCAGGGCCAGGCGGCCCAGCGGCGTGGCGGCCCAGTCGGCCAGGCCGCCGGCCAGGGCCTGCTCCACCAGGGCGCCGTAGTGGCGCCGCAGTGCCTCGTCCTGCTCGGGGTCGAACCCGAACCAGAGCTGGTCGCGCGACTCGCTGGGCCAGCCGCGGGCCAGGCCGTCGCCGCACCAGTGGTCGAGCAGGGCCTGCGCCTCGGGGGGAATGTAAAGATCGTTCGCCATTTACGCCTTGCTACAGCTTTGACCGCACGTAGGGTGCGCCCGGTCCCGGGATTGTCTGTAATTCCAAGGCGGCAAACCGCCGTCGCTCCGGAGTCTCCCCATGAATACCGTGTCTCTCAGCCCCCGCCACCGCGCCACGCGCGGCCTGGTCCTGCTCACGCTGGCCGCTGGCGCCTGGGCCCTGTCGGGCACCGCCACGCAGGCCCAGGCCCGCGACAACGTTTACTGGTCCATCGGCGTCAACTCACCCGGCGTGAGTGTGGGGGTGTCCAACGCGCCCCCCGTGGTCTATGGCTACCCGTCCTACGGCTATCCGGTGTACGACCCCCGGCCGGTGGTGGTCTACCCGCGCCCCGTGATCGTTCACCCGCGACCGGTGGTGGTGCAGTCCTACCCGGTGTACGCCTATCCCCCGCAGTGGCGCCACGACCGCCCGCCCAAGCACTGGCGCAAGCACGGCTACCAGCGCGGCTACCAGCACGGCTACCGCGACGGCCGCCGCGGCGGCTGGGACGACTGAGGCGCGTCCCGCCCCGCCACCGCTTCACATCGCGCGGAAGCGGTCGGCGTAGAGGCGGCTGACCACGAAGGCCTCGTCCAGGCCGCGCAGCGTCAGCCGCCACTTGCCCGCCTCGTCGCGGGTCACGCGATCGATGGCGTCCACCCGCACCACAGTGCCGCGGTGGATTTGCCAGAACACCTCGGGGTCGAGCTGCGGCAGCAGTTCCTTCAGCGGCGTGCGGATCAGGAACTCCCGCCCGCCCGTGAGCACCCGCACGTACTTGTCGGCCGCTTCGAAGGCCAGCACCTCGTCGATGGCGACCCGCTGCACCGCCGCGCCCACGCTGGCCATGAGGTGGCGCAGGCGCGGCGCGGACGAGGGCGCACCGCCGAGCAGCGCGCGCAGCCCGGTCCAGTCGGGCGCGGCGCTGGCGCCGCGCGCGCGCAGTGCGGCCTGCACGCGCGCCACGGTGCGCTGCAGCCGCTCGGCCTGCACGGGCTTGAGCAGGTAGTCCAGGGCCTGGGCCTCGAACGCCTGCACCGCGAACTCGTCGTGCGCGGTCACGAACACCAGCGCGGGCAGCGGCTGCTCGGCGGGCCAGTCGTCGGCCAGGGTGGCGGCGGCGTCCAGGCCGCTCAGGGCAGGCATGCGGATGTCCAGGAACAGCACGTCGGGGCGCAGCGCCAGGGCCTGCTGCACGGCGCTTTGGCCGTCGCCCACGCTGGCGAGCACCCGCAGCCCCGGCCAGGCGCGCGCCAATTCGGCTTGCAGGGCTTGCGCGAGCAGGGGCTCGTCTTCGGCGATGAGGGCGGTGGCGTTCATGGGGTGTCGGGCAGGGGAAGGAGCAGCCGCGCCTGCGTGCCCTGGCCGGGTGCGCTGTGCCACTCCAGGCGCGCGGCCGCGCCGTGCAGGGCCTGCAGGCGCTCGCGCACCTGCGTGAGGCCGAAGCCCTCGCGCGCCGGGGCCTCGCTGCCCACGCCGTCGTCGCTCACGCTCAGGCACAGGGTGCTGCCCTCGCGTTGCGCGGCCACGCGCAGCTCGCCGCCGCGCGCGCTGGGCTCCAGGCCGTGGCGGATGGCGTTCTCCACCAGCGGCTGCAGCAGCAGCGCCGGCACGGGCAGCGGCGCCAGGGTCTTGGGCAGCTCCAGGCGCACGCGCAGGCGCGGGCCCATGCGCATGCTCATGAGGCTGAGGTAGTCGTCCAGCCGGGCGAACTCGTCGCTCAGGGTGTGCTGGCCGCCGCGCGCGTCGCTGCGCGAGGCCGCGAGCGTGGCGCGCAGGAAGTGGTTGAGCCGGTCCAGCATGTCGATGGCGCGCGGCGGGTCGGTGGCGATGAGGGCGCGCAGGTTGGCCAGGGTGTTGAACAGCATGTGCGGCTCCAGCTGCGACTCCAGCAGGCGCAGCCGCGCCTCGCTGGCCTGGCGCTGGGCCTCCTCCTGCGCCAGTCGGGCCATGGCCAGCATCTCGCGGCTGCTGAAGTAGTAGGCGCCGAAGGCGCCGAGGGCCAGCGACATGAGCAGGAAGCCGACGGTGGCGCCTGGCAGGTTGTTCGCGCTGG
The DNA here is from genome assembly GCF_001777155.1 of Hydrogenophaga sp. PML113. Classification (NCBI taxonomy): domain Bacteria; kingdom Pseudomonadati; phylum Pseudomonadota; class Betaproteobacteria; order Burkholderiales; family Comamonadaceae; genus Hydrogenophaga; species Hydrogenophaga sp. PML113. The sequence continues at coordinate 73,139 of NZ_MIYM01000010.1, read as the reverse complement.
CCAGCAAGGGCCGGCCGAGCAAGAGGTTGCCCAGCGTCAGGCCCAGCGCGTAGCCCGCGAACACGGCCACCACCACCAGCACCGCCATCGGCCGAACGCCGGGCCAGCCTTGGGGCGAGAGCAGGTAGCGCCCGCCGTCGATGCCGGCCCAGATGCACAGGCCGATGAGCTGCGAGTACAGCAGGGTGGGGGCGAAGTGGTCGCCCTTGATGGCGCTGATCGCCAGTGCCAGCACGGTGTTGAACACCGCGGCGATCAATACGTGGCGCGCCACGGTGCGGGGGTTGAAAGCGGCCATGGGCGCAGTATGCCGGGCCCCCGCTCAGGGGCGCTGGCCGCGGTCGCGTTGCAGGCGCTCGCGTTCCCGGTCCATCCAGTGCTCGTACAGGCCGCCGCCGCCCAGGCGCACCCACACGGCCAGGCCGTGGATCAGCAGGCCCAGGCCCCAGCCCAGGGCGGGGTAGACAGCCCAATCGCGCCCGCTGCGCAGCGAGAGGTAGACCAGGCCGGCGTTGACGGCGAGAAACACCAGGGCGTGCAGGGTCCAGCCCATGCGGGCGGCCACGCGCCGGCGCGCGGTGCGTTCGAGGTCCTTGTCAATCGAGAGGGTGTTCATGGCGGGTTCTCCGGTGGGTGGGGGGATGGGTGAAGGTCATAGCAGCCCCAGCCACTGGCCCCAGACCAGTTGGCCCAGGTAGCGGCTGGGCAGCAGCGTGAGGGCGCCGGTGACGATGCAGGCGCTGAGGTACAGCGCGATCATGGTCAGCCGGTGCGAGCGGATGCGTCCGTGCCGCAGGTGCCAGAAGGCCAGGGCCAGCGTGCCCAGGGTGATGGGCACCAGCAGGTGGATGGGCGTGTAGCCGGCGAGGTTGGGCAGGCGGAAATCGCGGATGAACACGGCGGTGATGGCGACCATGAGCATCAGCGTGACCCAGGCGTAGCCGGCCGCGCGGTGCAGCACCGCGCGCGGGTGGCCGGCGCGGCGCGCCCACAGCGCCACCGGCCCGATGGCCAGGGCCGCGAGCGCGGCGCTGAGGTGGATGGCGATGACGGGGGTGAGCTGCATGGCGGTCTCCGGTGGGCGGGGGAGACCGCACTGTCGGCCGCCGGCCCCGCGTGCGCCACGGGGCTGAGACGAAACGGCGCGGGTGCGCCGTGAAACGCCGCCGCAGCGGCGCGAAATGCCCGCGCGAGGGAGCCCGCGCGAGGCGGTCAGCGCAAGAGGCTCGCGCGCGAGGCCGGGTCGGGAAGGCCGGGTCGAGAAGGGCGGGGCGAGAAGGGCGGGGCGAGTGGGGGGCGCCGGCCGCCCGGCCCTCAGTCCGCGGCGCTGCCGCGCGGCTGCAGGCGAAACACCTGCACCGCCTGGTGCATGACCTCCGCCTGCGACTGCAGCGAACTCGCGGCCGCGGCGAGCTGCTCCACCATGGCGGCGTTCTGCTGCGTCACCGAGTCGAGCTGGCCCACGGCTTGGTTGATCTGCGCGATGCCGCTGGATTGCTCGCGCGTGGCGTGCGTGATGTCGCCGATGAGCGCGTTGACCTGCTCCACCGCGCCCACCACCTGGGTCATGGTCTGGCCGGTGCCGTGCACCAGTTCGCTGCCGCGGCGCACCTGGTCGGCCGAGTCCTCGATCAGGGCCTTGATTTCCTTGGCCGCGTCCAGCGTGCGCTGCGCGAGGTGGCGCACCTCGCCGGCCACCACGGCGAAGCCGCGGCCCTGTTCGCCAGCGCGCGCGGCCTCCACCGCCGCGTTGAGCGCCAGGATGTTGGTCTGGAACGAGATGCCGTCGATGACCTGGATGATCTCGCCGATGCGCGCCGAGCCGCGGCTGATCTCGCCCATGGTGGTGACCACCTGCGACATGGCGCTGTTGCCTTCGCGCGCCACCGCGGCCGCGCGCTGCGCGAGCTGGGCCGCCTCCTGCGCGGTGCTGGCGCTCTGGGCCACGGTGCTGTTCATCTGTTCCATGGATGCGGCCGTCTGCTGCAGGTTGCCGGCCTGCGCCTCGGTGCGAGAGGACAGGTCGTGGTTGCCGCTGGAGATCTGGTGGCTGGCGACCTGCACGCCCTCGATTTCGTGGCGCACGTCGGCCACCACCGCCTGCAGGTTCACGTTGAGCTGGTTCAGCGCCACGGCGAGGTCGCCGAACTCGGCCGGGCCGCGCAGGGCCAGGCGCGAGGTGAGGTCGCCCGCGGCCATGGTGTTGGCGAAGCGAACGGCCTGCGCCAGCGGCTGCACGGTCTGGCGCCGCAGCGCCCAGGCGGCGAACAGGGCGACCGCCAGCAGGGGCAGGGCCATGGCCAGGTGGGCCGCCAGGCCCAGGCGGGCGCCGATCTCGCCGACCAGCACGCCGGCCGCGGCCAGCGCCACACAGACACCGCCGATGGCGCGGCCCAGGCTGGGCCGCAGCGCGCGCCTCAGCAGGCCGGACAGGCCTTTCTGCACCACCTGGCCGCGCCGCAGGCTCAATCGGTCCTGGCCCTGGTCGCGCTCGGCGCGCAGGCGGGCGTACAGGGCCTCGGCCGCCTGCACCTGCTCGCGCGTGGGCTTGGTGCGCACGGACATGTAGCCCACGGTGCGGCCGTCCTGCACCACGGGGGTGGCGTTGGCCATCACCCAGTAGTGGTCGCCGTTCTTGCGCCGGTTTTTCACCGGCGCCGACCAGGGCTGGCCCGAGCGCAGCGTCTCCCACATGTCGCGAAAGGCCTCGGGGGGCATGTCGGGGTGCCGCACGATGTTGTGCGGCTGGCCCATCAGCTCCTCGCGGCTGAAACCGCTGACCGCGACAAACGCCGGGTTGCAGTAGGTGATGTGGCTCTGCAGATCGGTGGTGGAGACCAGGGTGACGCCATCGGGGATGACGTATTCCTGTTGGGAGACGGGCAGGTTGGCGCGCATGAGATGGTGGTTGGGGAGGGGCGGCGCTGTGATCGGCCGCTTCACCCATGCGCTATCGGCATTACCTCGCCGATATGTAGTACCGCCTCAGGGCCCGGTGCGTTTTCCGGCGCCGGGTTTGACCCAGATCAAATCCTCTTGGCGTCGGGCGGCCAGGGGGTGGACGCCCCTGCGGGCGTTCAGGTGCGCTTGAAATAGGACTGGTAGATCCGCGCCGTCCCATCGCGCTGCACCAGCAGCACGTCGTAGGGGTCCTGGCGGCCGCCGTAGTCGGGGCCGTCCATGCCCGGGCTGCCCACCGGCATGCCGGGCACGGCCAGGCCCAGGGCCTGGGGCTTGTCGGCCAGCAGGCGGCGGATTTCGCGTGCGTTCACATGGCCTTCGACGACATAGCCGCCGATGAGGGCGGTGTGGCAGGAGCCGTAGCGTTCGGGCAGGCCCAGGCGGCGGCGCACGGCGGTGTTGCCGCTGTCGTAGACCTGCACGGTGAAGCCGTCGGCCTGCAGGTAGCTCACCCAGTCCTTGCAGCAGCCGCAGTTGGGGTCTTTCCAGACCTGCAGCGGGGGCAGGGGGGACTTGGCCTGGGCCAGGGCCCCGATGGGCAGGGCCAGGGCGGCGCTGGCCAACAGCAGTTGTCGACGGTTCGTGGCGGGCATGGTGTTGGTTCTTTCGGCTGTCCGGGGTGGCGCTGCGCGTGTGCGCAGCGCGCGGGAATGAGCCGCGGGGCGGGCGGGAAGTTCCCTGGCGCGGCTCAGGCGTTCGCCAGCTGCGCCTGGGCCTTGTCGATCCAGTACTGCAGGCTGTCGTGCAGCTCGTGCGAGCTGAACGAGCAGCTTTCGCCGTCGAACAGCGCGCTGGATTCGAGACGGTCCAGCAGATTGCCCAGCACCTCGGCGAAACGCGGTGGCAGGGCGGCGAGCAGGTCGTGCTGCGCGCGCAGGCGCTCGCTGGCCTGGGCGGGCGAGAGCGAGCCCTCGCGCAGGCCGGCAAGGGCATCGGCCACGGGTTGGAGCAGGGTAGGGGGGCGCATGGCGCTCAATTCTGCCGCGCCACCAAGGGCGCCACCGGCGGCGGCAGGGTCATGCCGCGCCGCTCCATCACGGCCCGCAGGCGGTCGGGGTGATCGGTGATGAGGCCGTCGACGCCCCAGTCGATCAGGCGCTCCATGTCGGGCACCTCGTTCACGGTCCAGGGGATCACGCGCAGGCCTTCCTCGCGCGCGCGCTCGACCAGCGTGCGGTTGAGGTCGTGGAAATGGGGCGACCACAAGCGCGCACCGGCGGCGGCGAGCAGCGCCGGTGCGTCCTTGAAGTCGGCCTCGCGCAGGCCGGCGCTCCAGGTGCCGCTGTGCAGGGTGTTGAAGCGGGGCCGCTGCGCGCTCAGGAAGGCCAGTGGCAGTTCGGGCGCCAGGCGCTGGGCGATCTTGAGCAGGCCCCAGTCGAAGCTCTGCAGGCTGGTGCGCGAGGCCATGCCCTCGGACCGGACCACCTCGAGCACGGCGCGCACGAAGGCCTCGGGCTCGGGCGACTCCTGCGCGCGCTCGGGGTGGCGCTTGAGCTCGATGTTGAAGCGCGCGTGGTCGGCGCGCAGGCGCTTGACCCGCTCGAACACGGCGGCCAGCGTGGGGATGCGCTCGCCGTCCACTCCCTGCTGCTGCGCGAAATCGCGCGCGTAGCGGCTCGCGGGGTTGATGCGGCCAACGTCGAGCTCGCCGATCTGCGCCAGCGTGAGCTGGTGGAACGGTTGGCCGCGCGACTGCAGCCAGCGCCCCGAGGCGTCGCGGGTGATGTCGGGGTTGGCCGCGGTGTCGTGCGAGACGATGGGCACGCCCTCGGCGCTCAGCACCACGTCCAGCTCCAGCGTGCTCACGCCGATGGCGAGCGCGCGCTCGAAGCCGCTGAGCGTGTTTTCGGGCGCGAGGGCGCGCGCCCCGCGGTGGCCCTGCAGGTCGAAGGCCAGGGCGGCGCCCGCGCACCACATCGACAGGCCCAGGGCGGTGGTGCAACTCCAGCGCAGCCAGGTCAGGCGCCGGGCGGCGGGTGGGGCGGGCAGCTGCATGGCGGTCTCCTTGCCGGGCCCGCTCGGTGCGGGCCTCTGATCGGGCGCATTCTCCCAGCGCGCGATGACCGCCTCAAGTCAATGCCCGAGGATCTTGGACAGGAAGTCCTTGCTGCGCTCGTTCTGCGGGTTGTTGAAGAACGCCTCGGGGGTGTTCTGTTCGACGATCTGGCCCTGGTCCATGAAGATCACGCGGTCGGCCACGGCCTTGGCGAAGCCCATCTCGTGCGTCACGCACAGCATGGTGATGCCCATGTTGGCGAGCTCGATCATCACGTCCAGCACTTCCTTGATCATCTCCGGGTCGAGCGCGGAGGTGGGCTCGTCGAACAGCATGATCTTGGGCGTGAGGCACAGCGCGCGCGCGATGGCCACGCGCTGCTGCTGGCCGCCCGACAGCTGCAGCGGGTACTTGCCGGCCTGCTCGGCGATGCGCACGCGCTTCAACTGCTGCATGGCGCGTTCCTCGGCCTCCTTTTTGGGCAGCTTGCCCACCCACATGGGCGAGAGCGTGAGGTTCTCCAGCACCGTGAGGTGGGGGAACAGGTTGAACTGCTGGAAGACCATGCCCACGTTCTTGCGCACCTGGTCGATGGCCTTGATGTCGTCCCGCAGTTCGACGCCGTCGACCTCGATGACGCCCTGCTGGTGTTCCTCCAGGCGATTGATGCAGCGGATCAGCGTGGACTTGCCCGAGCCCGACGGGCCGCAGATCACGATGCGCTCGCCCTTGGCGACGGACAGGTCGATGTCGCGCAGCACGTGGAAGTCGTTGCCGTACCACTTGTTGACCTTGTCGAAGCGGATGATGGCGGGGGATTGTTCTGGCATGTTGTGCTTTCAGCGCGCCTTGCTGGCGGCAAGCTGCTTTTCGACCCACAGGCTGTAGCGCGACATGGCGAAGCAGCCGGAGAAATAGATGAGCGTGATGAAGAAATAGGCCTCGAGCTTGAACGGGCGCCACTGCACGTCGGAGTTCAGGGCCAGCGCGAGCGCGCCGGTGAGCTCGTAGAGCGAGACGATGGTCACCAGCGAGGTGTCCTTGAACAGCGAGATGAAGGTGTTCATGATGCTGGGGACCACCATGGACAGGGCCTGCGGCAGCACGATGAGCCGCTGCGCCTGCCAGTAGCCCAGGCCCAGCGAGTCGGCCGCCTCGAACTGGCCCTTGGGCACGGCCTGCAGGCCCCCGCGCACGGTTTCGGCCATGTAGGCCGCGATGAACAGCGTCAGGCCCGCGACCACGCGCACCAGCACGTCCACCGTGACGCCCTGGGGCACGAACAGCGGGAACATGAACGAGGCCATGAACAGCACCGAGATCAGCGGCACGCCGCGCACCAGTTCGACATAGAGCACGCTGATGGTGCGGATGGCGGGCAGCCTGGCGCGCCGGCCCAGGGCCACCAGCACCGCGAGCGGGAACGCCAGGAACAGCGACAGCACGGCCAGCATGAGCGTGAGCGGCAGGCCGCCCCAGAGCTCGGTGCGCACCTTGGACAGGCCCGGCACGCCGCCGCCCATGAGCACGAAGAAGCCGGCCAGGGAGGCGACCCAGATCAGCGCCAGCCAGCGCGTCCAGAAGACGCGCATGCAACTGACCACGACCGTGGCCACCATCAGCAGCGTGGCCACGAGCGGGCGCCACTGCTCGTCGTAGGGGTAGCGGCCGAACAGGATGACGCGGTACTTCTCGGCGATGACGCCCCAGCAGGCGCCGACGCCGCGCGCGGCCTGGCAGGCGTTGGGATCGGGCTGGAACACGGCGCCGGCAATCACCCATTGCCAGAGCCTGGGCAGCGCCCACACCAGCACCGCGCCGATGATCAGCGTGAACAGACTGGATCTCCAGTCGGCGAAGAGGTTGCGGCGCGCCCACACCAGGGGGCCGGACTGGCGCACCGGCGAGGGCCGGGGCGCGATGGGTTGGAACTGCGTGCCCATGGCGATCAACGCTCCTTGATCGCCATGCGGCGGTTGTACCAGTTCATCAGCAGCGAGGTGGTGAGCGAGGTGCTGAGGTAGACCAGCATGATGATGGCGATGCACTCCACCGCGCGGCCGCTCTGGTTGATGGTGGTGTTGGCGATGGAGACCACGTCGGGGTAGCCCACCACCACCGCGAGCGAGGAGTTCTTGGTGAGGTTGAGGTACTGGTTGGTCAGCGGCGGAATGATCACGCGCATGGCCTGGGGCAGCACCACGAGTTTCATCTTCTGCCGCGGGTTCAGGCCCAGCGCGGAGGCGGCCTCATCCTGGCCGCGGCTCACCGACTGGATGCCGCCGCGCACCACCTCGGCCACGAAAGCCGCGGTGTAGGTGGTCAGGCCGATGAGCAGCGCGAGGAACTCGGGCGTGAGGGACAGGCCGCCGTCGACCATGAAGGGCAGCTGCTCGGGCACGCTCCACTCGCGCGGCATGCCGGCCACCACCCAGCCCAACACGGCGCACACCAGCAGCAGGGCCAGCGGCACCCAGAGGCGGTCGCCGTCCTGGCCGGTGGCCTCGAAGCGCCGCTGCACGCGCCGGCGCCACAGCACGCCGGCCACCGCGCCCACGGCCAGGCCGGCGATCACCGCGCCCACGCCGGCCGTGGGCCAGGGGACCGACAGGCCGCCCTTGCTGAGGAAGACGAGGCCGGCCAGCGACATGGCCTCGTTCGAGGCGGGCAACAGCTCGATGAAGACCAGGTACCACATCAGCAACTGCAGCAGCAGCGGCACATTGCGGAAGAGCTCGACATAGCCGTAGCACAGGCCGCGCACCAGGGCATTGCGCGAGAACCGCCCCACGCCCAGGGCCACGCCGAGCAGGGTGGTGAAGACGATGCCCGCCAGGGCCACCTTGACGGTGTTGAGCACGCCGACCCAGATGGCCTTGCCATAGCTCTGGCTCGGGTCGTACCGGATGAGGGTTTCGCCGATGTCGAAACCGGCGCTGGCGCCCAGGAAGTCAAAGCCGCTCTGGATGCCGCGCGCCTGCATGTTGGCCTGGGTGTTGTGCGCCAGGTACCACAGGCCCAGGCCCAGCAGGGCCAGGGCGAGCAACTGGTACAGCACGCCGCGCGTGGCCCGGCTGTTGAGCGACCAGCGCCGGGACGGGGGTGGGGGGGATGCGGGGGTGGTCAACGGTGACCTCGCGACGAAGAAATGACAGGAACGAAGAACGCCCGCAGCGACGGGCATCGCTGCGGGCCGCACCAAGGCCGGGCCGCGGTGGCGGCCCGGCGTGGTTCAGCGGATCGGGGGGGCGTACAGCACCCCGCCTTTGGTCCAGAGGTTGTTGATGCCGCGCGGCAGGCCGATGGCGGTCTTGGGGCCAACGTGGTGCTCGAACTGCTCGCCGTAGTTGCCCACGGCCTTGATGGCGCGGTAGGCCCATTCCTTGTCCAGGCCCAGCAGCTTGCCGGTGTCCTCGTTGCCCATGCCGAGCAGGCGCATCACGGAGGGGTTGGTGCTGGATTTTTTGAGCTCGTCGGCGTTGGCCTGGGTGATGCCGTACTCCTCGGCCTCGATGAGCGCGAAGCCCACCCACTTGACGATGGCGGCGAAGTCGTCGTCGCCACGGCGCACGGCCGGGCCCAGGGGCTCCTTGGAAATCAGCTCGGGCAGGATCACGTGGTCATCGGGCTTGGCCATGTCCTTGGCGCGCGAGGAGGCCAGGCCCGAGGAATCGGTGGTGTAGGCCTGGCAGCGGCCGGACGAGTAGGCGGCGAGAGCGGCCTCGAGCTTTTCGAACACCACGGGCTTGATGCCCAGGTTGTTGGCGCGCGAGTAGTCGGTGAGGTTGAGTTCGGTGGTGGTGCCCGACTGCACGCAGACCGTGGCGCCCTTGAGCTGCTTGGCGCTCTTGACGTTGAGCTTCTTGGGCACCATGAAGCCCTGGCCGTCGTAGAAGTTGACGCCGACGAAGGTGAGGCCCAGGGAGGCGTCGCGCGTGAGCGTCCAGGTGGTGTTGCGGGCCAGCAGGTCGATCTCGCCGGACTGCAGGGCGGTGAAGCGCTGCTGCGCCGTCAGCGGCACGTAGCGCACCTTGTCGGGGTTGCCCAGGATGGCGGCGGCGACCGAGCGGCACACGTCCACGTCCATGCCGCTCCACTTGCCCTGGCTGTCGGCCGCCGAGAAGCCGGGCAGGCCGGTGTTGACGCCGCAGTTGAGTTCGCCGCGCTTCTTGACCGCGTCGAGGTCCTTGCCCGCGTGCGCCGGCAGGGCGAGCAGCGCGGCCGTGGTGCCCAGGGTCAGGGCGGTCAGCTTCAGGGCCTTGAGATTCATCGGGTACTCCGTAGTCAGTGTCAGTTGTCGAACACGAACGGACAGGCACCTGTTCGGTGCCCAGCCGCAAGCGGGCCAATGTAGACCCCGCCTTTTCCACCGGGGATCGGGGTTTACGTGGGAGTGCCATGCCGATGCTTTATTGAACAATCCGCACGACTGCGCCCCCGGAGGGCAACGCAGAATTCGTGCCACGACAGACGACCATCGGAGACCCGCGGAGATGAGCCCTCAGGATCCACCGGCGCGGGCGCACCACCGCGTCTGGCCCCGCCGTTTGCCCTACGCCATTCGGACACCCCGAACCTCCCTGTGGGACAACCTCGTGGTGAGCGCGCGGCGCTACCCGGACAAGCCCGCCCTGGTCTTCTTCGATCTCAGCACCTCCTACGCCGAGCTGCTGGCCCAGGCCGAACGCCTGGCCGCGCACCTGCGCGCGCAAGGCGTGCGCGACGGCGACCGCGTGCTGCTGTTCATGCAGAACTGCCCGCAGTGGGTCGTGGCCTGCTACGCGGTGCTGCGCGCCAATGCCGTGGTGGTGCCGGTCAACCCCATGAACAAGGCCGACGAGCTCAGGCACTACATCACCGATCCCGACGCGCGCGTGGCGCTCTGCGCGGCCGATCTCGCCGGCGAACTGCTCAAGGCCGACGCCGCGCTGCCCGAGGCGCAGCGGCTGCGCCACCTGGTGGTGACGCACTACGCCGACGTCATCGGCCCGGCGGCGGATGTGCCGCCCGCCTGGCAGGCCTGGCTGGGCGCGCGCCACGAACGTCCCGCGCTGGCGGGCGGCAGCGTGGCCACCTGGGCCGAGGCGCTGTCCAGCACCGCGCCGCTGCCCGAGCACAACCGCGGCCCCGACGACCTGGCCGTGCTGCCCTACACCAGCGGCACCACCGGCCTGCCCAAGGGCTGCATGCACCCGCACCGCACGCTCATGCACAACGCGGTCGCCGGCGCCCTGTGGGGCAACAGCACGGCGGAGGCCGTGTCGCTGCTGGTGGTGCCGCTGTTCCACATCACCGGCATGGTGTCGGGCATGCACACGGCGATCTACGGCGGCGCCACCATCGTGCTCATGCCGCGCTGGGACCGCGAGCTGGCGGGGCGGCTGATCTCGCGCTGGCGCGTCACGCACTGGACCAACATCCCGACCATGGTGATCGACCTGCTCGCCAGCCCCAGCTTCGAGCGCTACGACCTGTCCAGCCTGGTCTACATCGGCGGCGGCGGCGCGGCCATGCCGCAGGCCGTGGCGCAGCGGCTGCTGGAGCTGTTCGGCCTGCGCTACGCGGAAGGCTACGGGCTCACCGAAACCGCCGCGCCCTCGCACAGCAACCCGCCGGACGACCCCAAGCAGCAGTGCCTGGGCATTCCCTTCATGAGCTGCGACGCCCGCGTGGTCGACCCCGACACCTTGCGCGAACTGCCGGTGGGCGAGGCCGGCGAGATCGTGATCCATGGCCCCATGGTGTTCGACGGCTACTGGAAGCGCCCCGAGGCCACGGCCGCGGCGTTCATCGACATCGAGGGCAAGCGCTTCTTCCGCTCGGGCGACCTGGGCCGCATCGACGAGGACGGCTACTTCTTCCTCACCGACCGCCTCAAACGCATGATCAACGCCAGTGGCTTCAAGGTCTGGCCGGCCGAGGTCGAAGCGCTGATGTTCAAACACCCCGCCATCGCCGAGGCCTGCGTCATCGCCACGCGCGACGCCTACCGCGGCGAAAGCGTGAAGGCCGTGGTGGTGCTGCGCGCCGACGCCCAGGGCAAGACCAGCGAGGCCGACATCCTGGCCTGGTGCCGGGAGCACATGGCCGCCTACAAGTGCCCGCGCGAGGTGGCGTTCGCCGACGCCCTGCCCAAGAGCGGCAGCGGCAAGGTGATGTGGCGCTGGCTGCAGGAGCGCGAGCTCGAGCGCACCGAACCCGCCCGGGCACAATGAGCGGCATGCCGTCCCTCACCGACGCCTTTCGCCGCGTGTGGCAGCCGCGCAAGGGCCTGTTCTGGCTCATGCTGGGTTTTCAGGCGCTGTCCAGCGCCCTGGTGCTGTTCATCCAGATCCACGAGCCGCCGGCTGGCCTGCGCCTCATGCTCGGGCTGCTGGCGCTGACGAACACGCTCCTCTCATGGTGGCTGCTCGCGCGCCTGTGGCGCGGCGAGGGCTGACAAGGACGGTTACAAAATGGCCGTTTTGTGCTGGAATGGCGGGCGCCGCCCGCCGTTGTGCCCACAACCACAGACAGAAATCGCACCCGCCCAGGCATGAAGCAGTTCCTCTCGACGCTCTTCGACACCGTTGCCCAGCGGCTGCAGGGCGAGAACCGCCACGACGACGACCCTTACCGCCTGGCGCGCGTGCGCAAGGCCATGCTGGCGTTGGTCGGCGAAGACGGCGGATGGGAGGCCGAGCAGCTGCGCCACCGCCTGCTGGTGGCCGAATCGGCCCGCGCCCTGTGGTTCATGCGCCCCGACCTCCTGCAGTGGCTGTGCCGCGGCCTGGAAGAGCGGGCCGCCATGGACCGCGTCATGAAGCTGCAGCCCCTGTTCGAAGGCCTGGTGGAGCCGGCCCTGCTGGGCGCGGCGGCCGGCCGGCGCGAGCGCCGCCGGCCCCACCACGGTGCCTGACTAGGGCGCCCGCGCGGTCGCTTCATCCGGCGCCACCGTGGCGCGGTAGGCGTGCCAGCTGGCGTGCCCGATCACCGGGCCGCTCACCAGCAGGCCCAGGAACCAGGGCAGCATCGACAGCGCCACGGTGGCACTGATCAGCAGGCCCCAGAACAGCATCACGCCCGGGTTCTGCAGGCAGGCGCGGATGCTGGTGAGGCCGGCCGAGATGGCGTCGGTGCCGCGGTCCAGGATCATGGGGATGCTCACCACGCTGGTGACGAAAATCAGCCCGGCGAACAGGGCCCCCACCAGCGTCCAGGTGATGAGGAACTCGAGGTGCTGCCCGCGCAGCATCTGGCCGAGGAGGTGCTGCGTGTCCGGCAAGGTGGTGAAGCTGACCGCGAACACCACCAGCGAGGCGCGGCCCCAGAGCATCTCCAGCACCAGCAGCACGCCGGCGAACAGGGCCATGGTGCCCTTGGTGGGCAGCCAGGCGCGCAGCGAGCGGCCCAGCGAGGGCGGCTCGCCGCGCTGCAGCGCGCGGCTCGCGTCGTACAGGCCCAGGCACAGGAAGGGCCCCATCAGCAGGAAGCCCGCCGACAGCGCCAGCACGTAGGCCGGCGCGGCGCGGAACACGGCCAGCAGCGCGTGCCCCATGGCGAAGAAGCAGGCGCCGTAGAAGAGGCCGATGCCGGGGCAGCGCAGGAAGTCGGCCCAGCCGGCGCGCAGCCAGCGCAGCGGGTCGGCGGGGCGCAGGTCGGCGATGGGCAGCTCGAACACCGAGGGCTCGCGCGGCGCGTCGCTGGGCGGGGGCGCCTCGGGCGGGGTGGGGTCGGCGGTGGCGGTCATGGCGGCATTGGGCCATCGGCGCCGGTATTCCCCGATGCGGGCTTACCCTTGGCGACCCGGCGTATGCTCGCGGCTCCCTTTGCCGCAGCCAACCGCAGCCGATGAGCGCCGCCGAGTTCTCCCCTCCCTACCTCTCCCCCAACGCCATCGACACCGCCCTGCGCGAGCGCGGCGTGGGCCTGCTCAGCGGCGAGGACAGCGCCGCCTGGATCGGCGTGCCGCTGGCCGATCTGCGCGCGCTGGAGCCGCATTGGGACCGGCTGGCCCCCGACGCCTACCTGAAGGACGGCGGCCGCTACCGCCAGCGCCGCCACAGCTGCTTCGTGGTGGACGGCGAGCGCGTGGCGCTGGAGCCGCACCGCGCGCACTGGCAACCGGTGGAATACAACGCCCTGCACGGCGGCATGCAGCGCTGGTTCGAGCCCATGGAGGCCGCGATGGCGAACGCGCCCGCCTGGTCGCTGCTGCTGCGGCGCCTGGCGGCGGCGGCCAGCGCCTTGCGTGGGGAGCGGCCCTGGTATGTGGAGGCGCACCCCTTCCGCATCGACACCACCGACGGCATCGGCCGGCCCACGCCCGAGGGGGCGCACCGCGACGGCGTGGACCTGGTGGCGGTGTTCCTGGTGCGACGCCACGCCATCAAGGGCGGCGAAAGCCGGGTGTTCGAGGCCAACGGCCCCAGCGGCCAGCGCTTCACCCTGCGCGACCCCTGGTCGCTGCTGCTGCTGGACGATCAGCGCGTGATCCACGAAAGCACGCCCATCCAGCCCGACCCGGCGGACGGCCACGGCTGGCGCGACACGCTGGTGGTGACGCTGCGGGCGGGCGGTTTTCAGGGCGACTGAGCGCGGCGCGTCCCGTCATGGTCGGTGGCCCCATCGGGCGCTTGACGGCCTGGGCGCGCCGGCTCAAGGCCGACGCCATGACCCTGTGGTTCGCGCGCCGCCACCCCGGCACGCCGTCCGCCGCACTCAGGTCGCGGTCCGGCCGGCCGGGGTCAGGGCGGCGAGTCGGTGATGCTGCGGTCCGCGCAGGCCTGTTGATAGGCCCGGTTGATTTCCTGGGCCTTGGCTTCGGCAATGGCGATGAACTCAGGGCCCAGCCCTGCCAACGCCATCGACACCGCCCTGCGCGAGCGCGGCGTGGGCCTGCTCAGCGGCGAGGACAGCGCCGCCTGGATCGGCGTGCCGCTGGCCGATCTGCGCGCGCTGGAGCCGCATTGGGACCGGCTGGCCCCCGACGCCTACCTGAAGGACGGCGGCCGCTACCGCCAGCGCCGCCACAGCTGCTTCGTGGTGGACGGCGAGCGCGTGGCGCTGGAGCCGCACCGCGCGCACTGGCAACCGGTGGAATACAACGCCCTGCACGGCGGCATGCAGCGCTGGTTCGAGCCCATGGAGGCCGCGATGGCGAACGCGCCCGCCTGGTCGCTGCTGCTGCGGCGCCTGGCGGCGGCGGCCAGCGCCTTGCGTGGGGAGCGGCCCTGGTATGTGGAGGCGCACCCCTTCCGCATCGACACCACCGACGGCATCGGCCGGCCCACGCCCGAGGGGGCGCACCGCGACGGCGTGGACCTGGTGGCGGTGTTCCTGGTGCGACGCCACGCCATCAAGGGCGGCGAAAGCCGGGTGTTCGAGGCCAACGGCCCCAGCGGCCAGCGCTTCACCCTGCGCGACCCCTGGTCGCTGCTGCTGCTGGACGATCAGCGCGTGATCCACGAAAGCACGCCCATCCAGCCCGACCCGGCGGACGGCCACGGCTGGCGCGACACGCTGGTGGTGACGCTGCGGGCGGGCGGTTTTCAGGGCGACTGAGCGCGGCGCGTCCCGTCATGGTCGGTGGCCCCATCGGGCGCTTGACGGCCTGGGCGCGCCGGCTCAAGGCCGACGCCATGACCCTGTGGTTCGCGCGCCGCCACCCCGGCACGCCGTCCGCCGCACTCAGGTCGCGGTCCGGCCGGCCGGGGTCAGGGCGGCGAGTCGGTGATGCTGCGGTCCGCGCAGGCCTGTTGATAGGCCCGGTTGATTTCCTGGGCCTTGGCTTCGGCAATGGCGATGAACTCAGGGCCCAGCCCTGCGACCTTGTCGGGGTGGTACTTGCGGATCTTGCGCTTGTAGGCGGCCTTGATGTCGCCGGCCGGGGCCGTCGGACTGACCTCTAGCACCTGGTACCAGGGCGCCGCGGGCGTGTCGCGGGGGGGAGCGTGGGCGCCACCGTCGTCACCCCCGCGCTCGCCGCCGCGGGCAAAGCCCTGGTTCCCGGCGCCGTCGGCCGCTTGCGCGTCGCCGCGAAACCAGGAGGTTTGATCGGCCCCGTCCCGGGTGGGGGGCGCGGGTGCCGCCTGCTGCGGGCCCGCGCCCTTGCCCGTGCCATCCGACAGCTTGTCCATGAAGTGGCGCACCACCAGGAAGCCGGTGCCGGCCGCCAGGGCGAGAAAGAACCACTCCTGAGTGCTCAGGTCGTCAAACATGCCTCGGCCCTTGAGATCCATTGTTGGGTGCTGCTGAGCGCTGGCGCGGCGGCACAGGTGTCGTCCACTTCATGGCCCTGCGTCATGCCCAGCCATTGCAGCCTTTCGCGCAGGCGAATGGCCAGCAGTTCGCGCTCGCCTTCGTCGTCCGTGCGCTTGAGCGTCCGCAGGCCCAGGCCCAAAGCGGAAATGGCGATGCGCTTCTTGTGCACCGCGCGCTTGCCCATGTTCATCAGATAGGCCGGCACGAAGATGGCCTCGACGCAGAGCACGAAGGTGTCGTACCCGCTTAGGCCGAGCCGGTGGCGCAGGGCGACCAGCGCGGCCGTGTTCAGCGTCCACATCAGCAGATGCACCACCACGAAACCGAGCAACACCAGCGTGAACGGCAGGTGGAACGACACCGCGGCCAGGCAGGCGGTGATGAGCATGTAGAAGTAGCCCAGCGCGCTCAGGCCATTGAGCGAGGCCAGGGCCGAGCGCACCAGCGAACGGCCCTGGCGCCACTGCCGCGGCTCGACGTCGCCGAAGCAGCGGGTGGTGATCAGCGCCCGGTCGAACAGGTTCAGAGGATTGAGCAGCACGACCTCGCGGCGCGCTGCGGTCAGCCGCGCGCTGGCGTCGTACCGGAAGGCCCCCCGGCGCCCGAAGCGCAGCAGCTCGCAGCCCGCCGGCACGAAGACCAGGTTGTCGGCCAGCAGAAAGCCGGCCACGACGAGCCAGAACAGGGCGATTTCGTGGGGCACGGGCGGCGGGCTCAGGACTTCTTGCTGCGGCCCAGGAAGCGCTTGATGCCAGCCCACAGCGCGGCCAGCCCGCCCAGCACGGCAATGCCGAGCGCTTTGAGCCCGCCCTTGCTGGTGGCCACGGCGGCCGCGCCGCCCAGGACCAGCGCGCCCAGGCCGTAGGCCGCCACCTTGTCGCCCTGCTTCCAGTCGCTGTACTTCTCGCCGGAGACGTAGTTGAAGCCGCCCAGGGCCGTCTTGAAATCGGCGAGGTCGCGCTCCACGGTGTCGGGCGAGGTCACCAGCACCACGTTGGTGTAGCCGCTGCGGCCCAGCACCTTGGTGCTGACGTTGGCGTGCATCTGCTGGGTGCTCTCGTCGCGCAGCAGCGTGCCCCATTCGAGACGCTTGTTCTGGGCGTCGTAGCGCGGCGCGATCGCCCAGCCGGTGAGCGTGAGCACCGGGTAGCCCTGCTTGCGGCGCTCCTCGGACTCGCGGCCGTTGTTGTCCTTGAGTTGCTTCAACAGCGCGTCGGCGTCGATCGTCTCGTCGTCCTTGACGTAGCCCTCGGGGGCGAAGTTCAGGATGGCGAACCAGTCGGTCTGCGTGCTGGCCACCGTGTACGCCCCGCGCTGGGGCGGGTTGCCGTTGAGCTGGAGGAAGGTGTCGGTGTCGGCCGGGTTGAGGAAGGTGTACTTCTCGTTCGCGGCGAAGGTGGCCTTGCCGGCGATGTCGCCGACCTGCCCCGGCGTGTACCAGGACAGCGAGGCCAGCTTTCGCTGCATCTCCGCCTGGGCGGCGTCCTTGTCCTGCGCTTGCGCCAGTGTGAGCGCGCCGGCCGCCAGTGCCAGGGCGCTGCCCAGCGCCAAGCGGACCAGGGCCGAGTGGTATCGGTTTGTCATGGGTATCCCCTCCCTTGAGGAATGTGCTGTTATGGGCGGCGGGTTATCCGCCGAAGGCGCCGACGCCGTCAAGGCGCGAACGATCGGCGCGCTCTCAAACCCCCCCGGTGGGGTGCGTCGGGTCGACCCACAGCACCGTCTGTGGCTTCTCCACCGGTTCGATGTCGAGGTTGACCGCTACCGCCTGGCCGTCGCTGCGGCACAGCACGCACTCCAGCACCTCGGTGGGGCTGGCGTTGATTTCCTGGTGCGGCACGTAGGGCGGCACGTAGATGAAGTCGCCCGGGCCGGCCTCGGCCGTGAACTCCAGGTGCTCGCCCCAGCGCATGCGCGCCCGGCCCTTGACGACGTAGATCACGCTTTCCAGGTGCCCGTGGTGGTGGGCACCGGTCTTGGCGTCGGGGTGGATGGTGACGGTGCCGGCCCAGAGCTTCTGCGCGCCCACGCGCGCGAAGTTGATCGCGGCCTTGCGGTCCATGCCCGGGGTGGAGGGCACATTGCCGTCGAGCTGGTTGCCCGGGATCACGCGCACGCCGTCGTGCTTCCAGCGGGCGCCCTCGGGCGGGTGGCCGTGGTCGTGCGGGTGGTCGTGGTCATGGGAATGGTCGTGCGGGTGATCGTGGGCCATGGCGCGCTCCTCGGGGGACAAGACACCAGTGTGCCAGCGCGTGCGGCCCGTTGACCCGACAATTGCGGGTTTTCCCGCACCCGGAGAGCCGCCTTGCCTTTGCCCACCCCCGCTCCGCGCACGCCCATGCACACCCGCCGCGTCACCTACCAGGGCTTTCGCCGCGACGATGGCCTATGGGACATCGAAGGCGAGCTGCACGACAGCAAGCCCTTCGACTTCGAGATCCGCGGCGAGGGCCACTGGGCGGCCGACGAGCCCATCCACCACATGCGCATCCGCGTGACCTATGGCGAAGACATGGTGATCCGCGACATCGCCGTCGCCATGGACGCCTTCCCGCACGGCCCTTGCCCGAGCATCCTGCCCAACATGCGGCGCATGGTGGGCGAGGTGCTGGGCAAGGGCTGGCGCCAGACCATCCAGCGCCACCTGGGCCACACCGACGGCTGCACCCACCTGCGCGAGCTGCTCTACAACCTGGCGACGGCGGCCATGCAGACCCGCGCCGGCTCGTTCGCGCCGCCCGGCGACGGCCGCCCGCCCGCTCACCTGGGCCAGTGCGTGTCCTGGGACTTCGACGGACCGGTGGTGGAGAAGGTCTACCCCATGTTCTTCCGTTGGCGAGCGCAGCCGGTGCCCGCCAAGGGCAGCTGAGACGGATGGACCGGCTCGACGACCTGATGGCGTTTCTGCGCGTGGCCGATGCCGGCGGGTTTTCGGCGGCCGAGCGCAGCACGGGCGTTCCGAAGTCGCGCCTGAGCCGGCGCATCGCCGCGCTGGAGAAGGAGCTGGGCGTGCGCCTGGTGCAGCGCTCGTCGCACGCTTTCCACCTCACCGACGTGGGCGAGCGCGTCCACCGGCACGCCCGCGCGATAGCCGACGAGGCGAACGCCGTGCGGGCCACGGTGAGCGAGGCGCAGGCCGAGCCGAGCGGCCTGATCCGCGTGAGTTCCTCGCTGCTGCAAGGCGAGCTTTTCCTGGCGGGCTGGCTGGCCGAGTTCATGAACCGGTACCCGAAGGTCACGGTGTCGCTGGACCTGTCGAACCACTACGTGGACATGCTGGCCGAGCGCATCGACCTGGCGATCCGGGTGTCGGCGGCGCCGCTGGCGGCGGCGGATCTCGTGGCCCGGCCGATCGGCACCGGGCGCATGGTGCTGGTGGGCCACCGGGCCCTGGTCGAGCGCCACGGCGCGCCGCACTCCATCGCCGAGCTCGGCGGCTATCCGTTGATCGCGCAGGTTCAGGGCGAGACCGTTCGCCCCTGGGTCTTTCGTGGACCCGACGGGCACGAACTGAACTACCAGCCGCAGGCCCGCTTCGTCAGCAACAACCTGCTGGCCTTGCGCGAAGCCCTGTTGGGCGGCGCCGGTGTGGCCCAGATCCCGCGCGAGGCCTGCATCGACGCACTGCGCACCGGCGCCTTGGTTGAACTGCTGCCCGGGCTGGAGCCACCGGCGTCCACGGTGTATGCGATTTACCCCAGCCGGCGCGGGCTGGCTTTCGCGGTGCGCACCCTGATCGACTTTCTGCAAGAGCGATTCCGCGGCGGCGCCTGAAGGCGTTCCATTTCTGGAACCCCGTGTCGCGTTGGGGCGGACTACCCGCGCCGCGGGGCGCTGACTATCGTTGGCTTTCTCTCTCAATCGTGGAAAGGAAGCGAACATGAAGTTGTCTGGAAAAGTCGCCATCGTCACGGGTGGCTCGCGCGGCATCGGCGCGGCCATCGCGCGCCGGCTGGCGACCGACGGCGCACGGCTGGCCTTGATCTACCGCGACAACGGCGCGGCGGCCGCCGCCACGGTGCAGGCCATTCGGGCCAGCGGTGGCGAAGCAGAGGCTTTTCGGGCCGACGTGGCGGATGAGGTGGCGGTCGAGTCGGCCCTGCGCGAGGTGGCGGCCCGTTTCGGGCGCGTCGACGTGTTGGTCAACAACGCCGGCGTCTTTCACAGCGAACCGGTGGGCCGGATCAGCCGCCAGTCCTTTCAGAACCAGTTGCTCACCAACGCCTGGAGCGTGCTGGCCAGCACGCAGGCGGCGCTGGACCACTTTCCCGCTTCGGGTGGTGCCATCGTCAATGTCTCCAGCAGCCTGGCGGTGCGTCCGGAGCCGCAGACCGTCAGCTACTCGGCCAGCAAAGCGACGGTCGACAGCCTGACGCTCGGTTGTGCGATCGAGCTGGGCGCGCGCGGCATCCGCGTCAACGCCGTGGCACCGGCGGTCACGCGCACCGACATGACGGCCGGATTGCCCGCCGACTACCTGGAGGGCGAAACGCGGCTGACCCCGCTCGGTCGACTGGCGGAGCCGCAGGACATCGCCGATGCGGTGGCGTTCCTGTGCTCGGACGACGCGCGCTGGATCACGGGGCGCAGCATCTTGGTGGATGGGGGCCGGGTCTGAGCGGGGCGCCGCCGCCCCGACGGCGCGCCGAAGGGCGCCGGGGTGCTTGACGGCGCGCCGCAACGCGCATGCAATCGCGACTCCCCACACGAGGAGGCGGAGATGGCGAACAAGCGGCGATGGGTGCGCGCGCTCGGGCTGGGCCTGGGCGCGCTGGTTCTGCTGGTGGCGGCGGCGCTGGCCACCGGGCTGTTTCTGGCCGAGCGCCGCATGGCGCGCCAGGTGGACGTGCCGGTGCAGCCGGTGGCCTACCGCACCGACGCGGCCTCGGTCGAACGCGGGCGCTACCTCTTCAGCTCGCGCGGCTGCGTCGACTGCCACGGGGCCAACGGCGCGGGCCGCACCTTCGTGGACGACGGCGGCCTCACCATCGCCGGCCCGAACATCACCACCGGTCCCGGCGGCGTGGTGGGCGCCTACCAGCCGGTGGACTGGGTGCGCAGCATCCGCCACGGCGTGAACCCGACGGGCCGCGCCCTGATGGTGATGCCCAGCGAGGACTACAACCGCTTCACCGACGACGACCTGGCCGCGCTGGTGGCCTACATCCGTTCCTTGCCGCCCGCGAACGGGCGGGGCGCGGTGGTCCGCCTGCCGCTGCCGGTGAAGGCGATGTACGGTTTTGGCCTGATTCCCGACGCCGCCTCGCGCATCGACCACTCACGGCCGCCGCAGCCGCCCGTGCCCGAGGGCGTGACGCTGGCGCACGGCCAGTACGTGGCCAACATGTGCCTGGGCTGCCACGGCGAGGGCCTGCGCGGCGGCAAGATCCCGGGCGGACCGCCCGACTGGCCGCCGGCCGCCGATCTGCGGCCCGGCCCGGGCGGCGCGATGGCGCGCTACCCCGACCCCGAGTCCCTGATCGCGATGTTTCGCAGCGGCAAGCGGCCGGACGGCAGCGCGGTGCAGGTGATGCCCTTCGGCTCGCTGGGCCAGATGAGCGAGACCGATCTGCGGGCCCTGCACCTGTACCTGAAGGCCTTGCCGGGGCGGGGCTGAGGCGCCGCGCCGGTTGCAGGCGGCCGCTTCAGGCGGTGGCGGGGCGCCAGGCCAGGCGCCACAGGCCCCAGGCCCGGCCGACGAAGGCGCCGGTGAACGCGCCGTACAGCGCCGCGACGCCCAGCGCGTACGGCGCGCCGTCCACCAGCCGCGGCGCCATGGCGAGCTCCACGCCCACCCCGTACTTCACCAGGAAGATGCCGACGATCAGCAGCAGCGGCACGGCGCTGCCCGGCAGGCGGTAGGTGCGGTGCACCGGATCGAACCGCGCCGCCGCGCGCCGGCGCGCGAACAGGGCGAAGGCCAGGGCCGCGGCGGCGAGCCAGGCCGCGACCGCGCCGGCCCGGTGCGGCGAGGCGCTCAAGGCCGACCAGGTGCCCAGGACCGAGAAGGCGGTCATGGCCGCGGGTATGAGCGACACCCGGGCCACGCTGGCGGTGCGCTCGCGCAGCTGGCTGGCGCCCAGCGCCAGAAGGCCCGCGAGCAGGCCCCACACCCAGGCGGGCGTGCCGCGCAGGATGGGGCCGATGGCTTCGGGGTGGTTGGCGAGCAGTTGCAGCAGCATGGGCATCTCCGGCGAGGGACAAGGGGTGGGGTCAGCGGTGCCGCACTGTGCGTCGCGCGCCCGGCCGGGGCCACGCCCTTGCGACGAAACGGCGCCGGGGCGCCGCGAATTGCCGTCCCGGCGGAGTGAACGGGATGGGGTCGTTTGCCGCGCTGGCGCGCGGCGCGGTGCGACCGCCGCGCCTCAGCCGGTCACCGCCGCGTACACCAGGCCCCGCATCACCGTCCGGTAATGGATGCGCTGGTTCGGTGCCTGCGCCATGAAGATCGCGAACAGCCCCAGCGCCGGGTCGACGAAGAAGTGCGTGCCGCCGATGCCGCTCCAGTGGTAGGTGCCCACCGAACCGGGCACGCTGGCTTCGCCCAAGGCGGTGCGCACCGCGAAGCCCAGGCCGAAGCCGTGGCCGGGCGGCAGCAGCGGGTTGTCGGCATGGGCCACGCTGGCGCCCAGGTGGTCGGCCGTCATGAAGGCCAGGGTGTGCGGCGACAGCAGGCGATGGCCGTCCAGCGCGCCGCCGTTGAGCAGGCATTGCAGGAAGCGCGCGTAGTCGTGCGCGGTGGACATCAGGCCGCCGCCGCCCATCTCTAGCCGGGGCCGCTCGCGCGGGTCGTGCATGGGCATCTGCACGCCGCCGTCGGGGTCGTGCCCGAAGGCCTCGGCGATGCGGTGGTGGTGTTCGGCGGGCACGTGAAAGCCCGTGTCGCGCATGCCCAGCGGTTGCAGGATGGTCTCGCGCAGGTGCTCGCCCAGCGCCTGCCCGGTGATCACCTCGATCACCCGGCCCAGCACGTCGGTGGCGCGGCTGTAGGCCCAGGCGCTGCCGGGCTGGTGCGCCAGCGGCAGCGCGGCCAGGCGCTCGCAGAGCTCGGCGTTGGTCTGGTCGCGGCTGCCCAGGCCGGCCTGGGCGTACAGCGCGTTCACGTGGCCGTTGCCGGTGAATTCGTAGGTGAGGCCGGCGGTGTGGCGCAGCAGGTCCTGCACGGTGGCGGGCTGCGCGGCGGGCACCAGCGCCACGCCGTGCGGGCCGGGCACGGCCACCTGCTGTCGCAGGAAGCCGGGGATGTAGCGGCCCACCGGATCGCTCAGCAACAGCCGGCCCTGCTCGACGAGCCGCATGGTCGCCACCGAGACGATGGGCTTGGTCATGGAGTAGATGCGGAAGATCGCATCCGTGCCCATGGGCGTGTCGCGCGCCGGGTCCAGGTGGCCGACGGCCGCGTCCAGCACCACGCGGCCGTGCCGCGCCAGCAGCACCGCGGCGCCGGGCAGGCGGCCGCGGTCCACGTCGCGCTGCAGCGCCTGCACGATGCCCTGCGTGCGTTCGGGGCACAGCCCCAGGTCCGCCGGTGCGGCGGTCGGCAGTCCGTGCATGCGCGGCCTCAGGCGCGTTCGAAGACGGCGGCGATGCCCTGGCCGCCGCCGATGCACATGGTGACCAGCGCGAAGCGGCCCTGTCGGCGCTGCAACTCGTGCAGGGCCTTCACCGTGATGAGCGCGCCGGTGGCGCCGATGGGGTGGCCCAGCGAAATGCCCGAGCCGTTGGGGTTGACCTTGGCCGGGTCCAGGCCCAGGTCGCGGATCACCGCGCAGGCCTGGGCCGCGAAGGCCTCGTTGGCCTCGATCACGTCCAGGTCCTGGACGCTCAGGCCGGTCTTCTTCAGCACGGCCTGCGTGGCCGGCACCGGGCCGATGCCCATGTACTTGGGGTCCACGCCGGCGTGCGCATAGCCCACCAGGCGGGCCAGGGGTTTGAGGCCGCGCGCCTTCACCTGCTCGCCGCTCATCAGCACCACGGCGGCGGCGGCGTCGTTGATGCCGGACGCGTTGCCCGCGGTGACCGTGCCGTTGTCCTTCAGGAACACCGGCTTGAGCTTGGCCATGTCCTCCACCGTGGCGTTGGGGCGGAAGTGCTCGTCGGTGTCGAAGGCGACCTCGCCCTTGCGGCCCTTGAGCATCACGGGAACGATCTGGTCCTTGAAGTGGCCCGATTCCACGGCGCGCTGCGCGCGGCGGTGGCTTTCGGCGGCCAGCTGGTCCTGCTCCTCGCGGCCGATGCCCCATCGGGCGGCGATGTTCTCGGCCGTCACGCCCATGTGGATCTTGTGGAAGGGGTCGTGCAGGGCGCCGACCATCATGTCGACCAGCGTGGCGTCGCCCATGCGCGCGCCGAAGCGCGTGTTCAGGCTGGCATAGGGCGCGCGGCTCATGTTCTCGGCGCCGGCACCGATGGCGATGTCGGTGTCGCCGAGCAGGATGCCCTGCGCGGCCGAGACGATGGCCTGCAGGCCCGAGCCGCACAGGCGGTTGACGTTGAAGGCCGGCGTGCCCTGGGCGCAACCGCCGTCCAGCGCGGCCACGCGCGAGAGGTACATGTCGCGCGGCTCGGTGTTCACCACGTGGCCGAACACCACGTGGCCCACGTCCTCGCCGCCGACCTGGGCGCGCGCGAGCGATTCGCGCACCACCAGCGCGCCGAGTGCGGTGGGTGGCGTGTCTTTCAGGCTGCCGCCGAAGGTACCGATGGCGGTGCGCACCGCGCTGACGACGTAGACGTCTCGACTCATGTGAACTCCAGGGATCGAAAGGGGGAGGGGAAGCCGGCCATGGTAGCGCGCAGGGGCAACAGGGCGGGCGACGCTCAGGCGTCGCGCACGTCGGCCACCGGGTTCTGGCCGAAATCGGCGCGGCCCAGCCAGGCCAGCACGCGGCGGGCCGCGTCCTCGGGCGTGCTGAGCATGCCCTTCTCGCGCAGGTCGACGAAGCGCTGGCGGTCGGGGAAGGCGCTGGCCTCGCCGGCGCGCAGTTGGACCTGCATGTCGGTGTCGATCACGCCCGGCGCCAGCGACACCAGCTTGGCGCCGTTGGGCTGCGGCGCTTCTTCCAGCGCGCAGCAGCGCGTGAAGTGGTCCAGCCCGGCCTTGGCCGCGCAGTAGGGCGCTTGCGAGGCCATGGCGTTGCGGCCCAGGCCGGAGGAGATGTTGAGCACCTTGCGCGGCCCGCCCCAGCCCGCCCGCGCCCAGGCGCGCGTGGCGGCGAGGAAGGCGGCCGTGAGCTGCATGGGGGCCTCCAGGCCCACGCGCAGGGCGGTGCTGAGTCCTTCGGGCGGGCAGTCGCCCAGCGGCGCGATGGCCGGTATCACGCCCGCGTTGTTGATGAGCGTGGCGCTGGCGAGGGCCTTGGGGTCGAGGCCGGCGAGCCAGTTCGCCAGGCGCTCGCGCGCGCCGTGGGTATCGGCGAGGTCTTGCGACCACTGGGTCAGCGGCGCGCCGAGGCGCTCGGCCTCGGCCTGCAGCTCGTCGCTGATCTGGCGCGACAGGCACAGCAGCACGCGGTCGCGCGACAGCAGTTGGCGCGCCATGGCCTGGCCCATGCCGCGCGAGGCGCCGGTGAGGATGGTGAGATGCGATGTCGTCATGTGGCGTGTCTCGTTCGGTTCGGGGTTCAGAAGGGACAAGGGCTGTGCAGTTCGAGCGTGTCGCCGCTGAGCGGGTGCGGCAGGGCGAGCCAGCCCGCGTGCAGCAGCAAGCGCTCGGCCAGGGCGCGTTGTGTCCCGTCCGCGTAGAGCGGGTCGCCCGCGATGGGGTGGCCGATGGCCTGCAGGTGCACGCGCAGCTGGTGGGTGCGGCCGGTCACGGGCTCCAGTTCTAAGCGTGTGACCAAGCCCGTGCGCGGGGCTGGGTCATCGCCGGCCAGCCGCCAGCGCGTCAGGCTGGGCTTGCCCATGCCGTGGTGCACGATGCTGCGCGGCCGGTTGAGCCAGTCGATCATGAGCGGCAGGTCGATGGTCTGCCAGCCATTGCCGGGGTCGGGGTTGTCGAGCCGCCCGGCCACCACGGCGGTGTAGCGCTTGTGCACGCGGCGCTTCTCGAAGGCCAGGGACAGGGCGCGCTGCATGGCCAGGCCGCGCGCCATCACCACCAGGCCGGAGGTGGCCATGTCCAGGCGGTGCACGATCAGGGCGTCGGCCCAGCGCGCCTGGGCGCGCGCGCTCAGGCAGTCCTGCTTGTCCGGGCCGCGGCCCGGCACGGCCAGCAGGCCCGAGGGCTTGTCCAGCACCACCAGGGCCTCGTCCTCGTGCACCACGCGCAAATCGTCGACAACGTCCATGGAGCGCGATTGTCCCCGCCGCGCGGGGGCGGCGGCGCGGCACGGGACAATACGCCCCATGCTGCTGCTCGCTCCCATGGAAGGCCTGCTCGACGCCACCCTGCGCGACGTGCTCACGCGCCTGGGGGGCGTGGACCGCTGCACCAGCGAGTTCATCCGCATCACCAACACCCTGCTGCCCGAGCGCGCGTTCATCCGCGTGGTGCCCGAGTTGCTGAACGGCGGGCGCACCGTGGCCGGCGTGCCCGTGCGCCCGCAGCTGCTGGGCTCCGACCCCGCGCTCATGGCCGAGAACGCCGCGCGCCTGGCCACGCTGCAGCCGCCGGGCATCGACCTGAATTTCGGCTGTCCGGCCAAGACGGTGAACAACAGCCGGGGCGGCGCCGTCCTGCTCGACGAGCCCGAGCTGGTGGGCCGCATCGTGGCGGCGGTGCGGCGCGCGGTGCCGGCGCACATCCCCGTGTCGGCCAAGATGCGCCTGGGGTACATGGACGACGCGCGCGCCGAGGACAACGCGCTGGCCATCACCGACGCGGGCGCGAGCGAGCTCGTGATCCACGCGCGCACCAAGGCCCAGGGCTACAAGCCGCCCGCGCACTGGGAGCGCATCGCGCAGGTGGCGCAGGCGCTGCCCGCGCAGCGGCCGGTGCTGATCGCCAACGGCGAGATCTGGTGCGTGGAGGACGCGCGGCGCTGCGCGGCCGTGACGGGCTGCGAGCACCTCATGATCGGCCGCGGCCAGATCACCGACCCGGGGCTGGCCTCGGCCATCCGTGGCGAGGGCGGCGTGCCCTGGTCGCGCGTGGTGCCGCTGCTGCCGCTGTTCTGGGCCCGCGTGAGCGCGCGCGTGGAGCGGCGCCACCGCGCGGGGCGGCTCAAGCAGTGGCTCAACTACCTGCGCCACCGCCACCCCGAGGCGCAGGTCGCCTTCGACGAGTTGCGCCTACACCATGACCCGCAGGCCATCGAGGCCTGGATCGCACGGGCCCAGGCCGCCTGGGGATGCCGGGAAGCGGCCTCGGCAGAATCCGCGCAGCCGTGTTAACTTCCGGCCCCCGCTTCGCAAGAGTCTCTGCTTTATGTCCGCACTGCAACAACGGCTGGCCGCCCTGGGGCCCGAGCGACTTCGGGGCATGCGCCGCGGCATCGAGAAGGAGAGCCTGCGCTCCTTGCCCGATGGCAAGCTGGCGCTCACCCCCCACCCGGCGGCGCTGGGCAGCGCGCTGACGCACCCCCACATCACCACCGACTACAGCGAGTCGCAGCTGGAGCTCATCACGGGCGTGCACGCCAGCGTGGACAGCTGCCTGGCCGAGCTCACCGAAATCCACCAGTTCGTGCTGCGCGCGCTGCAGGCGCAGGGCGATGAGCGGCTGTGGGTGTCGAGCATGCCCTGTGGCCTGCCGCCCGACGAGACCATTCCCATCGGCCGCTACGGTTCGTCCAACGTGGGCCGCGCCAAGAGCGTCTACCGCATGGGCCTGGCCCACCGCTACGGCCGGCGCATGCAGACGATCTCGGGCATCCACTACAACTGGTCGCTGCCTGGCGTGGACAACGAAGGCTACTTCTCGCTCATCCGCAACTTCCGCCGCCACGCCTTCCTGCTGCTCACGCTGTTCGGCGCTTCGCCGGCGGTGTGTTCGAGTTTCGTCGAGGGCCGCCCCCACGAGCTGCAGAAGCTTGGCGCCAGCGGCACGCTGTACATGCCGCACGGCACCTCGCTGCGCATGGGCCGCCTGGGCTACCAGAGCGAGGCGCAGGGCACGCTGGCCGTGAGCTACAACGGCCTGGAGGGCTATGCGGCCTCGCTGCACGACGCGCTCACGCGGCCCTGGCCCGCGTACGAAACCGTGGGCATCCGCAACCCGGGGGGCGACTACAACCAGCTCGCCACCACGCTGCTGCAGATCGAGAACGAGTTCTACGGCACCATCCGCCCCAAGCGCGTGATCTTCCCGGGCGAGCGCCCGCTGCACGCGCTGCGCGAGCGGGGCGTGGAGTACATCGAGGTCCGGCTGATGGACCTCAACCCCTTCGAGCCCATCGGCATCGATGCGATGACGCTGCGCTTCCTCGACGTGTTCCTGCTGCACTGCCTGCTGAGCGACAGCCCCCCGGACACACCCAGCGAGATCCGCGAGCTGGCGCAGAACCAGCACCTGACGGCCGCGCGCGGTCGCGAGCCGGGCCTGGAGTTGCTGCGCCGCGGCGCGCCCGTGAAGCTCGGCGACTGGGGCCTGGAGATCGTCGAACAGCTGCAGCCCATCGCCGACGCGCTGGACGAACTGGATGGCACCGACGCGCACGCGCTGGCCGTGGCGCACGCGCGCAGCACGCTGCGCCAACCCGACCTGCTGCCCTCGGCGCGCGTGCTGCACGCCATGTCGGCGCATCACGACGACTCCTTCGTCGCCTTCGTGCGCGGGCAATCGGCGCTGACGCACCGGCAGCTGCTGGGCCTGCCCTGGGGCGAGCCGCAGCAGTCGCGCTTCGAGGCGCTGGCCCAACGGTCGTGGGACGACCAGCGCGCCATCGAGGCGGCCGACACCCTGCCTTTCGAGGTGTACCGGCAGGAATACGTGTCCGCGGAGCGGCTGGGGCGCCCGCGCACGGTGGCGGGCCAGGGCCAGGCGCTGGCGGCCTGAGGGCCCGCTCAGACCATCGTTCAGGCCTCGCCGCCGAACTTCTTGACCAGGTTGGCGATGTACTTGTCGACCAGCTTCTCGAACTCCGCCTCGACCACCGGCGCCACCACCATCTTCATCAGGCTGGGCAGCGGCACGTCCACCGTGCCCTCGATGGCCAACTCGATCGCGGTGGACTTCTTCTGGTCGCTGATCTTCCAGTGACCGCCCACCTGGGCGTTGCCCACGCCCTTGACGGGCACCCACTTCACGGTGCCCGTGCCCTTGGCGTCGTTCCACTGGCTGGTGTACTTGCTGGCGTACACGGTCTGGATGTTGACCTGGGCTGTGCCGACCTTCTCCATCTCCCATTGGTAGCTGCCGCCGCCGAGATCGGTGAGCTTCTCGACCTTGGGGAAGTGCGCGACCGAGGCGGGCACGTCCGACAGCAGCTTGAACACATCGGCCGCCTTGGCCTTGACGGCGAATTCGTAGCCGAGGTCGATCTTGACGGTGATGGCCATGGGCGCCTTTCGCGGGGTGGGAGGAGGGACGGGGCATTCTAGGCAGGCCACCCGGGGGCGGCCTACGGGCTTACACCAAGGCACAATGCGCGACCTTCCAGCCCCTTGGCGGCGCGTCCGTTCGCCGCCCGTCTTCCCATGAGCGTCCAGTGGTTCCCCGGTCATATGCACCTCACGCGCCAGGCCATCGCCGAGCGCGTGAAGTCCATCGACGTGGTGATCGAGATGCTGGACGCGCGCCTGCCGGGCTCCAGCGCCAACCCCCTGTTGGGGGAGCTCACCAAGAAGCGGCCCTCGCTCAAGGTGCTCAACAAGCAGGACCTGGCCGACCCCGAGCGCACCGCGCTCTGGCTGGCGCACTACAACGCCCAGCCCGGCACCCGCGCCATCCCGCTCGACGCGGGCGTGGTGGCGCCCGCGCGCGCGCTGATCGCGGCCTGCCGAGAACTCGCGCCGAACCGCGGCGGCATGGTCAAGCCGCTGCGGGTGCTGATCTGCGGCATTCCCAACGTGGGCAAGAGCACGCTCATCAATACCCTGGTCGGCAAACGCTCGGCCAAGACCGGTGACGAGGCCGGGGTGACCCGCACCGAGCAGCGCCTGGTGCTGGCCGACGACTTCTACCTCTACGACACGCCGGGCATGCTGTGG
Source organism: Hydrogenophaga sp. PML113 (assembly GCF_001777155.1). Lineage (NCBI taxonomy): Bacteria > Pseudomonadati > Pseudomonadota > Betaproteobacteria > Burkholderiales > Comamonadaceae > Hydrogenophaga > Hydrogenophaga sp. PML113. The sequence goes on along the minus strand of NZ_MIYM01000010.1, from coordinate 43,849 downwards.
CCGCGCATCATCGTCCCGCAGAGTGGCTTTCACCTGGCGGCCAGCGGGGCGGTGGGCCGCAACGCCTACGACGACCAGGAGGTGGCGCTGGAGTTGCTGGACAACCTCAAGCTCGCCTATCCCGCGCAGCTGCTCGCGCGCTACGGCTTCGGCCTCACGGCCGAGGCGCTGGCCCAGGCGCCGGCGGAAGAACTGCTCGAAGCCATCGGCCGCCAGCGCGGCGCGCTGGTGAGCGGTGGGCGCGTGGACGCGCAGAAGGCCGCCGAGCTGGTGATCGGCGACTTCCGCGCCACGCTGATGGGGCGCATCACGCTGGAGACGCCCGAACAGTACCTGCAATGGCTGCGCGCGGGACAGGCGGCGGACGCGCAACGCCGCCAGGAGCGGCTGCAGGAGCGGCGGCCGCCGCGCGGGCCGCGGCGGCGCTGAGGTGTCGCGGCCGCCGGGGCTTCATTGGCTGCAGGACAAGATCCACTGTCCGTTGGTGAAGATCACGCGGTCGTTCCCCCACACGGAATACTGGATCTTCTCGCTGGTCGCGGCTTCGAAGTCCCGGGTGGCGCCTTGCTCCACCCAGGCATCGCTCCACACCGCCATCTCTGGCGTATAGGCCCGGTGGCCTATCCACCGCAGGTAGTAGGGCTTGAACTGGTTGGGCCCGGCATTGCCTATGTTGCCCGGCTCGGAACCCATGGGGTAGAACAAGGGGCCATCGCTGTTCGTGATCAGGGTGCCGCCCACGGTGTTGTTGGTGCCCTGGTTGGCGATGGGCCAGGTCCATTCCTGTCCGCAGGTGGACGAAAAGAAGAGCCGCGGCGTGAAGTAGAAGAACAACCGGGGCTTGGCCTTGTTCACGGTGAGCGTCCCGGTGTACGTGGTGCCGCCGACCACCGCCTGGATGACCGCGCCCGGGCTCAGGCGCACCGTGGCGGTCTGCGTGACCTGCGCACCCACCGGCACGTCCAACCGGGCCTGCGCGAACGACAGCTGCTGGACGTTGGTGATCGTGAGGTGGTTGATGCTCACGCCCGCGGCCCACGCGAAGGGGGAGGCGAGCAGGAGCAGCAGCAGCCACCGCCAGGGCCGCTGGAGAAGGCCCTGGACGAGCGGCCGCGCGAACCAGGGAACGAAGCGAGGGACGAGGCGCATGTCAGAACCCCACGGCGTTGAAGCTGACCAGGGTGAGCGAGGCGTCGGCCATCACCACGACCACGGACAGCACGAGGGGAACGGCCGTCAGGTCGACCTTGGCGAGCGCGCGCGAGGGCAGTTCGCGCGGGCGCTGAAAGACCTCGTCGAGGCGGCGCACATCGCGCGTCTGGCGCAGGCCCGTGCCGGCCGCGCAGCGCGCCGTGGGGTTGCTGCCCAGTGGAACGTCCACGCCGACCACCAGGCTGGTGCGGGCCTTCATGCCCGGGGCACCGCCGTCGCGTGCCAGCGCCACGTTCCACATGCCGTGGCGCACGCCGAACGAGAGGCGATCGCCCGCCACGCCGGTGTTGGCGTTGCCCTCCAACTGCCAGCAGCCTGGCAGGGAATGGGTATAGCCCAGGCCCGCGGTGGTGCGGCTGTCCTTTTCGCCCGAGCCGTCCTGGAAGTGGTAGCGCAGGGTTTCGCGGCCCAGCGAGAGCTTGAGCTCGGCGTTGGCCCAGGGGCGCAGGCCCATGCCCACGTTGAAGCCCTGCAGGCGGCCGGGCGCGATTTCGCGCGGGTCGACGAGGAAGCGGATGAGCGTGGGCGATTCCTCCACCATCACCGCGTCGGGCACGTCGGGCTTGCGCGCGCGGGCCATGTAGACGCTGCCGTTGAGCTGCGTGAGCCAGGCACCTTCATCGAAGCGTTTAATCACGCGCGCCAGCGCCGAGGCCTGGTCGACCGACACGTCGGCGGGGCCGGAATAGAACGGGTAGGTGTCGGTGTCGCGCAGCCAGCCCAGCGACAGGCCGACGTGCAGGTCCTTGCTGGGCGAGTACAGGCCGTTGAGCACGGCCTCCTGGTGCTCGATGCTGGCCATGAAGTTGCCGCCCACGGCCCACTGGTCGTTGAGCAGGCGGGCGTAGTCGACGCCGCCGCGCAGGCCGCGGCCGCCCCCCCAGTCGCGCCCGATGCTGGCGTTGAGCCGGGTGTCGGGCGATTCGCTGCTGTACTGGGCGCCCGAGTCGTTGAGGCTCAGGCCGCCGGCCTGCACCGCCGGGTGGGCTTGGCTGGCCTGCCCCGGTCGCCGGTCGGGCATGACCGGGCTGCCGTCCGCCGGGGGCCGGGGCGCCTTGGGCGAAGCGCCGAACGGGGAGGCGGCCGGGACGGGGGCCGCTGGGCCGGGATCGGCCTGGGCACAGCAGGGCGCGATGGCCAGCGGAGCCGCCAGGGCCGCCATGGCCCACGGTGGAAGCAAGGGACGAGGCATGGAGCGATCGATGAACAGTTGGTGGGGCACCGCCCGAAAGCGGTAGCGGGCGTCCACCAAGTTTCAGCCGATCGGCCTACTTTCTAGATACTCCCTTGGCACTAATTGATTAAGAATCCGTTGCGTCTGGCGGCCATGCCCGCACGTTCGCCGCCTGACCGGTTTTTTTACTGCCCGCCCAGGCCAATGAAGCTGGCCAGCTGCCCCGTGGGCATGGCGCCAGCCACGGTGCGGGCGCCATTGCCTTTCGGGTCGCGCGCCACGATGAAGGGCACCGATTCCGCACCCAGGCGCGTCAGCAGGGCCGTGTTGTGCTTGATGGCGGCTTCCAGTTCGGCCGGCACGCTGGCGGAAGCGGAAATGCCGCCCTGGCCGGTGCTCAGGCTTTTCTCGTGGGTCGCCATGGCCTCGGCCGGGTTGGCCGCGCCGAGAATGGCCGCCCCTTGGGGCAGGCTCTTGGCGTTGAGCAGGGCCACAGGCAGCCAGACGAAGCGCGCCTGGCGCAGCAGGGGCTGCGACGACTCCCACAGCGCGGCGCAGTGCGGGCACTGCGGGTCGAACAGCACATAAACGGTCTGGGCGGCCATCATGGCGCCCACGGTGAATCCCTTGCCTTCGGCGGCGAGCACCTGCAAGGCCTGGCTGTGGTCGATGGGTGGGGCCGGCGGCGCGGCATCGGGCTCGCGCGAACAGGCGGACAAAAAGCCCATGGCCGCAAAAGCGGCCATGGAGGAGAGGAGGGCGTGGCGGCGTTTCATGCCGCGATGGTAGTGCCGGATCAGTTGCTGAGGATGGCGTGGGCGATCAGGCCGGTGGCGGCGGCGATCAGCAGGAATTCGCCATTGACCTGCACCCAGTGGTGGCCGCGCGGCGGCTGGTACAGGCGTGGGTTGTGCTGCACCACGATGTAGCGGCCGCCGCGGTACTCGCGGGGCAGGTACTGGCCGCGCTGCCAGCGCGGGGCGGGGCCGTAGTAGTAGTGGTTGCGGTTCACGATGCGCACGTCGCGCGGACCGTGCTCGAAACGCGGGCCTCGGTCGAAACGGGGGCCGCGGTCGTGGACATGCCGATCGACGTGGCGCTCGGCGCGCGGGCCGTCATGGCGCGAGAAGCCGCGGTGGTCGTCGCGGGCCAGGGCGGCGGTGCTCATGGCGAGCGTGGCGGTGGCGACGGCGATGGAGATCAGCGAACGGGCTTTCATCTCGGTCTCCTTTCGGGAGGTGTTGTTGAGCCTTCATCGTGCCCAGGCCGTGTATCGCGCCGGTAAACCGGTTGCGGCGCCACCGCAAAGATTGTGTGGGTTCACGGCAGCACGTCGTGCCCCGACGGCGGTCCCGCGTGCTGCGCGTGCAGCTTGGCCGCGATGTACTCGCCGTGCGTGACGTGCAGCAGCCCCGCGACCTTGCGGATGACCGCGTTCTCGTGCACGTCCAGGTGGGCGTCGGCGTAGGCCACGGCCCACATGGCCTCCACCATGGTCACCTTCTGCGCGTGCGTGAAGCGCTCGTTGAGCAGGCGGGTGAAGCGCTGGTAGTCGTAGGCGGTGCGGGCGGTCTCGTGGGCCAGCTCGATCAGGCGCTGCAACTCGTCGTCGCTGAGCTGGAACTGGCGGCGCAGGGCGCGCAGCACGGCGGCGTACTCGCCCTCGTGCACCTCGGGCGCGGCGCGCATCACCTCGACCAGCAGCACGGCGGTGGACAGCTGCAGGGTGTGCTCGTCGAGTGGCGTGTCCGCCGGGGCGGCGAGCTCGCCGGTGAGCCGCTCGATCAGGTCTTTGACGGTCTTGAACATGACATCTCCATGGCCAGGGATGGAGCGGGGTGACCGGCGGAGGTTCCGCGGTCCGGCGCGTCGCGCAGGCGACAGACCACGGTACGCCCGGCTCAGGGAAAACGCCAGACCCCCCTGGTGCGCGCGCCACGGCAGGCCTATAACCGCCGCTCGGAACAGCACCCGGCCCCCGAGCCGCCCCGCGGCTCACCCAGGAGACACGCCATGAACCTGCTTCGCGCGCGTTCGACCCGTTGGATTCCTTTGCTGGCCCTGTGGCCGGTGCTGGCCCTGGCCGACGGCGTGGCCGTGCGCTACGACGCCACTGCGGCCCCCTTCCCCAGCAACCGCTGGACGGTGCCCGACTTCGGCAACGCCACACTGCGCCGGGTGAACCTGCCCAAGCCCGACTGCGCCGCGCGGCCCAGCGACTGCGCCGACATCGACGTCATCAACACGCTGGACGGCTTTTCCACCCAGCCGCGTTTCACGGTGCCGTTCACGGGCGACATCGACCCGGCGTCGGTGGGCAGCGACAGCATCTACCTGGTCAACCTGGGCGACGTGCTCACCCTGCGCGGCTTCGGCCAGAAGGTGGGCATCAACCGCGTGGTGTGGGACCCGCCGAGCAAGACCCTGGCCTTCGAATCCGACGAGCTGCTGCAGGAGCGCTCGCGCTACCTGCTGGTGATCACGAACGGCGTGCGCGACGCCAGCGGCAAGAAGATCAAGTCGGCCAGCTTCCTGGACGGGCGCGATGCGCAGCAGCGCGAGTTGCGCGACGCGCTGCCGATGGCGCGCGGCGGCGGTCGCAACGTGGTGGCGGCCTCGCTGTTCACCACGCAGTCGGCCACCGGCGACCTGCTCAAGATCCAGCGGCGCATCAAGGCCAGCACGCCCGCGCCCATGAACTTCATGGTGGGCAACGGCGGCAGCGTGCGCGCGCTGTTCCCGGTGGCGGGGCTGCAGGGCATCCAGTTCAACCGCCAGACCGGCACGGCACCGGCGTTCACGCCCAGCTTCCTGCCCACGCCGGCCCTGCAGGTGGTGCCGGGCGCGGTGGGCCAGGTGGCCTACGGCCGTTTCGACTCGCCCTCGTACCAGAACGCCGCCAAGGTGATCCCCGCGACCGACACGCTGACCGGCGCGCCGCGCCTGCTGGGCAGCGAGACGCTGACGGCCCAGTTCTTCCTGCCCGCCGGACCCAAGCCGGCCATGGGTTGGCCGGTGGCGATCTTCGGCCACGGCTTCACCGACAGCATGTACGGCGCGCCCTGGACGGTGGCCTCGGTGCTGGCCTCGCAGGGCATCGCCACGGTGTCGATCAACGTGGTGGGCCACGGCGGCGGCGCCCTGGGCACGCTCAATGCGCTGCCCACCGTGGGCGCGCCGGTGCAGATCCCCGCTGGCGGGCGCGGCATCGACCAGGACGGCAACGGCAGCATCGACAGCACCGAGGGCGTGAACGCCGCCGCGCCGCAGACCATCGTCAGCAGCCGCGACGGCCTGCGCCAGACGGTGATCGACCTGATGCAGCTGGTGCGCCAGATCGAGGTCGGCGTCGACGCCGACGGCGACGGCGCGCCCGATCTTGACCCCGGCCGCATCTACTACGCCGGCCAGTCCTTCGGCGGCATCTACGGCACCATCCTGCTGGGCGTGGAGCGCAACATCAAGGCTGGCGTGCCCAACGTGCCGGGCGGCTCCATCACCGAGATCGCGCGCCTGAGCCCCGCCTTTCGCATCCTCACCGGCCTGAGCCTGGCCACGCGCCAGCCGGTGCTGCTGAACCTGCCGCCCACGCCCGAGCGGCCGGTGCCGCTGAACTTCGACGAGAACATCCCGCTGCGCGACCAGCCGCCGCTGGTCAACACCGTGCCGGGCGCCATGGCCATCGCCGAGCTGCTGGACCGCAACCAATGGGTGCAGCAGTCGGGCAACCCGGTGTCCTACGCCGAGCTGATCCGCCGCGACCCGCCGGCGGGCCACGCGGCTAAGCCCGTGATCGTGCAGTTCGCCAAGGGCGACGTGACCGTGCCCAACCCCACCAGCAGCGCCATCGTGCGCGCGGGCGGGCTCAAAGACCGCGTCACCTACTACCGCAACGACCTGGCCTTCGCCGCCAATCCGGGCATCCCCAAGAACCCGCACACCTTCCTCACCAACATCGGCATCGCGGCGGCCGCGCCGCTGGCGGTGGCGGCGCAGACCCAGATCGCGGTCTTCTTCGCCAGCCACGGCGCGACGGTGATCGACCCCGACGCCGGCGGGCCGCTGTTCGAGGTGCCTATCCAGGGCGATCTGCCGGAGGGGCTGAACTTCATCCCCTGAACCGGCCGTGCGCGGGGCGGCGGTACAGTCGCTGCCCCATGCCCCACGCCGTCTCCCGCCTGCGCGCCGCGCGCCTGGCCGCCAGCTCCAAGCCCTTCGTCGCGCGCGGCTCCGCGCCCGGGCGCTGCGCGCGCTGCCGGCTTTTTTCCCCTTACTGCATCTGCGACCTGCGCCCGCGCGTGGACACGCGCGCCGGCGTCTGCCTGCTCATGGGCGACATCGAGGCGCTCAAGCCCAGCAACACCGGCTGGCTGATCGCCGACCTGGTGGCCGACACCTGGGCCTTTGCCTGGTCGCGCACGGTCATCGACCCCGCGCTCATCGCCCTGCTGAACGACCCGCAGTGGCAGCCCTGCGTGGTGTTCCCCGGCGAATTCGTGGACCCGGCGCGCGTGATCACCGCGCCGCCGCCGGCCGCTGCCGCCACCGCCGGCGCACCCGCGCGGCGCCCGCTGTTCGTGCTGCTCGACGGCACCTGGTCCGAGGCGCGCAAGATGTTCAACAAGAGCCGCTACCTCGACCCCTTCCCGGTGCTGAGCCTGCACCCCGACCACCCCTCGAACTACCGCCTGCGCCGCGCCGCGCGCGCCGACCACTTCTGCACCGCCGAGGTGGCGGCCCTGTGCCTGGCCCTGGCGGGCGAGGCGCGCGCGGCCGAGGCCCTGGCCGCCTGGCTGGACGTGTTCAGCGAGCACTACCTCAAAGGCAAGCAGAACCGGCCGGTGGACCGGAACGGGCCGGCGCACCAGCGGCTCAGGGCGCTGACCCCGGGCACGGCCGGCTAGCCGCAGCGCACCAGCGCGTGGCCGCCGGGCGCGGCCACGCCGGCGAGCCGCTCCAGCACCTCGGCGGGCGGGTCCGGGTCCTTCGATCCGGCTTCGGCACCCGCGCGCAGGCGGACCACGTCGCCCACCCGCAGCCGCAGCGCCTCGGGGGCGGTGGCCACCCAGACCGGGGCGTACCAGTCGCCGCCGTCCAACACCTTGAGCTGGCAGCCCAGGCGCAGCACGCGGCCAGCGGCCAGGTCGCTGTCGCGCAGGGCGTCCAGGCGGCGCAGGCCGGCCTGGGCGAAGTCGAAGGCCCAGGCCGGTGCCGGCCCGCGCAGCTTCACGCGCCACTGGCCGGGCGGCTCGCCCGGCGCCTGGCAGGGCGCACCGGGCCGGGGGCTCAGGGCGGAGGCCGCGGCCTCGCCCAGCGCGCTGGCGCTGCCCGCATAGACGCCGTGCCAGCGCGGCGCCGCCCCGCCGTCCACGGCCGGCCAGGCCGCGCGCAGCCCGCGCACGTCCACCACGCTGCCGCTGGCCAGGCGCAGGCCGGCCGGGGCGAGCACCGTCACCGTGAGCCAGCGCATGCCCGAGGCCTGCGCGGCGTCCGGCAGCCCGCACTCGCCTTCGAACAGCCGGCCTTCCTCGAGTTCGCGCCGGGTCACGCCGGCGCGCAGGGCCGCGTACAGCTCGGGGTGGCCGTCGCGCACGCCGTGGCGGTCCTTCACCACGTCCAGCACCTGGGCGCGCGTCAGGCCGCCGGCGCGGGGCGCGGTCTCGCAGCCGGCGAGGGCGGCGCAGGCCACCCACAGGGCGGCGGTGGCCGCCAGCCGGTCGGCGGCGCGCGCGGCCGGCGGGGCGAGGGGGTGGGCGGGCGGTGTCATGTCCGGTGGCGCATCCAGCGGTGGCGTTCCAGGAAGGGGCGGTAGCGCTGCGCCACGGTCAGCGGCGCCTCCATCATGGGCAAGTGTCCCAAACGGTCCAGCACCTGGATGTCCGCATCGGGACGTTGCCAGCGCAGCGTGCGCGCGCCCGATACGTGGAACACGCGGTCGCGCCGTCCCCACAGCACCAGCAGCGGCGCCGGCACCCGCGCGAGGCGCTGCTCCAGCAGGTAGCGGTCGGCCAGGTGTTCGCGCCAGAGGCGGTGGTTGGAGGGGGCGCGGCGGATCGCGTCCTCGCGCGCGGCGCGCAGGATGGGCCAGGGCAGCCAGGGCCGCTGCCCGAACAGGCGCGCCAGCAGCGCGTCGAACTCCGCCGCGTCGTGCGCGATCAGCGGGGTCTGTCCGGCGTCGATCAGCCGGTCGGTCTCGCTGGGGCGCGGCGAGCGCAGTCCGTGCGGCGCGCCGATGAACGCCAGCGAGGCGACGCGGCCCGGGTATTCCCCGGCCAGCAGGGCCCCCAGCGCGCCGCCCATGGAGCTGCCGGCCACGTGCGCGCGCTGCACGCCGATGGCGTCCATGAAGGCGCGCAGCCGCTCCACCTGCTCGGCGTAGCCGTAGCGCTGGTCCTCGTGCCGCTCGCTGGCGCCGAAGCCGGGCAGGTCGGGCACGACCACGCGGTGGTGCGGGGTCAGCCGGCGCGCCAGGTCCACCCAATGGTCCTTCTCGGCGAAGATGCCGTGCAACAGCAGCACGGGCTCGCCGCGCCCGCCCTCCAGATAATGCAGGCCGTGCCCCGCCACCCGGACCTCGCGCGCCGCAAGGCCCGCCAGCCGGCGGTTCAGATTCACCAGAGGAGACTTGAGCACATGCGACAGCCCGCTCTTCGCGGTGTGGACGACGCCGGCCTGCGCGGCCAGGTTCAGCGCCCAGTGGTGGGCGGTGCGGATCGACAACTCGTTCTCCTGTGGTGTGGGTGGATGAAGCCGCCACGGTACGGGCGGCTGGCGCGCCTGTCTTGGAGGTTTGGGCTGTGTTGATCGGCAACGCGCTCACCCTGTGCGCCGACAAGGCGCTCTACCTGGGCGAGATCCCCGCCACCGGTTGGCACCGCCACGCCGCGCCGGTGCTGCTGCTGGGCTTGTCGGGGCGTTTTCGCCTGCTGTTGCCGAAAGGGCGCGAGGAGAGCTGCCACAGCGCCTTGATCGACGCCGGCGTGGAGCACGTGTTCGATCCGCAGGGCGAGCGCGTGGCGCTGATGTACCTGGAGCCCGACGCGCCCGAGGTGCGCCGCCTGCGGCGGGTGTTCGCGGCCCAGGGCCAGGTCATCGGCGAGCCGGTGCCGCGCGCGCGCATCCGCTGGCACACCGAGCAGCGCCTGCACAGCTTCGATCTGCCCACGCTGCTGGGGCCGGGTGGCCTGCCGCCCCTGGCCAGCGTGGACCCGCGCGTGCTGAGCAGCCTGCGGCGCCTGCGCGAAGCGGGCGAGGGCGTGCCCGACCGCGAGGCGCTGGCGCGCGCGGCGCACCTGTCGGCCTCGCGCTTCAACCACCTGTTCAGCGAGGCGCTGGGCGTGAGCTTTCGCAGCTACCGCATCTGGACGCAGGTGCGCCGCGCCATGGCCGCCTACCGGCCCGACGGCAGCCTGACCGAGGCCGCGCTGGACGGCGCCTTCGCCGATTCGGCCCACTTCAGCCGCATGTTCCGCCACACCTTCGGCATGACGCCCTCCAGCGTGTTGCGGCCGCTGCGCGCGGTGAACGTGCTGGACTGAAGGGGCGCGGCCTCAGGGCACGAAGCGGTAGCCGATGCCCGTTTCCGTGAGCAGGTGCCGGGGCATGGCCGGGTGCTGCTCGATCTTCTTGCGCAGGTTGGCCATGTGCACGCGCACGTAGTGCGTGTCCTCGCGGTGGCCGGGGCCCCAGACGGCCTGCAGCAGCTGGGCGTGCGTGACCACGCGCTCGGGCTGGCTGGCCAGGTGGGTCAGCAGCTTGTATTCGATGGGCGTCAGGCGCAGCGGCTCGCCCGCGCGCTGCACCTGGTGGCGCGCCAGGTCGATCTCCACCTCGCCGAAACGCAGCACCGATTCGCCGGCCGGCGTCTGCGCCCGGTGGCGGCGCAGCTGCGCGCGCACGCGCGCCATCAGCTCGCCCGAGCCGAAGGGCTTGACGAGGTAGTCGTCGGCGCCCGCGTCCAGCGCCTCGATCTTGCTGGCCTCGGCGCTGCGCGCCGAGAGCACGATCACCGGCACCGCCGACCACTGCCGCAGGTCGCGGATCAGGTCCACGCCGTCGCCGTCGGGCAGGCCCAGGTCCAGCACCACCAGGTCGGGGCGGCGCGTGCCGGCCTCGATCAGTCCGCGCTGCAGGGTGGCGGCCTCGTGCACCTCATGGCCCTCGGCCTGCAGCGTGAGCCGCACGAAGCGGCGGATGTCGTTCTCGTCCTCGACGATCAGGATCTGCGGGGCGTGGGTGCTCATGGTGAAACCTTGGCGCGGCGCGCTGCGGTGCGAACCCCTTCGGGCGGCCGGGCGGTGCTCATGGCGGCGGATTGTCGGCCGGCGGCGGCGTGCCGCGCGGCAGCGTGATCTCGATGCGCGCGCCCTCCACGCGGCCCTCGCGGGTGCGGTTGTGGCCCTCGATGCGCCCGCCGTGCGCCTCCACGATGGCGCGACCGATGGCCAGGCCCAGGCCGACGCCGGGCGTGGCGCTTTCGCGCGCGCCGCGCTCGAACTTCTCGAACACGCGCGCCTCCTGCCCGCGCGGCAGGCCGGGACCGTGGTCGTCCACGCGCAGGCGCACCGCCTCGGGGTCGGCCTCGGCCCACAGGCGGATGGCGGAGCCGGGCGGCGTGTACTTGGCGGCGTTCTCCAGCAGGTTCACCAGCACCCGCTCCATCAGCACGGCGTCGAACTGCAGCAGCGGCAGGTCGGCCGGCAGATCGACCTGGATCGCGCGGCCGTGCAGCGCGTCGCCGCAGGCGGCCAGGGCGCTGCCCACCACCTCTTCCAGCGGTTGCCAGGCGCGCTGCAGCGGCACGGCGCCGGCCTGCAGGCGCGCCATGTCCAGCAGGTTGTTCACCAGCGCCGCCATGCGCCGCGCCGACTGCGCAATGGCCTCGGCCAACTCGGCCTGCGCGGGCGACAGCGCCGGCGGCGTCAGGCGCAGCGCCTCGCCCAGGCCCACCAGCGAGGCCAGCGGCGTGCGCAGGTCGTGCGAAATGGCGGCGAGCAGCGAGTTGCGCAGCCGCTCCGATTCGATCTGCACCGTGCTGTGCTGCGCCACCTCGATGTAGTGGATGCGCTCCAGCGAGATGGCCAGCAGCGAGGCGCAGGCCCCCAGCGCCCGGCGCTGTTCGGTGTCCAGCGCGCGCGCGCCGCCGGGGTCGAGCACCAGCGCGCCGCGCACGCGCATGGGTGCCTTCAGCGGCACCACCAGCGTGGCGCTGGCGGGCAGGGTGTCGGTGCCGCGGCCGGCGGGCTCGCCGCGCTCGAAGGCCCACTGCGCCACCGCCATGTCCACTGGCGCCTGCCCGCCGGGCAGGGGCTGCAGCCGGTCGTTCAGGTCGGCCGCGAGCAAGGTGCTGGGCATGCCGAATTCGGCCCGCACGAAGCGCGCGCCGATGTCGGCCACCTGCTCGGGCAGCAGCGCGGCGGACAGGTCGCGCGACATGTCGTGCAGCGCGCGCACGCGCCGCTCGCGCCGCGTGGCGGCGTCGGCCTGCTGGCGCAGCACGGCGGTGAGCTGGCCGATGGCCAGGGCCACCACCAGCATCACGCCGAAGGTGACGAGGTATTGCACGTCGCTCACCGCGAGCGTGAAGCGCGGCGGCACGAAGTAGAAGTCGAACAGCGCCACGCCCAGGAAGGCCGCCAGCACCGCCGGGCCGCGGCCGTAGCGCAGCGCGATGGCCACCACGATGAGCAGGAAGATCATCACGATGTTGCTGAGCTCCAGCACCGGGATCAGCGGCGTGGCCAGCACGGCGGTGAGCGCGCAGGCCAGGCCGGCGGCAAGGTAGCCGGGCCAGCGCGGGTCGCGTGGCGGTTCGGCCGCAGGGGCGGCGCCCTCGCGTTCGCGCGCGCCGGACGGCTCGGCCACCTGCAGCAGCTCCAGGTCGCCGGCCACCGCCGCGATGCGCTCGGCCAGCGGGCGCGACCAGGGCCGGCGCCGGCGCGCGCGGCCCAGCACCAACCGGCTGAGGTTGTGTTCGCGCGCGTGGCGCACCAGCGCGGCGGCCGGGTCGCGGTCGCTGAAGCTGCTCACGCTGGCGCCCAGCGACTCGGCCAGGTCCAGCGCCTTTTGCGTGGCGGCGCTGGGCTCGCGCGAGAGCGCCTGCACGTGCACCGCGTGCCAGGGCAGGTCCAGCTGCGCGGCCATGCGCGCGGCGCAGCGCACCACCTTGTCGGCCGCCGGTCCCGGGCCCACGCAGGCCAGCAGCGACTCGCGGTTGGGCCACACCGGGCGCACCGCGCCGGCCTGGCGGAAGGCGCGCACCTCGTCGTCCACGCGGTCGGCGGTGCGGCGCAGGGCCAGCTCGCGCAGGGCCAGCAGGTTGCCTTTGCGGAAGAAGTGGGCGGCGGCGCGCTCGGCGCGCTGGTCGTCGCCACCGCTTTCCCGGGTGGGCAGGTACACCTTGCCGCTGTGCAGGCGCTCCAGCAGCTCATCGGGCGGCAGGTCGACGACGACGACCTCGTCGGCCTCGTCGAACAGGCGGTCGGGCACGGTCTCCCACACGCGCACGCCGGTGATGCCGCTGACCACGTCGTTCAGGCTGTCGAGGTGCTGCACGTTCATCGTGGTCCACACGTCGATGCCGGTGGCCAGCAGCTCCTCGGCGTCCTGCCAGCGCTTGGGGTGGCGCGAGCCGGGCGCGTTGCTGTGCGCGAACTCGTCGAGCAGCACCAGGCCGTCGGGGTGCCGGGCGCCGAAGGCCAGCGCGGCGTCGAGGTCGAACTCGCGCAGCGTGTGGCCCTTGTGCGCCACCTCGCGCAGCGGCAGGCGCGGCAGGCCCTGGGTGAGGGCCTGGGTCTCGGGCCGGCCGTGGGTTTCCACCACGCCGATGGTCACCGGCGTGCCCTCGGCCTGGGCGGCGCGGGCGGCCGACAGCATGGCGTAGGTCTTGCCCACGCCGGCCGAGGCGCCGAAGAAGATCTTCAGGCGCCCCCGCCGCGCCCGGTCTTCGCCGGCCCGCACCTGCGCGAGCAGGATGTCGGGGTCGGGTCGCTGCGGGGCATCGTTCATGGCAAAACCTTCGCGCGGCGCGCTGCGGTGCGACCGGCTTCGGGCGGCCGTGCGTCGTTCATGGGGACCGCATCATCGCACCGGCGCCGCGGCGGCATCGAGCGCCAGGTTGAGCTCAAGCACGTTCACGCGCGGCTCGCCCAGGCCGGGGATCAGCGGGCGCTGCGCCTGGCGTTCCACCAGCGCCGCCACGGCGCCCGGCTCCAGGCGGCGCGTGCGGGCCACGCGGGGCGCCTGGTACAGCGCGGCCGCCAGGCTGATGTGCGGGTCCAGCCCGCTGCCCGAGGCCGTGACCAGGTCCACCGGCACGGGCGCGTTGTTGTCCGGGTCGGCCGCGCGCAGCGCCGCGATGCGCTCGCGCACGGCGTCCTTCAGCGGCTCGCTTGTGGGCCCCAGGTTGGAGCCGCCCGAGGCCGCGGCGTTGTACGGCACGGGCGCGGTGGCCGAGGGCCGGCCCCAGAAATAGCGCGGCTCGGTGAAGGCCTGGCCGATGAGGGCCGAGCCCACGGGGCGGCCGCCGCGCTCGATCAGGCTGCCGTTGGCCTGGCGCGGGAGCAGGGCCTGGGCCGCGCCCGTGACCAGCAGCGGATAGAGCAGGCCGGTGACCGCGCTGAGCAGCAGGAACAGCAGCACGGCGGCGCGCAGGGTGCTGCCCAGGCCTTCGCCGGCCGGGGCCTTGTCGGTGGAGGGGGATTCGGTGTTCATGGGAACTCGTGTGGGATCAGGCCAGGCCCAGGCCGGCGATCAGCAGGTCGATGGCCTTGATGCCGATGAAGGGAACCACCACGCCGCCCAGGCCGTAGACCGCCAGGTTGCGCCGCAGCAGCGAGGCCGCGTCCACGGCGCGGTAGGGCACGCCCTTGAGCGCGACCGGGATCAGCGCCACGATGACCAGGGCGTTGAACACCACCGCCGAAACGATGGCCGAGGTCGGGCTGGCCAGCTGCATCACGTTGAGCGCCTGCAGCTGCGGGTAGGTGGTGACGAAGGCGGCCGGCACGATGGCGAAGTACTTGGCCACGTCGTTGGCGATGCTGAAGGTGGTCAGCGCGCCGCGCGTCATCAGCAGGCGCTTGCCGGTCTCCACGATCTCGATCAGCTTGGTGGGGTTGCTGTCGAGGTCCACCATGTTGCCGGCCTCCTTGGCGGCCTGGGTGCCGGTGTTCATGGCCACGGCCACGTCGGCCTGGGCCAGCGCGGGCGCGTCGTTGGTGCCGTCGCCGGTCATGGCCACCAGGCGGCCGCGCGCCTGGTGCTCGCGGATGAGCGCGAGCTTGGCCTCGGGCGTGGCCTCGGCGAGGAAGTCGTCCACGCCGGCCTCGGCCGCGATGGCCGCCGCCGTGAGGCGGTTGTCGCCAGTGACCATCACGGTCTGGATGCCCATGCGGCGCAGCTCGGCGAAGCGCTCCTTGAGGCCACCCTTGACGATGTCCTTGAGCTCCACCACGCCAAGCGCGCGCGCGCCTTCGGCCACCACCAGGGGCGTGCTGCCGCGCCGCGCCACGTCGTCCACCAGGGCCTGCACCGGGGCGGACCAGGCGCCGCCGAGCGATTCCACGTGCCGGCGGATGGCATCGGCCGCGCCCTTGCGGATCTGGCGGCCGTCGGCCAGGTCCACGCCGCTCATGCGCGTCTGCGCGCTGAACGGCACGAAGTGCGCGCCCATCGATTGCAGCTCGCGTTCGCGCAGCTGGTGCCGGTGCTTGGCCAGCACCACGATGCTGCGGCCCTCGGGCGTTTCGTCGGCCAGCGAGGCGAGCTGCGCGGCGTCGGCCAGGTCACGCTCGTTCGTGCCCGTGGCCGGCAGGAAGGCCGCGGCCTGGCGGTTGCCCAGGGTGATGGTGCCGGTCTTGTCGAGCAGCAGCACGTCCACGTCGCCCGCCGCCTCCACCGCGCGGCCCGAGGTGGCGATCACATTGGCCTGCATCAGCCGGCTCATGCCCGCCACGCCGATGGCCGAGAGCAGGCCGGCGATGGTGGTCGGGATCAGGCAGACCAGCAGGGCCACCAGCACCACCAGGCCGACCGGCTGGCCGGCGCCGCCCGAGGCCTGCGCGCTGAAGGTGGAGAAGGGCAGCAGCGTCGCCACCACGCCCAGGAAGACCAGGGTCAGCGCCACCAGCAGGATCGTCAGCGCGATCTCGTTCGGCGTCTTCTGGCGCCGCGCGTTTTCCACCATGGCGATCATGCGGTCGACGAAGGTCTCGCCGGGGTTGACGCTCACGCGCACCACCACCGCGTCGGACAGCACGCGCGTGCCGCCAGTGACGGCCGAGAAGTCGCCGCCCGACTCGCGGATCACCGGCGCCGATTCGCCGGTGATGGCGCTCTCGTCCACCGAGGCCACGCCGTCGATCACCTCGCCGTCGGCGGGCACGGTGTCGCCGGCCTCGATCAGCACCACGTCGCCCTTGCGCAGCGAGTCGGCCTCGATCGGCAGCCAGCGCATGGCGCTGCGCGGCGTGCCGGCCTTGAAGGCGCCGTCGAGTTTCTTCGCCCAGGTCTTGCGCTTGAGCCCGCGCAGGCTCGCGGCCTGCGCCTGGCTGCGGCCTTCGGCCAGCGCTTCGGCGAAGTTGGCGAACAGCACGGTGAACCACAGCCACAGCGCCACGGCCAGCGTGAAGCCCTCGGGCCGCGCGAGCCACAGGGCGGTGGTGAAGGCGCTGCCCACGTAGACCACGAACATCACGGGGTTGCGGATCTGCGCGCGCGGGTCGAGCTTGCGCAGCGCACCGATCAGGGCCGGCCGCAACAGGGCCGGGTCGAACAGGGTCAAGGTTTTGCGTGTCATGGCGGGCTCCTCACTTCGCCCACAGGGTCAGGTGCTCCACCACCGGCCCCAGGGCCAGTGCGGGCACGTAGTTGAGCAAGCCCACCAGCAGCACCGTGCCCACCAGCAGGCCGACGAACAGCGGCCCGTGCGTGGGCAGGCTGCCGGTGGTGGCCTCGGCGCGCGGCTTGGCGGCGAAGGACCCTGCCAGGGCCAGCACCGGCAGGATCACGCCGAAGCGACCCAGCGCCATGGCGATGGCCAGCAGCACGTTGTAGAAGGGGGTGTTGGCCGACAGGCCCGCGAAGGCGCTGCCGTTGTTGTTGGCGGCCGAGCTCAGCGCGTACAGCACCTCGGTGAAGCCGTGCGGGCCCGCGTCCTGGATGCCGGCGCGCCCGGCCTCGCTCATCACCGCCACCGCGGTGCCCAGCAGCACCAGCAGCGGCGTGACTAGGATCGCCACCGACACCATCTGCATCTCGAAGGGCTCGATCTTCTTGCCCAGGTAGGCCGGGGTGCGCCCGATCATCAGGCCCGCCACGAAGACCGCCAGCAGCGCGAACACCAGCATGCCGTACAGGCCCGAGCCCACGCCCCCGAACACCACCTCGCCCAGCTGCATCAGCGCCGTGGGCACCAGGCCGCCCAGCGGGGTGAAGCTGTCGTGCATGGCGTTCACCGCGCCGCAGCTGGCGGCGGTGGTGACCACGGCGAACAGCGACGAAGCGGCGATGCCGAAGCGCACCTCCTTGCCCTCCATGTTGCCGCCCGACTGCAGCGCGCTGGCGGCCTGGTCGGCGCCCAGCGCGGCCAGGACCGGATTGCCCTGCTGCTCGAAATGGGTGGCGGCGACCACGGCGAGCACGAAGATCAGCGCCATGGCCGCGAGCACGGCCCACGCCTGGCGCCGGTCGCCCACCACGCGGCCAAAGGTGAAGCACAGGCCGGCGGGGATGGCGAAGATCGCCAGCATCTGCAGGGCGTTGCTCCATTCGTTCGGGTTCTCGAACGGGTGGGCCGAGTTGGCGTTGAAGAAGCCGCCACCGTTGGTGCCCAGCATCTTGATGGCGAGCTGCGAGGCCGTGGGCCCCATGGCCAGGGTCTGCTCACCCACGCCCGGCTGCAGCGGCGTGAGCGTGAGGAAGGGCGAAAGGTTCTGGATCACGCCCGTGGCCACGAAGGCCAGCGCCCATACGGTGGCGATGGGCAGCAGCACCCACAGCGTGGCGCGCGACAGGTCCACCCACACGTTGCCGACCGCGCGCGCCGAGTGCCGGGCGAAGCCGCGCATCAGCGCTATCACCACCACGATGCCGGTGGCGGCGGACAGGAAGTTCTGCACCGTCAGCGCGAGCATCTGCGTCAGGTAGCTCATGGTGGTCTCGCCGCCATAGCCCTGCCAGTTGGTGTTGGTGACGAAGCTGACGGCGGTGTTGAAGGCGGAATCCACCGCCACCGCGCCGAAGCCCTGCGGGTTCAGCGGCAGCGTGCCCTGCAGCCGCTGCAGCGCGAACACCGCGAGCAGCCCCAGCGCGTTGAACAGCAGCAGACCGCGCGCGTAGGGCCACCAGCCGGTCTCGGCCTCGGGCCGCACGCCGAGCAGGCGCCACAGCGGCGCCTCGATGCGGTGGCCGGCGGCAAAGCGGCCTTCCATGACGGTGTGCATCCAGCGCCCCAGCGGCCAGGCCAGGGCGAGCAAGGCCGTGAGGAAGAGCGCGAGCAGGCTCCAGGCGGCGGCGTTCATAGGAGTACCTCCGCGCGGCGCGCTGCGGTGCGAGTGCCTTTGGGCGGCCAGGCGGCACTCATAGGAGTACCTCCGCGCGGCGCGCTGCGGTGCGAGTGCCTTTGGGCGGCCAGGCGGCACTCATGAGAAATCCTCCGGCCGCGCGAGCACGGCGACGAGGTAGGCCAATAGCCCGGCCGCCAATAGGGCGGCGAGCGTCACGAAGTCCATGGGAACCCCCGAAGTGAAGACCTCGGTGAGCGTAGGCAGGGGCCCGTCAAGACGGGCGAAAGACTTCGGGGGTGGGTGTCAAGAACGTGTCAAGACCGGGCCGTGGGTTTCAGATCCAGCGCCGCGTGCGCGCGCGGTAGCGCTGGTAGTCCTCGCCGAACTTGAGCGCCAGCGCGCGCTCTTCCGGCGCGATCTGGAAGCGCGTGACGTAGGCGGCGAAGAACAGCGGGCCCAGCCACATCGGCGCGGCGTCGAGGCGAATGGCGTAGGCCACCAGCAGCATTAGCAGGCTCAGGTACAGCGGGTTGCGCGAGACGCGGTAGACGCCGCCCGTGACCAGGCTCGTGGCCTTCGCGGGCTGCAGCGGGTTGATGGTGGTGCGGGCCCAACGCAGGGACACGGTGGGGGCAAGCCCCCTGCAGATCGACGCCCAGCCCATTGACATACCGCCCGAGCCCACTGGAGAAAAGGCGCGGCGCAAGCTCAGCGAACCCACCCGTCCCGCGCGGCGTTTGTCAGAAGCCAGCGCCCGCGAGCTCGACGACATGCTGGCCCAATTGGAGAATCCGGCGCCCCGCCGCAGAGGGCGCGCCCTTTCGCAGGATGCGTCCCGACCCTCAGATGATGGTCCAGGCGTGGACGGGAAGCGTCGCCTCAAGCGCCAACCCCGGGCTCAGATCCGACGGCTCGATGGCGCCATCGAGGATGTGAATCAGATGGCGGTGACGTCGCCTCCACGGCAAACCCGTCGGGTCGACAGTCCAGAAAGCGAGTTGGCGCAGCTCAAGGACCTGTCTCCCGAGGATTTCGCGCAATGGATGCAGACCTTGGAGCTGCCCCTCCCATCGGGACCGTTGCAGGCCGACACCGACCCGCCGAGCGCCTTCAAGATCGACACTCCGCGCCCCGCTGACGGCCGTTCGATGCGGGTGAGGCGCCCGCGTGTGGCCGCTGAGGCGCCGGATGGGCAAGGAGCGGAGCCTTCGGAGAAAGGGGCCGAGTCTTCGGGGTTGCCAATGGGCGCCTTGCATCGGCGCCGCGCCCACCGCCGCGAAACACCCGACTCCGCCACGCTCAACAAGGCGTTGTTCGCGCAGTACGGTGGCGCTACCTTGCTGCCGGACCCCTCGTCCCCCGGGATGAGTCCCCGCCAGGGACTGGACACTGGCGAAGCGACTCCGCGGGGCTCGGCCGACGGTCCGGCGGTGCCGCCGGCAACGGCGACGCCCGAGGGCAAGCCGCCATGGCCCGTTCCTCCCGGGCGGAAGATCTATACAGAGGTGAAGGACGGCGAAGTCATCCAGTCCTTCGATCTCTTCACGCTGGAAGATGGCAGTGTCCCGTACACACCTCTTGAAAAGCTGAAGAACTTCTTCAAGCGGTGACAAGCGGGCGTTCAGCGCCCCTTCGCCCCCAGCTTGCGGTAAATCGTCGCCCGGCTGATGCCCAGCGCCCGCGCGGCGTCCTGCACGTTGCCGCGCGCGTCGTCCACCGCCTTGCGGATGGCGGCGGTTTCCAGGTCTTTCAGGGGCACGGCCTGGGCCACGGCGGCGCTGCGCGCGGCGGGGCGGTCGAGCTGGGCCAGCACCTGCAGCCGCAGGCCCGACCACAGCGGCAGCTCCAGCGCGCCGCCGTGCGCGGCCGCGGTGTCGAACAGCGATTCGACCGGCGCCGCGAAATGCAGGCTGGCGTGCCCGGCCGGCGCGCCGGGCGCCACGCCCAGCATGTCGGCCGCGGGCCGGTTCAGGCCGGTGATGTGGCCGTCCGCGTCCAGGCCGATCAGGCCGTCGCTGTCGTCGCCCAGCACGCGGCCCGGCCAGTTCAGGCGCAGCAGCAGGTGGTGCGGCCGCGCCAGCGTCAGCGCGTTCTCGATGCTGCGCGCCGACTGCGAGACCAGGTGCTTGAGCGCGGGCTGCTCGGCCACGTTCACGCCGGTCAGGTCCAGCATGCCCACGCACTGGCCGTCCGGGTCCCAGATGGGCGCGCCCGCGCAGCTGTAGACGCTGGTGGCGTCGAAGAAGTGCTCGCCCCGGTGCAGCCACACGGGCTGCAGGTCGGTCAGCGCCATGCCGATGGCGGTGGTGCCCACGGCACGCTCCGACAGGTCCACGCCCACGCGCGCGATGCGGCCCACGCTGGGCTCGTGCCGGTCCACGGGGCCGTTGACGTCGATCACCACGCCCTGCGCGTCGGTGAGGATGGCGAAGTAGCGCGTGTGCGCCATGGCGCGCGCCAGCGAGCGGATGACGGGCGCGGCGGCCCGCAGCAGCGGCTGGCTGGCGTCCAGCGCGTGGCGCACCTGCGCGCTGCTCACGGGGTCGAAGGCGACCTCGCGCCGCGGCTCCAGGCCCAGCTGCAGGCAGCGCCGCCAGGAGCGCGCCACCCAGGGCGCCAGGCGCGGTCCGGCGTCGGGGTCGCGCGCGTCCAGCACGGCGCGGCGGGCCTGGGCGATCAGGGCCAGGCGGTCGGCGGGGGAGGCGGCGGGGCCGGTGGGCATGGGGTGCATTGAATCAGCCCGCCGCGCGTCGATCAACCGTTGTCCATGCCGCAGCGCGGCAAAGCCTCGGCGGCGGGCAGCGCCACGGTCCAGCCGGTGGCCTGCGCCAGGCGGGGCAGGTCCTCCGGCGTGTCCAGGTCGCGGACGTGCGCCTCGTCCGGTGTGTTCCACAACGCGACAGCCTCGGGCTGGCGCTGGCGCCAGGCGCGCAGGCCGCCGCTCTGGTTGCGCAGCAGGGCGCAGGCCAGGCCGTCGAGCACCGCCGGGTGGCCGGGCTGGCCGTTCACCGTCGGCACCAGGGCGTGGCGGCCGCGCTCGCGCTGGTCGAAGGCGTCCAGGGCCGCCTGGATCTGCGGTGCGCCCAGCAGCGGCTGGTCGCCCAGCAGCACCAGCAGCCGGCTGGGCATGGACGTGAGGCTGCGCAGGCCCACGCGCAGCGAATCGGCGGGCTCGTCGCCGGGCTCGGGGTTGCGCAGCAGCACGGGCCGGCGCTCGGGCGCCAGCGCGCTCACGTGCGCGGCGATGGCCTCGGCGTGGTGGCCCACGACCAGGCGCACGTCGTGCACGTCGGCCTCGGCCAGCGCGTCCAGCAGGCGCTGCAGCAGGGTCTGGCCGTTGACGCGGACCAGGCATTTGGGCACGCCGCCCAGGCGGCGGCCCGCGCCGGCCGCCAGCACCAGCGCGGTGGTGTCGCTCCAGGGCTTCATCGGGAAACCTCCGCGCCGCACGCCGCGGTGCGAGCGCCTTCGGGCGGCCGTGCGCCGCTCACGGGTCTTCGCGCATGAAACAGACCATGGACGGGGCGTTCGGCGCCACGTCCAGCTGGTCCTTGGCCGGGCCCACGGCCAGGTCGCGCGGCAGCGGCACGCCGTTCTTCACGGCCAGCACCTCGGCCATCACGCTCACCGCGATCTCGGCCGGCGTCTTGCTGCCGATGTAGATGCCGATGGGCCCGCGCAGCCGGGCCAGGCTGTCCTCGGTCTGCTCGAAGTGCTCGATCAGGCGCTGGTGCCGCGCCATCTGGTTGCGCCGCGAGCCGATCGCGCCGATGTAGAAGGCCTCGGTCTCCAGCGCCTCCAGCAGCGCCAGGTCGTCCAGCTTGGGGTCGTGCGTGAGGGCGACGATGGCGGTGCGCCGGTCGGCGCGGAAGGCGCGCACCACGTCGTCGGGCATGTCGGTGGTGAGCGTCACGCCGGGCACCTGCCAGCCGCCGCGGTACTCCTCGCGCGGGTCGCAGACGGTGACGGAGAAGCCGCTGAACAGGGCCATGGTGGCCAGGTACTCGGTGAGCTGGCCGGCGCCGATCATGAGCAGGCGGTACTCGGGGCCGAAGGCGTTGTGCAGCCAGCCGCCGTGCTCGCGCAAGGCCTCGGGCTGCTCGATGTCGGTGAGCGTCACGCGGCCGCTGGCGATCTCGGTGCTGCGCTGGACCATGCGGCCCGCGCTCAGGCGCTGCACCAGATCGCCCAGCGTGGCCGTGTCGGGGTTGAACTCCAGCAGCAGCTCCAGGGTGCCGCCGCAGGGCAGGCCGAAGCGGTGGGCTTCGTCGGCGCTCACGCCGTACTTGGTTTTCTGGGGCGGGCCGTCGGCCAGGGCGTCGCGGAAGCGGTGGATCAGGTCGTCCTCGATGCAGCCGCCCGAGACCGAGCCGACCACGGCGCCGCCCTCGCACAGGGCCATGATGGAGCCCACCGGGCGCGGCGAACTGCCCCAGGTGCGGGTGACGGTGGCCAGCAGCGTGGCCTTGCCCGCACGCCGCCAGTCCAGCAGCGTGCGCAGCACGAAGAGATCGAGGTTTTCCATGGCGGTCGGTTCACCTCCAGGCGGCGGTGAAGAAAACGATGAGGCCGATGACAAAGGTGATGGCGAAGGCCAGCGCCGGCCAGGCCCAGCCGGGCCAGGGGCCGGATGGCCCGGCGACCACCGCCGGCACCGGCGCGGCGGCGGCGCGGGCGGCCGCCGCCTCGGGGTGGCGGCGCAGCAATTCTTCCTCGAAGCGGCGGAAGAAGTCGTCGGCCATGGATTTGGCCGCACCGTCGATAAGGCGTTGGCCCAGCTGGGCGATCTTGCCGCCCACGGTGGACTTGACGGTGTAGGTGAGCTCGCTGCCGCCCGGCGCGGGTTCCAGCGTCACCGTGGACTCGCCCTTGCCGAAGCCGGCCACGCCGCCCTGGGCCTCGAAGCCGAGCTTGTAGCTGCGCGGCGGCACGATCTCGCTGAGCTGCACGCGGCCGGTGAACTTGGCCGACACCGGGCCGATTTTGATGCCCGCGCCCACGGCGTAGGCGTCGTCGCCCAGGGGCTCGAACTTGTCGCAGCCGGGCACGCAGGCCTTGAGCACGGCCGGGTCGTTGAGGGCGTCCCAGGCCTGCACCTGGTTGACGGGGAGGAGGCGGCTGCCTTGCATGTCCATGGTGGGGTCCTTCTAAACGGGATTCAATGCGTCGAATACCCATCACGCAAGCGAGGGGCACCGCGGAACCGGCTTCGCCGGGCCGCAGGTGCCGCCTCCTTGAGGGGGACGCGCGAAGCGCGGCGGGGGTGTTTCATGATTTCAACAGTTCGGCCAGGGCTTGGGCGAGCTGCTGCAGGTGTTCCAGGTTGTGCACGGCCAGCATGCCGTGCGCGTGGCGGTGCAGCACGCTGGCGCCCTGCGCCAGGGGCTGGTAGCCAGCGTAGCGCAGCAGCGGGTTGAGCCAGAGAACCTGGCGGCAGTGGCGGCGCAGCCAGTGCAGTTCGGCGTCGAGCTGTTCGGGCGCGCCGGTGTCCAGCCCGTCGCTGATGAGCAGCACCATGGTGCGCCGCCCCACCAGGCAACGCGCGTGCCGCTCGCGCAGCTCGGCCAGCGAGGCGCCCAGCCGGGTGCCGCCCGCGAAATCGGCGATGGCCGCGTTGGCGAGCGCCAACATCGCGTCGGCGTCGGCCTGCTTCCAGGCGGCGCGCAGGTCGGTCAGGCGGGTGCCGAAGGCGAAGGCCGAGCGCGGCACGCCGCGCGTGGCCTGGTGCAGAAAGGCCAGCAGCAGGCGCGCGTAGCGCTCCATGGAGCCCGACACGTCCACCAGCACCAGCAGCGGCAGCGGCTGGTGGCGCCGTTCGCGGCGCGGCGGGGCGAGCAGCTCGCCCTCGTGCCGGCGCGCCTGCTGCAGGGCGCGGCCCCAGTGGATGCGGTGGCCGCGCGGGCCGGGCCGCTGGCGCCGGCCCGGCAGCTCGGGCAGGGGCAGGGCGATGTCGCGCGCCAGGGTTTCGACCAGGCGGAACTCGCTGGCCGACAGGCCCGCGAAATCCGCGTGGCGCAGGCGCCGCAGGTCGCTGGCGGTCATGGCGGCGTCCAGGCGCAGCTCGCTCTCGCCGGGCGCGCGCCGCTGGGCGCTGGCGCCGGCCACGGTCAGCGCCTCCTGCGCGCGCGCCTTGCGCGCGGGCGGCTGGGCGGTGGGCGCCTTGGGCAGCATCTGCGACAGCAGCTGCTTTTCCAGCTCGGGGTTGCGGAAGAAGGCGGCGAAGAGTTCGCCGAAGACCTCGATGTCCTGCGGCCGGCTCACCAGCACCGCGGCCAGCGCGGCCTGCAGGTCGTCGCGCCGCTCCAGGCCCACCAGCTGCGTGGCGCTGATGGCGCCGGCGATGCGCGCGCTGTCCACCGGCACGCCGGCGCGGCGCAGGGCGCGGCCGAAGGCGGTGATCTGGTCCGGCAGCTTGCCGCTGCGTGCATCCCCGAGTTGCATACGGCGCTTCCGCTCAGGCCACGTCCGGTTCCAGCAGCTGGTCGATCATGGGCAGCAGGGCGGCCACGTCCTCGCGCTGCTTGAACAGGATGCCCGCCGTGTCCTGGATCACCTCCGGGTCCAGCACCAGCGTGTCCAGCGCCACCAGGGCCTTGGCCCATTCCACGCTCTCGGCGATGCCGGGCGCGCGCTGGAAGGCGTTGGCGAACGGTTGCGCGCGCAGGCGCTCCACGAAGCGCGCGATCTGCTCGGTGAGCGCGGCGCTGGCCTGCGGCACCTGGCTGCGCACGATGGCGAGTTCGCGCTCGCGGTCCGGGTGGTCCAGCCACTGGTACAGGCAGCGGCGCTTCACCGCGTCGTTGAGGTCGCGCGTGCGGTTGCTGGTGAGCAGGGTGAGCGGCGGCGCCATGGCGGCGATGGTGCCCAGCTCGGGGATGCTCACCTGGTATTCGCCCAGGTACTCCAGCAGGAAGGCCTCGAAGGGCTCGTCGGCGCGGTCCACCTCGTCGATCAGCAGCACCGCGCCGGGCGGCGGCGTCTGCAGGGCCTGCAGCAGCGGGCGGCGGATCAGGTAGCGCTCCTGGTAGACCTCGCGCTCGATCTGCTCGGGCGTGGCGCTGTTCTGCGCCGCGCGCATGTGCAGCAGCTGCGCGGTGTGGTTCCACTCGTACAGGGCCTCGCGCTGCTCCATGCCGTCGTAGCACTGCAGGCGCAGCAGCGGGCGCTGCAGCACGCGCGCCAGGGCCTTGGCCAGCTCGGTCTTGCCGACGCCGGGCTCGCCCTCCAGCAGCAGCGGGCGCTGCAGGCGCATGGCCAGGAACACGGCCGTGGCCAGCGCGCGCGGGGCGTGGTAGCCCACGCCGCGCAGCGCGGCCAGCCAGCCGTCGATGTCGCGCGGTTCGGTGGAGGCGGCAGCGAGTTCGGGCATCAGCCGTTGGCCGCGGCCACCGCGCGCTGGGTCTGCACGCGGATCAGCTGCGCGCGGTACTCGGCGCTGGCGTGCAGGTCGGCGTTGAGCTGGCTGGCGTCGATCGCCACGCCCTGCACGGCCTCGGGCGTGAAGCCCTTGCCGAGTGCCGCCTCCAGCCCCGCGTGGCGGAACACGCCGTTGCCGGCGCCGGTGATGGCCACGCGCGCGCCGCCGTCGGTGAGCGCCACGAACACGCCCACCAGCGCGAAGCGCGAGGCCGGCTGGCGGAACTTGGCGTAGGCCGCCTTCTTGGGGATGGGGAAGCGGATCGCCGTGATCAGCTCGCCGCTCTCCAGCGCGGTGCTGTACAGGCCCTGGAAAAAGTCGTCGGCCTTGATCTCGCGCCTGTCGGTGACGATGGTGGCGCCCAGCGCCAGCACCGCGCTGGGGTAGCAGGCGGCCGGGTCGTTGTTGGCCACCGAGCCGCCGATGGTGCCCATGGCGCGCACCTGCCGGTCGCCGATGCCGCCGGCCAGCGCGGCCAGGCTGGGAATGGACGATTTCACGTCGGCGCTGGTGGCCACCTCCTCGTGGCGCGTCATGGCGCCGATGACTAGGCTGTTGCCCTCGCGGCGGATGCCGCGCAGCTCGGCCACGCCAGCGAGGTCCACCAGCGCGCCGGGCTGCGCCAGGCGCTGCTTGAGCGAGGCGATCAGCGTCTGGCCGCCCGCCAGCGCCTGCGCGCCGCCGCCGGTGAGGCGCTTGGCATCGGCCAGGGTCTTGGGTTGTTCAAGGGTGAAGGCGTACATGGTCTTGTCTCCTTGAATGAATCACTGCTTGGCGGACTGGATGGCTTGCCACACGCGCGAGGGCGTGGCGGGCATGTCGATGTCCTTCACGCCCAGCGGCGCCAGGGCGTCGAGCACGGCGTTGATGACCGCCGGCGGCGAGCCGATGGCCCCGGCCTCGCCGCAGCCCTTGGTGCCCAGCGGGTTGGTGGTGCAGGGCGTGCAGACGTGGCCCAGGGTGAAGCTGGGCACGTCGTCGGCGCGCGGCATGGCGTAGTCCATGAAGGAGCCGGTGACCAGCTGGCCCGTCTCGCGGTCGTACACGCAGTGCTCCAGCAGCGCCTGGCCGATGCCCTGCACCAGGCCGCCGTGCACCTGGCCTTCCACGATCATGGGGTTGATGATGGTGCCGAAGTCGTCCACCGCGGTGAAGCGGTCCACGCGCGTCTCGCCGGTCTGCGGGTTCACCTCCACCTCGCAGATGTAGGTGCCGCCGGGGAAGGTGAAGTTGGTCGGGTCGTAGAAGGCGGTCTCGTTCAGGCCCGGCTCCAGCTTGTCCAGCGGGTAGTTGTGCGGCACGTAGGCCGTGAGCGCCACCTGGCCGAAGGGAATCTTCTTGTCGGTGCCCTTCACGCTGAACTCGCCGTTGGCGAATTCGATGTCGGCGTCGCTCGCTTCCATCAGGTGCGCGGCGATCTTCTTGGCCTTGGCCTCGATCTTGTCCAGCGCGCGCATGATGGCCGCGCCGCCCACCGAGATGGAGCGCGAGCCGTAGGTGCCCATGCCGAAGGGCACGCGGCCGGTGTCGCCGTGCACGATGTCCACCTGCGACGGGTCCAGCCCCAGGCGCGAGGCCACCACCTGCGCGAAGGTGGTCTCATGCCCCTGGCCGTGGCTGTGCGAACCGGTGAACACCGTGACGCTGCCCGTGGGGTGCACGCGCACCTCGCCGCACTCGAACAGGCCGGCGCGCGCGCCCAGGGCGCCCGCCAGGTTGGACGGCGCCAGGCCGCAGGCCTCGATATAGCTGCTGTAGCCGATGCCGCGCAGCAGGCCCTTGGCCTTGCTGGCCTCGCGGCGCTTCGCGAAGCCGGCCACGTCGGCCAGTTCGGTGGCCTTGTTCATGCACGCGTGGAAATCGCCCGTGTCGTACTGCAGCGCCACCGGCGTCTGGTACGGGAACTGGGTGATGAAGTTGCGCCGGCGGATCTCGTCCTGGCTCAGGTTCATCTCCCAGGCGGCGCGGCTGACGATGCGCTCCAGCAGGTAGGTGGCCTCGGGCCGGCCGGCGCCGCGGTAGGCGTCCACCGGCGAGGTGTTGGTGAACCAGGCGTCCACCTCCACATACACCTGCGGCGTGGTGTACTGCCC
Source organism: Hydrogenophaga sp. PML113 (assembly GCF_001777155.1). Classification (NCBI taxonomy): domain Bacteria; kingdom Pseudomonadati; phylum Pseudomonadota; class Betaproteobacteria; order Burkholderiales; family Comamonadaceae; genus Hydrogenophaga; species Hydrogenophaga sp. PML113. The sequence continues at coordinate 16,447 of NZ_MIYM01000010.1, read as the reverse complement.
CGCCAGCAGCGTGGCGTACAGGATGGTGGGCACCGCCGTGGAGAAGGTGGACAGGTAGGCGCCCAGGTTGGCGTCGGTGTGCACGCGGAAGCCCAGGAACTTGCCGTCTTTGTCCATCGCCATCTCGGCGTGCGTCACGTGGTCGCGGCCGTGCGCGTCGCACAGGAAGGCCTCGCCGCGCTCGCAGGTCCACTTGATGGCCGTGTTGAGCTTCTTCGACGCCCAGGTCACGGCCACGTCTTCGGCGTAGAGGAAGATCTTGGCGCCGAAGCCGCCGCCCACGTCGGGCGCGATCACGCGCACCTTGTGCTCGGGCAGGCCCAGCACGAAGGCCGTCATCAGCAGCCGCTCCACGTGCGGGTTCTGGTTGGCCACGTAGAGCGTGTATTCGTCGTTGGCGCGGTTGTACGAACCGATGGCCGCGCGCGGCTCGATGGGGTTGGGCGCGAGGCGGTTGTTGACCAGGTCGATCTTGGTCACGTGCGCGGCCTTGGCGAAGGTCGCGTCCACGGCCGCCTTGTCGCCGATGGCCCACTTGTAGCAGTGGTTGTCGGGCGCCACGTCGTGCAGCGCCGTGCCCTTGGGCGCGTCGCGCACGTCCACCACGGCGGGCAGGGGTTCGTAGTCCACCTCCACCAGCTCGGCGGCGTTCTTGGCGTTCTCCACCGTGTCGGCCACCACGATGGCCACGTGGTCGCCCACGTAGCGCACCTTGCCCTGGGCCAGGAAGGGGTGCGGCGGCTCCTTCATGGGCTGGCCGTCGGTGCTGGTGATGAGCCAGCCGCAGGGCAGGCCGGCCACCTTGTCGTTGGCCACGTCCTGCCCGTCAAAGATGCCCACCACGCCCGGCGCGGCCAGCGCGGCGGTCTTGTTGATGGAGCGGATGGCGGCGTGCGCGTGCGGCGAGCGCACGAACACCGCGTGCTTCATGCCCTGCAGCTGAATGTCGTCGGTGTACTGGCCGGCGCCGGTGAGGAAGCGGTAGTCCTCCTTGCGGCGCAGCGGCTCACCGATGTGAGGGAGTTTGGCGAAATCGATGGCACCCATGACAGCCTCCTTCACTTCATGCCGGCAGCGCCTTGCTGCACGGCCTTGACGATGTTGTGGTAGCCCGTGCAGCGGCACAGGTTGCCTTCGAGCTGCTCGCGGATCTGCGCCTCGTTGGCGCCCGGGTGGCGCTGGCACAGGTCCACCGCGCTCATCACCATGCCCGGCGTGCAGAAGCCGCACTGCAGGCCGTGGCACTCCTTGAAGGCGGCCTGCATGGGGTGCATGGTGCCGTCGGCGGCGGCCATGCCCTCGATGGTGGTGACCTCGCGCCCGGCCACCTGGGCCAGCAGCACGTTGCACGACTTGATGGCCTTGCCGTCCAGGTGCACGGTGCAGGCCCCGCACTGGGCCGTGTCGCAGCCGACGTGCGTGCCGGTGAGGCGCAGGTGTTCACGAAGGGCGTGCACCAACAGCGTGTTGGGTGCCGCGTCCACGGTCACGGCACGGCCGTTGACCTTGAGTTCTACGGGCATGGTTGTCTCCTGGGTTCGTGGGGAAGCCGGGGACAGTGGAGCACTCGGGGTCGGGAGGGGAGGGGTGGGTTAACCCTTGGAGTCCGGGGGCGTCAGGATTTGTTCTCAATTTGAGACGGGGAGCGCGGCGCGGCCACCCCCGGTAAAATGCCGGGTTATTCGAAAGAACCGCCATGGCCGCGCCCATGGAAGGCTTTCATTCTTGAAACCACAGGTGGTGAAGATGAACAAGCCTTTCATTTCTCTGTGCCCAGAGATCTCCCGGGCCAACGCGCTGACCCTCATGGACTGGCTGGAAGACGAAGAGGTCACGCGCTACCTCAGCGACTCGCGCCACGTCTCCCGCTTCATCGAGCAGGTCATTGGCCGGGTTCAACTGCCCATCCTCACCCACCTGTTCAACCAGGGCGGCCGCTTCTTCATGGCCTACGACCAGCGCGACGTGCCGGTGGGCTTTGTGCGCCTCGTCAAGACGGGGCAGGACGTCGAGATGGTCCTGGTCATCGGCAACCGCGACAACTGGGGCCGCAAGCTCGGCGCCAGCGCCATCCGCGAAGGCATGAAGCTCGCCTTCTTCGACATGCGGGCTGAAAAGCTCATCGCCAAGATCCACCCGGACAACACCCGCTCGATGAAGGCCTTTGTGAACAGCGGGTTTGCGCTGCACAGCGAAACGCCGACGGCGAAATCGCTGGTGCTGAACGCGGGGCGCTACCTCCAGCTGCTGCGCGAGCGCCCGGCGGCGCACATCGCCCCCATCCACATCACCGAAGCCGACAGGACGCGGCTGCGCCGCCTGCTCGACCTCGACATCGAACGCGGCGCGGACATTTTTGAGCTGGAACACGAGATCGAGCGCGCCATCGTCGTCGACCCCCGGCAGGTGCCGGACGACGTGGTCACCATGAACTCCAAGGCCTTGCTCCAGGTGGACGACGAGCCGCGGGAAGTGGCGCTGGTCTACCCCGAGGACGCGGACGACAGCGCCGGCAAGCTCTCGGTGTGCTCCGGCATCGGCACCGCCATCCTGGGCTACAAGGCGGGCGACGCCTTCAACTGGCGCATGCCGAACCGCACCTGCCGCATCCGCATCGAGAAGGTGCTGTACCAGCCGGAGGCGGCGGGGGATTTCCACCTGTAGGGTTGGCTGCGGCGCAAGCGCCGCCGAACGCGCGGCGTGTGGTCAGGCGGCGCTGTGAGGTGCGTCCTGCGAAGCCGAGGCCTTGCCCGGAACAGACAGGAGTTCTTCCAGCGTCAGGTGCAAGGGCACGGCCAGCCTCGCCAACGTCTGCAGCGAGGGGTTGCGCGCCTGACGCTCGATGTGCGCGATGACGTACATGCTGACGCCGGATTGCTGGCCCAGCGTCTCCTGGGTCAGCTTCAGCGCTTGGCGCGCTGAAACGAGGTTCTGCGCGACCACCTCCTCAATCACGCTGGCTCCCCCATCTCTGGGGACTGGCCTCGCAGCGAAAAGCGAACTGGTCGTGACACCCAAGGCCCCCGCCAGCTGGTCAACGGCGCTCAAGCTCAGTTTTGAGCTTCCCTTCTCCAGGTTGGCCACGAAGGTTCGGCTCAACTGCGCTTGCTCGGCCAAGGCACGGATACTCCAGTTGCCCTTCGCGCGGAGGGCGATGACGTTGGCGACCAAGATGTCGAACGGATCAACGGCTGGAGGGGTGGGCTGGGTCACTCCAAAAGTGTTCGCCTGGCATTTACCGGGGTGGCTTTCCTGAGGCAGAATTGAGTCTGTTTCAGAGGAACATTTATGTTCATCCCCGCCAAGGGCTCGGCCTCCGTTCTCCATCCCTCTCGCAGTACGCGCAGGCAGAACCACTGGCCCGTCGTCACCCGTGCCTTGGAGGCGCCGTGGTACCTGCTTGTGTACGACGTGCGCTGCTGGAGGGGACATAAGGTGTCGCAAACGTCCCTGGTGGCCTGTGACGAGGCGCTGGTGGACATGCTGGCCGTGATGGCGATGACCGATGTCCGAAGCATTGGTCGCCTCGATCGGCGCCACGGGTCTGGCCCTTGCTGGGGCCTGCAGTGGATTGATGCCTTGTGGAAGCCCGCTCCCGAGGAAGCCCGCAAGGTGACCTTGTCGACCTCGTGGCGCTGATGCCCTGGTGGGTGGGCGTGGCGCTCGCCCCGGTGGGCTATCTGCTGCTCCACTCGGTGGCCATGGCGCCGTCGGCACCGCTCACCCCGGGCGGCATCGGCCCTTCGCTGATTTGGGGCACCTGGCTCAAAGCGCTGGCCATGGCGGGCCAGTTCATCGTGCCCGTGGTCTGTCTGCTGGGCGCGTTGCTGTCCTTTCTGCAGCGGCGCAAGCGCCAGGCCCTGCATCAGCAGGTGCGGGATAGCAGCGCCGCCGACGCGCTGGAGCGCATGTCCTGGCGGGACTTCGAGGTCCTCGTGGGCGAGGGCTTTCGCCAGCGCGGCTACTCGGTGCAGGAGTCGGGCGGTGGCGGGGCCGACGGCGGCGTCGATCTGGTGCTGCGCAAAGACGGCGAGACCTTTGTCGTGCAGTGCAAGCAATGGAAGGCCTTGAAGGTCGGGGTGTCGGTGGTCCGCGAGCTGTTTGGCGTGATGGCCGCGCGCGGCGCGGCGGGTGGTTTCGTCGTCAGCTCGGGGCGGTTCACCGATGAGGCCGAGGCCTTCGCGCAGGGCCGCAACATCCGGCTGCTCACGGGCCCCGCCTTGCTGCAGCTCATTCGCAGTGGCCGGCCCGCCGCAGGGGCCTCCACGGCGCCCGTGCGCGCGGCCTCGGCGCCCCGCGCCGCGCAAGCCTCGACATCACCAGCGGCTGCGGGGGCGGCGTCGGCCGCCGCAGTGCCCGCCTGCCCGGTGTGCAGCCAATCCATGGTGCGCCGGGTGGCCAAGCGCGGCGCCAGCGCCGGCAGTGCGTTCTGGGGCTGCTCGGCTTACCCGGCCTGCAAGGGCACGCGGCCCTTGTGAGACAAGGCCTCGGCCTTCGTGTGCTGACGATTGCTGAATGGCTAAAATGGCCAATCTATTGAGGAGCCCGCCATGCGCGTCACCGCCACCGAAGCCAAGAATCGTTTTGGCAGCCTCTGCGCCCAGGCCAAGCGCGAACCGGTGTTCGTGGAGAAAGCCGGCCAGATCGACACCGTGATCCTCTCGGCCGAACAGTACCTGGCTCTGCAAACCCGACACGAGAAGTCCACGCGTGCCGCGCGCAAGAAGGCATTCAACGTCGAGTTTGGCGACTGGATCGCCGCCCAGAACGCCCGCCTCGAAACGCACGGCATTCCAGGTGCAGATTTGCGCCCTTGGTGAACAGCCGATGGCTCAGTACGACGTGTTTACCAACCCCAGCCACAGTGCGGCCGAGGGCATTCCCTATGTCGTTGTGATCCAGAGCGAGCTGCTCGATGCCCTGGCCACGCGGCTGACCATGCCACTGGCCGTGCTCGATTCGGTCAATAAGGTGCCGGCCGCACTGTGTCCGGTCATCGTGGTCAAAGGTCAGCGCCTGCATGCGCTGGCGCACTATGCCGCGCCCTTGCCTGCCAAGCTTTTGCGGCGACCGGTGGACAACGTGTCCATGCAGGCTAGTGCCTTGGTGTCAGCGATGGATGCCGTGCTGTCGGGCGTTTAGTTGGCGCGGGTCCGCCAGTCAATCGAACGTCGGTGAAGAGCCCTCGCCGCGCTCCTTGACCGAGCCTTCACGCAGCCACCCCGAACAGCGCCCCCACGCCCGCGGTCAGGCCCATGGCCAGGGCGCCCCAGAAGCTCACGCGCGCGGTCGACACCAGCAGCGGTGAGCCGCCGGCCTGCGCCGCGATCAGGCCCAGCGCCGCCAGGAAGAAGAGCGAGGTGCCCGCCACCCCCCACATGAGCGCCGACGCCGGCAGCAGCAGCACCACCAGCAAGGGCAGCGCCGCGCCGGTGGCAAAGGTGGCGGCCGAGGCGAGCGCGGCCTGCACGGGTTTGGCGGCCAGCGTGTCCGATATGCCCAGCTCGTCGCGGGCGTGCGCTTCCAGCGCGTTCTTTTGCATGAGCTGCGTGGCCACCTGCGAGGCCAGCGGGTGGTCGAGCCCGCGCTTCACGTAGATCGCGGTGAGCTCCGCGTGCTCCTGCTGGGGGTTGTCGGCCAGTTCGGCTTTCTCGCGGGCCAGGTCGGCGTTTTCGGTGTCGGCCTGCGAACTCACCGACACGTATTCCCCCGCCGCCATCGACATGGCCCCGGCCACCAGGCTGGCCACGCCCGCCACCAGAATGGCCTGGGTGCCGGCCCCGGTGGCCGCCACGCCCAGCACCAGGCTGGCGGTGGAGACGATGCCGTCGTTGGCGCCCAGCACGGCGGCGCGCAGCCAGCCGGTCCGGTGGGTTCGGTGTCGTTCGCTGTGTCTCATGGGCGTTGCGGCTGGGCCGGGTGATGGAGCGGAGGGGTGGGGTGGGTTCGATGTCCCGCGCCGCTTGGCGTGGGCGGGGCGGGCGCAGTGTGACACGGCAGGTGCCTTGGGTGGTGCGCCGCGGCGACCGGTATTGACCTGCCTCAAGCCTGGCCCGCCGCGCGCGCGCTAAGGTGTGGCCATCCCACACCACCGCACCCGCCCCTGACCATGAGCGATTCCGTCAGCGTCACCATCACCCGCCAGAAGAACTACCAGTTCCTCGTTGATTTTGGCGACGCCTTGCCCACGCTCAACGCGGACCTGCCCGCGCCGCTGGGCCAGGGCGAAGGCCCTTCGCCCGAGCACCTGCTGCTCGCGGCCGTGGCCAACTGCCTGAGCGCCAGCCTGTTGTTCTCGCTGCAGAAGTACAAGCAGGACCCGGGCACCCTGCGCGCCACGGCCACCGCCACCATCGGCCGCAACGAAGACAAGCGCCTGCGGGTCACGGGCGTGGACGTGGCGCTGAGCCTGGGCAAGCCCGCCACCGAGCTGGAGCACCTGGACCGCGTGCTCTCGCAGTTCGAGGCCTTCTGCACCGTCACGCAGAGCGTGCGCGCCGGCATGGACGTGCGCCTGACGGTGAGCGACGCCGACGGCCAGCGCTTGGGCGGCTGAGCCGCACCTGGCCCTTGGGCTGGCGTTCAGCGCGCGGCCCAGGGCGGGTCATGAACATTGAATCACTGTCCCCCATCAGTGGCGTGACACCTGTCCGTCGGGTTCCGAGAATTCGCGACCTTTTGACTTGAACGGGTGGGAAGGTGGCATCGCATGGGCTGCGCACCCATCGCCGAGCCAAGCGTTGCGCCATGGAAAGGAGCTTTCCTATGTGGGAGATGACAGTGGACTACGTCTTCTCGAATGACGCCAACGAAGCGCTCACCCGGCGCTTGTTGGAGATTCGGACCAATCCCTACAAGAGCTACGCCGGTTTTCGGTCCGACGTTCTGCGGGTGATGGCCGAAACCGGCCCCATCCCCGAGGACTTCCGCCGCTTGTGTTGCGCCAAAAGACGCGTCAATTCATTTGACGACCCGTACGTGCTTCTCAAGAACTGCCCGGTCGACCCCGAGCTGCCGATGCTCGACCTTGACAACCCGGTCGTCGACAAGCGAAACCGCAAGACCACCTACGTTGCCGAAGCCTTCTTGGTGCTCTATGCCGAATTGATGGGGCAGCAACCGATCGGCTACATCAACGTGAACGACGGCGATGTCTTTCAGGACATCCACCCGATGCGCTCGCTGATGGCCACGCAGTCCCAGAAGGCGGCCAAGTCCATCTTCTTCCACAAAGACCTGGCGAACCACTTTGTCCGCCCCGACTGGGTGAACATTCTCGGGCTGCGGGCCTCTGCGCAGAACGAGATCCATACCTCGTTCGTGCGCAACCGCGACCTGCTGGCGTACCTCGACGAGCGCGTGCTGAAGGGCCTGCGCGAGGAAAAGTTTCACACGCCCTACGACGACCTGACCCTGTCGTCGCCGAACAAGAGGCTGGGCCCGGCGCCCGTCCACCCCATCTTGGGCGGGGCGACCGACCACGACATTCGCTTCTTTGAGAACAGAACGGTCGGCCTCGACAGGGCCTCCCAGGAACTGGTGGACGAAGTCGTGCGTGCCCTGCATGCGCTGAAGAAGCGCCTGCTGATCCTCAAGGGCGACTTCGTTGGATCGGCGAACAATGAGTGCATTCACAACAAGGAAGTCGTGCGCATCGGCGACGAAGGCGCGGTCATGAACCGCTGGCTGATGAAGACGGTGAACGTCCGGTCGCTGGACATGCACAAGGTGCACATGCTGCAGGCCCAAGTCCGCATCGTGAACGGTTGATGGCGCACGGCGCGGCAAGCGTCCGGCCCAAGGCGACCGGGCGAACCCATTGAGAAACGGGACATTCGATGACACCTCCGGATTGCTTTCGGCTTGACCGCTGTGTCCAGCCTGCCCAGTGGATGCGAACCTGCGTGGAATGCGACGGCCGGACCCTGTCCTATGGCGAGCTGATCGCCCTGGTGGATGCGCGCGCGCGTGAGCTGGCGCCCCTGGTGCGCGACGGCGACGTCGTCGCCATTCGCCGCGAGAAATCCGAGCGGTATGTGGTCGATCTCCTGGCGGTCCTGTCGCTCGGCGCCGTGGCCATGCCCATCGACCCCCGCCTTCCCGACGCCCGCGTCCAGACGATGATGGACGCCGTGCCGCCACAAACCGTCATCACGGACGACGGCCTGCACGCGACGGGGTGGCCCAGTGCGATTCCTGGCCATCCGAACGACGGGGAAAGGCCCGGCTATGTCATGTTCACCTCGGGCAGCACCGGCCAGCCCAAGGCGATCCTCGGTTCGGTGTCGGCACTGGTGCATTTCGTCCGTTGGCAAGGTGCGGAGTTCGGCCTGTCGGCCGGCGACCGCGTCTCGTTCCTCACGCCAGTGGGGTTCGACGTGTCGCTGCGCGACATCTTCCTGCCGCTGCTGCACGGCGGGGTGCTGGTCATTCCCTCGGACCGGCACCTCGCGACGCCGCGCGCCACGGCGCACTGGCTGGCCGGCGAGAGGGTCACGGTCGTCCACGCGGTGCCATCGGTCGCCAAACTCTGGGCCCGCGCGATGGGCGATGCCGTTCCCCAGCTGCGGCTGGTCTTCCTGGCGGGCGAGAAGCTCTATCCCGCCACCGTGGCCGAGCTGCGCGCGGCGTTCGCGGGAACCACCGAGTACGTGAACCTCTACGGCCCCTCGGAAACCACGCTGGCCAAGTTCTTCTTTCGGGTGGGACGGGTCGATGCCGGTGACCCCGCACCGATCCCGGTCGGCCGCCCTCTGCCGGGCACGTCGTTCGGGTTCGGCGGCGCCGGCCCGGGGCGCGAAGTGGTGATCACTACGCGCCACGCCACGCTGGGCTACATCAATGCCCCCGCGGCCGAGAACGCGCGGTTCGCGCGCAACGGCGACGGGACCGTGTCCTACCGCACCGGCGACCTGGGCGAGGTGTCGGCCGCGGGCGATCTGGTGATCGTCGGACGGGCCGACGACGAGGTGAAGATCAATGGGGTCCGGGTTCACCCCAACGAGGTCACTCAGGCGCTGCAGGGCTATCCGGGTGCGCAGGACATCTGCGTCTTCGCCACCACGCCGCACGGCGGGTCCGAGCCACGGCTGGCGGCGGTCTGGATCGCCGGGCCGGCAGGCGAAGCCCTGCCCCACAACGCCCCGCGCGACCATGCCCTCCGCCATCTCCCGCAGGCCATCGTTCCAACGATCTGGCGCAAGGTGGCGGCGTTTCCCAAGAACGCCAATGGCAAGATTGATCGGGCGCGCCTGGCCGATCTGCTGGTGCCCGCCGACGAAGGGCGCGAGGCCGCCGCCACCGACACCGAAGCCTGGGTATGCCGCGCGGTCGGCGCGATCCTGGCATGCGAAGTTCCCCGCGCCACGGCCGACCTGTTCGGCCTGGGCGCCACCTCGATCCACGTGGCCTTTCTGATCGGCAAGATCGAAGACGAGCTGGGCAAGTCGCTGGCCTTTGCGGACGTCTTCGCCCTGGCCAGCCTGGCCGAGATCGCCGCGCTGATCGACCGTTCGCTCGCGCATGCGCACGTCGAGATTCCGCGCCTTCGCCGGGCTGAGACCTATGCCTTGTCGCCGCAGCAGCGCCGCTGGTGGAACATCTACATGCCAGAGGGCAACCGCTCCTGGGCGACGATGGTGCGGGTGCTGAAGTTCGACCATGCGGTCGATGCCAGACGACTCGAACGCGGGCTGCTTGATCTGTCGCGCCACCAAGATTCGATGCGGCTGAGCTTCGTGCAGCACAGCGGTGGCGTCCTGCTGAAAGAAACGCCTCTGATGGACGCCACCTCGCTCGACATCGAGGTGCACGATTTCTCGGGCCAGTCCGCCGAGGCCGCCGCCCGGATGCTGAACGCCCTGCGACTGGACGTGGCCAATGCCGAGATCCCCACGGACACCTGGCCGCTGTTTCGCGCCAGTGTCGCGAACCTGCCGGGCAGTCGGTCGGCGGTGGTGTTCGCCATGCACCACATGATCGGCGACGGCTTCTCGATGAACCTCGTCGAGACGCAGCTGCGCGGCTTCCTCGAAGAGGGCAGGGCCATTTCCGCCCCGTCGCGGTTCAACTACCTCGCCTATGCCGACTGGGCCGCCCGGGAGGAACCCCTGCGCTTCGGGCCGGGGTCCGACGCGCAGGCCTATTGGGCGCGGGTGTTCGCGACGCCCTACCGCAAGCACGTCTTCGCCGAGAAGTGGACCGGGCCGGGCCACGACCGAGGTCAGGGCTATTGCGTCAAGGTGCCCGATGCCACCCGCGCTGCGGTCAAGGCCTACGCGCGCGCGCACAGGGTGACCGAGTTCAGCCTTTACCTGAGCGCCAAGTTCCAGGCCCTCCACCGGCTGCTGGACCAGCCAGACCTCGTCATCGGCACGCCCGCCGCCGGGCGCGAGATCCAGGGCACCGAGGAACTCGTGGGCAACTTCATTTCGCTCGTCTGCGTGCGCAGCCACCGCGACGCTGGCCAGAGCGCGCTGGACCACGTGCGCCGGACCATGCAGGACGTCGCCTGCGCGATGACGCACCAACACTACCAGTACGACCGGCTGGTGGCCGACCTGGGATTGCCGTTCGAGCAATCGCGGTTTCCGCTGACCACGATCTTCATCAGCCAACTCAACTTCTGCGGCGCGGGCCGCAGCCCGCCCGACCCGAGCGAGTGGGGGTTCTCGGACCTCGGCTTCGCCGTCAAGTTCGACAAGATGTCCTACGTCCGCGAGCACGACGGCGCCACCAGCCTGCTGATCCAGTACCGCAACAACCTGTTCGATCGCGCCGACATCGAGACCTTCGCCTTGGCCTGGATCGGCGCGCTGGATGCTGTCGTCCGCACCGAAAGCCCCGACCAAAGCGCGGCGGTCCTCGAGGCCGCGGTGTGATGGCCGTTCCTTTCCTGGGCGAAGGCTTCGCCCTGGGCGCCTCGGTGTGCTGGGCCATCGGTCCCTTGGTGGCCTACAAGGGCGTCGAGGCGCTCGGCACGTTCCGGTTTTCGATGTACCGGTTCTTCACGGCGGCCCTGGCGCTGTTTCTCATTGCGTTCGCGCTCGGGGATGTCCATCTCGGCAACACGCGAGCGATGGCCTATCTGGCGGCTTCGGGCGTGATCGGCGTGGCCCTGGGCGAGGCGGCCCTGTTCCAGGCGGTGTTCCTGCTGGGGCCGCGCCGGTCTTCGGTCATTTTCGCGCTGCACGCGCCGCTGACCGCCGTTCTGGGCAGCGTCCTGTTCCGCGAAGCGGTGAAGCCCCTGACCGTTCTCGGCGTGACACTGGCTTTCGCGGGGGTGTATGCGGCTGTCATGTTCCGCGCGCCGACCGAGAAGGCCGGCGGTACGTATCACAAGCCCGCGACGGCCCGTCTGGGGTTCTTGCTGGTCGCCGTGGCGCTCGCCTGTCAGGTCGCCGGTGCGTTGCTGGCCAAGGAAGTGGTCGACGGGGTGGCGCCGTTCTTCGCCTCGTTCGTCCGGACCTTCGCTGCCACCGTCGCCTTCCTTCCCGTGTTCCTGGTCTTGCGGGGGGCGCCGCGCGCCAAGGGCAGCGCCCACCTGCCCATTGTCCTGGTGAGCGCGCTGGTCAGCACGATCGGTGGCATGACCCTTTTGCTGGCCGCGTTGGCCAGCGCAGGGATCGTCCGTGCCGTGATCTTGTCGTCGATGTCGCCAGTGATTTACATCTTCCTGATGTCGGTGTTTCGCGGGGAACGCTTCCCGGTGCTGGCCTGGATCGGCAGCATCATGGCCGTGGTCGGCGCCGCCATTGCGATTCTGGCTTGAGGGGAAAGCCCCCCCATTCCAGGACGACGTTCTCGCTGACGGCGGTGGTCATGGGCTGGCTGTCAGCGCGCCTGCATCAGCGCGTACATGCCGGTGGCCCCAGCGAGCAGGCCCAGAATGGCAGCGCGGCACATCCCCCATTCGTCCATTGCCGGTCGCCTGGGTCGTCGGAAACCGGTTCATGCTCGCCGGGCCGGCCCCACCCCAGGCCCGGACGGAGAACCCCATGAACGAGAAAGACCTGCTGCTCGGCCCCGTGCTGTCCTTCCGGGGCAGCGACGGGGGCACCTGGAAGGTGACCGCGCTCATCGGCCTGAAGGAGGCCGCGCCCATCCCCACCCTGGAGGTGGACGGCAAGCCGTGCCCCCAGCCCCGCGAGCTGCTGCTCACCTCGGGCGAGCGCTACCTGCGCTACGACCTGTCGTGCAAGCGGCTCAAGAACGAGCGTTTGGTGGGCTACGGCGTCGTCGGCGGGCCGCGCTGGGCGATGACCGTGCCGGCCAAGGACGAGGCGCCGCGAATGGCCTACGTGTCCTGCAACGGCTTCTCGGACCCGGCGGTGATGCGCAAGCTGGTGCGCACCTCCAACGCCGTGTGGGAAGACCTTCTGTTCAGCCACGACAAGTCCCTGCGCGTGCCGCTGCCCTCGGGTGAGCCCAAGCTGCTGGACAAGGAGCAGCTCTGGCACGAGCGCCGCATCCACGACAAGCAGCTGCAGCGCTTCCACCTCATGCTCATGGGCGGCGACCAGATCTACTTCGACGCCATCTGGGAAGAGATCGAGGCGCTGCGCCAGTGGGTGGCCCTGCCGCGCGCGGACCAGCTGAGTTTTCCGGTGACGGCCGCGCTGGACAAGAAGATCGCCGATTACTACTTCGGCCTGTACCGCCAGCGCTGGCTGCCCAAGGACCGCAGTTCCTGGTCCGCCCAGACGCCCGCGCTGGACGCGGCCACGGCCCTGTCGCGCATCCCCACCCTCATGATGTGGGACGACCACGACATCTTCGACGGCTGGGGTTCCTACAGCGGTGAGATGCAGCACAGCCCGCTGTTCCAGGCCCTGTTCCGCCATGCGCGCCGCGCCTTCTGGGTGTTCCAGATGCAGCACGCGCTGGACGAGCTGCCCGAGCTGCAGGACGCGACGCCACCGGGCTTCTCGACACAAGACCCGCTGTTCCAACCCATCGCGTGGAGCAAGGTCCTGGCCAAGGACCCGCTGGCGCTGCCCTTGCTGGACCGGCAGCCGGGCTTCACCTCGGTGTACTCGCTCGGCCCGCTGGCCGTCGTCGCGGCCGACCTGCGCACCGAGCGCTCGCGCAACCAGGTGATGGGCACCGACACCTGGCGCGAGATCAAGGCCTGGCTGGGCGCGCTGCCCGGCAGCGACAGCCCGGCGAAATCCAAGCCCTGCCGGCACCTGCTGTTCATGTCCTCGGTGCCCGTGGTGCACCCCAAGCTTTCATTGGCCGAGCTGCTGCTCGACAAATTCGGCGCCGACCACGTGACCGACAGCAACGCCGACGACCTGAAGGACCACTGGTCGCACGACGACCACGAGGGCGAGCGCAAGCGCCTGCTGGAGGTGTTCTCGGCCCTGGCCAAGGACAAGAAGATCCGCGTGTCGCTGGTCTCGGGCGACGTGCACGTGGCCGCCTGGGGCACGGCCTACCGCAAGGACCTGCCGGCCTCCGAGACCTGGTCGCAGATGCACCAGTTCACCTCGTCGGCGGTGGTGCACCCCTCGCTCATGGGCGTGATGGAGCGGCTGTTCCTGTCCTGGCTGAACGCCAGCGCCAAGCACCCGCAGGCCATCGACGTGATGTACGTGGCCGAGATGATGCTGTTCCCCGGCCACGACAAGCACGTGATGGCGGCGCGCAACTGGCTCGCGCTGGAGCTGGACGAGGGCGCGCCCGAGGGCTGCAAGCTGTGGGCGACCTGGCGCTGCGAAACGGAGACCAGCTTCTCGAACCACCTGCTGGCGGTGGCGCCGGTGCAGTGAGGCGGGCGGGCCGCCTCAGTTGTTCTTCTTCTCGGCGGGGGCGTGGTCCATCAGCGCCTTGAGCGTGCGCCTGGACACCTGGGCCTGGTAGTCCGCCCACCCGCTGGCGTCCAGCGCCTGCTTGACCGCCGCCGTGACCGAGTCGCCCAGCTCGTCGCAGAACTTGAAGGCGCGCTCCATGCCGGCGGGGCTCATGTTTGGGGCGCGGAAGGCCTGCTGGATCACCGGAATGTCGGCCGGCACGATGCCCATGCCCGTCAGGCCGGCGGTGTCCAGCGCATGCCGGCGCGCGGAGAGGTCGCGCATCCAGCCGAAGACCGTGCCGGCCCGCGCGCTGTCGGTGGACTTGAAGTACTCCTGGCTGAGGCTCTTGGTGGTGCGGTTGAAGAGCATGTCGCAGGCGCCGCCGATCTGCTGCAGGCTCTTCAACCCCTTGAGCTCGGCCGGCAGGTCCGGCGGCTGGAAGTCGAGCTTGCCCTGGTTGCCTGGGGTTTGGGCCCCGGCGGTGAACGACAGCGCGAGCAGGGCGGCGGCGAGGATCGGGGCGGCGCGATGGGGCTTCATGCGAGGGCTGGGGGACGGTTGGTATAGCCCCCGACGGTACACTGCCCCGGCCCTTGAAACGGGTGACGTTTTTCATGAACCTCTACGAAGTCATCCGCTGGGGCAACGACGCCGACGACCCCTTCACCGGCGGCCCCAACGGGCCGGACACGGGCTTCCTGGTGCGCGCCGGTTCGGTGGAGCAGGCGGCGGCCCTCGCGGACGAAGCCCTGCGCCGTGCCCGGCCCACGCGGGTCAGCGCCTGGGCCGGCGCGGTCTACCTGCTGGGCCAGGAACACAGCACCGAAGCCGACCCCCGCATCCTGCGCGGACCCTATGTGCAGCACGCGTACCGCCACGGCTGGCGGCAGTGGTGCCGGGACGAAGAGGGCGGGGCCTGGGTGGAGCGGGAGTGAGGGCGCTTGCCTGCGGTGCGCCACTGGGTTGGCGTGTCGGGCGTGGGGACCATTGGCGTGGTCCTGGCGTGGTCGAAGGCATCCAGGCCTTGGTGAGGCTCGTCTGCGGGGTGCGCATCGCCGCCGTTTGTCACAAGGCGCGGGTGCTGTCCGTCTTGGGTGGGATTGGCCGAGTGCTGGCCGTCAAAGACCACCCATAGAAAGGACTGAGCCTCATGAATCGCGCGAACTGGTTTGCTGTATCCCCCGAGGGCGCCAAGGCAATGGGCGCCTTGCACCACCATGTCGTGAACGGCACGAACCTGCCCAGCACGCTCATCCATCTGGTTTTCCTGCGTGTGTCGCAGATCAACGGGTGCGCCCACTGCATCGACATTCACACCCGCGACCTGATCAAAGAGGGCGTATCGGTCGACAAGGCGGTGCTGGTGCCGGTCTGGCATGAGGCCGAGTATCTGTTCACCGAGCAAGAGCGTGCCGCGCTGGCCTGGTCGGAAGAAGTGACGCGCGTGAGCGAAACGCATGCGTCCGACGAAGCCTACGCCGCGGCGCTGGCCGTGTTCGGCGAGAAGGATCTGGTGGACCTGACCCTGACCATCGCCGCCATGAACGCGATCAACCGGCTCGGCGTCAGCTTCCGCCTGAAGCCGCGCGCCAGGAGTTGAAGAGGCCTGTCGGCAGCGGCGGCCAACGCCGGGTCCGGGCCCGCCGCACCCAACGGCGGGCGCCTCGACACCCCAGATAAGACGGGCCCCTCAGACCCCGCCGAAATCCCGCCTGAGCGTGGGCAGGCCCACCCCCGCCGCATCGAAGCCGCCGTCCACCGCCAGCACCTGGCCGGTGACGTAGCTGGCCTCCGGCGAGCAGAGGAAGCCGATGCCGTTGGCGATCTCCTCTTCCGAGCCGTAGCGCGCGAGCGGCACCGCCGCGTGGTAGTCGGCGCGGATCTCCGCCGTGTGCACCTGTTGGGCCATGGCCGTTTCCACCGGGCCGGGCGCGATGGCGTTGCAGCGGATGCCCAGGCCCGCGAGCTCCACCGCCTGCTGCTTGGTCAGGTGGATGAGCGCGGCCTTGCTGGTGCCGTAGGCCACGCGCAGCGTGCTCGCGCGCAGGCCCGAGATGGAGGCGATGTTGACGATGGCGCCGCCCTGGCGGCGCATCACCGGCACCACGGCCTGGCTGCAGAGGTAGGCGCCGTCGAGGTTGGTGGCCATCACGTAGCGCCACTCCTCGAAGCTGGTCTGCACCAGCGGCTTGAAGACGGCCACGCCCGCGTTGTTCACCAGCGCGTCGATGCGTTGCCAGGTGGTGTCCACGGTCGCGACCACATCGGCCACCTGCGCCGGGTGGGACACGTCGGCGGGCAGGGCGAGCGAGCGGCCCGGCGCTTCCCATTCGAGTTGCTCGCGCGCCGCGTTCAGCGCGGGCGCGTCCTTGTCGACGATGACCACGCGCCACTGGCGTGCCAGGAACCAGCGCGCGCTGGCCAGGCCGATGCCGCGCGCCGCGCCCGTGACGATGGCGACCTTGTGTTCCTGTACGTCCTGCGGCATGGCGTGGGCGTTCCTTCGTTCGAAATCAGTTGCGGCTCTGGTCGACCAGCTTGTTCTTGGCGATCCAGGGCATCATGGCGCGCAGCTGGGCGCCCACCACCTCGATGCTGTGCTCGGCCGTGTTGCGCCGGCGCGCCGTCATGCTGGGGTAGCCCGTGCGCCC